>CACYYG010000022.1 GCA_902778535.1 uncultured Prevotellaceae bacterium
TGTCATTATGGGACAGGAATCACAATCACATCCGGACAGAACTAATCATACGGCATGAGAATTGATTGGTCATAAACCCTTATGAATTATTCAGGTTAACCTATGAGTTTACTTTAACCTAGATTATTCATGGAAATTTATTAAAGCAATACCGTTATAGTTTAGATTCTCTCAACGTCTCTGCAAAGGTACAGTTATTATCGGATTATAGCGCCTTTTTAGTAGAAAAAATGGTCTTTTTTTCTCCTAATAATGACAGTCAGAAAAAAAAGCGTTAAAAAAATTGTGAAGGAATTAGAAAATGCTTATCTTTGCAGCGTTTTTGTGAAAAAACTCTAACTAACTTCATAATTAACCAAAAAATTAACCTATGAAATTGTATTTCAGTAAAGAATTTAGGGTGGCGGTAGTATGTGCTGGCCTCGCGCTGTGCTATTCACCGCAAATCCTTGCTGCACCTGGTGGTAGCGACTCACCGTTGCCCACAGAGGTGCAACAGGCAAAGAAGATTACGGGTGTTGTGAGCGATGTCAACGGCCCTGTCATCGGCGCCAGCGTCAAGGTGAAAGGTACCAGCAACGGTGCTGCCACCGATTTTGACGGACGCTTCACGCTGAACGTGCAGCAGGGCCAGACGCTGGTCATCAGCTACATCGGCTACGTCACCAAGGAGGTGACGATTGGCGCCCAGAGTCAGTACAACATCACCATCGAGGAAGACCGCAACTCCTTGGAGGAAGTGGTGGTCGTGGGCTACGGTACGATGAAGAAGAGCGACCTGTCGGGCTCGTCTGCCTCTATTGGTGAGGCAGCCCTGAAAGGCTCGGTCATCACTTCGCTCGACCAGTCGCTGCAGGGTCACGCCACGGGTGTGACGGCAGTCACCACTTCGGGTGCTCCCGGCTCGTCGTCGTCCATCCGCGTGCGCGGTATCGGCTCAATCAATGCCAATCAGGAACCGCTCTACGTCATCGACGGTGTCATTGTACAGAGTGGCGGACAGAGCGGTGCCGACTATGGTTTGGGCGACCGTCTGGGCAACGGCAAGGTGTCGACCATCTCTCCGCTGTCGACCCTGAACCCCGCCGACATCGTGTCGATGGAGATTCTGAAGGACGCCTCGGCCACAGCCATCTACGGTGCACAGGGTGCCAACGGTGTGGTGCTCATCACCACTAAGCGCGGTAAGGCCGGAGAGGCTAAGTTCAGCTACGATGGCATGTTCGCAGTCAACCGTCAGGCCAAGCGTCTCGACATGATGAACCTGCGCGAATATGCAGAATATTATAAGGACTTTGTTGACAATGGCTGGATTGTGGAGAGCCAGGCCAACAAGAACTACTCCGACCCCTCCATCCTGGGCAAGGGCACGAACTGGCAGGACGCCGTGTTCCAGACGGCCCTGCAGCACTCGCACCAGGTGAGCGCCCAGGGCGGTACTGACAAGGTGCAGTATTTCGTGTCGGGCAACTATATGAATCAGGAAGGTACGATTATCGGCTCGGAATTCACCCGCTACTCGGTACGTGCCAACTTGGACGCCCAGCTGAAGCCTTGGCTGAAGCTTGGCATGTCGACCACCTTCTCAACCACCAATGACGACCTGAAGAAGGCTGACGGCACTGAAGGTGTGATTACCTACTCGCTGACCACCTTGCCCGACATTCCCATCTACGACGTCTTCGGCAACTACTATGCTGAGGCTCGTCAGGGCTATACCAACCCCAACCCCGTGGCCCTGGCCAACATGAACCAGTACACGCTGGAGCGCCGCAAGCTGACGGGTAACATCTTTGCCGAGGTAACGCCCGTCAAGAACTTGGTGTGGCATGCTGAGCTGGGCTATGACATCAGCGACAGCAACGCCGAGACCTGGGAGCCCTCCGTCGACCTGGGCGGCTGGCAGAAGCCCGGCAACCAGGACCACTGGCAGAGCAACAACAATAAATTCTGGCAGCTGAAGAACTATCTCACCTATACCGGCAACATCGGCAAGCATCATTTCACCGCCATGCTCGGTCAGGAGTGCTGGGAGTCGCAGTGGAAGTATCAGGGCATCACCGGCCAGAACCTGCCTCGCAACGATGTGCAGAACCCGAATCTCGTGGAGAAAACTGACAAGGACTACAGCTCCGGATTCGGCAGCGCCTCGATGGCCTCGTTCTTCACGCGCGAAACCTATAATTATGACGACCGCTACTATGCCACTTACACCTACCGCTACGACGGATCTTCAAACTTCGGCCCGAAGAACCGTTGGGCAGGCTTCCATTCGCTGGCTGCCAGCTGGCGCTTCACCAACGAGGAGTTCATCAAGAGCTTTACCGAAGGCTGGCTCAGCAACGGTAAGATTCGTGTGGGCTGGGGCCAGACGGGTAACGCCAACATCGGTGGCTACAAGTGGGGCGTCGCCCTGGGCGTGATGCCTTCGGCACTCGGACAGTCGTATCGTCCCACAGGTCTGCCCAACGAGGCCATCCAGTGGGAGACACAGGAGCAGATTGACCTGGGTATCGACCTCGGCTTCTTCCACAACCGCCTGAACCTGACCATTGACTGGTATAAGAAAGAGTCGAAGGATATGCTGATGCGCATGCAGCTGCCTTCCTACCTCGGCACACAGGGCAACGGCTCGAGCGCTCTCTCTGCTCCCTGGGGCAACTACGGTACAATGCGCAACACCGGTCTTGAGATTGAGCTGAAAGCCACTCCCGTGCTGACGAAGGACTTCAGCTGGGACACCGACCTGCAGTTCTCGTTCAACAAGAACAAGCTGGTAGCTCTGCAGGGCACCACTTCCGCCGCTATCATCGGCTATGGCCAGTGGAGCGACGTGGTCGCCGTATCGTCTGTCGGCCGCCCGATGTACGACTTCTTCGGCTATGAGGTGGAAGGCGTCTACAAGGACTTCGACGACATCCTCAACTCGCCTGTCAATACGCTTTATGCGCAGTCGTGCATACACAATGAGGACGGTACCTGGAGTCACGTGACCGACCCCACGAAGTACAGCAAGAACAATACTGTTTGGCCCGGCGACCTGAAGTTCAAGGACGTGAACAAAGACGGCGTCATCGACGAGAACGATAAGACCAACATCGGCTCGCCGCTGCCCAAGTTCACCTTCGGCTTCACCAACACGTTCAACTTCAAGGGCTTCGACCTGAGCATCTTCATCAACGGCTCCTATGGCAACAAGGTGATGAACTACACCTCCATTCCTCTGACGTCGATGACGAGCACTTGGAACAACCAGATTCAGGAGAAGATTGCCGACCGTGCACAGCTGGCTCCTATCGATGCCAACAAGGTGTATGAGGACGGCAGCGCATGGTATAACGACATCACCAACGTCTATGTGACCAACCCCGGCACGCAGACCCCGCGTGTGGCTTTGGGCAATGGCTACAACCAGAATATTTCAAGCCGATATATTGAGGACGGCAGCTACATCCGCCTGAAGAATGTCTCGCTGGGCTATACCTTCCCCAAGAGCATCATCAGCAAGCTCTACCTGGAAAACCTGCGCGTGTATTGCAACCTGCAGAACGTGCTGACCATCACCGGCTACGACGGCTACGACCCCGAGATTGGTGCCTCTACCACAGATGCCAATGGCTATGTCTTCGGATTGGATAACGGCCGTTATCCCTCGCCCTTCACCTGCACCTTCGGACTCAACATTTCATTCTAAAAAATACAGAGGAGAAAATTGTCATGAAAACAAATCATAAGATAAAAGTATTATTGGGTGCCGTTGTCGTTGGTTTGGGCCTTACCTCATGTGAGGACTTCCTCGACCGCCCCACAGAGGACGGCTACGTAGCCAGCGGCTACTACAAAACCGATGCAGAATGTATTGCTGCCGTCGATTATCTTTATAATTCACCCTGGTATGACTTCCAGCGCGGTTTCTTCTCGTTCGACGTCATGGCCGGCAACATCTACATGTCAGATGGCGGCGACTACACCGCATTCCTGCGCTTCGGACTGACTTCGAACAACCAGCATATCCGCAACATGTCCTACTCGCTGTGGGCTGTCAATGGCCACTCGAACATTGTGCGCCGCTACATTGAAGGCGGTGGCGCATCGGAGGCTGTGAAAAAGCAAACCATGGGCGAGTGCCTGCTGTGGAAGGCCATGGCCTACTTCTACCTGGTGCGCACCTTCGGCGATGTGCCTATCGTGCACGACAATGCAGCCATGATTGAGGCCGGCACCTACAATGACCAGCCGAAAGTGCTGAAGGCCGACGTCTACGAATACATCGTGATGACCTTGGAAAAAGCCATCGAGCTGCTGCCTGAGCAGTGCGCCAAGGGACGTCTGGACAAATACTGCGCCAAGGGACTGCTGGCCAAGGTGTACCTGACCAAGGCCGGTGTGAGCGGACAGCTCGATCAGGCCGACCTGCAGAAAGCTGCCGAGCTGGCCAAGGATGTGATGGACAACAGCGGACGCTCGCTGGAGAAGAACTACGCCGACTGCTTCACCTTGGAAGGCAACAACTCGCCCGAGAATATGATTGCCTGGCGCTGGGTGGTCAGCTCGCAGTGGACATCGCAGAACTCCTTCCAGTCTGACCTCGGCATGACCGGCATGGACGAGTATGGTGATGTATGGGGCGAGTGGAGCGGCCCGTCGGTCGACCTGCAGGATGCCTTCGGCTTCAACGTGCTCGACGATCCCGCCACACGTCCCGACGTAGACACGCGCCGCAAGGCCACGATGATGACTGTGGGCGATGTCGTTCCCTATCTGTGGCGCGACCACGGCGGCTTCGACTACATGCGCTTCGAATTCGACAAGACCTACAACCCCGCTGCCTGGGGCGAGCACCGCTCACCCACCGGCTGCAACATGGTGAAATACATGTATGGCAACAATGCCGACCATGTGACCGCTCTCGGCACGTCGGCAGCACGCATGGCCAGCTCGCTCTGTACACCGATTCTGCGCCTTGCCGACGTCTACCTCGTTCTGGCCGAGGCCAAGGTGCTGCTGGGACAGGGCAACGATGCCGATGCACTGAG
This sequence comes from uncultured Prevotellaceae bacterium, assembly GCA_902778535.1. Lineage (GTDB taxonomy): Bacteria > Bacteroidota > Bacteroidia > Bacteroidales > Bacteroidaceae > Prevotella. The sequence goes on from CACYYG010000022.1 coordinate 5,037, forward strand.
GGCCTTCAACGCCGTACGCTCACGTGCCATCCCCAATGTCATTCCCGCCACCTCGCTCACCTTCGACGACGTGTGGAAAGAGCGCCGTCTGGAACTGGCCTGCGAGGGCGACCGCTGGTACGACTTCGTCCGCCTGTCATACTACAACGCCGACCGTGCCATCAACGAGCTGAAGGGCCAGCGCCGCAACCAGTACTGGAACCTTGGCCCGATGTTCAAGAACTACTATGAGACCGGCCAGTGGCAACTGGTGAACAAAGACGATGACGGCAACGACCAAACCGCCATGTACGACGACCAGACGGCTGGCCCCAACGTGACCGTCAACAGCTTCACCATTCCGTTCCCGATGGAAGACCTCACCTTCAACCCGCATCTGAAGGAAGATCCCATCCATGTGGATGTACGTGCTACCTATAGCTATTGAATATTGAATATTGAAAATTGATAATTGAATGTTGAAAGATATGAACAACAAGATATTTAAAGGACTGTACATTGCCTTGGCCGCCTGCTCCATGATTGGCTTCACTGCCTGCGAGGACGAGCCCGACAAGTACGAGATAAGCGGTGGCAAGCCGACTATCCGCTACATACGCCCTGTGAATGTTGAGAGCGCCGACTCCATCCTGACTGGCGCCTATATGGATAACAACATTTGCATCGTGGGCGAGAACCTGCGTAGTATTACCAAGATGCTTTTCAACGATCAGGAAGCCAAGCTCATTCCGAGCTTTATCACCGACAATACGATGATTGTCACTGTGCCAGGCGACATTCCCGGCGAGGTGTTCAACAAAATCTTCATGATCAACAACAGCAACGACACCACTACTTACGACTTCAAGGTGCTGGTGCCTGGCCCAAACATCAACAGTATGAGCAACGAGTGGGCCAAGGGAGGCGAGCAGGCCACCATCTATGGCAACTACTTCGTCGATGACCCCAACACGCCGCTCACGCTGACCATCAGCGGCAAGAAGATTGACATCGAGGCCTTTAACATCAGTACGATCACCTTCACCGTTCCCGAGGGACTGGAGGAAGGCCCCGTAGAGGTGACCACCGTCTATGGCAAGAAGAAGGCCCGCTTCAACTACCATGACACACGCGGCATGCTGTTCGATGACTGGGATAACGGCTGGCCCGACGACTATGCCAACGGTCAGTTCAAGCACGGATGGCACGGCGCAAGAATCTCCAACGACGAATACTCCCTCGACGGCTACTACCTGCTGCTGGGTGACGTTGACTTCACCGACGGTGCTTGGGATGATTCAAACCTCTGCTTTGAATACTGGCCGGAAGCCACCGACCGTCTGTCAGACCGCGTCAGCTTTGCAAACTTCGCCAATATGGCCTTGAAGTTCGAGGTGAACATCCCGTCAAGCAATCCCTGGACCAACCTCTCCATGCAGTGTATCTTCACTGGCGACGCACAGGTGACAAATGCTACAGCCAACAACACTTTCTTCCACGATGTGGACTATCCTCGTGGACTGTGGACTCCTTGGAACCAGACCGGTTCCTACGACACCGGCGGCAAATGGGTGACCGTCACCCTGCCTCTCTCCACCTTCAAGTATCTGGAGGACGGAACGCCGGCAGGCACCCCGCTTACTGCTGAGAACTTCACCGGTTTGACGCTCTTCATCTGGAATGGTGTGCAGAACGGCACCACCTGCCATCCCATCATCCGTATCGACAACATTCGCGCAGTAGAACTCTAAAAGAATCAAAACAATGAAGATATATCGTAACATATCAGTAATGGCCATGGCTGCGCTGGTTGCTATGACTGGCTTCACCAGCTGTAGCGAGGACGACCTCGACACCAACCAGTACAGCAAGAGCGGCGTGAACATCCTGGGCTTCGGCCCCATGCCGATAACCCGTGGCGAGACCATGCGCCTGACAGGCACCCAGCTGAACAACGTCAAGGAGGTGCTCTTCCCTGAGGGCAATCAGAAGCTGACACCTGCCACTACCTACATCAATGCCGAGTTTACTGTGCAAAACGCTCAGGAGATGACGGTTACCATTCCCGACCAGTGTGTGCCTGGACAGCTCCGCCTCGTGACCAATAGCGGCGACACCATTGTCTCGGCATCCAAGATCACCTTTGCCGAGGAGATCAAGGTCAACTCTTTCTCACCAGCCTCCATCCATCCAGGCAACATCGTTTCCATTAAGGGCGAGTATGTCTGGAATATCGGACAGGTGGTCTTCTTCGACCACGTCACCGTTGACGCTGCCGACTTCGTGAAGAACACCCGCAACGAGATTCAAGTGCGTGTGCCTATGGAGGCCAAGAGTGGCGAAGTGGCTTATAACGACGGCTCCGAAGGCGCCGAAAACACCGTGATGGGCAACCTCAGCGTGGACGCAGCCAAGGCCACCGGCGTTTCAAACGCCAATCCCGAATTCAGTGAGCTGATTACTATTACGGGCGAGAACCTCGACCTCGTGTCCTCTATCGACTTCCCCGCCGTGCCCGATGTGGCCTTCACCGCTGCTGGCGACGGCAAGTCCATTCAGGTGACCGTTCCTGCCAACACCGTGTCGGGCACGGTTACGCTTAACAGCGCCTCCGGCCTCACTACCACCGTCGACATCACCGTGCCGCTGGCCACCGTCAGCAGCACCGATCCTGTCAAGGACGTCAAGGCCGGACAGACCATCACCATCAAGGGCACCCAGCTCGACCGCATCACCCAGCTCGTCCTGCCCGCCATTGAAGCTCCTCTGCAGAAGGGCGAGTTCGCACAGAGCGCCACCCAGATCAGCTTCGTAGTGCCCGAGGGCATGGGCGACGGCAAGGTCATCCTTGTGCAGCACGAGAACTACAGCATTGAGTCAGACAAGATTTCGATGTACAGCGAGGCTCCTGAGACAACCATCTGGGCCGGCAACTTCTACATCGGCAACTGGAATGCCGGCATGCAGGATCTGGCATGGGGCGGCTACGACTGGTCAACCGCCAAGGCCGGACAGGTGCTTACCGTCTACCTCAAGCCCGACATGTCAGAGGGCTGGTCGCAGATTCGCGTCGGCAACGGCTCGTGGGCTCCACTGCCCGGCACAGCCGATGCCAATCCGCTGACAGCTGAGGACACGAAGTTCTCAGTGACACTCACTCAGGCCATGATCGACGAGATGGTAGCCAATGGCGGCCTCGTCATCTGCGGAGCCTTCTTCACCATCACGAAGATCACGCTCTCCATTCTGGAGAACACCATCTGGAGCGGCAGCTTCGCCCTCGGCAGCTGGGCCGCAGGCATGCAGGATCTGGCCTGGGGCGGCTACGACTGGAGCACCGTTGCCGCAGGCACGACGGTGAAGCTCTACTACGAGGTAGATCCATCGGTGGGCTACATCAACATCCGCTTCGGCAACGGCTCATGGGCTGCCCTGCCTTCCACTCAGGGCTGGGGGCCCGACGGCAATGCCTCGCCCGACCCGTCGGAGACCAGCATCAAGACCGTGCTCACCGATGCCGATATGGAGCAGTTGCGCACTGCCGGCGGCCTTGTCATCTGTGGCGCAGGCATCATCTGCAAGAAGGTTGTACTCCTGTAGATAATTCCTGCTGACAATCAAAAAAGCGCTCCTCCGACCGAGGGGCGCTTTTTTCGTGTCCACAAACATCAAGTACACGTATCGTACACATCATGTGTACTAAAAATACACACGGTGTGTATTTTTAGTACACAGCGTGTGTACGAAATTAAAACCGCATCGTCACGGTCGACGTGAGCTTGGTGAAATGATTGTGGACAATCCGGATTTTCATGATGTATCACTTTACGTGAACCTTTTTCCCGTTCACAATCATCAATCCCTTCTGCAAGCTACTGACTCGCTGGCCTTGAAGGTTGTAGATACTTTCATTCTTTATATTTCCGGTTTCTGCATAATCCTCTATTCCTGTCGTCTGTGCTTCGAATTCACCGGTAAAGATTTCATGGCTATTCTCCACGCTGACGGCATAACGGCCTTTCGTATAGGCAGAGATGTCGATATTGAGGCCAACGATGATGCCTGTATTGACGGTTTTCTCATAGACAACTTTGCCCGATTCGTCGGTAATGCGCACCAGATAGGCATTGTCGAGCGGGTTGAGATTGATACCTAACTGCTGTTCGTTGTATTCACCATACAGCGACTGCTCTGCCGCTCTCATCATCGGCGCCTTAGGCTGTGTCTTGATAGTATGGGTGAAGTCGAAGCGGTGTTTCCGTGCTCCCTCATGATTAGTCCCATCCTCGTAGTCATCATTGAAGTAGATGACTTCATCGCCTACGGCACACGACATCAGGAACTGCGGTACAGGATCTGAATATATCGGATCGTATGCATTTATTGTCGGTCCATTAATACCTCCTACTCCTTCCAACCAGTAGGTACTGTGGACGTCGCGATAAATCCAGATATTTCTATAAACACCTTTAAAGCCTTCTAATCCTCCTGCCTGCTTCGGTCCGATACTATAATTTCCATCAATGAAATACACCGGGTCATCGGTATTGAGGGAGAAGTCATACATCATCCTCATAGCCTGTTTCGACTCGTCATAAAAGTACACCTTCTTGTCTTCTTCGTACCATGCTCCCACTTTTCTCAGGGCAGGCGATTGTGACAGGTTGTTATCATCTGGATAATCGGGACTAATAAATCTCTGGCACATCATCTGCTTGAAGGTCTTTCCGTCGATAATCGTATCGCCATCGAAGTAGTAGTAGTCAACCACCTGCACAGGATTGCCCGAGACTGTTCCCACTTTCCACACCTTACCTTCTTCAACGAACGGACGGTAGGCGATGTTGTTAGCAGGATTTGGGTTTTTTAATTCGTTGAAATCGTCAGCCGTGAAGATGCACTCTCCGTCCTCATAGCAGGACAAGAAGTCTTCTCCCTGAAGGATACCATTTGAGGGTATTGGCGCATATAGTTCCATGATGTTCCAGCCTCCTTCACAACCCACGCCCTCGACAATAGGAGCTGAAGCAATGTGGCAGGGGGGATTTGTGGGTCCTTCTTCCCTCAACAAGTCATAATACAAGACATTGAGCAGTTGATTGTCGTGGAACCGCATCGGCTTAATGGCAGTAAGCAGATAGTGCAAGGGTTCGTATGAAGGCATATAGCTGTCGCCGACAGACATGCCGAAATCATATAGCAGATGGTCACCATCAGCTGTATACTGCCACACCTTCCTGTCCTCCTCACGAAGGGCGCAGAAATAATTGCTGCCCTCTTCGGTTGTGCGATACATCTTGTAATAGGTCTTGCCGTCAATCTCTGTGGTGCCGTTGATGACATACGAGATGTCTTTCGTCCATTGCTCATCATCCCACAAGTTATGATAATACTCTTGATAGTTCCACGTCTTTCCCTCTTTCAAGAATGGATGATAAGAATAAGACGAGCCATCATAGGTTGCCTGATACGTCTGCCCTTCAGTCAGTTCTACCAGTCCCTTATACCACCAGCAGTCCAAATAGAAAATGTTTGGCTCCAAGTCACGTATGGTGAATGACAAGTTGAAAGGACAAATGCAATCACAATCAGATTCAACGGTGGGGCGCACACTGACAGAAACCGAACAGGGACTGCCATCGTTAATATTGGCAATTGCATAAAAGTCCTCCGTGCAGCAGTTGCTTTCATAGTTTAGCAGTTGTACAGACAAAACGCTGCCCTCTTTTGTCAAGACAATCATCGGTTGCCTCTCAGGCTCTTCCCCTTGTGTCGCATCCAGACAACCGCTGTTCTGCACGTCTGATACTGTCTGGGCACTGGCCAACATCGGCAGAAGCATCAAAATGAAAAAGAATAATTGTTTTTTCATAGTTGTAATGGTTTATGATATTGATTTAATTGGCGATAATTATTTGTCGTTGAGTATCTGTTCCAAAGTGACATCCGGGCTGCTCTCTCCGAACACATCCTTCTTCAGTTTGAGTTTGCGATGCTGGACGGCGGAGATGGTGATGCAGTAGATGTTGCCAATGGTGCGGTTGCTGAGGCCGAGGCGCGTGAGGATGCACAGTCGGATGTCGTCTTCCTGCATATTGGGGTATTGCTCACGGATATTGGCGAAACGGTTGTTGTCGATGGCGTTGAGCGTACGTTCTATCTCGCTCCATTCGTACTGACTGAGATTGATGAGCGAATCGCCGCTCTGGTTGAGTTTCTTTATTACCTCCGTACGTTCCAGGATGTAGTTCTGCAGGAATGTCACCACCTCGTTGGCCTGGTGCAACAGAGTCTTCTGGTGTTCCGCCTCCTGCTGAAGCCGGCGTTTCTCCTGTTCCTGCATATAGAGCTGGTTTTGTAGTTTCGATTTCTCATATTCACGCTCCTGACGCTGTGCACGCATCCTATACCGTACAACCAACACTATTGCTAAGATGACAATGAGCGAAGCGATAATAGTAATAAAGATTGTACGCGCGTAGATTTTTGAGCGGTATTCCAGTTGTTGGTTCTCCATTTCCTGTCGCAACGTCTCCTTGTAATACTCATCTTTCTGCTCAAGGGCCTTATAGTAAAAGTTCTCCACTTGCTCAAAGGCAGCATCAATGTCGTCTTCCATGTTTGTAGCTCCTATGCGTCGGAGCGCAATCTTGGCGAGGTTGCTCTGCACGATATAGGCGAGATGGACGTCATTACCAGGTTCAATCTGCCGGTAGACGGTTTCTGCCGAGTCGAGCATGTCGAGGCTGAGGTAACTGCGGGCGAGTACCTGTAGTGTACCTGGCCGCAGGTCGGCTGTCGCCACAACTTCGGCCCTGCGGGCATCGTCGACGGCCTGACGGTAATCCTCCTTTGCCCAGGCAATGTTTGCAAGGCTGGTAAGTGTCTGGCACATCAGGTCGGTCATCTGGTTTCTCTCTGCTATGTCGTATGCGTGATGGATGAATCCGAGCGATTCGTCGAATGATTCCTCATTGATGAAAGCCACTTGTGCGGCGTAAGTGCCGGCATAGTCGAGCAGGATGACATGGTTTCGCTCGTCGTCGGGATGCTGTTCATAGGCGGTCAGGGCTTTTTTCATCAGTTGCAAAGCCTCATCAGGGCTGCTCTGCGACAATGCTACCGCCAACCGCTGGTACGCGATATAATAGGTGTGCCAATCCTCAGATTCTTCAGCCAGACGAATGGTCTTTCGCAGTAAATTCTCGCCCTGACGGATGCTGTCGTTGGCCAAGGCAGCTTCAGCTTCCTTCAGACAGCTGGCAGCCGTCTGCATTTCGGGCTCCTGCTGTGACTGACTGCAAGCCGTCAGCAGAACACCTATAATGAATAGGTATATTGTTCTCGTATGTATGGTTATCGATGGTTTCATAATGTCCAATAATAACTCTTAACTGGGTGCAAAGTTACGACAATAATTCGAAAGCCACAACGGTTGCCTATGGAAAACAGGCAAACGAGACATGCAAAGAAGCCTTTGTAAATCAATGGGTTGTGAAAATCATCAAGCTCTGCCTCATGGAAAATTATTAGTGGAGTTAAAAAAACATGTGTGGAAAGGGGTTTGTTTCATTTTTTTTTGTAAGTTTGCATCGGAAATAATTACTAACCCAAGGAAAAAGCAGAATCTTAAAACCAATAACCAATAAAAGATGCCTTTCAGGGAACCAGATATCTGAAAACCCTGAAAATGCACAACACGCTGACCTATAACCGCAATGTGAAACTGGCTATAGGAGAGACTGCTTTCAACGACAGCCCGATGCAGCTGCTCGCACAGAGACGGGAAGATACGACTTGTCTGGACGAGCAGTAGGAAACAGCTTCAAGGGTGTGCAGATTGTGACATACAGCGACAATACTGCTCAGATAGTTATGGAATAAGCCCGTTTATTCCTTTTTCTGAATGCGTTTCGTCAGTCCGATGGCACCAGTGGGACAGACGAGGCGGCAGAGATGGCAGCCTACGCACTTGGTGCCGACGATGTGGGGCTGGCGGGTTGTGTTGTCGAAGGTGATGGCCTGGTGGCCGCCGTCCTGGCACGAGGTGTAGCAGCGCCCGCAGCCGATGCAGCGCTCGCGGTCAATCTGCGGATAGACAATGGTGGTGCGGTCTAAGTCGGACGGCAGAAAGAACTTGGGCAGGAGCTCGCCAACATGGGTTTCGAGCGCAACGGAGCCTTTCTCTGCCATGTAATGCTGCAGGCCCAGAATCATGTCGTCGATGATGCGGTAGCCATACTGCATGACGGCGGTGCAGACCTGTACGTTGCGGCAGCCCAGCTGGATGAACTCCAGGGCGTCGCGCCATGTCTCGATGCCGCCGATGCCGCTGTACTGGATGTTCTTCATCATGGGATTTTTGACCATGGCCAGAATATGGCGCAGGGCGATGGGCTTCACGGCCCGTCCTGACAGTCCGGAGCCTGTCTGGCAGCCGCTCACTTCGGAGCCGTCGCCCAGGGTGACGCTCTTGATGGTGTTGATGGCCGATATGGCATCTGCGCCGGCAAAGTAGGCGCCCATGGCGGGCTCTGAGATATGAGCGATGTTCGGCGTCATCTTGGGTATGACGGGAATCTTCACGCTGCGCTTGACGTATGCGGTGAAGAAGGTGACGAGCTCGGGATCCTGGCCTACATCGGAACCCATGCCCGTCTGGCGCATCTGCGGACAGGAGTAGTTGAGCTCTACGGCATCGCAGCCTGCTTCCTCAGCCATCTTGGCCAGCGTAATCCAGTCTTCTTCATTCTGTCCCATAATAGAGGCAACGACAACCTTGGTGGGATAGTTCTGCTTCAGACGTCTCAGAATGTCGAAGTCCATCTCCACAGGATTCTCGCTCAGCTGCTCCATGTTGCGGAAGGCGTAGAAATTGCCGTGGCTGCCATGATCATATACGGCATCGAAGCGGGGCGACACCTCCTTGATGTCCTGCAGGCAAATGGTCTTGTAGAACACACCTGCCCAACCCATTTCGAAGGCACGCGCCACCATCTCGTAGTTGGTGCAGACGGCCGACGAGGCGAGGAAGAAGGGATTCTCGCAGGCGATGCCGCAGAAGTCGATGGCAAGCGAGGGGAGCGTGTCGGTTGTTGCGACAGTGTCACGGCATACGGAACGGGCCAGCTCCTTGATACGGATGGGCTGATCGTAGTGGATGCAGGCTTTTTCAGCAGCTTCCAGCTCGTCATCCGTACACTGGGCAACCCATCGGCCAGCCATCTTCTCGTTGGCGAAGCGGATGGCACGGATGGCACGGGCGGGGTCGCCGTTCTTACAAACTCGGGAACATGGCGCATCAGCGCACAGCAGGCATCTTGCGGCCTCTTCATGGATGTGTAGCATATTCTTGTCTCCTTTAGTTATTGATGTTGCAAAGATAGGCAATAATTTTTAACTTATGCAACAATTTCGGTATTTTTTGAAAAAAAGTATTAACTTCGCGAGGAAAAGAAGAAGAAAGAAGTGGACACCTCGCGAATGGGTGATTAAATAACAAGCCAATGAAGGTGTCCTGTGAATTTATTTCGTGAATTGTTTGGATAAAAAGGTAATTAGTTGTATTTTTGCACGGTAAAAACGAACATACTGAATTACTAATTATCAACAAGACATGAAAAAACCTAACGCCTTTGCAGTCGTGGCCATGATGGTTGTCGGCCTGATGATAGGGCTGACGGCCTGCGGTGACGACGATGATCCTGAAACCCCTGCCCCCAAGGTCACTATCAGCCTGCGCTCGTGCAGCATCACCGAAGGCACCGAATACGTAGCCTCCGACTTGACAGAGGTCACCCTTAGTTATAATAATGTGGTGGCTGTCAGTCCGTCGGCCAACATCACGCTGAACGGGGTGAAGTGCGCGGCTGCGTCAAGCGCCGCTACGGCTATGGACGTCGTCGTCACGCTGCCTACACTAGAGGCCGGCACCAGCTATACGCTCGACATCCCTGCTGGCAGCATCGTCGGCAAGAACGACGCCACGGCATCGGCACCTGCCTATAAGGTAAGCTTCAGCACCAAGGCCAAACCCGACACAGGCAGCATCCCCGCAGAGCCTGTCACCGCCTCATCCCCGCAGGCCAAGGCCCTCTACCAAATCTTACTCAACTACTACGGCCAGAAGGTGGTGTCGAGTGTCATGGCCAATGTCAATTGGAACAACGACTGTGCCGAGAAGGTTTACAAGCTCACAGGAAGATATCCTGCCATGAACTGCTACGACTTCATCCACGTCTGCTTTTCGCCCGCCAACTGGATTGACTACACCAACATCAAGCCCGTCACCGACTGGGTGAATGACGGTGGCCTGGTGCAGCTGATGTGGCACTTCAACGTTCCCAAGAAGGAAGGGTCTGCCGATGTGACGTGCACGCCGAGCGAGACGACGTTTAAGACGGCCAACGTGTTCGTTGACGGAACATGGGAGCATCAATGGTTCTATGAGCAGATGGACAAAGTGGCTGCCACCATCATGCAGCTGCAGCAGGCCGGCATTGCTGCCACCTGGCGCCCCTTCCACGAGGCTGCCGGCAACGCCACTGCCAAGCAGCAGGCCGGATGGACCAAGTCGTGGTTCTGGTGGGGCTACGATGGGGCAGAGACCTACAAGAAGCTGTGGCACACCATGTTCGACTATTTCAAACAGAAGGGCATCAACAATCTCATCTGGGTGTGGACCACACAGAACTACAACGGCAACAGTCAGCAGTACAACCAGGACACCGACTGGTATCCCGGCACGGACTATGTCGACATTGTCGCCCGCGACCTCTATGGTTGCAACGCTGCCCAGAACGCAAAGGAGTTCAGCGAGATTCAGGCTGCCTACCCCAACAAGATGGTGGCGCTGGGCGAGTGCGGCTATGGCGACAACGGCGGTGTCCGCACCGAGCAGGGCTTCATCGGCGACTGCTTCAACCAAGGTGCCGCGTGGAGCCACTTCATGGTGTGGTATCAGGGTGGACAAGGCAGCACCGACACCATGTGCAGCGACGATTGGTGGCGCAACGTCATGAAGAGCGACTGCGTCGTCACCCGCGATGAGCTGCCAACATTGCACAACTAAGTAATCATTATTATAACAATCAAGAAAACAAATGAAGAAACTATTCTTACTCGGCTTGCTGGCTGTTGTCTTACCGATACTGACGGCCTGCGGCGATGATGACGACGACGAAGCTACGCCGTCGGTGACTGTCAGCATCCGTTCCTGCTCCATTACCAACGGAGCAGAGTATAAAGCCTCTGAACTGACCAAGGTCACCATAAGCTACAATACGGTGGTGGCCATCAGCCCATCGGCCAACATCACCCTAAACGGTACGAAGTGTACGGCAGCGTTAAGCCCCACTACTTCTATGGACGTCGTCGTCACTCTGCCTGCTCTGGAAGAGGGCAAGAGCTATACGCTGACAGTGCCCGAGGGAGCCATCGTCGCCAAGAACGACGCCAATGCCAAGGCTCCTGCCTACACCGTGAACTTCACCACCAAGGCCGCTTCGCAGCCCATCGACGACAACGATGCCACTGCGCTGGCCAGACGCTTAGGCTGGGGCTGGAACCTGGGCAACCACTTCGACACCAGCAGCGGCGAGGACGGCAAGCACCCGCAGTGGGGCTACTGGGACAACGCCAAGCCTACGCAGGCACTCTACGACAACCTGAAGAAGGCCGGTGCCAGCACCGTGCGCATCGGCGTCACATGGGGCAACTATCAGTCGGGCGACAACTGGACTATCGAGGCTGCTTATATGGACGAGGTGAGGCAGAACGTGGAGATGGCTGAGAAAGCCGGCCTGAACGCCATCCTGAACCTCCACCACGATGAATACTGGCTCACCATCAAGGAAGCCGCAGGCAACAACATCGTCAATGATGCCGTAAAGACACGCATCCAGAAGACTTGGCAGCAAATAGCCGAAGCCTTCAAGGACAAGGGCGACTTCCTGTTCTTCGAGACGTTCAACGAGATTCAGGACGGCCAGTGGGGCTGGGGTGCCAACCGCACCGACGGCGGCAAGCAGTATAACACGCTGAACGAGTGGAACCAGACGGCTGTCGATGCCATACGTGCCACGGGCGGCAACAACGCCACGCGCTGGATTGGCGTGCCCGGCTATGCCTCCGGTCCCACCTTCGTGCTCGAAAACGCCTTCAAGCTGCCCAACGACCCGGCCAACCACATCATGGTGAGCGTCCACTTCTACGACCCCAGCAGCTTCACCCTCACACCAGTGAAGGACGGAAAGACCGAATGGGGCCACACCGCTGCCAAGGGCAAGTATGCTGAAGGCAGTAATGAGGACCACGTCACCAGCACCTTCCAGCAGCTGTACGATAAGTTCGTGGTCAACAACATTCCCGTCTACATCGGCGAGTATGGCTGCGTGATGCACACCACCGACCGCTCCAACCTCTTCCGCAACTACTATCTGGAGTATGTCTGCCGCGCCGCCCATGAATACAGCATGCCCGTCTGTCTTTGGGACAACAATGTCACCGGCGGTGGCGACGAGCATCATGGCTATTTCAACCACAACGACGGCTCCTTCTACCCCGGCATGGAGTCGCTTGTGAAGACGATGATCAAGGCTGCCACGAGCGACGACGCCAGCTACACGCTGGAGTCGGTCTACGACAAGGCTCCCTGACTATTGAACCTCAGCGGGCATTAGGGCATTTCTTTCGTTGTCTGTGCCTGTCAATATATTTGGGTAAAAAATAGTAACCACGTGGGTTACTGACAGTAACCAGCGTGGTTACTGTCAGTAACCCACGTGGTTACAAAATGGAGACACATGCAAATAAAGACCCGAGAAATTTTGCCATGTGATATGAAAATGCTAATTTTGCAGAATCATATCAACTGGCAATCATGGAAGATTTTATTCACCTTCACGTACACACGTACTATTCTATACTTGACGGACAGTCGAAAATAAAAAACCTTGTTGACAAAGCCGTTGCCGACGGAATGCAGGGCATGGCCATTACCGACCACGGCGACATGTTCGGCATCAAAGAGTTTCACGACATTGTGAACGAAGTGAACGCCAAGCGCGCCGAGGCCAAGCAACAGCCTTTCAAGCCCATCTTCGGCTGTGAAATGTATGTCGCACGCTATGGTCCCAAGGAGCAGAAGGACGGCAAGCAGGACCAGAGCGGCTATCACCTCATTGTCTTAGCCAAGAACTATCAGGGATATAAGAACCTCATCAAGCTTGTGTCGAACTCATGGACCGACGGCTTCTACCAGCGTCCGCGTACCGACCGTGCCGATTTGGAGCGCTACCATGAGGGACTTATCGTCTGCTCGGCTTGTATAGCAGGCGAGGTGCCCAAGAAGATTCTGGACGGCGATATGGCCGGTGCTCGTGAGGCCGTGGAATGGTATCATCGTGTGTTTGGCGATGACTACTACCTTGAGCTGCAGCGCCATGAGGTGACCGACCCCGTCATCCGTGCCAACCGCGAGACCTTCCCCTTGCAGCAGCAGGCCAACAAGGTGCTCATCGAACTGGCCCGCGAATACGGCATCAAGCTCATTTGTACCAACGACGTGCATTTCGTGGATCAGGACAATGCCGAGGCTCACGACCACCTGCTCTGTCTCAGCACAGGAAAAGACCTCGACGACCCTACGCGTATGCTCTACTCCAAGCAGGAGTGGTTTAAGACGAAAGCCGAGATGAACGCCATCTTCAGCGATGTGCCAGAAGCCCTGAGCAACACGCTGGAGATTCTGGACAAGGTGGAAATCTACAGCCTCGACCACGACCCCATCATGCCGTTTTTCCCCATTCCATCGAGCTTCGGCACGGAGGAAGAGTGGCGGCAGAAATACACCGAGGAAGACCTGTTCCGCGAATTTACTACCGACGAGAATGGCGAGAATCCGCTTTCCCGTGAAGAGGGTGAGAAGAAAATCAAAAAGCTTGGCGGCTACGACAAGCTGTACCGCATCAAGTTCGAAGCCGACTATCTGGCGAAGTTGGCGTATGAAGGTGCCTATCAGCGCTACGGCGAGGAACTGTCGAAGGAAGTGGAGGACCGCATCCGCTTCGAGCTCCATATCATGAAGACGATGGGCTTCCCCGGCTACTTCCTCATCGTGCAGGATTTCATCAACTCGGCACGCGAGGAGCTGGGCGTCATGGTCGGGCCGGGACGCGGCTCGGCGGCTGGCAGCGTGGTGGCCTACTGCCTGGGCATCACGAAAATCGACCCGCTGAAGTACGACTTGCTGTTCGAGCGTTTCCTCAATCCCGACCGTATCTCCCTGCCTGATATCGATACCGACTTCGACGACGACGGCCGTGGCCGTGTGCTGAAGTGGGTGGAGGACAAGTACGGCCACGAGAACTGTGCCCACATCATCACCTATGCGTCGATGGCCACGAAAAACTCTATCAAGGACGTGGCGCGCGTGGAGAAAGTGCCGCTGGCGCTGAGCAACGCATGGTGCAAAGCCATTCCCGACCGCCTGAAGGATCCGCTGACGGGCGAAGACTTGAAGATGAACCTGCCCAATGCCATCAGATGCACACGCGAGCTGCAAGAGGCCGAGGCCTCTACCGACCCCGCGCAGGCCAACACCATTAAATATGCGAAGATGCTGGAGGGAACGGTGCGCGGCACGGGCATCCACGCCTGTGGCTTCATCATCTGCCGCGACCCCATCAGCGACTGGGTGCCCGTCTCGACTGCCGACGACCCTGACTTCAAGGACACGAAGACCAACTGCACGCAGTATGACGGACACGTCATCGAGTCGACCGGCCTCATCAAGATGGACTTCCTCGGCCTGAAAACACTGTCTGAGCTGAAGGAAGCCTGCGCCAACGTGAAGCTGACGCTGGGCATCGACGTCGACCTCGACCATATTCCCATCGACGACCCGAAGACCTACGAGCTCTATCAGCAAGGCCGCACCGTAGGCACATTCCAGTTTGAGTCGGCCGGAATGCAGAAACACTTGCGCGACCTCAAGCCTACCGTTTTCGAGGATCTCATCGCCATGAACGCCCTCTATCGTCCGGGGCCTATGGAGTACATTCCGTCGTTCATACGTCGTAAGCATGGCGACGAACCCATTACCTACGACATCCCCATCATGGAGAAATATTTGAAGGATACTTACGGCATTACCGTTTATCAGGAGCAGGTGATGCTGCTGAGCCGTCAGCTGGCCGACTTCACCCGTGGCGAGAGTGACGCGCTGCGTAAGGCAATGGGTAAAAAGAAGAAAAAGATTGTCGATGCCATGAAGCCGAAGTTCATCGACGGCGGCATGAAGAACGGCCACGACCCCGCCATCCTGGAGAAAATCTGGGGCGACTGGGAGAAGTTCGCCTCTTACGCTTTCAACAAGTCGCACGCCGCCTGCTACTCGTGGGTAGCCTACCAGACAGCCTACATGAAAGCCAATTATCCCGCCGAGTTCATGGCCGCCATCATGACGCGACGCCGCGACCAGATTACGGAAATCACGAAGCTCATGGACGAATGTAAGCAGATGGGCATCGCCACCTTAGGACCCGATGTGAACGAGTCGTACCTGAAGTTCGGTGTGAACAAGAAGGGTGAGATTCGCTTCGGACTGGCAGCCATCAAGGGCATGGGCGACGCTGCCGCTGAGGCCATCATCCGCGAGAGAGAGGAAAACGGACTGTACAAGGACATCTTTGATTTTGCTCAGCGAGTCAGCTTTGCCAATGTCAATCGCAAGGCTTACGAAAGCCTGGCATTGAGTGGCGGCTTCGACAGCTTTGGCATTCGCCGCGAGTCGTTCTTTGCTGAGAATAGCAAGGGCGAGATGTTCCTCGACACGCTGGTGCGCTATGGGCAGAAGTATCAGCAGGACAAGGCTGAAATGCAAAACTCCCTCTTCGGCGCTTTCGACGACCTTGAGATTGCCACTCCGCCAATACCGAAAACCGATGTGCGCTGGAGTGACATTGAGCGGCTGAACAAGGAGCGCGACCTCGTGGGCATCTATCTTTCGGCACATCCCTTGGACGAGTATAAGATTGTGCTCGACAACCTCTGCAATGCCACGTGTCTGGAGCTGGCCGACCGCGCCGCCGCACTGAAAGACCGCGACGACATCACGCTGGGCGGCATCGTCACAGGCGTGCAGTCGCGCTTCGGCAAGAACAACAAGCCGTGGGGCATTATTACGCTCGAGGACTTCAACGGCTCGGGCGAACTGGTGCTTTTCGGCGAAGACTGGCTCAACCTGAACGGCAAGTTCATTGAGGGAGCTGCGGTCTATGTCACGGGAAAGATGCGCCCCCGCTTTTACAACTCCGAAGAGAAAGAGCTGAAGGTGAGCAACGTGGAACTGCTACAGACGGTGAAGGAGAAAGCCATCGACCGCATCACCATTTCGATGAACAGCGACCTGCTCAACAATCAGGTGGTGGAAGAGCTCAGCGAGCTTGTGGCTGAGCATCCGGGCAAGACAAAAGTGTTCTTCCAGTTGCGCGACAGCACCGGCAAACACCATGTGCTGCTGCGCTCGATGACGCGTTTCATCGACGTGAAGCACCAGCTCATCGACTACATCGAGCGCACTGAGTCGCTGGACTACAAGATTAACTAATCAGCCCCATCCGGCATACCTGTCAGCCGCTCCCAGCTCCTCCCTCACCTGTAGGGAGGGGCTGGGGGCGGTTTTTTTTTCACCAGCGGTCCTTTGTCTGTATGTCGTCGGCCCAGCGGTGATCCTTGGGGAATGGCTGTCCGCCCCAAGCCTTCACCTGCGTCCAAGGCTCGGCAGGGCATGTCCAGAAGTCGTGGCTGGCAGGCAGGCCGAGCGGCATCAGCGAGAGCGATGTCATGTAGAGCGACCCATTGTTCGTGTACCAGTCGGCCATGTCGGGCTGTGAGCCGCAGAAGCCGATGGTGAGGAAGCCGCCGTCGTTGTAGTTGTTCTGCTGGTCGTACATGCGGTGCATCGACGCCGTCAGTGCAGCGCGCACCTGACCGTTGCTCAGCTCCTTGGGCAGCTTCTGATACCACGCCAGCAGGGCCAGCGGCTGCAGGGCCGCCATGCGGTAGGTGCTGCTGCGGCCGAAGACGGGGAAGGTGCCTTCGGGCGAGATGAAGCGCTCGAGGATGATGGCATACTTCTGCGCACGCTTCAGGGCGCGGTCGTAGTATTTCTTGTACTCTAAGCGCGTGCCGTTCTGCTTGGCGTCAATCATGTTTTGCAGCGTCTCAAGGTACATGGCATGGAAGACATAGCTGCTGTAGTAGTCGAAGGCGAAGACGGGGCCGTCGGCATACCAGCCGTCGCCCACGTACCACTCCTCCACCTTACGGATGGTCATCATCACGCGGAAATCGTCGTATTCCTTCAGACCGGCGGCCTTGGCTATGAAGCTCTCGATGGTGCTGGAAAAGAGGAGCCAGTTGGTGTAGGGCGGCTCATATTTGCGCAGCTTCTTGAATTCGTTGATGTAGCGCTCTTTCGTCACGTCGTCCAAGGGAACCCACAGGGCGTCGTAGGCACGGATGAACGACTCGGCAATGTAGGCTGCATCGACAAGGTTCTGACCCGAGGCACCCCAGACCAGATAGTCGGGCGAGTCGGGGTCAACGCTGTTCTTGTAGCTGGCCAGCGCCCATTCGCGCAGCTGGCGGCGCATCTCGAGCTCTTTCAGGTCGGCAGCAGAATTGCCGACGGCACTGTCGGGCAGGGCGAGCCACGGCGCCAGACCGGCCATCAGGCGGCCGAAGGTCTCCATGTACACCACCTTGCGGTTGCGGTTGTCAAACGAGGGCGAGAACTCGGTCTTCATGTTCTTCTGCAGCTCGCCTTTGGCCATGTTCTCCAGCACGGGCTGCGCCATTTTCCAGGCTTGCTCGCACCAGTATTCGCGGTCAGACAAAGGTGCAGTCTTTTTCTTTGCACCGACAACAGAAACGGCACAGAAGAAGAGAAGAAGGGAGAATAATGCTTTTTTCATAGCTGATAATTTAAAATTTTGATTCGAAACAAAAACAAGTTTCTGCGTAGTTCCACTTTGATGCTACAAAGATATAAAATATATGTGATGCACACAAATTTTTACCTCGACTTTTGAAAAATGTAAAGAAAAATGATTCCGATTTTTTTACAAATGAAATTCGTGAAATAGAAGCGGGAAGACCGTTTTTTGAGGCCTGTCGGTCGTCGGATGAGCATGAATGTGGCTCAAAAACTGCACACGTGTATGGGTTTTGTGCAGCTTTACAGCCTCTGACAAGGGCTGTTTTTGTCTCAGAAGGGCTTACTTTTACCCAAAAAGATGGTTCGCGTGAAAAAAAGGCATTGACTTTTTTTCACGCGGATATACCTTTTTGAAAACGAGGATGCTCCCGCTAAACAGGAATATGAGCTAAGCAGCTGCCAGTCAACGAGATAGCCAACCCTTCTCATTTTTGCGGTTTTTTCAGCAAATCGGCCTGTCGTGAATTCTGAGCCATTCTCAGCCACGTTAAACCCTGTTTTTTTAACAATTTTGTAAAGAAAAATTACTCTAACCGTTAGTATTGTCAACGATAATCATTGCCTAAAAAAGCGGCCAAATTTGGACCGTCTCGAATTTTTTTCTTACCTTTGCGGTGTTTTTACATCCAGATAAGCGTATGAAGAAGATATTGACATTGTCTGTAATAATGCTGATGGCATTGGTGACACTTTCTACCTGTAGCTTACATGCCGAGAATAGTCTGCCCATGATAACCATCACAACCTCGGCACAGCCGAATTCGCAGGAGAAGGTGGCTGCTCACATGAAAACCGATGGCTTCGACGGCCCCATCGGCATCAAGCTGCGCGGCAATAGTTCGCTGATGTTCAATCAGAAGAAATATACGATTGAGACACGCGACGCACAAGGCAAGGACCTGGACGTGAGTCTGCTGGGCATGCCTGCCCACAGCAAATGGGTGCTGCTGGCTCCCTACAACGACGTCTCGATGATGCGTGACCCGCTGGCCTTCCAGCTGTGGCGCGACATGGGCCACTGGGCACCGCGAACAGTGATGTGCGAGCTGACGATGGACGGCGAGTATCGCGGCATCTACATCCTGTGCGAAGCCATCAAACGTGACAAAAACCGCGTGGACATCAGCAAGCTGAAGAAAAGCGACACCAGCGGACGCGAGCTGACGGGCGGCTACCTGCTCCGCATCGACACCTTCAACGAAGAGGATGCCACCTTCACCTCGAAAGTGCCGGGCATCGGCGAGGGAATCATGTCGAGCGAGGTCATCTGGTCGTGCATCTATCCCAAGAAGGAAAACCTCCAGCCCGAGCAATGGGACTATATTCAGAACTATGTCGACACGGTGGAACAGGTGATTCAGTCAGACGACTTTGCCGACCCCGTGAAAGGCTATGCACGCTATATCGACGTGCCCTCGTTTGTGGATTATTTCATACATACCGAACTGAGTCTCAATGCCGATGCCTACCGCCGCAGCGCCTACTTCTACAAGGAAAAGCAGAAGGATGACGGCACTGGCGGGAAACTCTTTGCCGGACCCGTGTGGGATTACAACTACGCCTATGGCAACACCAACCTTGCCAATGCCGACGAGCCGGAATCGTGGTGCTATGAGGGCAGCTTCAACAATCCCACGCCAGCCATGTGGCAGCGCTTGCTGCAAGACCCCAATTTCCGCAAGGCCGTGAAGAAGCGCTATCAGGCATTGCGCAAGGATGTGCTCAGCAACAAGGCCGTCAACGCTTTCATCGA
This sequence comes from uncultured Prevotellaceae bacterium, assembly GCA_902778535.1. Classification (GTDB taxonomy): domain Bacteria; phylum Bacteroidota; class Bacteroidia; order Bacteroidales; family Bacteroidaceae; genus Prevotella. The sequence goes on from CACYYG010000022.1 coordinate 24,770, forward strand.
CCGTCAGGCTATGCTCTCGGCCAAAGCCAGAGACCATCATTTCCAGACTTATCCCGAGCTGTTGGTCACGGAGGAGCAGAAAGAGCAGTTTGAGGAAAACAAGAAGCGGAATCCGATGGGAGGATTCTTCCCGCCCATGGGTGAGATGCCGCAGGGCGGTTTCCCGATGATGGGCGAGATGCCGCAGGGCGGTTTCCCGATGATGGGTGAAATGCCGCAGGGCGGTTTCCCGATGATGGGCGGTTTCCCGCCGATGGGCGAAATGCCGCAGTTTGGTAGCGGTATGCCTCCAATGATTGATGGCTTTGCGGCCTACCGTGTCTGCAGTTACGATGAGGAAATCAAGGTTCTCAAGCAGTGGCTCGCCGACCGTCTGGCGTTCCTCGACCGCAACATCGACCGCTTCGACCGCGACTGGCAGCCCCGCATCCAGCCTCTCGTTGAGAAGAAAATGCAATTTCCTTGGTAAAAACAGAAGCCTTGTCACCTGTGCCATGGGGTGTAGAATGGTGTATGGGGGCAAGATGTGAAAGCAAGAAAAATGCCAGGACAAAGCTTTGTCCTGGCATTTAACATGATTGGTATTGGCTCTTGCGTCCCGAGCACCTTTTATTTCAGCAGTTCAGCCGGGTAGGCGGGCATGGCGCCATTCTGCGTGCAGACGTAGGCAGAAACCTGTACGGCGATGTGATGGGCCTCGGGCACTGACTTGCCGTTGAGGATAGAGCCGACGAAAGAACCGGTGAACGAATCGCCGGCGCCGACGGTGTCGGCCACTTTCACCTTCGGTGTCTCCTGGAACGACATCTGGCCGGGAGTGAACACATACGAGCCGTTGGTGCCGCAGGTCAGCACCAGCATGTCGAGGTTGTACTTGCCCAGGATGAGCCAGCACTTGTTCTCAATGTCGAGGCCGGGATAGCCGAACATGCGGCCGATGAGCACCAGCTCCTCGTCGTTGATCTTCAGGATGTTGCAGCGCTGGAACGACTCTCTCAGTATTTCCTTGGTGTAGAACTGCTGGCGCAGGTTGATGTCGAAAATCTTCAGACAGTCGGCGGGTGTGGCGTCGAGGAACTTCTGGATGGTCTCACGGCTGACGACGTTGCGCTGTGCCAGCGAGCCGAAGCACACGGCACGGCAGTTGCGGGCTATCTGGGCAATGTCATCGTCGAAGGGGATGTTGTCCCAAGCCACGTTCTCCTTGATGTCATACGTGGGTATGCCCTGCTCGTCGAGTTGCACCTGCACGGTGCCGGTGGGGTAGGGCACGCGGGGCAGCAGGTCGTTGAGGTTGTGTTCACGAAGAGCCTCAACGGTCTCGTCGGCCAGTTTGTCCTCGCCGAGTGCGCTCACGGCGATGGTGTTGTTCATGCCAAGGAACTGTCCGGCATGATAGGCGAAGTTGGCGGGGGCGCCACCCAGTTTCTTACCTTCGGGAAGTACATCCCACAGGACTTCTCCGAGTCCTACTACATAACGTTTTGATTCCATCATTTTATGCGGTTTTTAATTGTTTGATATAAGTGAAGAGATAAACGACGCCCACGGCCATCACCAGCACGGCACCTGCCTGTCCCATGGCATCGCTCAAGAGACCCATGAAGAGCGGGAAGATGGTGCCGCCGAAGAGACCCATGATCATCAGTCCGCTGACCTCGTTCTGCTTCGCGGGCATCGACTCGAGGGCGGTGGCGAAGCACATGGAGAAGACGTTGGAGTTGCCGTAGCCCACAAGGGCAATGGCGGTGTAGAGTATCCACTTCTCGTGACCGAAGAACAGGCCGCACATCGACAGCGCCATCATCACTATGCTAATGATGAAGAATGTGCGCATCTTCAGCACACGCAGGAAGAATGAGCCCGTCAGGCAGCCGATGGTACGGAAGATGAAGTAGAGGGAGGTGGCAAAGGCGGCCTCGTTGAGCGTCATGCCCAAGCGCTCCATCAGAATCTTCGGGGCGGTGGTGTTGGTACCCACATCGATGCCCACATGGCACATGATGCCGAGGAACGACAGCAGCACGATGGGCGTGCCCAACAGCTTGAAGCACTCTACAAAGGTGGAGGGCTTGCCCTCGATGGGCGTCTCCTCGATGGGTGTGACGAAAAGCAGAATGGTGGAGAGTATGCCCACTATCAGGAAGATGCCAAAGAGCACGCGCCAGTTGAGTCCAAACTCGGGAATGGCCAACGTGGCGCCCCACATGGCCAGATAAGGAGCCGAGAAGGAGGCGATGGCCTTGATGAACTGTCCGAAGGTGAGTGTCGAGGCCAGGTTGCCGCCGCCCATCACGGTCGACACCAGCGGGTTGAGCGAGGTCTGCATCAGGGCGTTACCGATGCCCAGCAGCGAGAAGGCCACAAGCATGATGCCGAAAGACTCGCCGAAGAGCGGCAGCAGCAGCGACACCACGGTGACGACAAGCGACAGCAGAACGGTCTTCTTGCGACCAATCTTGTTCATCAGCATACCCGTGGGCACACTGAAGATGAGGAACCAGAAGAACACCAGCGAGGGGAACACGTTGGCCACGGAGTCGCTCAGCGCGAGGTCTTCCTTCACATAGTTGGAGGCGATGCCCACCAGATCCACGAAGCCCATGCAGAAGAAGCAGAGCATTACTGGGATCAGATAAATGGATTTATTCTGTTTCATTGTTTTTATAAGCCCCCTAAGTTAGGGGGTTGGGGGTCTGAACAAGCGTTCTTCGCCCCGTTAAAATGATTAATACTTTTTCTTTCTTTGTCTGTTCAGACCCCCATCCCCCTAACTTAGGGGACTAAGGCATAGATGGTGGCCTTGCCGCCCTTCACCTTGATGGTGTTGTAGGGTTCTGACGGGAACACAAGGTTGGTCATGGCCATCTTGCCGTCGGAATCGAAGGCTTCGATGCTGCAGCGGTCGATGAAAATGCGGAGCTGCTTGATTGTTCCGCAGGTTGGAGCTTCGGTCACGCAGGGGAAGTCGAGGCTAAAGCCCACGTCGCCACTCTTCGTGCGATTCATCGAGAACGTCTGCTTCTGGCCGTCGTAGGTCATCGTGACCTGCTCGCCCTTCGCGTTCGACAGCACAATCTCAGTCTGTTTCTTGATGTCGATGACAACCTCGCAAGCCTCAGTCGGCTGCTTCACCTTCGCACCACGTGCTCCCAGCATTTCCCTCGAGGGAACCACACTTACAAATGTCTCACCCTTATATTCGAACAGTCCGAGGTCACGGGGAATAGAGTTCGCGCTGCGGAATTGCAGGGTAGGCACCTGGTTGGCATACTGCCAGTTACTCATCCAAGCCAGCACCGTGCGTCGGTTGTCTGGTGCATTGTAGAACGACACAGTAGCATAATGATCCTTGCCAAAGTCCAGCCATTTTGTTACTTCTGGTTTCGACTCGCACGTGAACTTCTTTCCGTCGAACTGTCCCACGAAGTACTGCGTGGCCGAACCACCGAAAGGTCCACCAGGGTTGATGTTGCAGATGAGCACCCACTTCTCACCAATCTTAAACAGGTCCGGGCATTCCCACACACCACCATGATTGCCATATTCCTTACCGAAAGATGACTCGTACTTCCATTTCTTCAGGTCAGGTGATGAGTAGATACGCATCTCCTGTCCCACTGCGAGGATGAGATTCCATGCCTTGATATCCTCGTTCCAGAAGGGACGCGGGTCGCGGAAGTCCTTGTCCTCAGCAGTCAGCACGGGGTTACCCTCATACTTCGTAAATGTCTTGCCGCCATCATTCGAGAAGGCTATGCACTGTGCCTGTACATCACCGCCAAACGGAGTGGGACGGCTCGCAGTATACATAGCGACAACGTTGCCCCTATCCACCACGCACGATCCGCTGAATATCGTTCCCCACACGTCAGGAGCCAATGCCACACCCTCGTCCTTCCAATGGATGAGGTCGGTGGAGGCGGAGTGCCCCCAATGCATGTTGCCCCACATCGAACCGTAGGGGTTGTACTGATAGTATAGATTCCAGGTACCGTCTTTATAAAACATCCCATTAGGGTCGTTCATCCACCCGCGCTTCGGCGTATGATGATACAGCGGACGGAACTTCTCATTAATCAACGCGAAGTCCGCATCGTCGTTCTGTACCAGTTTTTTAAAGCACACGCTGCCCGTTGGCACATTTTGCACACAGACCCTTAGCGAACCCTTGCCCTGATACGGCTGCAAGTCGAGCGCTACATAATAGTCCACCTGCTCACGGGCCATGCGCACGTTCTGCTCCATCTGTAGCAAACTGCTGACGATAACCTGTACCTTACCTTCAGGAGCGGACTCTTGAATGGGCAACCAGAGATACCGTCCAGTGTCCTTCGGGGTCACGATGCTCTGCTCGCAAGCCTGCGGCGTCACCGTCTGAGCCTTGGCCATCGTCAGCACCATTACTGCTGTCAGTGTCATTAAACAACTTTTCATCATGTTCATTTGTCTTTAGTTATTAAATCTGCTGCAAAATTACAGGATTTCTCGTTAATAGGCTGTCATTTCTGTTTCATTTGCTGCAAATAATCGTTCACTGCATCATTATTGCTATAAATGTTATCCTGAAAAGCAATCTTTTTCCTTACCAACTAACTAACCCAAAAACTAACTACTAACTTTTATTTGATGAAAACCGTTTTGCCATTTACAATATACATTCCTTTGCTGGGATTAACCACGCGCTGGCCAGCGAGGTTGTAGAAGTCACAACAGACATTTTCCTTCTGACCTCTTATATCATCAATGCCCGTACTCTCTTTCATGACGAGCACGATGGCTGTGAAGTTGAAGGGATTGCCGCCTTCCTTGTTGCACTGAACCATGAGCCTGTCAACGTCAGCTAATTTTGCAGCCATATCAATGCCCTCAAGGCTGAGTTCGGCATACTCGTTAGTCATGGTCATCGTGGTCTGGTCGCCCAACTTGCCGCCATCACCCCACTTTGTGAGCACATTGATAACATAGTCTGTGCGGTTAGCCTCTGAATAGAAGCGGATGGCCCTATAGTCGCTCCAGTTGATACCATCGAATGAGGTCTTGGCCACCTCCAATGTACTCCATTCGTCCATCCAAAAAAAGCCTGTCCAGACTGTGTTCCCATCAACATTGTCCTTGCCGTCGCCATACCATACCTTGGTAGCGGTAAAGCCCTTGCCGCAAATCTCCATGCCGTGCTCCTTCAGACAGGCCAACATGCCCGGGGTGATGAACACTTCCGTTTCGTGCTGATCAGCATAGAGGAAGTGAGCGTAGCGTGTTCCAGGCAGCATGCCGCCATTCGAGTGCAGTTCGATGACTTCTCCCGTAGCGTCGGTGAATTCAATAACGATCTTCTGGCCTACCTGAGCTTCTGCAAACTTAGCAGCCTCGATAGTCAGCGTGTTTGACCAATCTACTGCGTGCGTACCTTCCCACAGATCAGTAGCCGTAGCGATGGTGGTTGTTGCCAAAAGGGACAAGAGTAAAAATACTTTCTTCATAATTCTTTTTTCTTTATAGGGTTTGTATCTAAATTATTTCGACTGCAAAATTAGGATGAACTATCCGTTTATGAGATAAAAGATGTTTCATTGGCTAAAAGAAATCGTTCAATGTAACATTTGTCTGCATTATTGAACGATTATTCATGAAAAGCCGCCCAAGTCTCCGAGAGAGGGAAGGCTTAGGCGGCGAGCAGAAAGAGTATTAACTGCAACTACTGCTGGGTGACTTTGACATCGCTGACGGTAATGGAGCCGCCGTAGTTGTTGATGCTCCAACAGTTCTTCTGGATACCGTAGATGCGCTGGGTGTAGGCGCAGACATCATTGATGTAAAGTGTCAGAACGCTATTGTCGGTGTAAATGTCGATGTTGTACACGTTATCGGCAGGACGAGCGAAGTTATAGCCGTCGGCGGCCTCAACGAAGCCCTTACCTTCTTCACCCTCCTGTTCGAAGTTCACCTTACGACCATCCTCCCACTCAGGATTCACAACCATAGTGTAGTACTTCTTTGAGTCGGTGCCACGGACGAAGGAGATGCCGAACTTGTCCCAGTTGTTCGAGGTCTTAACGGTGAAAGAGATATGGTTGCAGGTACCGAGACGGCTGTAGAGCACGTATGCGTCGTCGCCACTCAGAGTTCCGTTACTGTAGCCATTGGAGGCCATGACGTTGGCTGAAACAGCCTGATTGTATTTGGTTGCCATAGCTGGGACAGCACCGAGGGTAAGTGTGCCATCAGCATGCTGGATAATCTTGTGGCAAATCAGGGCACCACTCCAGTTGGGCTCGCCGTCAGCGCCCACGTTGATGTTCTTGTCATGCAGTGTGGCGCCGGTGCGATAGGGACTCCAGCCCCAGATGAGGCGGTCGGTGCCGTTGGAGGCAGTCTTGGCGGCATAGAAAGCTCGGCTATCGAGCACGCCTTCCTTGCCATCCTTTGGCCAGTTGGCACCCGGGTCGTTGAAGCAGGCCTTCAGGGCATCGAAGGTGGGAGCCATCATGTACTTCACCTTACGGCTCCATGAGGCACGGTAACCTTCGCTATAGACGATGTACCACCAGTCGCCCATCTTGAAGATGTCGGGGCACTCGCACATGCGGTCCCAAATCATGGGGAAGCTACCGACGTGCTCCCACGTCTTCATGTCGCTCGACTTAAACTCGGCGAAGCGAAGCTTGCTGGCAATAACCATGTGGTAAAGGCCGTCGTCTGCAATGAAGATCTGCGGATCGCGGAAGTCGTTGGCATCGTAGCCATAGTCGGTACCTTTCAGCTGCCATACGTTGTCTTTGGCCCACGTCTTGAAGTCGGTCGAGGTTGCGCGCATCACGACCTCATGATTGGGAAGAAGGACGTTGTAGCCGGTGTAGTAGATATAGTAGAGACCTTCCTTCTCGTTGTAGATGGCGCAGCCAGTGCCAAGAGAAGCATCCTGCTGGGCGGTGCTGGTGCCAGTAGGAAGGACTTCACCGAGGGGTGTGTAGTTGGCACCATCCTTGGTGCTGATGCCCCAGAAGGGATGGTAGCAGGCGCCGTTGTTGTCATACTCCTGTAGGTAGAGCACCTTGTATTCGCCAGCCTTCTGATCGTAGAAGGGCATGGGGTCGCCACAGCGTCCGATGGCGGGCATGTAGTAGGTGTTGAAGCCAGCATCGTCGGTGGGGGTGAAGAAGGTGGTGGTGCCAGCCCAGTCGCGTGAGGGGTCAGCGGTGAAGTCGTCGTCGCTGCATGCCGTCAGCACGGGGGCTGACAGCATGATTGCGAATATTGAATATATCATTGTCTTCATAAGGCTTTACTTTGTTAAATAATTAATGGCATTCTTTGTCATAGTCGCGATGTTCTTGTGGTAGTTCTCCTGATAGCCAGGTTCGAGGGTATAGCTGTACCAGTCGTAGCAGCCAGAGCCGATGCAGATGACGCCTCCCTTGCCGTCGTGGGCGGGATATTCCCAGGCAACGACAGCGCCGTCGCCGCCAACGCCGAGGACTTTACCACCAGTGCGGGCCTCCCAGGCAGCGTGGTCATCGTAGCCACCCCAGTCGGTGCCGATGTGGTACTGGGCGGTGGAGTTGGTGATATGATAGCCGGCATCGGTGCAATAAACCTCCTGCGGGTTGTCGCCTTGGATAAGATTCTGCCACATCGGATGGTCGTTCTGGCCGTCGAAGATGCGGAAGCTCCACGGCCCGCCGCACAACTCGGCTGCGTCCTCGTTCTGGCCCCAGCAGTTGTTGGGCGTAGTCCACTCGTCATCGCCGGTGACGCCGATGAAGGAGGGCAGGTTGGTGGCGTAGCGCGTGAGGAAGAGGGCACCGCCGTTCTCATAGAAGGCTCGCAACTCGTTCTTCGTGTCAAGGGCGTCGGTAGCCTTGGCCACAAACACGTCGTGACCGTCCACGCCGCCGTCAACATGCCAGTGCCACCAGATGACCTTACAGTCGCTGAGGTCGAGCGTTCCGGCACGCAGGTCGGCGAAGCTGGCGTATAGCGAGTTGGCCACGTTGCCAAGCATCCACTCGCAGGCGGCCTTGGCCTCGGGGTCGAGTTCGCTCATCGTGGCGGCGCTACCGATGAAGAGGGCGGCGGGCTTGTCGATGGCTATGACCTTGACGGTGTAGGTGCTCTCAGCGGAGTTATTCTTCACGGTATAGGTGACGGGCTGGGTGAAGTCCTGCGGCACACCGCTGCCGGGTGTCACCGTGGCGTTCTGGCTATAGACGATGGTGGGCACGAGGGCCTTGATGTCGACGCTGGCGGGCACATAGACGGTGATGGTCTTGGCATCCTGGTCGATGGCACCAGTATAGATGTCGTTGATGACGAAGGAGAGGATGCGTGCCTCGTCGTGGAGCACGCTGACAGTCCAGTCGAGGAAAGTGTCGCCGTTGCTGACGCGCAGCACCTGGGCGGCATCCATGTTGAGCGTCTGGCCCTGAGCGATGTTGCAGTTGGCACCGCTACTTATCGTGAGTGCGGTGAGCGTCATGGCCTTGGTCTCATAGACTTCGGGCAGACGGACAACGATGGAGCGCGAGGCGAGGTCGATGGTGCCCTCATAGTTGTCGAGGGCGAGGGCGGTGACCATGCAGTCGCCTGAGAGTTGCAGGTCGCTGGCGTTGTCGTCACTGCACGACCAAAGCCCGCAGACAACGCAGAACGCAAAGAATATATTTAATATCTTGGTATTCATAATGACAATTCGTTTAATTCGTTTAATTCGATGTTTTTTACCAGTTGCCGCAGTTCTGGACGTAGTGACCATTGCTGGCAGAGATCTGCTCAAAGGGGATGGGCAGGTATTCGTCCTTGTCGGCGTTGAAATGGGCGTTGGTGTAGATGGCGCAGTGGGGAATCTCCTCAGCGAAGTACTTGTTGAGTACGGTGGCTGCGTCGCCCCAGCGCACGAGGTCGAAGAAACGCTCACTCTCCATGCCCATCTCTAAGCGGCGCTCCATCTTAACGATGCGGATGGCCTCGTCCTTCGAGTAGTTTCCCTTGTAGTTGGCGACATACATCTTCACACCATAGAGCGTTTGGTAGCTGCTCACCATCTGGGTGCTGCCAGCGGCGCGGGTACGAATCTGATTGACGAGTTTGATGGCTTCGTCTGTCTGTCCGAGTTGGGCGTATGCCTCGGCGCGCATCAGGAGGACGTCGGCATAGCGGAAGACGATGCGATTCATCGAAGAGGCCCAGTAGCTGCCCTTGATGAGGTACTGGTCGATGAGGGCGGGGTCAACATTCTGCTTCAGGCTGACGTTGTAGCCGTAGAGGCCGTTGGAGCGGCTCCAGATGCTGGTCTCCTCCATCATGAAGTTGCGGTTGAACATGTAGGGCAGTCCAGGGATGCCGACGGTGAGGAAGAGGCGCGGGTCGGCGTTGTCGGCAGTCTTGTCATAGTCCTTCTGGTTGAACGTGTCGAGCAGGGGCAGACCATCGGCACCGGTGCGGTAGGCGTTGACCAGGTTCTGGCTGGGTTTGTAGAAGTCGCAGCCACCGTCGGTGGCACCAGGAATGTTGGGCGGGATGAGACCGTAGCTCCAATTCAGGTTGCCGTAGGTGCTGCCGTCGTTGCGACTGTATTGGATGGCCCAGAGGCTCTCGCGTCCGTTCTCGTACTGCTCTTCGGGGCGGAAGTTGTTGTGCAGGTCATCCTCCAGACCGTAGTTGCTGTAGAGGGCGGGGGCGGTGAACTCGATGACCTTCTGCAGGTCATCGGAGTTGATGCCGGTTACTTGATTGCTGTTGGCATCGTCTTGGTGATAAGCCTTATAGAGATAGACCTTGGCGAGGAAGGCGGCGGTGGCAGCCTTGGTAGGGCGTCCCTTTTCAGCCTGCGTCACAGGAAGGGTGTTGTAAGCCTCCATGAGGTCGTCGATGATGAGTTGCCAGCCCTCGTCGTTGGTGTAGGTGCGGTTCGAGAGGTTGTTGTATTCCTCGTAGGTCAGGTTCTCGTCCACCACGAAGGGGATGTTCTTATAGAGTCGCTTCAGGAGGAAGTGGGCGTAGGCACGGAGGAATTTCATCTCGGCCAGGCGCTGCTGCTTCATGGTGAAGCTGTCGTCGCAGGAGTTGAGCAGGGCGATGGCGCTGTTAACACGTGAGATGCTGTTGTAGAGGCGCACCCACATATCGTTGATATTCCAGTTTGTGGTCAGTACGCCCTGCTGCACCTCAAGTTGATGGAAGACGTCCCCGTCGCTGGTGCCACTGCCGCCCTTGTAGGCGTCGTCGGAGCGGACGTCGAAGTTCCACATAGAGAAGCTGGAGTTAATGTCCTCAGCCGAGGTAAAGATGGCGTAGGCTGAGATAGCCATGTTTTCTGCATTGGCAGGGGTCTTCACCTGCTCGTCGCTGAGGGTGCCCTGTGGGGTGTGCTCGTCGAGGAAGTCGGAGCAACTGCTGAACGTGCAGATAGCGCTGACGGCACAGAATATATTGATGATCTTTTTCATGATGCTGTTATATTAGAATGAAACATTGAGTCCGAAGGTGACATTGAGGGGGATGGGGTAGCCGAAGTTGGCGTTCTCAGGGTCGACGCCCGTGAAATTGCTGCTCTTGATGGTGAGCAGGTTCTGGGCACTGACATACATGCGGAGGCGCTGCATGAAGAGTTTGTCGGTGATGGCCTTCGGGAAGTTGTAGCCTAGCTGTATGGTGCGGAGCTTGGCATAGCTGCCGTTCTCCACGAAGTAGCTCGAGACGCGCTTCTCATTGTTGTTGTCCATCGTGCTGATTGCGGGGATGTTCGAACCCATATTGGCGGGACTCCAAGCATCGAGCAGGCGCTCGCCCTTATTCAGGTTCGAGATGTTCAAGCCGCTCCAGAGGTCGGTTTCCTTTTTCAGGTCGCTGATAACGTCGACACCCTGAACGCCCTGCCAGAACATGCTCAAGTCGAAACTCTTGTACTGCAGGTAGATGTTCAGACCCCAAGTGAAGTCGGGCACGGGGTTATAGATCCACTCTTGGTCCTTCTCGTTGATGACATCATCGCCATTGAGGTCCTTCCATCGGATGCGGCCGATGCCGGCACCGCTCTGGACGGCGTGGTTGTCAATTTCGTCCTGACTCTTGAAGATGCCGTCATAGACGTAGCCCACCTGGGCGCCGAGGGGATGGCCTACTACGCTTTCCACGCCGTTGCCACCGAAGGTTCCCTTGGCGGCAATGGTTTCGGGCAGACGGGTCACCTCGTTGCGGTAGGTTCCGATGTTGGCGGCGATGTCGTACTGGAAGTCACCCACGTTGCCGCGATAGCCCACGTTCAGTTCCACGCCCTTGTTCTCCATTTCACCAGCGTTAATCCACTGACTGCTGCCCTCACCCATCACACCGATGCCCGGCATGTAGACGAGGATGTCCTTGGTCTTCTTGAAGTACCACTCAAAGCTGCCGTAGAGGGCGTTGTGGAAGAGTCCGAAGTCCAGGCCGAGGTTGGTCTGCGTGGTGGTCTCCCACTTCAGGTCGTCGTTGCCCAACTGGTTGCGCTTGAAGCCGCTGGGGAGGGTCTGTCCGCCGTTGGTGCCGGCAATGTCGTAGCTGGTGCCATAGCTTTGGCCACCAAAGCCAGCCTCGCCGTAGTTGCTCTCGTAGAGGGTGTAGCGGGCGATGTTGCTTATTTCCTGGTTACCGGTCTGTCCCCAGCTGGCACGGAGCTTCAGGTTGTCAATCCAACCAAGCCCCTCCATGAACTTCTCCTGGTTGATGCGCCAACCGGCACTGATGCTGGGGAAGGTGCCGTAGCGGTTGTTCTTGCCGAAACGACTGGAGCCGTCGTAGCGCAGGGTCAGGCCGAGAAGATAGCGGTCGTCGTAGGTGTAGTTAATCTTGCCAAAGTAAGAGACGAGCGTATAGCCCTCGCCAAGACCGTAGGCCTCGGCCTCGCCCACACCGGCATTGGGCCACATATAATCAGGATTGAGAATCATGTAGTCATACTTCTTACCGCTGAACCACACGTCATCCTCACGGTTCAGCTCAGTACCTACAAGAATGTCGCCGTGGTGACGTCCAAACTCGTAATTATAGGTAGCGATGGCGTTCCACATCCATTTTGTCCAGTGCTCCTGCTTGGCCTCCACACCGTTGGTGGCATTGGCCACGGTGCCTTCGGTGATGGGATACTGGAAAATACGCTGCGCCTTTTGTGCGTAGTCGAGGCCAAAGGTGGTCTTGATGTTGAAATCTTTGAAGGGGTTGATGTTCAGATAGGCATCGCCGAACATACGCCAGTAAGTGTAGCGGTTGTCGCTGTTGCGGTCGAGACGAGCCACGGGGTTCTCGCGGTCGGGATAGCCACCCACGGGGCCGGCGTACTCGCCGTTAGTGGTATAGACGGGCAGCGAGGGGTTGAACTGAAGGACGTTCTCCAAGAAACCTCCGGGAGCCGTCACCTCGCTAGTGCGGTTTAGCGTGAAATTCTCGCCGATGGTCACGAGGTTACGGTCGTTCACCTTCACCAGCTTGTAGTCGCTGTTCATACGGGCGGAGAAACGCTCGAAGTCGCTCTCCTTGATGATGCCCTTGTTCTTGTAGTAGCCCAGCGAGAAGAACGACATGCCGCGCTCGCTGCCGTTGCTCAGGGAGACGTTGTACTGCTGGATGAGACCAGTACGGGTAGTTTCGTCAAACCAGTCGGTATCAGCGGCGGGCGTGGTACCAGCTGCGTCGAGGTATTTGCTCATTGTAATACCGTTCAGCACGGGAACACCCTGCTGGTTGTAGGTCCAATCGTAGTGGTAGCCGAGGCCATTCTGGTTGGGGTCGAGACCATCATTGACGTAGCCCTGCCACATCACCTGGCCGAATTCCTTGGCATTGAGCACCTTCATCTTGTGGGCGTACGTTTGCACGGCGATGCTGCCGTCGAAGTCGACGCGCACCTTGCCTTCCTTGCCGCGTTTCGTGGTGATGATGATTACACCGTTGGCGGCACGGCTACCATAGATACTGGCCGAGGCGGCATCTTTCAGCACCTGGATCGACTCGATGTCATTGCCATTCAGCTCATGCATGCCAGCTTTCGTCGGCACGCCATCGATAATGTAGAGCGGGTCGTTGTTGTTCAGCGTGCCCACACCACGGATACGAACAGTGGCAGAGCCGGAAGGGTTACCATCGGCCTGGACGTTCATGCCCGGCACACGACCCTGCAGGGCCTTGATGGGGTTGTTCTCGTTTTGCTTAGCCAGTTCATCGACGTTTACTGTCGAGATGGCACCCGTCAGGTCGGCCTTCTTCTGCGTGGTATAACCAACGACTACCACCTCGTTCAGCGACTGGGCGTCGTCTTTCATCACCACCTTCATGCCGTTCTGTGCCGGCAGTTCCAGTGTCTGATAGCCGATGTAAGAGAAGACCAGTGTTTTGCCTGCCTCCACCTTGATTTTGAAGTTGCCGTCGAAGTCGGTCACCGTGCCGTTCGACGTGCCCTTCTCCATCACCGTGGCACCGATGACTCCTTCGCCGGTTTCATCGACCACCGTTCCCGTTACCTCCGTCTGCGCGTACATTATCGTACACAGCATTAGCGAGAGGAAACTCAGAATGAATCGTTTAGTTTGTTTCATTTGCTTTTCGTTTTTAGCTGTTAATACTCTTGTTTCACAAATCTGCTGCAAAAGTACCAACTATTTGCCCTTGGGCATTAAAAATATCGTTCATCCCGTGCAAATAATGTTGCAATGTAACATTTTTGCCACGGAATGAACGATATTTCACAGCGATAGGTCTGCTGTCAGGAATGGGACTTATTTCAGATGATTCCTCATCCAATCCATCTGACCGCGGTCGGTGGCGTCGCTGGTCCAGTGTTCATTGATGGGTGTGATGAGGCTTTCCTTTTCGCATTTCAGAACGTTCCACACAGCGTAGGACGTGGTGGGCGGACAAGTGTTGTCGTTGTAGCCCCAGGTCATATAGACGGGCACGCTGATGTGGCGGGCAAAGTTGACAACGTCAAAATATGGCAGGGTGCGCAGGCAGGCTTCGCTGTAGGCTCCGCTTTCGGGCTTGAAGTGCGGGTAGCCGCTGGTGCGTCCTGCTGAGCCTGCCGCCATGTCGCTGAGGGCAGGATGGTTAGCCACGCAGAGGGTCACCCTCGGGTCGAGGGCAGTGCCAATGAGTGCCAGTGCGCCACCTTGGCTGCCTCCCTGTAAGATGACGTTGCGACCGTCCCACTCAGGCAGCTGTGTGAGCAGGTCGATGCAGCGCACGAGCCCCAGATAGACATGCTTCATGTAGTATTGGTCGCGGTCTTCCAGCCCTTGTCGCAGGTAAGCATTACTGCGGCTGTCGAAGGCAGCACGTATCTCGGAGAAGACATCTTCACTGAGCGTGGGATTCAGTCCGTGAATCTCAAGTGCCATGCGGATGAAACCGTTTTCAGGGTAGAAACGGCGTGTGGTGGCGTCGCGAATGGGCTTGACGCCTGCTCCCGGAGGTGTCAGCACCACGGGGCACGAGCCGGGCTTGGCACCCTTCGGCATGAGCAGATAGGCATAGAAGGAGTGGCGGTCGCGGTCGAGCGCAATCTTCAGAAGCCACGCGTCGACCTTGTCAGTCGACATCTCGGGTGCAAATTCCTTGGTATAGCTGAGCGGAAACCGTGCCGCCTCTGCCAGGTTCTCCTGCCAGAAAGACCAGAAGTCCTTGGGCTCTTGCGTGAAAGGCATTATCTTTTCGGGCGAGAAGCCTATCTTCACATGGTGCTGATAGGTGATGCCGTCAAGCTTCAGCGAAAGGCGGATGTCGCGGAAGCAGGGCTTTCTGGCCGTGCCGGCCTTGATGGTGGCGCGGCCGTTCTTCAGTTCCACCGAGCCTTTCACGTCGGCATCCAGCAGGTCGTCGCCAATGGCATACTCCACCGTGCCGTCGCGCGGTATGCCGTATTTGTAGAACTGCACCTCGACGGTGGCATGCTCGCCAGTCTTGTAGAGCCAGTCGGCATGACTGGGCACGGTGACCCACAGGTAGTCACTGCGGTAAGGATAGTTCTCTGCGTTCAGCGTGACGATACTGAACAGACTGAAAAGGATAATAAGTAGCTGTTTCATGATGATGGTTTTTGGATATCAGCCAATCTTCTCGATAAACTCAATCTCCACGATGCGGAGCTCATTTTTCGTGTCACCGCCATTCCTGGCCTTGAAGAGGTCCAGCTCGCCAGCGGCAGGCTCTGCCACTTCGACGATGCCGCCAAAGGCATCCTGATCCTTGCCTGCACCTTTCAGCCGGACGGTGATGACATCGGTTTTCACACTCCTCTCAGGTGTGAGGTGGATGTAGCCGAGACTGCGGGATGTCTCGCCGCTCCAGATGAGCGTCTTGCCGGCATAGATTTCGATGGGATAGCTGCGCAGACGCCAGCCAGTGAGCTTCAGGCAGATGTCGTCAACAACGGCATTTTTCTTCAGTTTGTAGGTAATCCAGGCCGTGGAGAGGCGACCGTCGTTCTTCCACTCCGAGAGCTCGTTGTCGTCGAAGCTACGGGTAGCGTTATCGTTGTCGTAGCCGGCGGTAGCAGAAACGATCTCAATGCTGCGTGCCGTCTCCGTGCAGGATGGCGACAGAGGTGTTGCTCCACGGCTTAAGCAACCTTTCAATGTGTGCTGTGGCAGATAGGCATTAGCATCGACGTCAGAGGTATGCAGCACCAGATAAGCCGGTTTCAAGCCTTCTGCATAGGCCGTGATATTCATTTCGCCAGCATGTGTCGTGGTGCGTACGAGGATGCGGTTGATGCCACACTCTACGGGGAGTGACATCGCGCCGACGTAATTGTCAGACACATTCTTCGTGGCAGCCGCATCGAGGAGCTCAGCAGGACGGTTGTCGTCGGGACGCTGCATCGCCTGATTGTTGCGGGTGGCCAGTCCGCCTATCCATTTGCCTTCTCCATACAGTCCGAAGTGAATCATGCGGTCGTCGAGCGGACAGCGGTGGCCTTGCCGGTCGACCACCTCTACCTGTACGAGTGCCATATCGGCGCCGTCGGCCTTTGTGCCCTCCGGATTCTCAATGGCAGTAAGTTTCAGCTGGTAGGGCTCGCCAGCGGTTTCTATCTTGCAGCGACTGCCGTCGGAGCCGACCGCCTCCAACAGTCCAGGTTCGTAGGCAACTTTGTCGAAGGTGAAGAGATAGCGATGGCTCTGGCAGCCCTTGCCGAGCGACCGTCCGTTGAGAAACAGCTCCACCTCGTCGGCTGTAGAGACGACATAGACGGGCTTCACGGTTTCCTGCGGGTAGTTCCAATGCCCTATGATGTAGGTCTGCGGCGTCTCGGGCTCCACCCAACCGTTCCACATCACCTGATGGGCGAAGAAGGCGTCCTTGGGTATGCGCATGGCATCGGTGACGCCGCTTGTGCGGTAGTTCGACTCGCCGCGATGGTGTGTGTTGGTGTCGCTGAATACAATCTTCACGCCGCCCGACGAGACGCGTGTGGCGGTGCCGGGACGCTCGCGCCAGTAGTCGTACCAACGGCGCACCATCTCAACGGCAAACTGATCCATGTTGTGGTTGTATTCCAAGGCGGGCTTGCCACGGTAGAGCGGGCCGTCGCCCTCCTTGTGGCAGGGATAGCTGTATTCGTCCCAATACTTGCGTAGCCCCTCGTCGCGGCAGTATTCCATCGCCCACATGGGATGTTTTTTCGACTTGTTGATATAGAGCATCTCGCCGCCATACTCTGCTTCGTCGATGTCGAGCATCTCGCGGCTGCCGATGGCACGGCCACCGTAGGGGTCGTACTGGTCGCGTATGGCCTTCATCTCGAGCATGTGCTCGCGGCTGATACTTTCGTTGCCGCACTCATAGAAGATGATGGAAGGATTGTTGCGATTGTAGATGATGGCATCGCGCATCAGGGCTGTGCGCTGCAGCCAACGGGCTCCGTCCACGTCCTTCTCGGCATCGCCGGCGGGCATGGCCTGCGGCAGACCGACGCGGTCGCATGACTCAATGTCCTGTTTCCAGGGTGTGACGTGCATCCAGCGCACCATATTCGCGCCCGACTCCACCATCAGCCCGTTGGAGTAGTCGCTGAGCCAAGCGGGTATGGAAAGACCAACGCCCGGCCACTCGTTGGATGTACGCTGGGCATAGCCGTGGACCATCATGCAGCGGTCGTTGAGCCAGATTTTCCCCTCGCCGAAGCGGGTCTTGCGGAAGCCTGTGCGGGTGATGACCCGGTCGTTCTCAGAGGTCGCCGTTTCGAGTTTATCGCGCAGATATGTCTCTACCGTGTAAAGATATCCATAGCCCCATGACCAAAAATGCAATCCTTGCAAAGCCTGTTCGGCCTTGGCGATGACAGTTTCCCCTGGCTGCAAGGTGAGTCGCTCGCTACCATTGAAGCCCGCCACTTTGTTGCCCTCGGCGTCCCTTACCACTACGGTAAGAAAAAACGAACGCTGGCGTGTGTCATCGTTTCTCACCTGGCTTTCAACGTGTATCACAGCCTTTTGGGCCGCGATGTCGAAGTCGGTGGCATAGACATACGTGCCCGTGGTGCCGAGGTCGGAATAGAGCGGCAGTGTCTGGTAGAGCTTGTCGGTGATGTGCAGATAGACGTTCTTCGGTATGCCTCCATAGTTGGCGTTGAAGTTGCGGTCGTTCCACTGGTAGCGGCTGTTCAGCGTGCGGTCGCGGTATGTCCATGAGTTGTCGCAGCGCACGGCCACGACGTTCTTGCCCGCTCTGACAGACGTGGTGATGTCGAAGCCGAAAGCCATTACGCCATTGTCTGAGAAGCCCAGCTTCTGACCGTTTACCCACACGTCGGCCCCCTGCCGTGCTCCTTCAAACTCTACGAACACTTTTCCGCGTGTTTCCTCTTCCGTCAGTGTAAACGTCTTGCGATACCAGCAGACGGTGTCCGTCAAGTCCACAATGTCCTTGCGGAACGCCTCGTCGCCGTTGAAGGCGTATGGCAGTGTGACCTTCTGCCACTGGCTGTCGTCGAACTCGGGCAGTGATGCCTGTGTGGCTTCACCTATATGCAACCGCCAGTCAGCGTTGAAGTTCAGTTTCTGTCGTCCTGCCGCTCCTGCACCTACAGCCATCAGGAGCAGCAATAGCGTAACCAATGCTCTATGTCTCATACATTATATATTTATTCAACTTTCTCAAGTGGAGTAGTAAGAAGTAGTAAAAGGAAGTTATGGGGAGTTATGGGTCAATAGTTGCTTCACTGATGGCTACGCAAAAACTAAGCGAACGCGAAACTTAAATATATTTATGTAGTCTGCGTTACTTTTTATACAGTAGCTTTCCATTCTCGATGCAGATGCCTTTGTATGCCTTGCCCACCCGCTGCCCCGCCAGGTTGTAGATGCCGTTGGCATTGGGGTTGACAGGAGCTGTCACCGTCGTAATGGCAGTCTGGACGGGGCGGTTCTGCACCTTTGCTGCCTCTGCCCAGGCATCGGCATCGGTCTTGATGTCGCTGCCCAGATAATAGCCGGTGTTGGTGGGCTGGTTGTAGCCGATGTTTTGGTTCAGGCAGCTCATCCAGTAGCAGTGGTCGGTCATCAGCCACGGGAACTTATGCGCCGTGGGGTACCATGTGGTGAATATCTTGATGTCTTTCAGCCGGGTGTTGTCGGGCAGGATGACCTCCTCGCGCCAGTCGCCCAGGATGTCGCCGTACCATGCGGGATTCGACTTTGTGCCGTTGATGAAGGTCTCCGAGTAGCGGTACATTGTGAACGTGCGTCCGTATTTGGGACTCTGGATGATATTGTCTTCGATGAGCTGGCGCGAGAGGTTGCCGTCGAACCACACGGCCATGCCGCAGCCGCCTTTCTGTCCCTTGGTGTTGATGCTGGTCTCGGTGCCGTCCTGCTTGATGTAGTTGCCCTGATAGTAGAAGAACTCGCAGCCCGGGTATTCGGGGAAGAAGTCGCCCACGAGGCATCGTCCCATGTCGTTGTCGCTGCTGCCGTCTTTCTTCCAGATGACGGCACCGTCGCGTGCATCGTGCAGTGCCACCATCGTCTTGCCGGTCTCTAAGCAGTGGAACATCTGCAGGCCTTCGCGTTCGGGCAGGAATTTTCCCACGTGGTTGGCATCGCCGTGCCCCAGACGAGTGTTCCAGAGTCCGATGCCGTCGTCGTCGACAGCCATCGAGCCATACATCACCTCGTCGAGCCCGTCGCCGTCGAGGTCGGCCACGTTGAGCGAGTGGTTGCCCTGTGCAGCGTATGTGCTGTGCTTCTTGCCGTCCTTGCCTGTTCCCTTGTCGTTGGTGTCGAAGCGCCAGCGCCTGGTGAGCTGACCGTTGCGCCAGTCCCACGCCTCGATGACGCTATGGCCATAGACGCCACGGCCGAGGACGACGCTGGGCAGGCCCGTTTCGTCGAAGCAGCCCACGCCTACGCGGAACGAGCAGGCTCGCTTCCAGTAGTCGTCACCCCACGAGCTGCTGGTTTCGCGGTTGATGAAGTTGTCGCGTGCCAGCTCACGGCCCGTGCGTCCGTCGATGATGCTGATGAATTCCGGTCCGGCGCTGTTGTAGTGGTCCACCCATCCGGGACTGCTGCTGTTTTGGTTGCCCCATGTGCGATAGTCAATCTTTCCATCGCCGTTGGTGTCGGGAATCTGCGTGCCGTCGCCGAAGACGGTACTCTCGCAGGTGCGGATGGCCATCTCGGCACATCCGTCGCCGTCGAAGTCGGCCACGGCAAAGCTCGACGAGTTGCCCAGGATAATACCCGGCCCGCCCTTGACGCGCCATAGCAGGGTGCCGTCGAGCTTGTAGGCATCCCAGATGACAGCCCACAGGCAGTCCTGCTGCGAGTAGCTGGCGCCCGAGCCGTCGCCGACAATGTTGCCACTGGCATCCTTCACGCTCTGCAGACGCTTGACAATGATTTCAAACTCGCCGTCGCCGTCGAGGTCGCCCACGCTCACGTCGTTGGCCGTATAGACGATTTTGGTGGTATTCTCATACACATCCTTGGTGTCGGCCAAAGGGATGGTGATGTATGGCAGGCCGCCAGACACCTGCTCCTTCGACAGGGTGTACTCGGCCAGCGTCTCGGTGCTGCCACTGTAGGTCAGGCGGTAGTGGTTGTCCATTGTCTTGCTGGCCGAACCGTCCTGAAAGCAGGTGCGGTTGCGGATGTTCGTGGCAATTTTGCGCTCAGTGGCGGTGCCGATGGAGCGATAGAGGTCGAAGCCCGTCGTGGCATCATCGCCCGGCAGCATGCGCCACGACACGAGCGTCTTGCCCGTGTGCTGCTGGTAGTCGCCCAGCGAGGCATCCTTTTTACCATTGATACTGGCCCAGAGGGCACGGTCGTCCAGACGGTTGGTCTGGGCATCAGCAGCGGCACTCATGCCCGCAACAAGTGCCAGCAGAGCCGCCCTCCAAAATGTTTTAGTCATTAGTTGTAGATGTTTGTTTTTGATTCTATAGGCTGAGTGAGGTGCTATTTCCTGACATCGCCTGGCACCATGCCATATTCTTCCTTGAAACACTTAGTGAAGTAAGAGGGAGCAGTAAAGCCTACGGCGTAGGCCACCTCCGAGACACTCTTGTCGCTGGTCAGCAGCAACTGGTAGGCTCGGTTCAGACGGGCAGTGCGTAGCAGCTCGACGGGCGACGCTCCTGAGACGGCCTTCACTTTGCGATACAACTGCACACGGCTGAGATTCATGTCGGCAGCAAGGTCTTCCACACTCACATTGCTGTCTTCCAATCGTGACTCTATGACTTCCTTGAAGCGTGTGATGAAATGTGATACGGCAACGGGTTCGTCGTCGTCAGTGTTGTCTGATGGCTCAGATGTGTCTGAGACTTCTGACGTCACCGTGGGTTCAGAAGCAGCAGGAACGTCTTCAGGTTTAAGATTCCACAACGTATTTACCACGCGCTCGCGCTGCATGCTGACCTTCCGCAGATGATAGAGGTAGAAGAGCACAAACACCACCACTAAAAGCGTTATGACACCTACAGCCAGCCAATTGATTAGCCGCTGCGTGTCCAGCTTGTGAAGATAGTCGTCGGCTTTGTCGTGCAGCAAATCCAGGCGATGGGCCTGCCGCATCAGTTCCTCACTCTGCATCTGCAGCACCTTGGCATTGTCGCGGGTGACGAGGGCCGACATCAGCATCGTCTCCTTCTCAAAGGGCTTCCCTTCGAGGATGCTGACGGCCAGGTCGATGATTTGGTCGCCGTGGGTGGGATAGATATACGAGGCGTCGAGCAGCGAATCGCGCACCAGCTGTATGCCGCCGTTTTCGCCTGGCAAACCGTCGATGCCGCAGTATAACACTCCTGCCCCAAGCACCTTTCTGGCTCCCATCGCAGTACGGTCGTTTGCACCAAACACCAAGTCTACGCGAACATCTTTATTATTAGCAAGCCACTGCTGGGTGGTCTCACGAGCGGTCGGCTCTGTCCAGTCACCCTGCAGCGAGGCCACCACCTCAATGCCGGGCGCCTCCTTCAAGGCATCCATGAAACCGTTATGCCGCTCGATGGCTGGCGACGAGCCCTCCAGGCCTTTTATCTCCAATACTGTGCCCTCGCCGTGAAGCCGCGATACAATGTACTCGCCCATCACCCGCCCCATCTCGTAGTTGTCGGCACTGATGAAGGCAGTGTATTTTTGTGAGTTGGTCTTGCGCTCAAAGACAATGACGGGTATGCCTTGGTCGTAGGCGCGATTGATGGCGGGCGAGATGGTGCGCACCTGGTTGGGAGCCACCACCAACAGGTCGATGCCATCGCGGATGAGACTGTCAATTTGCTGCACCTGACGCTCATCGCTGTCGTAGGCTACCGCAAACTTCAGCTCCACATTGTCATGGAAGTAGGCTCCCATCCTCAACTCAGCATTCTGCTTGTCACGCCAGATGTCATCAGAGCACTGCGACACGCCGATACGGTATTTCGTTTCCCCTCCAGAACATGAGGCAAGCATAGCTGCAACTACTATGATGAATAATATCGTCTTTCGCATATTGTCTTGCCATTACATTTTTGGTTAAAAAGGTATTTGCCGTTGGGCTATTCCCCCAAAAGACGGCACAAAGATACCTAAAAATTTGTAAAGCAACAAAAAAATGGTAAAAAAGTTGTTGCTAAGCCCCGTCAACAACCGGCGGCCATCAGCCTGAATCACTTTTAGGTCTGCGATGCGGTAGGCAAAGAAAGAATCGTCTTCGTGAATAATACAGGATGAGTAAAATGTTTTTACAAAAGTGGCGGAAAAACAGGTCTCAACGAGGCTGAGAATGGCTTAGAATTCACGACAGGACAATTTGTCGAAAAAAACGCGAAAATGAGAGGGGTTGGCTATTTCGTTGACTGGCAACGGCTTAGCTCATATTTCTGCTTTTCGGGAGCATCCTCGTCTTCAAAAAGGTATATCCGCGTGAAAAAAAGTCAATGCCTTTTTTTCACGCGGACCATCTTTTTGAGCAAAAACATGCCGTTCTGGAGCAAGAATTGGCCCTTTCAGAGGCTGAAAAGCTGCACAAAACCCATACGGGTGTGCAGTTCTTCAGCCACACTCATGCTCATCCAATGACCGTCAGGCCGCAAAACACTGCCTTCCCGCTTCTATTTCACGAATTTCATTTGTAAAGAAATCGGAAATCAATTTTCTTTACATTTTTGATAGCGATATTCCCGATTTCATCACATCTGAACATCACATCTAAAAACCCGAAACCCACGAACAAAAATAAGAATCTTTTGTGTTTTTCGATGTTGAAATTAAAGTGTTATATGAATCATTCAGGCTAAATGAACGCCAAATTAACGCTCAAGTAAAGAGATTGTTGATATACCCCTTTGGTATCATACAACTTGCAAAATTCTCTTTGTACCCCGACCGAGAATCGAACTCGGAACTAAGCTTTAGGAGAGCCTTGTTATATCCATTTAACTATCAGGGCATCAGCATGACGGCAAAAGGATGTTTGCCGTAGCGGCTGCAAAGGTACTAAAAAGATGAGAGTTAGGTGTTGAGAGTTGGGAGTTTTTTCTTTCCTGTATATTTTTTTAACGTTTATGCACCCTTACGACAGCAGACGGCGGGAGAAATGGTGCACAGGATACCATGCTGCGAGGAAGCTGACGGCCATCACGGTGAGGAAGACGATGACGATGTCCCATGGATGGACGCTGACGGGATAGGCGTTGACGACGAAGGAGCCCTCCGACTGTCCCAAGGCGATGATGCCGTACGTTTGCTGCAGCCAGCAGAGCAGCAGACCGATGAGGATGCCGATGACGGCGCCGATGACGGCGATGAGCCAGCCTTCGAGCAGGAAGATGTTCGATATTTGCTTGTCGTTGGCACCCAAAGCCCGCAGGGTACTGACATCGTCGCGCTTGTCGATAATAAGCATTGAGAGCGAGCCGATGACGTTGAAGCTGGCCACGATGAGGATGAACGTGAGGAAGATGTAAGCCACGAGTTTCTCGATCTTCATGATGCTGAAAGTGTCGTCTTGTTGCTCGTAACGGTCACGTACGTTGTACTTCGTGCCGGCCAGTTGTTTGATGCGGCTCTTCACGGCCTCGAAGTTGCTGCCGGGCTTCAGGCGCAGCTCCAGCGAGGAAAGAAAGCCTTGCTGGTCGAAGATGCGACGTGCAAAGCCGATGCTGGTGAGGATGTAGCGGCTGTCGTATTTCGACTGCTGTACGCTGAAGACGACGCCAGGCGAGTAGAGGTAGGGTGCGTTGCCGTCGGACTCACGCACAAAACCGTCCTCGGGGTCGTTCACGTCAAGCTGACCCACGCGGCGTGGCGCATAGATGAAGAGGGTGTCATATTTATAGCCCATACCCAGCACCTCAGCCAGACGGATGCCGGGGATGCCGTATTGAAGTTCCGCGGCATGCAGTTCGAAACGGCCATTGCCCTGCAGGATGTTGTTGATATGGGAGAGTTGCTCGAAATTGTCCTCTACGCCCTTCACCGTTACCATTGCCTGACGGTCTTTATAGACGGCCAGCGCCTGATCCTCGACGCACTCGGTGGCCACTTCAATCTCGGGGAGCTCTCGTATGCTGGTCAGCACGGGGTCGTCGGCAGGAGCAGTCTTGCCTTCCGTAGGCGTAATCTCTATCTGCGGGTCGAAGCTGGTGAAGAGCGACGCCACGAGGTCGCTGAAGCCATTGAACACGCTCAGCGTCACCACCATCGCCATCGATGCCAAGGCAACGCCGAGCATCGAGATGCCGCTGATGATGTTGATGACATTCGTCGACTTCTTCGAGAAGAGGTAGCGCCTCGCTATGTAAAAGGAGAACCGCCCCCCTGTTCCTCCCCAAGGGAGGGGAGACTTATTACTCTTGCGGGTGTTATTGCTTGTCATTATTTACTGTCTCATCAGACTCCCCTTCCTTTGGTTGGGGTAGGGGGTGGGCTTTCAACAACTCATCGATGTGGTCGATGTAGTCGAGCGAGTCGTCAATGAAGAAGCGCAGCTCGGGGATGATGCGCAGCTGGTGGCGCACGCGCTGGCCCAGCGTATAGCGTATCTGGGCATTGTTGTGGTTGATGTTAGCCAGCAGTTCCTCGCCCTTTTCCGAAGGGAAGATGCTGAGGTGAGCCGTGCAGACGCCGAGGTCGGGACTGACGCGCACCTGCGTCACGCTGACCATCACGCCGTGCATCGAGCGTGTCTGTTCCTGAAATATCTGGCTGAGCTCCTTCTGCAACAGCCTTGCAATTTTGTTCTGTCTTGTCTCTTGCATATTCTTTCTGTTTTTTTTTGAAGACAGCATTTACAACTTGAACAACCTATAGTTGTCTTTGTTGTTAGGGTTGTCGTTTTTTCTCTTTTATGAAGACAACATTTACAACATGAACAACCTATAGTTGTCTTTGTTGTTTGAGTTGTCGTTTTTTTCTCTTTTATGAAGACAACATGAACCGCTCGAACTCTGTTCGCTTGCATGGCAAGAACATGAACAACCTATAGTTGTCTTTGTTGTTAGGGTTGTCGTTTTTCTCTTTTATGAAGACAACATGGACCGCTCGAACTCTGTTCGCTTGCATGGCAAGAACATGAACAACCTAAAGTTGTCTTTGTTGTTTGAGTTGTCGTTTTCTCTTTTATGAAGACAACATGGAAAACATGAACAACCTATAGTTGTCTTTGTTGTTTGAGTTGTCGTTTTTCTCTTTTTTATGAAGTTGTCTTTGTTGTTAGGGTTGTCGTTTACAATAAATCTAAGCAACGCTCAATGAAGATGCCACAGTTGTGGTCTGTGACATCGCGGTTGCGGTCAATCATCTGGCTCACCACATCCATTGCGCGGCGTGTGGCCTGCGGCAGGGGCAGCTGCTGGCCAAGGAGGCTTCCGATGAGCACGGCCGAGAAGATGTCGCCCGTGCCGTGGAACTGACCGGGAATTTCCTCATACTCGTGGAAGAAATAGTCCTTCTGGTCGGCATCGTAGCCGCACACCTGGTTCTTTCCGTCGATGATGCAGCTGGTGATGATGACCGAGCGGGCGCCAAGGAGCAGGATGCTGTCTAGGAGTCGCCGCGCCACATCGACGCTGATGCCGTTCTTGCTGCACGGCACGCCGGCAAGGAAGCAGGCCTCGGTGTAGTTGGGCTTCGCCAGATGGGCCACGCTTACCATGCTGCGCATCAGCTGGACCTGTCGTTGGTCGATGCCGTTGTATAGCTCGCCGCCGTCGCCCATCACGGGGTCAACGAAGATGGTGCAGCCCTGCGCCGCCTGTTCGCGGCAGTAGGCCTCCACCAACTCTGCCTGCTCACGGCTGAACATCAGGCCCGTCGAGATGGCATCGAAATGAAAGCCCAGATGCTTCCAGATGGGGAATGTCTCGCGCATGTAGTCCGTCGTGTCCATCTGCGTAAACTCGCCATAGTTCAGCGTGTTTGACACCAGCGCCGTAGGCAGGCAGAACGCCGGTATGCCCATGTACGACAGCACGGGCAGCATGGCCGCCATGCCCACCTTGCCATAGCCGGCAATGTCGTTGATGAGGAGTATCTGCTTCATTCTTATTCTTGAAGACAACTCTGACAACTTGGACAACTGAGAAATGAGCGTTGTCTGTGTTGTTTTAGTTGTCTTTTATGCTCTTCAAATTCTTTTCCAGTTGTTGTGTAGAGCTGGCACCGACGAGGACGCTAGTGACGCCGCGCTGTTGGAGAATCCAGCGCAAGGCGTGCTCAGCCAGGGTCTGCCCCTGGGCTGCGGCTTTGTCGTTCCACTGGCGCAGCTGTGCGAGCAGCTCGGGCGTGAGCATACTCTCCTTGAGGAACTTACCCTTCGACATACGGCTGTCGGCAGGGATGCCGTTGAGATAGCGGTCGGTGAGTAGGCCCTGTGCCAAGGGAGAGAACGAGATGAAACCCACACCCTGTTCGGCACAGAAGTCGAGGATGCCCTCGTTCTGCGGCTCGCGGTCGAGCATGTTCAGCTTGCCCTGATAGATGAGCAGAGGCACGTCGCGCTGCTTCAGATAGTCGTAGGCAAAGCGCGTCGCTTCCAACGGCCAGCGGCTGATGCCCACGTAGAGCGCCTTGCCTGCCCGCACGATGTCAACCAGCGCCTGCAGTGTTTCCTCAAGCGGCGTCTCGGGGTCGTAGCGGTGGCTGTAGAAGAGGTCTACGTAGTCTAAGTGCATCCGCCTGAGCGACTGGTCGAGCGAGCTGATGAGATACTTGCGCGAGCCCCAGTTGCCGTAGGGACCGGGCCACATGTCATAGCCCGCCTTTGTGGCGATGAACAGCTCGTCGCGATAAGGGCGGAAGTCGCTGTCCATCAGGCGGCCCAGCGTCTCCTCGGCCGATCCGTAGACAGGGCCGTAGTTATTCGCCAGGTCCCAGTGCACCACACCGTGGTCAAGGGCGTAGCGGGTTATCTCACGCGAGCGTTCGTAGGGGTCGACGCTGCCGAAGTTATGCCAGAAACCCAGCGATACCTTGGGCAGCAGCACTCCGCTATTGCCACATCTCTCATATTGCATGCCACTGTCGTAGCGCGCAGCATTAGCTGTATATGTCTCCATGTTGTTTTGTGTTATGTGTTGGCAAAGGTACGAAAATTTCGATTAAGCGAGAACAAAAAGAATGTATTATTTTTGTAGAGCGTGAGAAATTTATTAAATAAGCGAGAAAAAAGCAAAAAGAAAAGCAGGTTTTTCTTTTTCGAGCCTATGGCGTCATACAAATGTACAAAAAACAAAAATCTCCAAAAATCAGACTCGAAGCAACGTCACTTGTTGTCTGATTATTGGAGATTTCTGTTGTGTTGACTGAAAGTCTATTTCACCGCCACCTTCTTGGTCTTACGGTCTTTCTCCGTCTTTGCCTCTATGATATAGATGCCGTCGTCAGGCAGGGTGAAGCTGTATTCCATCGTCTGCGGGCTAGCCTGATGCACCAGTCGTCCGGCGGTGTCGAAGCAGCGCACGTCGGTCACCGGCTCAGCTGTAGAGGCAATCACCTTAGCCGTGCGGCCCTCGGTGAATATCTGCAGGTGCGTCTCTTCTGCGGCCTCCTCTTGAATCAGCGTTTTCACCAGATAGTAGCGGTTCTGCGTCTGTCCGCTGACAGTAAACTTCATGCCCGACTCTAATGGCGTCAGCTTCCGCTCCATAGCGTCATAGAAAGCTACCGAGTCGCCCAGCAGCTCTACGCCGTTGAAGGTCAGCGTGCAAGGTGCGTCGCTGTTTGACTCCACGCCAAGCGGCAGGCAAGTGAAGTCATGGATGCTGTTGATGGTCGTTGCCAAGCGGCCGCAGAGAGTGTAGACCATCGGCACCTGCTTCAGGTCGTCGATGCTGATGAAGGTCTCGGTGTCCTCAGACGGCAGGAAGTCGTTGCTGGCGCTCTCGCGCTTCATCACCAGGGCACTGCTCTTGTCGCTGCCACGCTGGGCGGTGATGACCAGGCCGGGAATCATCGAGCCTTCTGAGCCACGGGTGCGGCGCGACTGCAGCGGGAACTCATAGCCGGCGCCCGTCTTCTGCTTGTACTTGTAGATGGTCACCGTCTCTGTGATGTCCTTCAGCACATAGTTGCCCTGATCGTCCACCTTAGGCACATCTACCATGACGGGTTGATGATTCTCATCGACGAGGCCATTGCCCTCTTCATCTACGGCCTGCACAGACTCCATGACCTGTTCCGTGCCAACGTTAATCTCGAATTCCTCACCGGCATCCGGCTCACCATAGCGGGTCTGAGCCTGCATGTCGGCGGTGAAGGTGATGACAGTAGACTCACCCGCAGTCTTAGCTTGCACGAAGAATCCTTGGCCGGGAGCCACCTTGGTGTTGGCAGCTGTGAAATGAAAGGTCGTTACCGTATTGGGTTCTTCACCTGTAACAACTTCTTCAGTGGGACTGATCCATTCATTCGCGTCTGCTGCTTTCTGCACTAGGTGCTGGCCACTGGCCGTGAGAAGCCAATATTTCTTCTCCAAACCTGTGTTCGCTGCAAAAAACTTTTCCATATCGAGACCACATGGGAACGGGTTCTCCACCAAGTAGTAACCCATGTTGGAGATGCCTGCCGATACAGTCTCGGTGAATGACTGTAGCGTCATGGGCAGTGCGTTTGTTCCCACCCTTGTCGGTACACGGGTATAGGTACGCATGTCGCCATAACGGCTGGCAGTCGTTTCTGTGCGCTGTATCTTTTGATACGTTTGCAGGCCATCGCCAATTATAGGCAGCAACTGGTCAGTCTTCAGACGGCCACGATTCAAGGCTCGATGCAGATTTGTCTGGACATCATCATAATTGTTCTCCTGAGTGTCACTAAGATAAGTGTCAGTACCACCATCAGCAGCACCAGTCTGTTCAAACTTGTAGTAGTCGTACATAGTGTCTTCCTTCGGCAGACGAATAATAGATGTACCGTCACTACCATCTGATCCCTTCAGGTGGTTCATCACCATCACAGAGAAGCCTCCCTTGGTATAGTCGACCGTGGCATCGTTGTAAGTGTTACTCCAAATACCCTTCATAGCCACATTGACCTTCTTGTCGCCAAGCGGCTTATAGCCAAGGCGGTCAAGGTAGGTGTCAGAACCAGTGGCATTCCAATTCCAATTGTTGCTATCCCATTCCCATGCACCCTGCTGAGCTGATCCGGGCAGTTGACCATCTACAAGTGCCAAATCATCGGGATTGTCGTCTGTACTATAGGTAGAGCCCACTTCGTAGAGCACTGCCTTAGCCTTGTCCCAACTGCGCTGGTAGATGGCAGGGCTGTAGCGGTCGTAGCCCTCGCCAAAGGTGACGTTCTCATAATAGGTGGTCTTCTGCTGAGCGGTGCCAGTAGGCGCATACCACTCTCCGGAGATGGTACCCTGCAGGGGTGATCCGAGCAGATACCAACGCCTGTTGTTGAGCTGATACTCCACCCATGCATTGTTATAGTTCAGCAGGTGGGCGTTCAACATCTCTGCCCCTGGCTGGAAGGCTATCTCGTCGCAGCTGTTCACCTGATACATCTCAGCAATGAGGTCGCCCTCACGACCCTTGTTAGATGATATTCCATAGGTCTCTTCCCACAACTCATAATGGCGGGCCTGCATGTCGTAGCGCAGGATGGGTGTCGACGTAGCCTTGGTAGGCTCCGCAGCTTCGGAAGTACCGTCCCAGCCGTCCTTGTCGCGCAAGTTGGGGAAGGGCGATGCTTCGAGCATTTCTTTACCAGCGAGGGCATCGTATAGCTGCGGGGCATCTCCCCACTCGTTGTTCTTAATCAGCACATGGGTGCAGTAGAGCGGTGCAAATCCCTTGCGGAGCAGACGGTCTTTAGCCGTACGATAGTTGGAGTAGTTTGTGACGTATTCCTTCAGCGGCGAGTTGTCTGGCAGATTGTTTGTGCGATACAACTCATTATTGTTCTTGCCAGCTCCGTTTATCGATTCCTCGGTCGATGTACCGAGGTTGCCGTCGGCACGTCGCCAGTTCTCATCATTATTCCAGTCGGTATTGCCGGCAGCTCCCGTCCACACCTCATAGTCGGGCACAATCTTAAGGTTGATGAGGATGGTGCCGTCGCACGTGTTCTCACCAGGGCTCTCCTGGAAAGGCAGACTCAGGGTATAGCTGTAGCCTTCGCGCACATCGAAGTTGTTCGTAAAGTAGACGCACAGACGGTTTAGATTATTTTCTGAATCGTTCTCGCCTGCTTTGCTCATATCGATGGCGTTCAATTGAACTATCTTTCCGACTATAGGCAACGAGCCTTTCTTCATGCTCTGATAGATAGTCTTATCCCAAGTCGGGTCGTTGGTAGAGGCTAAGTAGATATTCTCGTCTTCCGACTTCTGGATGACCTTGCTCGATTCGCTAGACTGCACCAAAGCGTCGCGAATAGGTAGCCAGAGGAAGTGGGTAGTCTCTGCGCTCGTCGTTTCAGGCGTGTCAATAGTAGAAGCATTCGGCTCACCGTGTTTCACCGTCTCAAACTGCTCGCGCTTAGCCAAGCGGATACTCAGTATGGCATCGCCCGCACCAGCATAGTTATAGCTGTCGAAGCCATTCTCACCCGGCACGAAGCCGGTCTTCAGAGTTGGTGCTTTATTACCCACCTTTACGCGCAACCCCTGTGGCTCGTCGCAGAAGAAGGCAACATATTGGTTTTTGGGAACTGTCAGTTCGACATTGTCAAAATAATAGTCAATAAGGGTACCCTTCCATAGGTCGAAGGCGATGCTCTGGAAATTGTTATTCGGAGCCATGGCCGAAGTTATTTCAATGTCTCTACTAAAGTGTTGCCATTCTGTTTTGAAACTCAAGTTGCCGGCACCATTATAATAAATGCAGTTACTTGGTTCAGCATGATACTGAGTATGGATGCTGGCTTCGCTGCTAGCTTTATAATCAAACTCCAAATGGAATGTAGTTCCAACAGGAATCACCTCATTGGCCTGAATGAAGAACTGCGTATTCCAATCTCGACCAATATCATTACCAATCGTATTTACCTGACTGGTAATTCTTATACCTCGGCTAGCGTTCTTACCGACTCCATTAGTGATAGTGGCAACCGAATTAATATTATTGTGACGTGTGAAGAAACTGCTTGCGTCAGAGCCCTCCATGGAGCCATTGTTGACGATATTGATAGATTTCGGATTGAGTGCCTGGTCGTACTGCTCATCATGAATGGGGCAAGCCACCATATAGAAGTATGGGTCATCCTTCGATGCCGGTTTTGCCGGCACGCTGATGGACTTTTGATGCAACACTAACTCTCCGGCATCCACCAATTCTTTCAGATAGTCAATCATGCTCTGAGTGAATTCAGGCTTATTAGTTTCTGTATTTGCGGCTTGAGGAATGATACCGTCGAGCGAAGTGACATCTGGATAGTAGATACGCAGGGTTGACAGTGCCACGTCAAGCTTAACACCGTTTTTTACCTGTGCGTGATAGTTCTCCAGTGTAGGCAACTTTGGCCGAATTGTAGTTATATTATTATCATCATCCGTTACCCTTTCAGTATAAGTGGGATCACCCAGCCACCAGTCGTAGTTGATGTCGTTCATCGGCACCTCAACGCCATTGAAGTCGTAACCCTTCAGGTCGGTGAGCAGTGTGGGAATCTGACCCTCACATACCATATAGTCGTTAGAATCTTCCGAATACTCCAGTCCAATCAATTCGTATGGCGGATCCAGGCGGAAATCGTCGGCTTTACTACAAGGCGAACAGATGTTGAACGCCCCATAAACGTGACTAAAGTCAGTTATAAATTCATTTGAAGGAATAATATAGTAGTCGACATTTGCCTCCCATGGCAGTTCTGGATAGTTGCCGTTCATCACAATCCACTTTTCTCCCTCCTCATCAGTATATCTGTAAGCAGAGTTTGTCTTGTTAACGGCCTTGGCAAAGGAATACTCCTCCATCGAATTGAAATCGCTGTTCCATTGGAAGTACATCACGCCACCACCCATGTTAGTTGTAGGCGAATTGGCTTTCCAAATCTTTTGGTCGCCTAAAAAGGCTGCATTAAAGGCATCTATATAGGACTGATGGGGTTGATCGCCAATAATTTTTTCAAATAATCCTTCCTCAATAGCGTATGCCAAATCATCCAAAGAAATGGCATCCCAACTAAACTCCTCTAAACCAAACAGTGTAGCCAAAGCTTGCACATCCACGATTGGACGTAATTGCGCCTCAGATAACGCACTTAAATTCTCCTTAAACGTATTGAGGAATATGTCCTTTTTCAGGAAGACAAATCCAATGTAATGATTTGTAGGATTCTCATCATTCACAGCCATGGAAGACTTCTCCTTATTGTAGTCGACCATGATTTTCAGGAGGCTCATATCCACTGTTCCATCCTTCTCTACGCAGTAAGTAGAATTCATCTCCACCTTCACTTCAGGCACAATGGCATAGACTTCAATATTGTCGAGCATGAAGTCACCACCCTTCGAGCTGACGCAGTTGTTGTTCACCTCAATCCAGTGGCGGTCGTACTTGTCAGTGACAACGAACTCGAAGTAGAACTGCTGCCATACCACATAATATTTATTATTATCGTAGTTAGGATTAGGAACGCGGTGTTCTTCGTCTACCACATTGCCATTATTATCTATATATTGTCCTTGTGCATTTTTAAGCCATTGTTCTCCGTCAACTCCAGAGCCGTCAGGAGTTCCAGTATTGTTGTCTAACTCATAAATCTGCCCCGGGCAGAAGCGGTAGAGGGTCTCTGTCTGCATCTTGCCGTTTACCTTATGCTCTCCCTTCACGGTCAGTGTGATGCCACCGGGACAGCGATTGTCGCCGCCACCGGCCTTGTTGGAACCTGAAATCCAACCTGAGAACATCAGCTTGTCACCCGCGCAGAAGTCGCCTACGAAAGGTGCTGAACAGATGTCACCAGGCTGCTCGGAGGCATCAATGTAAAGGAAGCCATTCTGCAAGTAAGGATCCGCCTGCAAGGCAGGATAGTCAGCATGGCCGTAACCATAGGTGTTGTCATTAGCAGGCATGGCGTTCTGGTGGTTACCATAGTTTGTGGTCATCTGCGTTACGATGGAGTAGGAACCCCAGTTACACTCAAAGCCCATGAAGGCATAGTTGGTCTTGTCGAAGATCAATGGTATGGGGCTGCTATTATCTATGGTAGCATTAGCAGGTGCTTCCCACCAACCTTGTTTTGTCGTGCCTTTGGCTGGGAAGTGATACTTATCGCCCGTAGGATAGTCGAAAGTGACTTTAGCAATGGGGGCACCTGCCTTGTCAACCAGCGCTTTGGGGTCACGGTCCTTAAAATCGTCGTTCAGAACGTATGGGGACGTACCGTTAATCTGCTTGTACGGAAGAGTCACGGTACCTGGGTCGAAAATGATGGTGAACTGGGCCAGCTGGTACTTGGTGCCATTATAATTAAGGTAGACATTGATTTTGGCTTCTTGCTTGATGCTGGGGTCAGCAGGTACGTTGACCATGCCACTTGCAGGATAACGGAACACGATGAAACGGCTGTCGCCGTAAGATGCCTTTGCATCGGTCACGTTGTTGAAATCCATCATGTCGTAGAAATAGAAACCCTCGTAGTCCGCATCATTACCATCTGTAAACCCGTAGCGGTCGATGTTGGGATTCCACCCTCCCTTGCGGATGCCCGTGGGGTGTGTGGCATCGTCTACAATCTCAACTTCTATCCTTCCGCTTGATTTGCCTGTGACGGCAGAACGCAGATATTCATCAAGATAGGTTAGGTCTCTTTGATCTTCGGGGTGCTCTAAATTGTAGGCAATGCCCTCATTATAAGCATCAGCATAACTGCTATTTTCGAACACCCAGTAGTCGGAGAACAAATGGCGCAAGCCGATGAACTCGCCTCGGTAGCCAGCCTTCTTCTGGCTTTCGTAGAAAATCTGGCGGGCAGGGAAATGGAAGGTTTTGGTTTCCAGCCACTTGTCAGTACCGGGAGCACATGCAGTCAACTGAGCGGCCATGGTCTTCGCATCGCGCATATAATAGATGTAGCGCATGGTGAGCGACGGCTCCTCCAAGTCACCTTGTAAGTGATTGCTTTCGTTCTCATACGTGAAGTCACTGTAACGCGACACGTCGGCAGCCACCGTAAATGCTTTTCCGTCGGAATTGGTGAAATAGAAATTACGCTGCACGTTACGCTTATAAGAACTCTGTTCGATGCCTGTCCAGTCGAGCTTCTGACCAGTGACCATGCCATTCTTGTAGAGAAAATACTGCACGTCGCCATCATCGCGGGAGTCAACGCTGACGTGGCTCTTCAGTCCTTCAAGGTCTGTACCGTCGGGATACGTCTCGTTATCACACGTCTCATCGTTATAGTGATACCACCGCTGATAATAGACGTGGTCGTTGCTGGCGTTCAGGATGGTGGGCAGCGGCACGGTGATGGTCTGTCCTTGCTTTACGTAGTGAGTAATCTCAAAATGGTTCACCTTCTGAGTCTTCGAGTCGTTGTTCCACCAGTAGGAATCGGCAACAGTGGTCAGACCCTGCCTGTCAAGTTCCAATCCTTGATATTGGGTTGTATAGTCCTTCAGGTAAGACATCCTGTGGGTAATCATGTAGTCAACAGGTATCTCCTTGGGAACAGGGTTGATGTAATACCACGTCAAGGCGAAGTCCGTCCAGAATTTCTCATTAGTGTTAGTCTCAGCACCTTCCGGGTTATTGGGTTCAGTCACTCCCGTTCCGCCGGGTTTGAGGTATCTTCCGTTAGGATCTTTGAGGCGGAAATGCTTGTAGTCATCCACCATCTCTAACTGCCACAGATCGTAATCCGACACATCTGCTGGTAAAGCACTGGATCCACCATTGTGATCGATCATATTGGTTCCCCATTTTACCAAAACCTGGTAGAAACCATCCTTGTTGGGCACAGGCACTTCCACGGGGTAGAATGCGGCATACCAATGGTTATCTGCATCGTCGTTCCTCTCCATGACCGGATAGCCATCACCATTTGAATGGTTCAGGTAAAGGGGAGAGGAGGTGTTGACCTGATTCTTGTTGACCAATTCTACGTCTGTAATCGCACCGCTTTGCCCCCAACCTATCTTGATGGCATTGAGATGAACATAGCCAGCATCATTTTTAATATCAGTCAAATCGAGTTCCACTTTACCATCATTACCAATGGTAAGTTCACGCAAAGTATAAGGACCGCTATTGCTCTCCTGACGGTTCATCAGCACACGTACAACCATACCTGGCGTGCCCTTGACAATCATCGTGGTATAACCGGTCAAATTGGCGTATCTTACGTAATCCACGCCACCCGTTCCTGCCACAACATCACCACTATTGAGCTGCTGGCCGAGTTGGAAAAAGAAATCGACATTACCGTGTTGATTGTCAATGCTTGCATCAGCTCCATAGCCATTCCAATGATAGAACATGTCTGGAGATAATGCCGCAGTCTGATACTGCACATTCTGCACGAGGGTGTAGCGGCTGGCAACGGGGTTGACCAGGGAATACTGGCCATGCGTTTCATCCTTCGGTCCCAATACCGCAAAAGCCGCAGCATAGGGGTCGGCGAGATCGCAGTTCAAGTATTCATTACTGTCGTACTTCTTGATATAGAATTTCCCGTCGGCCGAAGCCTCCTCCAGTTGCCAAAGGCCATCCTGATGGTATGCGGCAATGGTAGGTAGCGTAGACAGAGGTTTGTCTGGCGGAATAATGGAGCGCCGAGATGACACAGCTGAACCGGAAGTGGGAACAGTCAGCTTGATATTGTCGAAATAATAGATTGTATTCGGATCGGTGCTTCTCTCTTTCCAAAGATTGAAGGCGATGGTCTGGAAGCTGTTGCCCTTGTCATTATCTCTTCCATATCCCATATTATGGGTGACCGTAATGTCTGCTGAGTAGGTCTGCCAAGTAGTGGTGAAATTTAAGTCACCAAGCATTGCCCAATCAATATAATTACCTGGTTCAGCATGAGCCTGGGTAGGAACAGTGGCATTTCTACTGGCCCTATAGTCAAATTCCAAATGGAACGTCGTGCCTTCAGGAATCACCTCGTCTGCGCTGATAAAGAACTGGGTGTCCCAATCCTGAGCATCTGCTTTGCCCCGAGCTGTAATCTGAATGCCCCGACTGCTATTATTACCTGCACCATCGGTGATGGAGGCGACAAACGGATCATCATGATCTGGGTCACCGAAAAAGAAGCTACTCGCGTCGGCACCTTCCAAAGAACCGTTCGTGACGGCACTTGCCATGACTGTGGACGCAGCATCGACATCGGAATAAGTAAGATAATGGCGAATGGTAGAGGCGCTGGGGTCACTGTTATCGGCTCCGTCTTGTCTATAATAAATAATGTATGCCGCGTTGCTCTTCAACTTGGCAAAGCGCATACGAGAAATATTTTTACCAGTGCCATTATTTCTTATAGGCGAAAGACCTGTTAACCACTCTAGATTATCATACCGCCCCAACAAACTAGGAGGATCACCACCATTATAACCATGGTCCTGATCCACTATGTTATAACCGTCATTATCTCCTGTTTGCTGAAATGTAAATGTTGTTGCGGCATTAGAATTTGTAATACTTACATATCTGTTTCCAGTAGCATCTTCTAATCTGTCAAACCCAATATAGTATCCTGCCTTACTTTTCAACTTAAAATTATTACCATCAACACGCTCAAGCGTCCACAAGCGGTTATTCGCATAAGGCAGAAAATCCATTACCGCTGCTAACTTGTTCTCACCACGATCAGTCAAATAGCTACATTTATCATGCGTGGGCGTATAGAACTGAATGTAGTAATAGTTGCCATCACCGATAATTGAGGCAGGATCCATCGTCTCGAAAGCGTCGGGCATGGCTGCCCACTGCTCTGCTGTCTGCGCCTGCGTCAGTGTGTTCACAAAAGACAACACTCCGAGCAGCAGAGCTGTGCGGAGTAGGGTAGTAGTACGACTGAAAAGCTGTTCCATATTATTGCTTTTTATCTCTTTTTGTGTAGTATCGTGTGGTCTATTTATAGTCGCCATCTGTCATCGACAGGCAGTATTGACCTGCAAAATTACATATTTTTATGTATAAGCAAGAAAATTTACCATTAAATTATCAATTATTAAACAATCAGAAACAATAACGACACACTTCGTAAGGATTTCGACAGAATTAAGCGCGTACCAGCGCCGATGAAGAACGTAATCGTCGGTTTTGTTTCTACCAGAGAAACAAAGTGTTTCAAGGGCAAAAACAAAGTGTTTCTAGCCTTGAAACAAAGTGTTTCAAATCAACAGACGCTGTGAAACACTTTGTTTCAAACCGAATGGCTCGTTGAAACAAAATGTTCCAAATGCTTTATGCTTACACAGAATTGTTTTTTGGAAGACAACACAAACCGCTCGGCTTTGCCGGAACAGGGACAACTTTTTTTTTCAAGAACACGAATGACCACGAATGATTCATAAATTTTTATTGTCAGTCATTCGAGTTGTCCTAGTTGTTCTAGTTGTCTTTAATACAACTACATTTTGTTTTTTGGAAGACAACACAAACAACAGGGACAACTTTTTTTCAAGAACTCGAATGACCACGAATGATTCATTAATTTTTATTGTCAGTCATTCGAGTTGTCCTAGTTGTTCTAGTTGTCTTCAATACAAATACATTTTGTTTTTTGGAAGACAACCCAAAGAACATGGACAACTTTTTTTTCAAGAACACGAATGACCATGAATTGTTCATTTAAGTTTCGCATTCGCTTAACTTTGGTAGTTAGAGGTAGTTAGAAGAATTTATCGGCCTTCGGCCTTAGAAGTATAGGTCATTTGTTATGGTCTATGAAGGAGTTTTTGCGTAGCCATCAGTGTGAGAAAGTTGAATAAATGCGTCTACTTTAAAAAGTCATGGTATGAAGAAATGCGCAGGAAAACAGTGCGCAGCCGCTGCACGCCCATTGAGGGGCGGGAAGCGGCTGCGCCGAGCGGTTCTTCTTATTCTTTTATTCTTGTTGTCTTGTTGTCTTTGCTGTTAGTTTCGTTTGTCAAGGATGACGTCGCAGGTAAAGCTATAGGTGTACTGGGGGCCTGTCGATGGGCCGAGCTTCACGGTGATGGTGACAGCTGTCTTATAGAGTTTGCCATTTAATGAATCTGAATTGTTCAGCTCACCGATAAAGCACCGGGTGGCACTGTCGTAGACGAAGGGGCTCTTCACGATCTTCCCGTCGCCCGACACGTCCGTGCCGTCGCCATTCGTCCAGCTGACAGACACAAACTCCACCTCCGGGTCAGAGAAGTCACGCCAGTTGTCTTCAGATCTCTTCTTGACGAAGGGCTGTAGGGCAATCATGCCGCCTGTGCTGAAGGTGGCCTTCTGGGCGTCGCTGCTGAGCATCACTGCCGGATAGCCGGCGATGGGCACGAAGGCGAGCGGCTCGACGCGGAACAGCCAGTCGCTGAGGATGACGGGGATGACGCGGTAGTCGTTGCGGGCGATGTAGTGCCAGGCATCATTATCAGTGGTAGTGCTGCCGCTTTGGTTAATCAGTGCATGAGTGTAGACCACGTCCGTGTAGACCACGTCCTCGCCCGTGCCCGTCTTTTTTGTCTTTATTCCCAATGACAAGTAGAACAGGCCAGTGCCGTTGCCGGTCGTGGCGCTCGCGTTGTCGATGGGTGCCTCGCTCTCATTGACGTAGAATGTGAACGTCACGGGCGCCTGTCCCTCGCCCGTCGAGTGGTGACCGTCGTGAGCCACCAGGCGTGAGGCCGCGGGCGTGATGTAGGTCATATTTCCCTTCGTGGCGGCGGAGCCGAGGTTCGGCTGCAGGTCCTTGTGCTGCGTCACGGGCATCTGGTCCTTCCCTGTGGTCGTCGTCCAGCGGGGCAGCAACAGCAGGTTATTGGTGCCGTTGGCGGTGATGTCGGTCAGCGAGATGCTCTCGATGGTGGCGTCCGTGGCCCCGTCGTTATATACCTGAACCTCTATCTTGGCCAGCATACGCACGACGATGAGGTCTTTTGTTCTATCGGTTTCAGCGATGGTCTGCACATTGCTCATGGGGATGCCCTTCTCGTCGAAGCCATTGTCGGCGGTGGGGTCGAAGTTGTTACCATTGATGGTGGCGGTCTTAGCAGCTACAGTGGCTCTGGTCACACTTCCCGTCACTTCGATTTCAACAGGTGTACTACCGATAGTGGTGGGTATGGTGCTGGCTGTCAGTCCTAAGAGCGAGCAGACTTTGGCGACAGAGATGTTGGCAAAGCTGTAGACGGTGTAGTTGCCTTGTTCAATCTGTCCCACTTCGTCAATCTCGCGGTTATTGTTCTCCTCATGGCCTTCGGGCGGGCGACAGGCTATGACCTTCTCCACGCTACCGTCTGCCGTGTTGGTAACGACCACCACCCAGATGTTCATCATCTCTTCATCGGTGGCATTGAGGTCTACCCATTCGACTTCACGGGCACGAGTGTTAGCCTTACCAGCCACACTCAGTCGGAGACTTACGTACTCATTGTCGTCGGACCGCTGCTCAACACTGGCAGCATCATCGTCGGAGGTACAGCCAACCATGGTGACAATCATTGCCGCCAGTATCAAATGGATTGTATGCCTAAACTGTTTTTTCATACCTTACCTATTATTAATAGCCTTACTCAACTACTACCTTCAGCTGACGCTGGAAGCCGTCGTTGGTGCGTGCCTGGATGATGTAGACACCCTTGGGCAGCTTGAAGCGGCACTGTGAGCCGAGTCCTGCATCGCTGCTGTAGGCTGCAACGCCATTGAGCGTGGTGGCACGTACCATATTCAGTTGTCCGCCGTTGGCAGTCACCGTCACTTCCTGTTGTCTCACACTGATGATGATACCTTGTTCCTTGGCGGTCATCGACTGCACCGATGTTGTGCTGAGGAAGTAGCGGCCGTAGTCATTGGGCTGTATGGTCACGGTGATGCTGTCAGTCATCAGCGTCTGCTCGCCTGTGAGGGCATCGATGAAGTAGAGGCTTGAGGTTTGATTTGAGAGGTGAGAGGTCACCTTTACCTCGACAGGCTCGTTCTTTGCCTGTACGACGCCGAAGGACACGAGGTCGAGCTGCGGGCGCTGGTCGATGCTCACTGCCTGTCCGCCGGCCACGGTGTAGACCATGGGCACGTCGGAGAGGTTGGAGTCGAAGAGCGTCTCCACATCCTCACCCTCGCGGTAGTCGCCGTCGGCCTCGTTGCTGAGGCGCAGCTCGGCACTGCTTCCGCCCTGCTCGTTGGTTGCGTGCAGCTTCACTGCGTAGAGGCGTGAACCGCCGCTGGCCTGCTCACCGGGGAAGTTACCATCGATGGTCATGCCACGGCTGAAGGTAATCTCGGTAGCACCGTTGTTCTTTACGAAGAATCCCTGTAAGGGTCGTATGATGCCTTCGGTGAGCTGTGTTGATGCCTCACCATTGGTGAAGGTCCAGTAACCTGGTGTCAGGTCAGTATTCTCTGCAAAGAATTTCGCCATGTCGATGGATGCCATGCACGGATTGCCGAGAAGGAGATAGTCTCCCTGTTTCTGCACCTGGCTGACGGGTACGGTGTACTCACCATTGCCGCTGGGTCCATCGATGATGAAGCGGTAATTGGTGTTCTCATTGTGAGGCCCTGTATCACCATAATAGTAGGTCTTACCCACCACGTCGGTTTCGTTATTTCTTACTCTCTGGACACCACCGGCAGGCGTAGAGCCCGTGTCGCTCCAGTCGTAGTAGTCATAGGTCTCATCAGCCTTCGGCAGACGAATGAGTGCCGGCACGTCAACCTGATTGCTGCCCTCTGTCATCACATGCTGCTTTCTGTCGGCACGGATGCTGAAGCCGCTCAGTGAGGTGTATGGCACCTGTACGTCATTGTAGGTATGGCTCCACTCCACGAAGTTACCGTTGAAGGTGGTGTAGCCGAGGTTAGCGCTGTAGTCGTTGGCGCGGGCATCGTTGGTCTTGGTGTAGACCTTCGAGCCGTCGGTGTTCCACGACCGCTGGTAGATGGGATACTTCGTGCGGCTGTAGGCCGGGGCCGACGAGTGGGCATTCTCACCTGTAGGCTGGGCCTCGACAGGAGTGGTGCTGAAGCTGATGGGCTGGAAGGCCTCTGTCATCTGGCGTCCAGGCTTCTCGGCAGGCGTCTTCATCGACAGGTCGTTCATCTTAGTGGGCACATACATGTCGCCGGCAAAAGTCTTCTTCAATGGCGTTGACACGAGGCTCCACTTGTTGGCCACCAGCTCCGTTTCCACCCAAGCCTTCTGGTAGTACAGTCGCTGCTGGCGCAGCAGCTCGGCACCGGGCTTGAAGTAAATCTCCTTACAGGTGTTGCCATAGAACTTCTCCACGTCGAAGACATGGGCATTTTCATCTGGCAAGCCATGATTATGTCCTGAGCTTGAACTATGGCTGCTCCATCCGTTTTCGCCCATATATCGGTGGCCAAAGCATCCCTCGCCTCCATGAGCATGGTCGCCATAGCGCACCATCATGTCGTAGCGGATGTTATCCGTGGGATAGCTGGAATACAGATGCGTATAGGGGCTGGTGTCGGTGAGCATCTGCGTACCTGTCAGGTTAGAGGGGTCTATCAGCGAGCCACCTTGGTCGGCTTTACTTTTATTATTCTGGTCGGACCTAACCCTTACCTCATTGATAAGGCTGGGGGCGTGGTTGCCGGAGAGCAGAGTGACGTAGGTGAATTTCATGGGCACGTAGCCGGGGTTGGGGTTCGCGTTGTAGAGTTCGCCAGTGAGCGCAGCCAAAGAGCCCTCGCCGTCGTTATCATAGCCATTTGGATGACCGGGGGTTTGTGTGTTCTGCTTTTTGCCATCCACATTCTCATCCTTGTAGAGGTCGGCACGGACAGAGCGCTTCCAGTTTTCATCATTATACCAGTTGGCGCTATAGAATCCCGTATTACCAATCTGATGTGCATCCCAGGTGATGAACTCAGGCACCACCTTGATGACCAGGTAGAGGTCGCCAAAGCACTTGTCCTCATCATCCACTTCCTCCTCAGATTCATCGTAGAACGATGTAGACACCTCGTACTCATAGCCCTCATGGAAGTCGATAGCACAGCCCTTGAGGTCAAGCGTCAGATACATGTGGCTCTTGTCAACGTATGGGGGGGCGTTGTCTCCTGTGGGAGACACGATCTCTGCAAACATCGTGCCGACAGGATTCTGCTGTGCAAGAAGTACCGGGTCGGTGGTTGCTGGCACTTTCTCTTCAGCATTCTTATCTACAGCCACGAGCGTCAGCTTGGCTCCGTCCTTCGGGAAGTAGATCCTTCGTTCTTTACCATGACCCTTGTTGTCGAATGTCTTGATAGGTATGTGCAGTTTGTATCGCTTGGTGTCGTCTTCGTCACGCATCTTCGCCAGTTGTTCCAATCCCACACGCACCACCTGCTTCTTGTAAGTGTCGGGATAGTCGACATCGTCGAAGCCAAGGGCAATCTTCGGGCCACCGGAGGTATCGTCGACAAAGAACATCATCTCCAACGGCGCGCAGATGTCCTCACCACCCGACGTTTCGGTATCTACGGGAATTGCCTGGAAGTAGTTACCGTTAGGAGCTTTGAACTTATAGTGGAATGACGTGGAGGCATCCAGCAACAGTCTAGGATAGCGGTG
Source organism: uncultured Prevotellaceae bacterium (assembly GCA_902778535.1). Classification (GTDB taxonomy): domain Bacteria; phylum Bacteroidota; class Bacteroidia; order Bacteroidales; family Bacteroidaceae; genus Prevotella. Next base: position 67,399 of record CACYYG010000022.1, read on the forward strand.
AGGATGCTGTTCATCTGGGCCGAGCATATAACCAAGAAGCAAGGTGCGCATATCATTATCGAACTGCTGTCCGGTTTCGGCATTGCTATATCCACTGATATTCAAGTCATCTAGCTCATCATATGTGAGTGGGTTTTGATTAAAGGCACGCAATGCAGTTACGGCAGCCTTCACTAGTTCGAACCGGGCCTTCGATACTTCTTGGGCATCTAAATCATCGTCTGAGGGATCTTCATCGTCCCAATTAACCTTACCCACAAAGTAGTCGAAATGAACGTTAGTGTAGGCTACAACAGTGCCGTCATCCTCAGGATATTGCAACTTTAGATTATAAGTCACTTCCACTTCAGTTTCGCCACAGGCGAAGTCAATGACGCCGCTTGCCTCCTGCTCCGTTCCTGCTTCCATCGGTTTGAGGAACACCTTGTTGGAATAGAAGAAGTTGCTGTATACCGTACAGACGCTGCCCACATAGGGGTTGCCCCATTCCCTTGGCTCACTGACACGGTCGTAGCCGAAGTTATAGAACGACACGAAGTAGCCTTGTCCCGGCTCCAGCTCGAAGGAACGCTCCACAAACTGGAACTGCACCACACCGTCGGCATCGCGATAATAGCCCGAGCCAGGAGTAATACCGCCAACGAGGGCATCAGGATGAGCTGGGTCGTAGGCAGGTACCGTCGATAGATCGTAACTCATATCCATAAGTACCGTACCGTACTGGTCATTGGCCTGACCGCTGCCATCGGTATACACGTCGTGTCCCGTAAAGTCCTCACCTTCCTGGATGGGCAGTTCCATGTTGTCGTGCTTCTTGTAGATGCGGTAGAAGATGTTCTTCTGTCCGATGCCATCTCCAAGAGCCTTGATAAGGCTTTCTGCCTCAGCGTGCACCCTCATCGTGGTGCCTCTGTCGGTGGTACAGCGCTCGCTGGTGACGTAGGCTCTCACCTTGGCCGAGGTGGTGTAGAACGTGATTTCATCGACGCAGTAGTCAGCGCCCTTGGTGTTCTCGGCAAAGTTGTCGATGCTCACATGGAATGTGCGTGGTGTGCCGTCGAGCAGGTATTCCAGTTCGGCGGGAATCTGGGTATGGCCAGAGACCATGTACCACACGCCCAGCTGATTGGCGTCCATGCTCTCGATGTCGCCCGTGAGGAACGACACTACGGGGATACGCTTCGTGCCGATAACAGCCGTGCTATCCGCATTGTACACGTCCACATCGGTGGTCACACGGAACATCACCTGAGGCGGTGCCTTGCGGTCTTCTGTATTTTCAATCCTTCCTACGTTCGGGGCCATATTGGCGATATAGGCGGTGTAATAAATCTCAGCACCGGCACAGAGGCTGGCATCAAACTCCAAGCTGGCGTAGGTGCGGGCCTCGTCGGAGGCATCGATATACATATAGGTGCCATACTTGGCATCATCGCCATCAGTTTCAAAGTCCTTGCCATAGAGTCGCTCGTGGGTGACGTCAAACAGTTTGGGTTCTCCTTCACTATACCACCAGGCATAGTAGCTCTGCGTATCAAAAGTACCATTTTGGTCACCGGAGCTGCCTGCCGTGTACGACACGTTTGGCATGTTCATCGACTTCAGCAGCATATAGTCTCCATGGGTGGGGCCGATGCCATAGCCATTCCACCAGGAATGGTAGATGGCCCACGACGAGGCGTCCTGACCATAGAGTGAAGGATAGCAGTAGCCATACTGTCCCAAAGGCCATTTCTGGGGCATCAGGGCATAGTTTTCTGCCGACGAGGTCGGCTTGGCCAGGCGAATGGAATCATCCTCGCTAAACAGGTCGTCGAAGGTAAGAACTGCACCCACGTTCATCTCCATTGCATACGTCTGTTCTACTTGGGTCGTTGCCGTTCCCAAAGGTTTAGGCCCAGCATCGAGGAACACCAGATCATAGCAGGACACAGGCTTCTCTACTGTTCCATTACCTACGCATCCCACCACATGCAGGTTGGTGCCGGAAGGCAAGGTCTCAAGAATCTTAGTTTCACTTCCCCCCAGTTTCGTGTATGTACCTAAGAAGTCGGTCATTTCATATTTGGCCAAACGGAGTTGATAACGATGCTTATTATTAGTATAGTAATGAGGTTCACCTTCGGGTTGACCTTCGGGGACAGTTCCAGTCATAGGAACTTCAACTTCCATGTTGATGGGAAATTTCCAAAGGTCTCCATTTTCATCCTGATAGTAAGCATACCACCTCAGTTGGCTTCCCTGAACCAAGTTTTGATCATTGTTGATAAAGTAGTGTCCCAGTTCTTTCAGATTTACACGAAGGGCGAACTTACCTGTTGTGCCTTTGAGGAGCGAAACCACCACGCGGCCATTGTCCTCATAAAGTTTGAACAAATCACGCAACTCGTTTTCAGATAAGTTTGCGACGGTCTTTGAACCATCCTCTAATGCTCTGAGAATCCTTGATTTTTCATCAATTTCGTTAGCAATGCTCTTAGCGGGGCGTACATGGAAAAGATAGCGAATCGAGAGAGTGGGCTCATGCACAAGGTTTCGCTTCGAATCGTCCAAACCATCCATATAGCGGCTCACGTCGCAGGCAATCACCACCTCATCCATGCTATCGAAGTCATCGGGAACTTTGAAATCTACACCAATAAGATTACGGAACTTTTCTTCAGGACGCCATGGCCATTGGCCATTGTTTCTGGCCATTCTATTACTAATCCAATTACAAATGTAGCCATAATCTGTGGGATACAGCATTGATCCCGGTCCCACCAGACAATCAGTCATGCAGTCGGTATTCCAATCGTACCATCGATAGAAGCCCAAAGGCTCTGTACTTGACGGGTTATCATTGTCACGATCTGACCATCCTTCCAAAGGCAGGGCCAGTTCAGCGGTCTCGCCTGGTTGTTTATCCAAATAGATATAGTAATCTACCTGATGCACACTCTGACGTATATTCTGCGTTGCATAGGTCGTTCTGTCGATGCTACCATCAGTGTAATCCCATGAGAACTCGGTCGCTCCCGGTGTGCCATCAACGATTTGATAGGGGCGATGCGTTTCGCCTTGATAGTGAACGAATGTCTGATTATTCAAATTCTGAAGATCAGTCTCCGTCATCAAGTCAAATACATACTTGACCCTCAGCTCAGGCAGTCCATTCTGAGGTTGTACTGCCTCGAATTCAATGTTATCAATCCAATATTCAGCTGCTAAACTGCCAAAGTTAAACAGGATTCTTTTTACATCATCATGAGCTGCTGGGACAGTAAATTGAATCGTATATTGATTCCAGTCAGTACCTACAGCATAGTCATTCCAATTAGGTCCCTGATGATTAAATGGGTTATCATTTTGATAGATGAACTGCAAACTACCATTTTCAACATTGGATTTTGCTCCAAAGCGGATGATGTATTCTCCATTAGGCCGTAAAGGCTGTTCATATTTACATTGTGAACTCCAAGACTCGCCAGCAGTTAGATTGACCAAATGGAGAGAGCTATTGCTCTGATAACCTTGGCTATTGTCTACATCGCTAGTTCCATTTCCTTGAGCCGTCCAACCTCCATCACTGCCATCCTCGAAGTCACTATATACCAATCCCGGCTGCATGATACCAGCATCACAAACCAGTCGCACATCCTCTGTAGAAAGGCCCTGTGGGAGAGTAAAGTTAAAACTTGGATTGTAATAATCAGTACCAGCAGGAATAACTGTACGAGGATCATTATTATTGTAAATTTGATCAAAACCTGAACGCTCATAGCCATTCACCCCTCCAAGAGAAGTATACCTATTACTAGTATTATTGTTATTAGCATTTATTTGGATTCGATCACCCGTATGAGCATTTATCAAATACCAATGAACGTAGCCATTATCTGCCCAACCCCGACCGGATACATCACAGTCACCAGACAACTCATGCCAGTTAGTGAGCAACTGAGGATTGACGGTAATCGTAGTTCCATTTTGGGTGTACATGATGGTCCTATACTTCGTCTTAAAGTCATATTGGAATCCGAAAGTATAGACAAAATCGTAGTCCGGCTCGTTGGTGCTTGTGGCAGAGAAGGCATCGGCTGAAAGGGCAACATGCACTTGGTAGTTGGGGAATGACCCCTGGCTCAATGCCAAGGTAGCGTTGCTTAATGAGACACCGTCCTCGGCCGACCAGTAGAAACCATATTCAGGATGTCCGTCGAAGGTTGAAGCCCCTGTGACAGTAAGCATTCCGGCAGGGTCTACGGCTTCACCGGCTGCGTTGGTCAGCCACACACGGGCATACTTCGCCGTACCTGTATATTTGGTCGTTGCATTGCCCAAGGGTACCGTCACAGACGTAGTGCCATTTTCAACAACCATCACCTCTGAATCTGTACTTCCACCATCCTTCAGTTCACCAAGGTAAGCCTTCTCTATCGTGAAGACATAACGCACATTGGGCGTTACGCTGGCATCTGCTCGCTCACTCACTTCACAGATTACTTTGCAATTCTTCACGTCGTCGAAATTCTTGCCGGCAGGAACATAGATGAAGGGCTTGCCCCAGACATCGTTCCATTGTGATTCAGTAAATGAGCTTTGCCCTGTCAGCACAGCCTTATTCCCGTCCACAACAAATGATGCTCCTGGGCTGATTGTCCACTTGTCTGCCTGTCGCTCTGCACCTATTTCCAACGGCAAAACGTTGTTGGAAGCATCAACGACGTACCATTTGACATACTGCACTACTGACAGATCATCCCAAGTGGTATTCCAATCTGTAGCGATGTCGCTGGTGGATGCATTAGCATGCATGGCAAACTTGCTCCAGTCTATCGTTTTATTTATCACATTTGTTTTGGTGACCAACGGCTTCTCAAAGCTGTAGACGTACTCATTAGTGATGTCAGGCTCCTCGATAACTGTAGTGCCATCAAGAAGGATATTGGTTTCGGAGGTAGCCAGCCAGCACTTCACCTTATAGCCAACCAGGCTGCCTGTAGAGGAGAGAGTCACTTGGAGGTTACTGAAGTCGATGTTTGCATCGTTGCCTGGATAGACATAGTATCCGCTGGTGGGGTTGATGCACTGCGTGCCGTCACTAACAGTCAGATGATGGGCTGCTTCGGTAGCATCTACAGGGTCGCCATTATTGTCTACCACGAAGAAGCGGGCATATTTCACCCCCGTGGTGATTATGCTCGCCCAGTCGAGCGTAACGCTGGTGGCATCACGTGAGTCAAGCGTCTGCCTGACGGGAACGCTTGCGGGCGTGCCATCATACTCGAAGATAATGGCAGAAGGAATAGTAAAAATGTACTTCAGCTTAGGAACAGCTGTTCCTGAAGTGTATTCGTCTGTACACTCATAAACAATTTGATATCCTGCAAAATTATTAAGGTTGTCATTGCGCGATGGTGCGAAGACTTTCAGGAAGCCCAGCATCTGCTGGCACTGCCACTGAGCATTGCCCGTAGCAGAACTGATAGAAGCACAGCTGTTGGATATGGAACATCCATTATAAACATCCCCAGACCAATTTCCATTATCATTTCTCATTTGGACATTCCACACCTCATTGCCTTGGCTACCTCCAAATGCAATAGGTTGCCTTGCGCCTGTAGCATCAAGCACATACCAGCCACCATACCACGACTGATACATATCGCTGCAATCTGCTGATTTCCCAAACCTGCTTAATACATCGTTATGGACATTGAACTCCAAGGATGTATTTTCAAGTGAGGAAATATCAAGCGTCTCTGAAACGACAACCATAGGATAGGTGAAGCTGTATGTATACTCCTCGTCCCACTGCGGTTCCTGCGTGCCAGTCAAGGCATCATTGGAGAGGACGGTAACCACGCGGTAGTTGGCCATGTTGTTGGCTCCAGCCTTCAGCGTGACAGCGAGATTCGAGAAATTGATGCCTGCGGCATCGCTAACATACACGCCGTTGGTGTTCTGTGAACCAGCCTGGTCCGCATCCGAGCCATTATAGGTAACTTCAAGCAGATTAGCATCCCAACTGTTTTGCTTCATACCGCTGGCATCAACGACGTAGAAACGGGCATATTTAGCCGACTTTCCAATATAGTTTACAGTGGCAGATGCATCCGTCTTCGTTATTTCCCTGCTATCCTTAGTCTCGTTGGGGTTGCCACGCCAAGTGTTAAGGAAGGTATCGGTGACGGGGATGACGACAGCTGCAGAAAGAAACTTAGCATTATAAACTTGAATTTGGATTCCTTTCGATCCGGAAATTCCCTTAAGGTCTCCAACTGTGTATGTGCTAATGACAAAAGTTTGATCACTTGCAGTTGTTTGAGCAGGGGCTCTCATTTCCAACCCCGTATCACTCCAATCATAATAACGTAGGTATCCAACAACATTTCCGCCAATATTCCAATCGGTAACAATATTCTGATATGTAAACTCAACAACACAAGCATCGTCATAAGAAGAAAACTCAGATAACGCTATTTTTGATCCATCGTTAGTATCCGAATTGCTAAGTTGTACATTTAGATTGACTCTTGTATCAGCTACGGCGTTGCTCCCCCACCCTGCAAGCAGTGTGAGGAGGAGGATGGCTCGGCATAGGAGGGAAGGCGCCGAAGGATGATGATAGTTACTATATGAGTGGCAGTGAGAGCTGCCAATAGTAGCTGAGATGCCAGGCTTTGCGGTTAACCCGTTATGCATGAGATCAATGGTCTGTTTCATGACTAATATATTTTTTCTTTTCTTTCTTCAATGATTCATTCTCCAAAGTGGAGGGGATTCTTTACCTATTGCCGTTTGTCGTCTTTCTCTTTTTGGAACCAAGAGGCTGGCAGATGTCCTTCGAATGAGTGGGGAAACCCCAATGTATATTTACGATGTTACTCCGGCTGCTTTCAAGAGCCGGAGTAGTTGTGGTTTGTTCAGTGGGTGTGCAGGCTGCACGCTCGTCGCGCTCCATGTTGTCTCGCCAGGCCGTAGTCTTGCTTCAGATGCATGTAGAAACGGTAGATGAGCAGTCGTGCTACGCTCTCGTTCTTCACATAGACATTCACTCGGAACTCGTGGTAGACGGTCTTGTCGGCGTTGTCCTCCTGCGGGGCAATCTGTCCGAAGATATAGGGGCGATAGTCATCTGTTGATTTCGGTCTCCACTGCGTCACGGCATCGAGCATGGGGAAGTCGCCCTGAGAGTAAGTTATGATTTCTTCTTCAATGGTTTTGGTATGTGTCACCTCAGCATCAAAGTACTTGCCGTAGACAGGAAAAGCTGTGGGCCAGACATTGTTGGCGGGCAGGCCAGTGGTGCCGGGAGCGCCGTAGAACTTCGTGGTGCCACTGTTCAAAGCAATGGTCAGCTCGGCATCTTTGGCTAAGCTGGTGCCGGTTCCCGTTGTGGTGAACGACTTGAAGGCGTTGGTCCAGTCCGATGGAGAAGCACCGGACACAGCGGCGTTCTGTAGCGTCCAGACGGTGGAGGTGAAGGTCGCTGGCGGTGTCACGGCTGCAGGAGCGGTGGCCGAGAAGTTGATGTCCTTGCCTGCCCAGGGGAAGGCTGCGGTGTTGTTTTCCGTGCCGGCCCAGGCTGCACCACGATAGACGTGGGGCACGAGATGGAAATGGCCGTAGTCGTGGAAGAGGATTTCGTGGAGGTTGGTGTTCGCGTCGAGGGTCTTCACGCTGGCGGGATAGACGCCGATGGCAGGGAAGTCGTAGGGCACCAGCTCGAGACGGTAGTTGTCGAGCACGATGGGTATGACGCGGTAGTCGTTGCGGGCGATGTAGGTCCAGTCGTCCGAGCGCTTAGTTTCAGAAACGGGCGTGGTCGTCGGGTCTTCGTTGTTGCCGGGGTTAGCAGGATCTTTGGTGACGGTGAGTCCTGATTTATCGCCCGTGCTGACGAGGGCATAGCGGTAGTCGCCATTGTTAAGCTCCACATTCAGCTCAAACTGCTTGCCAGTGGCCAGTTGGGTCTCGTTGACGTAGAACACGAGCTTCTTGGTATAGGCGGAGTGGCCACTGTTGCCCGGCAGCTTGCTGATGTCATACACATCGGTGGAGGCCACGGCGAGAGGTGTAGCGGCCGGATAGGTGTACTTCACCTCGGCGGCGGTGACACTCGTGCTGAGGTTGGGCTTGATGTCGCCGTGATGGAACGTCATATCGTCGGCGTATGCCGCCGTGGTATGGTTGGGCAGGAGTTTCAGGTTGTTGGCCGTTCCCTGCGTGATGTCACTGATGCTGACCGACTTCACTGTCAAGTCCTCGCCATCGCCACCTTCTTTGCTCGTGGTAGCATTGAAGAAGACGAACTCCAGCTTGGCCACCATACGAACGACGATGAGGTCTTTGGTGATATCACCCTCACTGGGCACTTCGAGCGTCTGCTTGTTGCTCATGGGAATACCCTTCGAGCCAAGACCGAAGGCATTGTCAACAATAAGATCGGTTTTGGACTTTAGATTTGCATTGATGGTAACGGTGGCATTTGTCACAGCAGTTGGATCAAGGGCGGTGCCAGCTTCCAAAGAAGAGACTTTAAGGATTGTCTTCAGACTAGCCTCACTTATATTAGCAAACGAATAGACGGTGTAGGTGCCAGATGCCATCTCATAGTCGGTACATACATCATCAATTTCGGCCTTTGCCAAGGCTGGCGTACCTGTAAATTTATAGGCAATCTGGTTGCTGCTGCTGTTCACGACGAGCACCGTCCAGTTGTACATCATTTCCGAGCGGTCTGTCTCGGCATTGTCGTCGTTCCAGGCGCGTGTAGTGTTTGCTTCCTCTGCGGTTGCTATGCGCAGTGTGACGTTTGCAGCGCCCTTGTAAGTGGCGCTGTTTTCGTTGTCATCCTGTTGGCAGGCTGTGAGCGTGCCAAGAATTATTAGAGTGAATAAATAAAATATATTGAGCCGCTTCATAATTAAATGATTCTCATTTTTTCCTAGTTGAAAGAAATATTAGGGGAATTATTCTTTTACTGCCCCTACAGTATACGTCCTACATATATATCGGCTCATGAACAAATTTATCCCATTTCTTTACTTTTATGAGAAGTGTGACCTTGATGTCGTCATCCACGGGTGTGATGCTCTCGATGCAGACGCGGTAGATGTTGTTTCGCACGATACCAAAATTCATGGCTGGTGATGCAGGGCATTTTGTGTCGGTGTCGAGCGTCTCGTCTGTAAGAGCACTATAGGCAGCATCTTGATCTCCTCCCTGATGGCGCAGGTAGTGGTAGAACACCTTGCGTTCGCCTCCTGTGTACTTGCCGTTTGCATCCTTTGTAGCATTCTTTGAGTAATAATAACCCTCGAAAGCCAGTCCTGTTGCGTAGTAGTAGAGGGGTGTGACATCAGCGGTTAGGGTGTTCTCCTTAGGATAGCCGATAATGATGTTGTCGGCAGTCACACCGTTTTCCTTGATGCTGAATTTTGTGCCTTCTGTTGTTTCTGTGGAAGCCGTCTGACGTGTGGAAAGCACAATGTTGTATTTGTTGGCCATGTTTGCCTTCACACTAGTCAAGGGGCTGACGAGATAATCAGGATGAGCCGCCGTATTTTTAAGTGCTGTATAAGGGTCGAGCACCCAGTTTGAGGTTGTCTCCTTGGCGAGGTAGCCGTTGGTATCGTTGGTGCGCTTCAGCAGATACTCGTCGCCCGTCATCAGGTTGAAGGGTGTGATGCTGGTGAGCACGAAGTGGTCTTGCTTGTTGTTAGCATCCTTCTGCCCGACGTTGTAGACGTAGCCTGCATAGTCGTAGTTGTCAGCGTCGTACGCTGCTGCCATATAAGTAGCAGTCGCGTCGGGGTTTTTTGTCTTTGCGCAGAAGTCAATACGTGCTGCGAGCCGCTCGATGTGGATGCACTCGAAGTAGTAGGTGATGGTGTTCTTTTGTTCGTCAATCTTTTTATTGGTGAAGGTGACGGTGGCGTCGCGCTCCGATGACATGACGAATTTCTGTGCAGCGGTTCCCACTCCTGCAACGGTTTCCTCTTCGGTGCCTTCGTAGACTGTGCTGACGACCATGTCGCGCAACGCGCTGATGGTTGTCACCCCTGGCGTGATATTGGCCAGGAGCGCGTTGGGCGCGTTGGCCACGACAATGGCGTGATAGGTCTGTTTGACATCGATGGCACCTTCATCGAGTTTCTGGTCGCCAGTGGAATAGATGACTTCATTGTCATTGCTTTCGCCTGTCCACCCGGCAGGGGAGTCGCCCTCGAGCTGGTGGTTATGGTTGCCGTAGTAGTTGTCGGTCTTCGTCACAGGATAGGTAGCGAAGAAGGCCACCTTGGTATTAGCATCAATGTTGTTGATACCGGCATCCTTATAGAAAATGAGGGTGATATTGTCAACTGCGTTTTCACGCTCAAGTCCTTTCTCCAGTCCGTCGCCCGTCTCTCCGCCAGTGGGATTGGCACGTGTGACAGGTTCGTTGCTGGCGCTTACGGAGACGGTGATGTTGATATAGCGAGAAGCGCTGTTGTCTGAAATCTCGTCATCGTAGTCTTCCGTGATCAGCTGGCAGGATGCCAGCATGGGCAGCAGCGCTGTGGCCACCACCATAAGGAAGGCTTTGAACGATTTTGAGAATAATGACATCATCGTATATTGTTTTTAGAATTTGTTTTTATTGTAAGATTTCATGCTGCTGGCGAGTGGCCCAAGGTATGATATGGACATGCATGCCGAGGAAGAGCTGTATTTCGTCGATGTGTCCTCCCTTGAGGATGAACTGAATGCGGTAGTCGTATTCGCGGTCGAGGTATTCCTGGTAGTGGTAGTAGCGCTCCTGATAGGTGCGACCGCTGGACAGGATATAGGGCAGGTTGATGCCGAATATGATTTCGCCCGTGTCCTTCTTACGTATGAGCAGCACGGCATTGCGCGCCTTGGCGATGTCTTCCTCGTTAAGGATGGCATACTTGTCGTCCTGTACGGAAGCGTTCTTGTAGACCAGACGGTTGAACATCAGGTCATAGTGTGCTGCCTGCTCGCTTGCCACCTGGTCGGTGCCCACGAAAGAAGTGTTCCACTGGCGGTAGGGTCTGTAGACGAGTGTGTCGGCAGGCTTTGAGAGGTTGTTCTCGCAGTCGAGCTGTGAGTTGTTGTCGACGATTTCTACGATGTAGTCCTCAGCTTTCACCATGTTGTCTTCGGCATTTTCATTGTCGATAGCACGCAGGGTGATGTTCAGGTGCTTCGTGTCGCGTATGAGGCTCATGGTGGCGTAGGTCGGTTCGTCTTTCACCACTCTCACCCTTTCCACTCCGCTCGATTTGATGCTGCCGTCGCGCTGCCAGGTGTAGTCGGTCTTGGCAGGAGTGAGCATCGACGGATACGACGTCATCGGCATGGAGTCGGCGGGCGTTGTGTAGGTGGCGAGCGTGTGCCACAGCGTGTCAAGCGGAGCGCTCCAGTCCACATAGTAGTTGTTTGCTGCCGCGCGTGTGATGCTCCTTGCGCCGTCTACCACATAGTTGGGCTCGTGGTCGAGGTTGATGAAGAACTGCTTCCACTGGTCGCCGATGTTGTTGCCCGTCACGCGGTACTTGGCACCGTTGGCCGACAGCATGTCGTCCTGGAATGCCACGGCCATTAAACGGTAGTCGTGGCCGGGAGCGAGTTCGCCTTCGGTGAAGTGGATATAGCTGCCGTACTTCGAGAGCTGGCTTCCGCCTATTGTTTTCGAGGCGACAAGCTTGTCCGACTCATCATAAACATAGAGCGTGAGACCTCCGACATGGTCTTTGAACATGTCTGCACGCTGAATGTTATAGTCGTAGACGAAAGTGACGTAAAGGCCAGTAGGGCAGTCATCGCGGTCCTCCATTATCGCATCGCAGGAGGATAGTGTTCCTACTGCTGCCAGTGCGATGAGCCATGATTTCAAGTTCGGTCTTTTCATTTATGTCGTTTTTTTTATTGTTCTCTCAGTGTTGTTTTTTATGCCTTGGCTTCAAGGTGTTATGCCGTGAGACCCGTTGTCTCGCTTGTCGTTCATTATTCTTTGTATGTTGAGTGCGCTATTGTTGGCGCACGTTGTCTTCGCTTTTGGTTGGCACCCTTTGTGGGCACCGGTAGTTTTTTAGAGGTTGTGCACCTCTCCTGTTTGCTTAGTAGCTGTTTTTAAAGAAGTGGCCGCCCCGCCCTGAAGGTAGGGCGGCCACCGTTTTTATTGGTTTTTTCGCATTGAAAATGCTTATACTCTATGCGGTCGGATTAAAATCCGCCCGAACGGAGGAATGATTCGGATTTAGAACGTGACATTCTGAACGCGCTTCACCCAAGGCAGGATGTGAATCTCGGCCGAGATGTAGTACTTTGCAGGGGGGTTGTCATCAGGAGTGTTTCCAGCTTCACCATTGAAGTCCTCAGGAACTGGAGATCCAAGACCCTTAATGTCAGTAATCTTAATCGAGTACCAGTTGTTGCGAACGATACCCCAACGGCCGAGCCAAGCTGCAGCACGACCAGCACCGTAAACATAAGCAGCATTATTTCCATCAACACTCAGGTTGGTAGCATTTTCTGGGTAGACACAGGGATTCGTTGCATCATAGTAAATATTGAAAGCCTCACTGGGAGCATTCCACGGAGTCTCGGCATCGCCAAAGTGAGCAATACGAGTAGCATAGTAAGCCTTACCTCCAACATACTTATAAATCTTTGACTCTGCAGGATTATCAACAGCAGTACCTTCAACAGTAACACCAATAAGGGCTCCGATAGCTGCCAATTCGTCAGCATCAGTGACGGCAGCACCATCTTCCTTAACATCGGTCAGCACAAGCTTCACAGTGTAAGGCTGCTCACCGGTTGTAGCGTTATATTCTCCAAGAGTCACTTCGACATCAATGCCAAATGTGACGCTTGTTACACCCTCTGCCAGAGTACGTCCTGCTGCAGCATCAAGTTTACCAAGGTCAGTAGTAATGGCATTCTTACCTGCAGCAATTTTCGTGTTAATAACAGTGCTAAGACGAGTCTTCACAACAGTTTTAATGTCGTTTGCATTCTTCAGGCGTGTGTTAGGCTGACCCTCAATGGTATAGAAATCACCGCCAGGAAGAGTTGCCACTACACCTACATAAGTGGTGTTACGGAAAATCTGAGATTTTTCATCAAAGGTATTCTCGTAAGTATAAGCAATATCACCAGGATTAAGAGTGTAGCCATCTACTGCGATCTGAGTATTCTGCAGACCAGTGTTGGCATTTAAGCCATTAGCACCCAGAGTACCCGTTCCTTCGTAGTTGAGGTCTTTGCCAAAATAGGTACGGTACAAAGGAGTGTTGTGTCCTTCAGCAAAGAAGCTAGTACGGCCTACCATGCGATACTTCAGATAATTAGCAGCTGCATTATTAGCATAAGAGAGCCAATTGGTATCGAAATGTCTGGTGTTGTAGTAGCCAGTACCACCATTAGTCTTGTCGTTGTTTACATTACCAAGTGCCCACTTGACATTCTCTGCTGTCAAAGTTGTAGCGTCCTCACCATCGAGAGTGAGATTGATAGCAGCGCTAACGAGCTCAATCTTTACGGCTGCACGCTCTACATAGATGCATGCAGTTTTTGCAGTAGCAGCTTCAGCAGCTTCTTTCGAGTCGTAAATAGCGTCGGCATTAATCTGAGTGAAAGTAGTAATCTGTGCAGAAGCAGGGTCACTGTCACCACCAGCAACTGTAGAAATGGGCACATTGGTCATAACAAGACCTGCTGCATTAATGGTCTTACTAAAACCTTTTGCTTCGTCCAAAGCTGCAATACCAATAGCGGTGAGAGCTTCGTCTTTAAACTGTGCACCGGTAGTAGAGTTAGCTGTTGCAGTAATACCAGTAACATTGTTCTTGTCGTTCAGAATAACATAAGCGAAAAGCTTATCATTAACGCCTAAGCTTGGTGCAGTAATTTCCTGAACGAATGTCTTGCTAGTAGAGGTAATCTCACCAAATCCATCAGGATTATCTCCAAGAGAGTTTTCAGGGGGAACTTGATCGCCGGTTTCATTTTTAAACGGCAAGAATTTGTCAGTGATGTCATAGCTCTGCACGAAAGTAGCTGCATCTTCTGTAGCACCTTTGAAGAGATAGAGCGTACCACTCTTCACTGCATACTCGGTAGCGTCACCATCCGTAAGGTCTTCGTTAGCACGGGTGATGGCATCACCAGGCATCGAAATTCCCACGTTAATCCATGCACTCTGACCCTCAACCATGTTGTACGGATTAGTTACCTCCTGAACAACCTCATCTTTGTCAGAGCAACTTACCGTCAGCAATCCAGCTGCAGCAAGCGCGAATAAACTTAATTTTTTCATAAATTGTAATTTAAAAAGTTAAATAAAATAGAATTTAAAAATAATTAATCTTGTTTGTTATGATTGTTTAATCGTTTACTTCTCACGCCAACGCCTTTGGATTCAATAGTAGCATGGCTTCGTCAATGTTTATTACTTTAATATGTGGGAATGCCACATCTTCTAGTATATTGTAATGTCTGTCTTCCGTAACTATGCAAGTTGCATTAGCAGCTACCGCACAGTCGACGAACTTGTTGTCATCAGGGTCAGCGGTTATAACTGCAAAGTGATAATAAGGCGTTATCCGTAGTATGTTCTTGCTATTCGTTATTACATCCATTACTCTCTCTGCAAAGACAGCACTGGTTTTTTGTTCCAGTATTTCTGCATATTCATTCAGTATCTCATTACTTACGCATAATTGATTCCTTCCGTCTAAAAATGACAGCCACAAATCGTGGTAACGGCTTCTTCGTGGAATGCACATGATAAGACTATTGGTATCTAATACTATTCTTGCCATATTCATTTCACATGAAAATCTTCATGTCTCAACTCTTCAAGGCGTTTGTCGTCTAAGATGCCTTCATCCCAAAGTTTGTCGGCTTCTTCATCAAGCTTCTTTTGGAAGTGTTGTGTCAGCACATCCTGTATCTCGAGTGCATATTCCTCGCTGTCGTTATGAGAGAACAACTTCAGCAGGTGCAGCTGAGTGGGTGTTAGTGTTCTTGCTTCCATTATAGTTGACTCTTTTGTTATGATGATGTCTTACTGTGTGAGCAGCTTGATGGCCTCGCGGTTGCGGCTGACATTGAGTCCCAGACGCTCGGCGTTGTCGAGGTGTCGGGCAGCATCTTCATATTTGCCGTTGACGATGTCGATGACGGCACGGGCGTTCTCAGCTGCGGCTCCGTTGCCGGCACGCTCCAGGAGGGTCTGTGCCTTGAGGATGTCGTGCTGCGAGAGTGCGACATTGGCCAGGTTGAGGTTCACGGCCTCGTCGTCGGGGTAGTAGTTGAGCGAGGTCTGCATCACGCGGTTATACTCGTCGGTGAAGGGCTGCATGGTCTGTGCTACGCGCCACAGCTCGTGCTTCGACAGCTGATGTGGCTTTGTGCGGTAGATGTCGAGACACTCCTCGATGGTGTTGAACTGACGGATGTTGAAGGTAATCTCGTAGTCGGAGCGGCGCAGGCCCGGGTAGACGTTCTTCAGCAGGTACTGATACTCCTGCGGGAAGCGTCGCTTGATGTTAGCCTCGGTGGCATCGGCTGTGCGTGCAATGACGATGCTGTCCTTCAGCAGCAGGCTGCGCACGTCGTTATAGATGTCGTCCTTGTGTGGCAGCTCGTCGGTGCCCATCTTCTCAATGGCTTCGCGCAGTCCTATCCAGTTCTCTGGCGTGGCTTCGGCGGGAGCGAAGGCGGTGGCGGGCAGGTTGTAGTTCTTGCGCAGCCACTCGGTGAGGCTCTTGGCACGATTGGTAGCCAGCATGTGGTTGTGGTTGTAGGGCGACTCTGGGCTGGCCCATCCGTGAATCTTGATGGTGTTCACGGTGATGTTCTTGTCGGCCACCATGATGTCGAGCGTGTCGGTGATCTTGCGCAGCTCGCGACGGTTGTCCATATAGTCGGGCTTCATCTCCCAGCGGTCAACTACGAAGGTGATGTATGCCGAGCCGTGCAGCTCACGCATGGGCTTTTCGGGGTTAGGCTCCTGGTTTGCCAGCTCGATAAGCTCCCACGGGTTGATTTCTTTCAGCGTGGCGATGGGGTACTCCTGGTTCTTCATCTTGTCGCCGCATCCGCAGAGGTCGGCCTCCACTACTACGTCAGCATTCTTGTGCCATGCCTCTCGGTCGATGGCGTCGGTATAGCTGTACGTCTGCGGTGTGTCGTTCTGTCGGCGGATGTTGTCGCAGTTGTCGGCATAGAGTTCGTCGATGCCGTCGCGCTCAAAGACAATGTTCTGCCTTCTTCCGCTGACGATGAGAGTCTTCAGGCGTGTTTCCTGTTCGCCGTTTCTCGAGCGGATGATGGGTGTGAAGGCACGGTAGCGGTTGCTGGGCACGTCAAGCTGGTCCAGTATGAAGTCCATGGTGAAGATGGTTCTCTGGTCGGTGGTTGTCACCTGAAAGTTCTGCACGCTGACCTGCGTGTCGCCGTTCTTCTCGTCTGTCAGGGTAATGGTCTGTGCCCATCCCACCTGAATACCGGCAAATAAAATGATGGCTGTTATAAAAAGATTTTTTCTCATCACGTCAATGGTTGTTTAAAACAGGTAAAGCAGTGAGAGGGCCGCCTTTGTGGGACCCACATAAATCTTATGTCCGTCGTCGATTTTCTTGCCGCAGGTGCCGCACTTGTACTTGTCATATTCGATGTAGGCAGCACCAAGGCCAATGGCAGCCTCGAAGTTCCAGTGCTTCGACATCACCCACTGGTAGCCATAGCTCAGGCCTCCGCCTACGAACCAGCCTTCAAAACGATGGTCTTTCAGCTCGTCCCACCATCCCAGTGGCATCTTGATGTTGGCAGCGTTGTACTGGCCTCCAAAGGCGTGTATGCCTACGAAGGAACCGTTAAAGCGGTGGCAGAACCAGTGTCGCCACTCAGGGTTGACAACCCAGTGCTTAAGATACTTGTTATCACTGCCATGCCCAAATGACCAGGGATGGAAGCCGTAGAAAGCTTGCAGAGAATGTTTCTTTCCCACGCCTATCTCCATACCGATGTTGGGCGTAGCCGCAGCGTCATAAAGAAGATTGGTTTTCAGCGCAACCTGCTGAGCATTAGCGGGTAACGTGCTTAAAACCATGCCGACCACAACGGCGGTCATCCAGTGGTATAAACTTTTCTTCATCAAGGTTATTAAAAGTTTTTTGAGGTAACAGGGTGCAAAGTTAATAACTTTCGTTCAACAATCCAAATATTTAAACGAAAAAATCCAATTTTTACGCAAAAAAGTTTTTAAATGTAAATTTTTTGGTATCTTTGCACTGAAAAGTGTTGAAAATATGAAAAATAGTGCAATCGTTTTCCTAGCATTGTTGCTGATGCAGGCTCTGGGTGTACGCGCACAGACCTTTTCGGCTGAGCGCACTGCCGGCATTTACTTTGCCTATCCTTCCACCCTCCACCTTCCACCCTCCACCCTTCATCTTCCACCCTCCACCCTTCGCCCCTTCTACATCTCTCACTATGGGCGCCACGGTTCGCGCTGGCTGCCCAGCGAAGAGCGCTACACGTGGGTGATGGCGTGGTTTGAAGACAAGAGCAGGCTGACGCCCTTTGGCAAGCGTGTGCGCAGCCGTCTGAAGACGATCTGCCGCAACGCCCGTGGCAATGCCGGTGCCCTGACGCCCCTTGGCGCCGCCCAGCATCGCGGCATCGCCCGCCGTATGGTGCAGAACTTCCCGGAGGTGTTTGCAGCGGACACAAGAATACAGGCACGTTCGAGCACGTCGCCCCGCTGCCGTGCCTCGATGCTTGCTTTCTGCGATGAGCTGCAAGCACCCTCCACCCTCCACCTTCCACCCTCCGCCTTCAGCATCGAGACCAATCCGGCGGATATGTCTTATATTAATAATGAGTCGGCTGAGCTGAAGGCGCTGTCGGCCCGCACCCAGCGTCAGCCCGACATCAGCACAGACCGTTTTCTCGCTGCCCTGTTCAAAGACCCGGCCGTTATTGGTCGTGCCGATGGGCTCAAACTGCTGTCAGAGCTGCACACCATTGCCAGCGACATGCAGGACATCCCGCTCGGCATCAGCCTCTGGGACTGTTTCACGCCTGAGGAGATGCTGGCGGTGCACGCTGCTAACAACGAGCGGATGACTATCTGCAACGGCGACACCATCGTCAACGACGGCATCGCGGCACGCTCCAGCATCGCCCTGTGGCAGAACATCGTGGCGGAGGCCGACAGCATGATTGCCAGCGGCGGCCACGGTGCGTCTTTACGCTTCGGCCACGACACGGCACTCTTCCGCCTGCTCACGCTCATCGGCGTGCAGCTGCCCAGCGCCTGCATGGAGGACATCGTGCCCATGGCGGCGAATCTGCAGGTTGTCTTTTTTAGAGGTGAGGGGCAAGAGGTGAGAGGTGAGAGGCTAGAGGTGAGAGGTGAGAGGCTAGAGGTGAGAGGTGAGAGAAATGACTCCATCCTTGTGCTTTTCCTGCTGAACGAAAAGCCTTGCCACCTAAAAGGTAATCTCTCACCTCTCACCTCTCACCCCTCACCTCTAAAACCAAGCCTAAAAGGTATTCTCTCACCTCTCACCTCTCACCCCTCACCTCTAAAACCAAGCCTAAAAGGTAATCTCTCACCTTTCACCTCTCACCTCTCACCTCTTTACAACTGGTCGGATGTGAAGGAGGCGGTGGCACAGCGTATCCATGACCTGGAGCATCAGCGGCAGCTGACGATGCTGAACACGATGGTGGGTACGGCGCCGGCGAACACCCATACCGCGGGCCTCTTCGGCAAGGGCAGCGAGGAGCACGGACAGACGCTGCCTGCCGTGCTGGTGCCCAACGGTCAGACCTTCTGGACGCCGCAGACACGCGCTACCGAGAAGAAATGTGTGGCGCCCTACTACTATCAGGACACCCTCTTCCAAGGCATCCGCGCCAGCCACTGGCTCGTCGGCGGCTGCACGCAGGACTACGGCTCGTTCACGGTAAAAACAGCCCCTGGCTCGGGGAGGATGGAGGGCGTCGTCTCCCATCCTCACTACTATGCCGTCACCCTTCCCGAGGAGCAGCTTCGCTTAGAGCTGACAGGTCTGAGCCACAGTGCCATGCTTCGCGTCACCCCCCTGAAAGACGGGCCTTTTACCATCATGGTTGAGGCGAACAGCGACGAGCAGGAGGGACATGTCGCCATCGACGGCAGGCAGCATGAGGTCTACGGCTACAACCCCGTGCACCGCATCTATCAGGGGTGGGGCGAGCCAGCTGGCTTCAGCGGGCATTTCGTGCTGCGCTATGACGAGGCTCCTGTTGCTACCAAAGAGGAGCAGCAGGTTGTCAGTCTGACGTTCAATGGGAAGAAGAGCCAGCCCGTCGTGCTGCGTATGGCCACATCGTTTACCAGTCGCGAGGGAGCAGAGCGGAACCTGGTGGCCGAGACACGGATTTATAGTGGCAGCGGAGTGACACGGACGGACACGGAGGATTTTGATGGCAACGGAGTGACATGGATGGACACGGAGGATTTTGATGGCAACGGAGTGACACGGATGGACACGGGTAATATTAGTTTTGAACAGATGGAGCAGCGCTGTCTCGACCTGTGGATACAGCGACTGCATACCATCGACATCGACGACCCTGATACGGCACGCGTCAAACAGTTCTACGGCGCCCTCTATCGCGCCTCCTTCCTGCCACGTGAGATGAGCGATGTGGATGGGGAGTATCCAAGGTTTAACCCCCCTCTTCCCCCCGAAGGGGGGAGGATTGACGGCGGAGCCCTTCTCCTTCCCCCTTCGGGGGGATTGAGGGGGGTCATCCGCTATGGCGACTTCTCCCTCTGGGACACCTACCGTGCGCTGCACCCGCTGCTCTGTATCATCGCCCCCAAGGAGAGCGCACAGATGATGCAGTCGCTGGTGGGCATGGCGCAGGAGGGCAGCTGGATGCCCATCTTCCCCTGCTGGAACAGCTACACGGCAGCGATGATTGGCGACCACGCCGCGTCTGTCCTTGCCGATGCATACGTGAAAGGCATCCGAGGCTTCGATGCCGCCACAGCCTATCGCTACCTGCGCCAGAACGCTTTCGAGAAGCCCCGTTCCATTGAGGATTATCAGAACGGCATGGGACGGCGCGCCCTCGACTCCTATTTGAAGTATGGCTACATACCCTTGGAGGACTCTGTCAAGGAAGCCTTCCATCAGCAGGAACAGACCAGCCGTACCCTGGAGTATGCCTACGACGACTTCTGCGTGGCGCAGCTAGGGAAGGGTTTGTTGAGTGATGAGTGTTTAGTGTTTAGTGACTTTTCTGTAGAGGATGATTATGAGGAGCTGATGCGGCGGAGCGAGAATTGGCGCAACGTCATCAACCCAAGGACGGGTTGGGCCGACGGGCGCAGTCTTTCCGGCTGCTGGCTGAACAACAGCGACCTGACGAGCCGTCAGCCTTACATCACCGAGGGCGCCGTGTGCCACTATACGTGGTACGTGCCGCAGAACATCGACGGTTTGATAGCGCTGATGGGCGGGCGTGAGGCTTTCGTGGCACGCCTCGACTCGATGTTCAGCGAGGGACGCTACTGGCACGGCAATGAGCCCTGCCATCAGATTGCCTGGCTTTACTCCTTGGCCGGACGGCCTGAGAAGACTCGCCAGCAGGTGACACGTATTCTTCAGACCGAATACAACGACACGCCGGGCGGTCTGAGCGGCAACGACGATGCCGGTCAGATGTCGGCATGGCAGATCTTTGCAAACTTAGGATTCTATCCCGTCTGTCCTGGTACGCCGCAGTATGTCTTGGGCGGAGCGCAGTTCCGTCAGGTGACGCTCAACCAGCCCGGCCGCAAGCCTTTCGTCATCCGCCGTGCTACCGACGGCCACTACCGCCTCAACGGCCAGCAGCTTGACAGGCCCGTCATCAGCCATGATGATCTGCTGCGCGGCGGCGTCCTTGAACTTCCCTCTTCCTTCTGAAGTCTATAAAAAAGTCCCAAGGCTTGGGACAAAAAAATCTAGGCTCCGCAGAAAAATCCCAAGGCTTGGGATTTTTCTGCGGAGCCTAGATTAAAAACTGCGGTATTATTTCTCAGGCAGCATCACCACCTCTATGTGGTTGCCGCCGCCCAGCAGCTTCTCGCGAATGAAGCGGCTGAGCGACTCGGGTGTCAGGGCCTCGACAGTCTTCTTGTAGTCGCTATGACGGTCCAGCTTGAAGGTACGCCAATGGTCGATGACGGTCATCCAGTAGCTGTTGGTCTTGGCGTCGAGGTCAATCTGCTTCAGCATGTGGTCCTTCACCTTCTGCAGCTGCTCGGGGTCGATGCTCTTGGCGGCACCCTCTATGCCTTCGCGGATGAGGCGCTGTGCAATCTCGCTCTTGTCGGGATTCATGGGGCAGTAGGCCTGCAGCATCATCAAGGGCTTGAAGCCACGCAGGTTGAAGTTGCCGGCAGCTCCGCAGCTGTAGGCAGCGCTCTCGTCCTCGCGTATGGTCTTCAGGTAGATCATCTCCAGTATCTGTCCGGCAGCATCAATCTTCACGATGTTGTCGAGGTTGAAGGGTGCCTCAGCCGACCAGAACTCCACGTCGATGGCCTTCGGACTTTCGCTCTTCATGGTGAAATGGTTCTTCACCTCACCCTTGACGAGCGTCTGCACGTCGACAGGCTTCTCGGCGGGCTCGCCAGTGGCGGGCAGCGATGCGATGTACTGCTCGATGAGCGGACGGATGGCGTCTTCCTCAAACTTGCCCACGAAGGCGAAGGTGAAGGCGCCGGCGTTGCGATAGCGCTCCTTTGCAATCTCGAGGATGCGGTCGTAGTCGATATTGGGCAGATCCTTGATGTCGATGTTGTTGTAGCGGGGATTGTGTCCGTAGAGCGTGGCGGCGAGTGAGTCGGAGTAGACCAGGTCGGGCGACAGCGACTTGTTCTTCAGGGCCATGTCCAACTGCGTCAGGAGGTTCTGGAACTGCTTCTCGTCCTTGTTGACATTGGTGAAGTAGAGGTAGACCATCTGGAACATCGTCTCCATGTCCTTCGGCGTGGAGTGTGCCGTGCAGTTCTGTCGCATCTCGCTCAGCGAGAGGTCGGCGTTGGCCACCTTGCCTGCTAGTGCCTTCTGCAGCTCGGTGCTGGAGAAGTTGCCGAGGCCGCTCATGCCGATGACCTCGTCGAATACCTTCAGATTAGAGAAGTCTTTGCTGCCGTAGAGGCCCTTGCCGCCGTCGGCCCAGGCCTTCATCACCACCTCGTCGTCCTTGTAGTCGGTAGGCATGAGGATGACGGTGGCGCCGTTGCTGAGCTTCAGCTCCTTATAGCCGAACTTCTTGTCGGTGGTCTCGCTGACGATGCTTCCCTTCTCGGGCATCTCGCTGATGAGCGGCTCGTCCTTCACATTGTCTACGTAGGCAGCAATCTCCTCGGCGCGTGCTTTGGCCACAGCAGCCTTCATGTCTTCCTCGGTGGGGTAGGTGAGCCCGTCGGCCTCGCGTGCCCATTCCATGACCACGAGGTTCTTGTCGTTATTGCTGATGATTTCGGGCAGCGCCATGTTGATGACATCGACGGGGATGCTGGGTGCGATGGCCTGCATGATCTGATACAAATCCTCGATGGCAGGAATCGGCTCGTTGGTGAGGAAGTTGTCGCGGTACTGGTCGCCCAGGTCGTCGTTGGTAATCTTGGCGCGGTTGGTGTAAGCCTTCTCCAAAGCGCTGAGGTAGTCGGCCTTGGCGCGCTCATACTCAGTGGCGGTGAAACCGAACTCAGCGGCGCGGCGTGCCTCACGCATCAAGGCGGTCAGCGTCTCCATGTCGCGGCCTTCCTTGGGAACGCCCAGCATCTGGAAGGCGTCCTTCGTCGAGGCCAGCAGGTAGTCGTCGTCGTCGCCCATGGCCTGCAGGAAAGGACAGTCGGGATCGTCGGTCAGCTCCTGCAGACGGGCGTTGAACATGTTGGCCATGACGGCCTTGACGTAGACCTCGAGCAGGTAGTCCATGTTCTTCTTCTCCTCGGGCTTGGTGGTCTCGTGCTTCATGAACACCAGGATCTGGTTCATCTGCTGCTCCTTGTCCTTCTCGAAGATGTAGATGGCCTCGTCGTTGTCGGGCACCTCCTCGGGAATGACCTTCGGTGCCTTCGGGCTGACCTTGATGCCGCCGAACAGCTCCTTGATCTTTGCCTCGAAGTGGTCGACGTCGATGTCGCCCACCACGATGATGGCCTGGTTGTCAGGACGGTACCACTTCTGGTAATAAGCCTTCAGCTCCTTCGGCTTGAAGTTGTCGACGACGCTCATCAGGCCGATGGGCATGCGCACGCCATACTTCGAGCCGGGATACATCTTGGGCAGGGCACGCGTAATCATGCGCTGCGACGGGCCTTCGCCTAAGCGGTACTCGTTGTGCACCACGTCGCGCTCCTTTACGATTTCGTCCTTCTCCAAGAGCAGGCCGTTGCTCCAGTCCTTGAGGATGAACATACACGAGTCGAGGGCCGACAGGCGTGTGGTGGGCACGTTGCAGACGCGGTAGACAGTCTGGTCGATGCTGGTGTAGGCATTGAGGTCGGAGCCGAATTCCACGCCGAGCGAGCGGCAGAACTCGATGAGGTCGTTGCCCTTGAAGTGCTCTGAGCCGTTGAAAGCCATGTGCTCGAGGAAGTGCGCCAGTCCGCGCTGGTTCTCCTCCTCCTGGATGGAGCCTACGCGCTGAGCGATGTAGAAGTTGGCCACGTGCTCCGGCCACTCGTTGTGGCGGATGTAGTAGGTCAGGCCGTTGTCAAGCTTGCCGATGCGCACATCCTTGTCGACGGGGATGGGCGGCATGGCTTCCTGTGCCGTCATCGTGGATACGGCTGTCAGCAGGAACAGTGCTGCTACGAAAAACTTTTTCATGTACATTAATATTTATATTACTGTAACGAGGTAATAATTCTTTTTGCCGCGCTGCACGAGCAGGTATTTGCCGTCGATAAGGTCGTCGGCAGTGATGGCGCGGTCGTCGGCCAGCTTCTCTTTGTTGAGGCTGAGGGCGCCGCTCTTGAGGAACTCACGAATCTCGCGCTTGCTGCTGAACACATTGGCAGTGGCCGTGAAAAGCTCTGAAGCCACCTGGCCCAGCTGGTCCTTCTGCACGGTGAACTGCGGAACGCCGTCGAAGACGTCGAGGAACGTCTGCTCGTCCAGCTTCTGCAAAGCCTCCTTTGTGGCCTTGCCGAAGAGGATGTTCGAGGCCTCGATGGCCATGTCGAGAGCTTCCTGCGAGTGCACCATGACGGTGGTCTCCTCAGCCAGGCGCTTCTGCAGGATGCGGCGGCCAGGGTCTTGCTTGTGCTCGGCAATGAGGGCATCGATGGTCTCCTTGTCCAAGGAAGTGAAGATCTTGATGTAGCGCTCGGCATCGTCGTCGCTGACGTTCAGCCAGAACTGGTAGAACTTGTAAGGCGTGGTGCGCTTCGGGTCGAGCCAGATGTTGCCGCTCTCGGTCTTGCCGAACTTCTTGCCGTCGCTCTTCGTGATGAGCGGGCAGGTGAGGGCGAAGGTCTCCACCTCGTTGCCCAGGGTGCGGCGGATGAGCTCCGTGCCCGTCGTCATGTTGCCCCACTGGTCGTTGCCGCCCAGCTGCAGCTTCACGCCGTAGTGCTGGTAGAGATAGAGGAAGTCGTAGCCCTGCAGCAGCTGATAGGTGAACTCGGTGAAGCTGAGGCCGTCGCGGGCGGTGCCGTTGAGGCGTTGCTGCACGCTCTCCTTGGCCATCATGTAGTTGACGGTGATGTGCTTGCCCACCTCGCGGGCGAAGTCGAGGAAAGTGAAGTCCTTCATCCAGTCGTAGTTGTTCACCATGATGGCTCGGTTGCCGGCCCCCCCTTCTGCCCCCGAGGGGGCTTCTCCGAAATCGAGGAACTTGGCCACCTGTGCCTTGATGCACTCCTGGTTGTGGCGCAGTGTCTTGTCGTTCAGCAGGTTGCGCTCCTGCGACTTGCCGCTGGGGTCGCCAATCATGCCGGTGGCTCCGCCCACGAGGATGACGGGACGGTGGCCGCAGCGCTGCAGGTGACGCAGCATCATAATGCCGCAGAGGTGGCCGATGTGCAGCGAGTCTGCCGTCGGGTCGGTGCCTAAGTAGGCCGTCACCATCTCTTTCTGTAACAGTTCTTCCGTTCCTGGCATCATCTGTGCCAGCATGCCGCGCCAGCGCAGCTCTTCAACAAAGTTCTTTCTCATTATCAATATTTTTATATTTAACGCTTTTGAGCGTGCAAAGTTACGAAAAGTCGAGAGTAAAACAAAACAAATTCAATTGTTTTTTTGCCGAGACGGAGTAAGTTCGTGCTTGCAAAGCACAAAGTTACGAAAAAATGAGAGAAGAGAGTGTGCCTATTTTGAAGTGAACCCCAGAAGTTGGACAGAATACTTCTGGGGTTCATTATGTATACACATCACAGTTTAGAAGAAAAGAAAGAAATCATCCGCTTGCATGAG
>CACYYG010000023.1 GCA_902778535.1 uncultured Prevotellaceae bacterium
CTTTGAGTTTGCCATGTGGATAAGCCCAGAGTTCAAGGTATATCTGATACGTGAGTTCCAAAGGCTGAAAGACGAGGAGCAAAAGCAACTTGGATGGACGGCGAAGCGTGAACTATCAAAAATCAACTATCGCATTCATACTGATGCTATAAAGCAAAACCTGATTCCAGAAGAAGTGACGGCAGCACAGGCCAGCATCATCTACGCAGAAGAGGCAGACGTGCTCAATGTGGCCATGTTTGGACAGACGGCCAAGCAATGGCGTGAAGCCCATCCTGAACTGAAAGGGAATATCCGTGACTATGCTTCCATCAACGAACTTATTTGTCTGGCAAATATGGAGAACGTTTTCGGTAAGCGAGTGCAGAGCCAAGCTCGTTTGAGCTATGCCGAGCGAAGAAAAGGTCGAACGAAGTTCAACATCAATGCCGTTCTCATTGATGAGGGCGTACCGCAGGGCGACCGCCTTGTGCGCCTCAATCAGATCGCCATCAATCAGATGCGTGTGCTGGAGAACGATGATAATAGAAACCTCTTAAAATGACATGAGTGGATAGAACGTAACATAGAACGACATAAGGAAGCGTTGACTTTTTGATTCTTGGTTTCTGTAATTCGCCAAATAAGGAACGCCCAAGGATGATAGAAGTTGATGCTCACGCAAGATGGCGTGAGCTGATACTTGTATCTGGGCGTAAGGCGTTTGGCGATGCCTCAGAAACCGATGCGGAATCAGTTTCACGCCATTTCTTTGTCCGATTAGGAAAGTTTAACGCCCTCGGAGGCCATATCTGCATCAAGCCCTCAGCGACCTGCCTGTCACTTACCTTTATCTGTGTAATGGCAGTAAAACGGAGGCTTGGCGTAGCACGATTGCAGAGTATAATCTCACAGGTGAGCACCTCGTTCATTACAACCTCCCTGCCGTTCAGCAAAGTGCCGTCGAGAAATATCTGCACGTAAGCCACTTCCCAACCTACATTATCTTTGACCAAGAGGGGCGGCGAGTTACAACAGAAGATAGCGAGCCAAAGCCATATAACCCAGAGGCTGTTCGTAGAATGATGCAAGAAACGATGAATAGAAAATGAACAAGAAGACCATTATCATCATTCTGCTCGTTCTCGTTGCAAGGTCGGTGGGATGGTTGTAACGCCTACCTATCTTGACAACCCCTGCTAGCTGTAGCAGTGTAACAAATTACCTACAGTATTTCTCTTGCAATCCAGGCACAGGCCTCAGCATCGGCAAGGGCATGATGGTGGTTTTTCAGTTGATAGCCACAGGCAGCAGCAACGGTGTGCAGCTGGTGATTGGGCAAATAAGGGAGTTTTCGGCGAGAAACACACAGTGTGTCGTAGAACTCATAGTCAGGATAGTCCATCTGATAGACACGAAAAACGGCTTTCAGACAGCCTTCGTCAAAGGGCTTGTTGTGGGCCACGAGGGGCAGGCCTGCGATGAGAGGCTCAATCTGTGCCCACACCTTGGGAAAGACTGGGGCTTCTTCAGTGTCTTCACGGCAAAGGCCGTGTACTTGTGAGCACCAGTAATTATAATAGTTAGGCTCGGGCTGAATAAGCGAATAGAACGAATCCACTATCTCACCGTCGCGCACTATGACAATGCCTACGGAGCAAACCGAAGAACGCTCGTTGTTGGCCGTCTCAAAATCTATTGCTGCAAAATCTCTCATAGAGTTGCAAAATTACAAAAAGATTTTTATATTCTGTACGTGTAATTCAAGATTATTCAGTAATTTTGCTGCGGACTTGCAAAAATCGGGCAAACTGCCATGCACAAAATGACGGTAATACACTTGGCCCTGCTTTTACCCACAGCACTCCTGCTCCTGTGGGGCTGCACGTCGATGTCTGAGAAAAAGGAGAACGTCGTGCTCTCGGCAGAGCAAACGGGCAATGCCGAGGCACAGCTGAAAATGGCGTTGGAGTACGACAACAAGGGACTGTTTGAAGAGGCTGTCGTTTGCTACAGGAAAGCAGCCGAGCAGGGACTTTCCATAGCCCAGAACAACCTCGGCGTGATGTACAAGGACGGGCAGGGCGTCAGGAAAGACTATCAGGAGGCGGTACACTGGTTTCGGCTTGCCGCCTGTCAGGGCAATGTGCTGGCACAGTCAAACCTGGGCTGGATGTATCAGCGGGGTAGGGGAGTGGCGCAGAATTACGACTCTGCCCGCTACTGGTACACACAGGCTGCTCTGCAAGACCATGCTGCTGCCCAGAACAACCTCGGCACGATGTACCGCGACGGCTTGGGCCTGAAGGCCGATACCGACTCTGCCCGCTATTGGTTTGAAAAAGCCGCCCTCCACAACCTGCCGCAGGCACAACACAACCTCCAGCAACTGAAGTCAGAAAGCAACACAAATATTTCAGGAGAATGAAAAAAATAATCATGCTACTCGCTGCGATGCTGCTGAGTACGCTATACACCTACCCCCTGTCTCTCTCGGTTGAGGAAGGGGCTCGAAAGAAAGTGGCTGTCGTACTCAGCGGCGGCGGTGCCAAGGGCATGGCCCACATCGGTGTGCTGAAGGTGCTGGAAAAAGCCGGCATCCCCATCGACATCATCACCGGCACATCAATGGGCAGCATCATCGGCGGCCTCTATTCCATCGGCTACAATGCAAATGCGCTCGACTCGATGGTGCGCGTGCAGGACTGGGCCTACGTCATCAGCGACCGCGAAGACTTGCGAAGCCAAAGCCTCGACGACCGTAAGAAACAGTACACCTACGCCTACTCCACGGGACTCACCATCGGCCAGCACGACAAGAATGCCGGCGGATTCATCAAGGGCAAGAACCTGGCAGAGCTGTTCCAGCAGCTCTGCACGGGCTACAACGACTCACTCGACTTCACTACCGGCCTGCGCATCCCCTTTGCCTGCGTGGCCACCAATATCGTCGACAACAGCGAAGTGGATTTCTACAGCGGACGACTGCCACAGGCCATGCGTGCCTCGATGGCCATCCCCGTTGCCTTCTCACCCGTCAGGATTGGCGACATGGTGCTCGTCGATGGCGGTCTGAAAAACAACTACCCCGCCGACCTGGCCCGCCAGTTGGGAGCCGACATCATCATCGGCGTCACCGTGCAGGGCGCACCGAAAGTGGCAGAGGACATAGGCGGCACGATGAGCATCCTCAGCCAGATCATCGACGTGAACTGTAAGAACAAGCTCGACGAGAATTTGCGGCTCACCGACCTGCATCTGCAAGTGGACACGAAAGGCTACGGCTCGGCCAGCTTCTCACAAGCAGCCATCGATACGCTCATCCGACGCGGCGAAGAACTGGCCATGAGCCACTGGGACGACATTCTTGCCCTGAAGCAGCGCATCGGCGTCGGCAAGGACTTCAAGCCCGAAACGCCCTATCCAATACGCCCGCAGGTGATGACCGAGAAACAGCGCGTCACCGCCTTCACCTTCGAGAACATGACGCCTCAGGCTGAGCGCTTCCTGAAACAGAAATTCAACCTAAGCAAGACCGACAGCATCGATGCCAAACTGGCTCAGCAACTCACCACCTGCATGCGCGTCGACTTGTTCTATCAGACTGCCGAGTGCCATCTGGTGCCCGACGGCGACGGCGTGCGCGCCATCCTCTCGGCAGGCAACCGCAAGTCGGTGCAACTGCATGCCGGCGCCCGCTACGACACCGAGGAATATGCCGCCGTGCAGCTGGGCCTCGACATCCCGATGAAGACTGCCATCCCGATGAGTACCGACCTGGTGCTACGCCTGGGCAAGCGGCTGATGGCACGAGGCGAGTTCACCATCCATCCCCGCAGCATCATCCGGCCCACCATCAGCTATGCCTTCCACCGCAACGACGTAGACATCTATTTCAATGGCGACCGCGACTACAATATCCGCTACAACCAGTTTCAGGCCGAGTTAGTCCCCATCAGTCACGACCTGCGCCACTTCAACATTCAGTATGGGCTGCGCTGGGACTACATGCACTATCGCAACAAGCTTGGCTCGGAGACATCGATACAGACTACGCTCAAGAACGAGCACTTCTACAGCTACCACGCCCGCATCAACTACAACAGCGAAGACAACTGGTATTTCCCCACACGCGGCTCACGCTTCAAGGCCGAATATTCCTACATGACCGACGACTTTGTACAGCTCGACGACAAGCCCGGCATGAGCGAAGTCAACGCCAACTGGCGCACGTCGCTCACCTTCGGCCATCGGTTCACGCTGCAGCCCATGGTCTACGGCCGTCTGCTCTTCGGCACCGTCATTCCACCTGCTTTTGGCAACACCATCGGCGGCGACTGGTTCGGACACTATGTCGAACAGCAAATGCCCTTCGCCGGCATCGGCAACATGGAGTATGTCGGCCACCAGTTTGTAGCCGCTCAGCTGCAGGCTCAGGAGCGCATCGGCGGCAACAGCTATGTGCTGCTACGCGTAGCCGGCGCACAACAGGCCGACCATCTGCGCAACCTCCTCGACCACAGCACATTGATCGGCGGACAGATAGCCTACTACTACAATACCATCGTCGGACCCGTGGGTGCCAACATCGGCTACAGCAACCGCACCAAGAAACCATATTTCTATCTTAATCTCGGCTATGAATTCTAATCCAAATACTTAAACAATGAACAAGACAAAAACTAAACTATTGAGCCCACTTCAAAAAGTGGGCTCAGTTATTATTTAACGGTTACTAAGTTGTCATTTTTCTTTACAAAATAGGTGCAAAAACTGGTCTCAACTAGGCTGAGAATGGCTCAGAATTCACGACAAGACAATTTGCTGAAAAAAACGCGAAAATGAGAGGGGTTGGCTATCTCGTTGATTGATAGTTGCTTAGCTCAATTTTTTGTTTTTCGGGAGCATCCTCGTTTTCAAAAAGGTATATCCCCATGAAAAAAAGTCAATGCCTTTTTTTCACGCGGACCATCTTTTTGGGCAAAAACATGCCGTTCTGGAGCAAAAATTGACCCTTTCAGAGCACGAAAAGCTGCACAAAACCCATACAGATGTGCAGTTTTTGAACCTTGCTCATGCTCGTCCGATGACCGACAGACGGCAAAACACTGCCTTTCCGCTTCTATTTCACGAATTTCATTTGTAAAGAAATCGGAATAAAATTTCTTTACATTTTTGAAAGTGATATGCATTTTTTTCAGATGTTTGGTGGCTGTTATTCGGAAAATTTTCTAACTTTGCAGCCCATAATCAATCAACGATGCAGCGCATTACATTTAACCTAAAAATAACTACAAGCTATGAGCAAGATTAAGACCATCGGTATTCTGACATCGGGCGGCGATGCCCCCGGCATGAACGCAGCCATCCGTGCCGTGACACGCGCCGGCATCTACAACGGTTTCAACATCAAGGGCATCTACCGCGGCTACGACGGCCTGATCAAGGGCGAGGTGGAGCAGTTCACCACTGAGAACGTGAGCGGCATCATTACCCGTGGCGGCACCATTCTGAAAACAGCCCGCTCGAAGGAGTTTATGACGCTTGAGGGCATGCAGAAGGCCTACGAGACATGCCAGAAGGAGGAGATTGACGCCTTGGTGGTCATCGGCGGCAACGGCTCGCTGACGGGTGCACGCAACTTCGGCATGGAGTTCGACTTCCCCTGCATCGGCCTGCCCGGCACCATCGACAACGACCTCTATGGCACCGACTCCACCATTGGCTACGACACCACGATGAACACCATCATGGAGTGTGTAGACCGCATACGCGACACGGCCAAC
Organism: uncultured Prevotellaceae bacterium; assembly: GCA_902778535.1. GTDB lineage: Bacteria > Bacteroidota > Bacteroidia > Bacteroidales > Bacteroidaceae > Prevotella. The sequence goes on from CACYYG010000023.1 coordinate 5,766, forward strand.
TCGCACGAGCGCATCTTCTTCGTCGAGGTGATGGGCCGCGACGCCGGTTTCCTGGCACAGAACTCGGCCATTGCCTGCGGAGCCGAGGCCGCTATCATTCCTGAGGACATGACCGACGTTGACCAGCTGGCACAGTTCATGGGCAGGGGCATCCGCAAGTCGAAGAAGTCGTGCATCGTCATCGTCTCGGAAAGTCCTAAGTGCGGTGCACTCTTCTATGCCGACCGTGTGAAGAAGGAATTCCCCGAGTTCGACGTGCGCGTCTCCATCCTTGGCCACCTGCAGCGCGGCGGCTCGCCCTCGGCCCACGACCGCATCCTGGCCAGCCGCACCGGCGTAGGCGCCATTGAAGCCATCAAGCAGGGTCAGCGCAATATCATGGTGGGCGTCAGAAACAACGAGGTGGTCTATGTGCCGTTCAGCGAGTGCATCCGCACCGACAAGCCTTTCGACAAAAAGCTCATCAAGGTGCTCGACGAACTGAGCATCTAATTGCCTGCTGAACCCGCATCGGCTTAAAGATTAACACAAATTTACTTAAATCCGTTATATATTTTAACGGAAAAGCTTCGTATTCCAGTTTTTTGTTGTACTTTTGCGGCCACATTGGGAAACCTGAGTTTTTTTAATATTAAACAAAAATGGAACAGAAAGAGAACAGTGTGAAGCCCGCTGAGGGCAGGCTGGGAATCCTCGTCGTCGGCAACGGCGCAGTGGCAACCACGTTTATGACTGGCGTGCTGATGACCCGCAAGGGCCTTGCAAAGCCCATCGGTTCAATGACACAGTACGACAAGATACGCATTGGTCGCGGCGACGACAGGCAGTATCTCCACTATAAGGACATCGTGCCTATTGCCAGCCTCAACGACATTGTCTTCGGCTGCTGGGACGTCTATCCGCAGAACGCCTATCAGGCAGCAATGTATGCCGAAGTGCTGAAGGAGAAGGACATCGAGCCCGTGCGCGACGAGCTGGAGAAGATTGTGCCCATGAAGGCGGCCTTCGACAAGAACTTCGCCAAGCGCCTCGACGGCGACAATGTGAAAGCACTGAAGGCTGACGGTGGAGCATTGAAGATGCCCACTCGCTGGGAGATGGTGGAGATGCTGCGCGAGGACATCCGCCACTTCAAGCAGCAGAACGGCTGCGCCCGCATCGTCGTGCTCTGGGCCGCTTCCACCGAAATCTATGTTCCCGTTGACGAACAGGTGCACTACAGGCTCAGCGACCTCGAGGCTGCCATGAAGGCCGACGACCGCGAGCATATCGCTCCCTCGATGTGCTACGCCTATGCCGCCCTCGTCGAGGGCGCTCCCTTCATCATGGGTGCTCCCAACACCACTGTCGACATTCCCGCCATGTGGGAGCTGGCCGAGAAGACCAAGATGCCCATTGCCGGCAAGGACTTCAAGACCGGGCAGACGCTGGTGAAGAGCGGCTTTTCACCGATTATCGGCGTGCGCTGCCTCGGCCTCAGCGGCTGGTTCTCGACCAATATCCTCGGCAATCGCGACGGACTCGTGCTCGACGAGCCTGCCAACTTCCGCACCAAGGAGGTCAGCAAGCTCTCGACGCTGGAGACCATCCTCAAACCCGACTGGCAGCCCGACCTCTACGGACACGGCAACGATGAGGACACGCAGTATTACCACAAGGTGCGCATCAACTACTACCCGCCGCGCAACGACAACAAGGAGGGCTGGGACAACATCGACATCTTCGGCTGGATGGGCTATCCCATGCAGATTAAGATCAACTTCCTCTGCCGCGACTCCATCCTCGCTGCTCCGCTCTGCCTCGACCTCTGCCTGCTCAGCGACCTCGCTGCACGCGCCGGCCGCTATGGCACACAGCGCTTCCTGTCGTTCTTCTTGAAGTCGCCCATGCACGACTACACCCAGGGCGAGGAAGCCGTCAACAACCTCTACCAGCAGTACACCATGCTGAAGAATGCCATCCGTGAGATGGGCGGCTACGAGGCCGACGAGGAAATTGACTAAAAGTTGGACAATATCATTTAACCCCAATCGGTCATTAGGCTGTTACGCACTAACACGCTTTCTTTTTGTCATCTGCCCAGCCGCTTCTCGATTACAATGGAACCCCATTGCGCACTCAAAATGACCGATTGGGGTTTAACGTTGATATTTATTTTGCCATCACAGCAGCCTTGATGGCGGGAACATTGCTGCGCGACACGGGGATGCTGTCGTGGCTGTGGTTGATGATGAGCTGAATGTTTCCCGACTTCGAGACGATTTGCTCCACCTGCTGAAGATTGACGAGGAAAGCGCGGTGGCAGCGTACTATCTTCGAAAAACTGCTCAGCTCTTCCTCCATCTGCTTTGAAGTGGCACGCAGCATGTCGGTGCGCACCTTTCCATCGCGTAGGTGACAGACTTTTACGTAATTGCCTATTGTCTCGACAAAAAGGAGGTCGGCTATCTGGAGCGTGATGGTATCGCTTGTCGTGCCGGTGAGGGTGGTCAATTCCTCAGCTGACTCAGTGATCGGATTCTCTTGTTCTGTCGCTTCATCACTTTGAGGATTATCGCTTTGCTCCACCACCTGCTGCGTCTGCATCTTCTTCAGCTGCTCGTTCAGCTGGCGGGTCTCTTCCAGTTCGAGTGCCAGATAACGGCTACGGAACTTGAAGCGCCAGTAGAGGCCGATGGCGAAAGAGATAAAAGCCATGATGAGGAGCGTCTCAAAGTAATTGCTCCACGAAAGCTGGTTGGCTGGATTGCGGTCGCTGAGAACAAAATGGCGGTAGAGACAGATCATGAGCGACATGAGGGGAGTGTTGATGAGCTGGAACCACAGGTTGCGGCGGATGATGTAGCTAACACCCTGTTCCAGCGACCTCGGCATCCTGACAGCATATCTTAGGATGGCCTCTGTGAGCATGCAGACACATAAGGCCAACGCAAAAATGGTCAGCAGATGGGCATAGGCCTCCCACTGCCATGTTCCCAGTCCGAAAGGCTTGAACACAGCGAGTGCAAGCACTGCAAATCCTACGCTGATAACCCGGACACGGAGTGACTCTTTCCTAACCTGATTCATACGGCCTGGGGCGGATGCTGATTTGCCATTGATTACAAGATGGTAAGACTCACCCTGCGCCCTAATCCTTGGAATATCTTTAAGAGTGTAGAGACCTGTATGTCTGTATGTCCGTTCTCGACACGTGAGATATAGCTCTTCTTGGTTCCAATCTTATTGGCAAGCTGTTCCTGTGTAAGTCCTGCCTTTTGTCGTTCCTCTTTAAGACGCTCTCCCAAAATGAAAGCATCAGCATCGGCGTCAAACTCCATTCTTGTAGGAGTACCTTCTGCACCAAAATCTTCGGTAATGAGATCTTCAATCGGTGTAAGATTCAGTTCCTTCATTTCTTCACTTGTCATATTATTCTCCCTTCTTGTTCTTACTTTCAAAATATTCGTTCATAATCCGTTTCGCCTTGTCAATCTCACCTTGCGGTGTCTTTTGGGTTTTCTTCTGGAATCCATTAAACAGAATGACTAGATTACCTTCATCGAAGCAACAGAAAATACGGTAGATATTTCCGTCATCTTCAATCCTAATTTCATATAGTCCAGCTACACCCGCTATTGATTTCAAATAGGTAACAGGAACGACATCTAATGTCATGATGTAGAGGAATATCTGATATATCTTCTTCAATGTACGCAATGATAGCGTCTTTTTGAACTCCCTGAAGTGGTTCTTGTAAACCACCATGTGCCTTTTATATTCTTTTTTGGGCATATTGCTCAAATTTTCAGCAAAGATAACTAATTGGTAAACAATCTCCAAATGTTTTCTCAAGAAACAGTATGTTTGATGTGATTATTTAACAAATTCTTAACATTTGTGAAATGGAAACCTCGGTATTGGCTGGTACTTGCTTAACCTAAATTATTCATAGAAAATTCTTTTTTGTCTGCGACGCTACGTGAATGACCATGAATGAACCGTAAATGACCATGAATATAATATTTACGGACATTCACGGTTCATTTACGGACATTTACGTTTTGCCGTAGGCAGACTTAACTCCTTTATTAAATCTTCGTGAATAATTCAGGTTACAATTTTATTTTGATATATCGCCCGATTAAGGCGTAAAATGTGTTACGATAGATTTATTTCCATTTTTTCTTTGTTTGCTCTCGACTTTTTTCGTAACTTTGCGCTCTGAAAAACATGAACTGAATGCCTGCAGCTATTATAAAGAATTTTGATGCCCGGAAGTATGCGCTCGTCGATTTGCACCTTCATCTCGACGGCTCACTCAGCATGGCCGATGCCATTCACATGGCGGCCATCGAAGGCGTATCACTGCCGGCAGACAGGAGCGAAATCGAGAAGTTGCTCGTATGCCCTGAGAACTGCAAGAGCCTGAACGACTATCTGAAATGCTTCGTCCTGCCTGAAAGCATTATGCAGAGTCGAGAGACATTGGTCTATAGTGCAAAAAGCCTCGTAAAACGGCTCGACGAACAAGGGCTTATCTACGCAGAGATTCGCTTTGCCCCTCAACAGCACCTGAAGAAAGGACTGACACTGGACGAAGTGACAGTAGCCACGATGGAGGGAATAGAGGCAGGCATGGCCGAAAGCAAGAACGGAATCAAGGTACAGCTCATTCTCAGTTGCATGCGTGGCGAAGGCAACGATGCTCTGAATATGGAAACGGTCGACGTGGCCAGGAAATATCTGGGCAAGGGCATCTGTGCCATCGATCTTGCAGGTGCCGAGGCGTTGTTCCCCACGTCAAAATATCGTGAGCTGTTTGCATACGTCAAGGCCCAAGGCATACCCTTTACCATCCATGCCGGCGAGGCCGATGGTGTGGAGAGTATGAAACTGGCCATTGAATATGGCACCAGCCGTATCGGTCATGGAATAAGGAGCTATAACGACAAAGCCACAAAGGAGCTGCTGAAGCAGCACAACATCTGCCTGGGCTTCTGTCCGACGAGCAACCTGCAGACAAAGGCGGTGGCGGGCGTCACCACCATGTCGCAATATCCGCTGCAGGCATTCCTCAACGACGGTGTGGACGTGTGTATCAACACCGACAGCATGAGCGTATCCAACACCACCGTTGCACGCGAACTTCAACAGCTTTACGATGCAGGCATTATGACCGAAAGCCAAGCCCGATGGATGGTGCTGACGGCCATCCGTCACGCTTTTCTCCCTGATGCAGAGAAGGCATCCCTACTGAGCAAGGCCGAACAACGTTTACAAAATGATTGATATGAGCGATTTTCTAAGCCAATTCCATAAATCCACATTCCGACAGGTAAACACACAGAAGGGCAGCGGTAAAGCGAAAATACTGTTCCGACTGACCTTCGAGCGGGGAGCCACTGTGACGGTGGTGAACGAGAAGGGAGAGACCGTGGCGCCCGACTACAAACAGTATCAGGGCGAGACGTTCAATGTGCTGCGCATCATCGACAGCATCCGACAGGAACAGGCTATGCGCATCAGCTGGGAAACGGACGTGCAAGAAGGCTTCCGCCTGCACGACTATCCCTACCTGCTCTTCGCACTGCTGCGTTGTGACAATCTGGTAGACGGAGAACTGAAACCGCTGAAGGTCGCCAACACACAGGCCACCATTCTCCTGCGCATTACAGGCAGTCAGACCCTTCAGTCTTCATTCTATGCCAGAGCAGAGGGACTGCCGCCTTCAGAGTTTCAGCTGCTGAGCGACGTCTTCGCGCTGGTCGGCGACACCATCTGCCCCATTGCCTCGCTGGGTGAAAACTACCTGCGACTGACGTTCTTCTGCGAGACTTTCCCCGAGACATTACTGGAGCAGTTTCTTTCGGTGTTCTACAGCTATATCGACAACGTTGACCTCGACTACGAGGACTATGTGCTGGTGAGGAGCGAACAGACGGTGGAGACTGTGCCGACTGTCATCATTGAGAAAGTGGATGCCGACATGGCGCTCTATCTGCGGCTGACGTACACGCTGCCAGGCATCGATGCCGACTTTGCCCAGCGTTTCGACCTGACCTGTCTGGCCACGCTGACGATGGAACATCAGGTGTTGCTGCGCCGCATCGTGCACTCCGACATCACACAAGACGAAAACGATTTGAGGAAAATGATTGTCAGTCAGGCTCCGACAAAGGTGGCGGCGAAAGACGTGTGGGACGACGACGGCGAGTTCATCATCCCGCAAGAAACGGCTGGCCCGTTCCTGCTGAAGGCGCTGCCCGAACTGGTGCGACGCTTCCAGCTGTTGGGAGCCGAGCGGCTGAAGGAATACAAGGTGAAGCCCATACAGCCGAAGATGAACTTGAAGCTATCGTCGGGCATCGATTTCCTCGAAGGGTCGGCCACCATCATGCTGGGCGACGAGGAGATGTCGCTGCGCTCGTTCCTGCAACAGTATGGCAAGCAGAAATATGTCACGCTGAGCGACGGTCAGCGCGGCCTCGTCGATGAACACTATGTGCACCGTCTGGAGCGCATCTTCCGCAAGGTGGAGAAGGGCGACAAGGTGAAGGTGTCGTTCTTCGACCTGCCTGAGATAGAGACGCTGCTGAACGAAAAGCTTGAAGGAAAAACCTTCGAACACTACAGGGAATTCTATGAGGGCTTCAACCAGCTGGCAACGAAACGCCTCAGCACAGCAGGCGTCAACGCCAAGCTGCGCAACTATCAGAAGGAGGGCGTGAAGTGGATTAACTATCTCTACGAAAACAACTTCGGCGGCTGTCTGGCCGATGATATGGGACTTGGCAAGACGCTGCAGACTATCACGATGCTGACGAAGGTGTATTCAAAAAATCTCAAATCTCAAACCTCAAATCTCAAATCCTCCCTCATCGTCATGCCGAAGTCGCTGCTTTTCAACTGGCAGGACGAGCTGAAGAAGTTTGCGCCACAGCTCACCTATTACACCTACTATGGTGCACAGCGCGACCTGAAAGAGGCCATGAAACAGCAGCTCATCCTGACTACTTACGCCCTGGTGCGCAACGACATCGAGCAGTTCCGCGAGCAGGAGTTCCACTACATCATCCTCGACGAGAGCCAGAACATCAAGAACCTGCAGTCGCAGACCACCCAGGCAGTCTTCCTGCTCAACGGCAAGCATCGCCTGGCACTCAGCGGCACGCCAATAGAGAATAATCTCACCGAACTCTACTCGCTTTACCGCTTCCTCAACCCTGCCATGCTGGGAACATTGGACGATTTCAACCGACAGTATGCCACGCCCATACAGCATCAGGCCGACAAGGAAGCTACCGAGGCCCTGCGCCGCAAAATCTTCCCCTTCATGCTGCGACGACTGAAGAAGGACGTGCTAAAGGAACTGCCCGACCGTACGGAGCAGACACTCTATGTGGAGATGGAACCCGGACACGCTCAGTTCTACGAAGAACGGCGCCGCTACTATCAAGAAGCCATCCAGTCGAGCATCAAGGCGAATGGTCTGGAGAAGTCGCAGATGATGATGTTCCAGGCCCTCTCGGAACTGCGCCGCATTGCCTCCGTACCCGAAAGCCTCAGCGACGGCGCTATCCTGTCGCCGAAGATTCCGCTGCTCTGCGAACAGGTGGAAGAGGCCGTCACTGGCGGACACAAGGTGGTTATCTTCTTCAATTTCATCGCCGGCATAGAGCTGGTGGGCGAGCGCCTCACAGAATTAGGCATCGATTACGCCACCATGACGGGCTCTACTCACGACCGCCGTGCCGTCATCGAGCGATTCCAGAACGACTCCGGATGCCGCGCCCTGCTGATGACGCTGAAAACGGGTGGGGTAGGGCTGAACCTCACCGTAGCCGACACCGTCTACATCTTCGAGCCGTGGTGGAACAAAGCCGCCGAGGAACAGGCCATCAACCGCCTGCACCGCATCGGCCAGAAGGCAAAGGTGCTCAGCTTCGCACTCATCACCCGCGACACCATCGAGGAGAAAATCCGCCTGCTGCAACAGCAGAAAAAAGACCTGGCCGACAGCCTCATCACCGGCGATGCCGCCATCACCAAACGACTCACCGAGGAAGACATCAAGTACATTTTCGGACAATGACTCCGGAGGTTCATCACGAATTATGATACAATATGGTACAGAAAGACCTTTTCGGATATACTCCGCCACTGCCGCCCAAACTCCTGCTGCATGAGCCGGATAGCACGCGATGGAAGGAGATGGCAGCATACTTAGACAGCCACAGCACCAAGGTGGACTTGCTCAACTATGCCGAGGCGCTTACGGCATGGCTCGGCAAGTATAATGTGTATCGGGCCGCTGACGACAGCAAGCCCGTGAAGGCTACCGAGATCATAGACATCACCAAGTCAAGCAATTCCAAGGCAACCATTGCCTATGGGGTGGCCCTTATCCTTGCCGACCAGCAGAACATGCAGTCCTACGTAGAAACCCTGGACGAAGAGATGAAGAACCTCTGGGTATCTATGCTGCTCAATATCTATCTCACTGCAGACAACGCCAAGCAAATACTGCACGACGAAAGCATCATCGTAGAAGAACGCGTCTATTACTACTCGCGGGCCATAGCCAAACTCAAAAAGCCCGAACTGAAATGGTTCTCGCTGACCCACTTCCTGTCGACAGAGAATTCGCGATACCGCAACTATGAAAATTATATCACCATCAATCCTGCCATCCACTCCATCTTCTTCCCATTATTCTTTCCCAGAGCCTTTGACGAAAGCGAGAACCTGAGCCAGCTGCCTGATGGCCATTGGCGTATCATGAACTTCGAATCCGACAGCTATACCCACTTCCAGCTCTTTCTGAGTATGATGAAGCAGCATTTACTACCGGTGAAGAAGAAAGGTATCGGCGTGACTGATATGAAGCGGGCACAGAAAAAGATGTCGCTCAAAGAGTTCTTCCCTGGCGACACCAACGAATACCGACAGAACCTACGCGCCTTCTCCTACCTGCAGCTGCTGGCATTGCACGAACACTTTCTCGCACGCCAGAAGAAACGCTCCTATCAGGACACGCTGCGCAACCTCTTCGCCAACTTCAACTCGCTCAACAGTTTCCTGTCAAACATTCTCTTTCCACATATCACTGGGCTAAACCGCCAGTTCACCGAGTATGGCAAGGAGAGCAAGCTGTGCAACATGCTCTTCACCTGGATGGGCGAAGACCCGGAAGGATGGGTCAACCTGCACGACGTCATCATCCGTATCTATGCCCTCAACTACGGTAACGATACATCACAGCACATTCCACTCGTCTACAACCCTAAGATGGAAGACTATTCCACCCATCTCACCAACCAATACTCCGGACGTGTCATCAGCGCCGACAGCTACGTGATGGAGTTTGGCTACACCGGCTTGCAAATGTGTGCCCTGCTTATGGCCAGCGTGGGAATGGCTGAGGTGGCCATCGACGAAGACAAGAATTGTGGTGTGTCACCCTTCGAGAGTGTAGCCTATATCCGCCTCACTCCTCTGGGACGCTATGCACTGGGCATAGACACCAGCTACGAGGCACCGAAGATGGAGCAGACCGCCTATTTCGAGCTTGACCCCGACCGCCTCATCATCCGCTCATTGGTGGAGCCCAACCCCTACGCCCAGCTGCTGAAAGACACCAGCATACCCATCTCGCGCAACCGCTTCGAAACCTCAGCCCTGTCATTCCTTGCCAACTGTCATAGCAAGAGTGACGTAGAGAGTAAGATCAGCATCTTCAAGCAGTTCATTGCCGACAAGCTGCCGCCGCTGTGGAAGGAATTCTTCAAAACGCTGCTGCAGCACTGCCACCCATTGCATGAGGATTCCACGGCCTACAGGCACTACACCATCGACCCCGAGAACCGCGAACTGCAGCAGCTCATCACCAACGACCCCGTGCTACGCCAGCTCGTCATCCGTGCCGAGGGCTATCGCATCTTAGTGAAGCTCGATGACATCAGAAAATTCGAAAACCAACTGAAGAAGCACGGCTATCTGCTGTAGAGGGGTAAGTATCCAAGAAAAATCCGTGCATACGCGAAGGTCCCCCTTATTGGTTGCACATCAAAATCCATTCCTTGAAGAAAGGGTCTTCCAGTTCATAGCGGTTGGAATAAATGACATAGCCGTCCTTCTGCAACCGTTTCAGGGCGCTGTAAATGGTACTGGTGCGATGTTCACCTGACTGCAGGGGCTTGCCTGAAGCCAGCCGTTGAAGAATCCATTTGTTAGTCCTGTTGAAGTTCATCCACAGCCGCTCGTAGTCCAGTCCGTGGGTAGTGACAATAGTATCGATGGCAGAATGGATAGGGTCTGCCATGTCAGGTTTCAGCAGTCCTGCTTGCCAAACGTTGGCGGCCAACTGCTGTGTGTAGTAGGGATGACAGTCGGTATAATCGAGGATGGCATTGGCCAGCTCCTGGCACCTGTCGGCGTAGATGCCCGCTAAACGCTCTGAAAGAAAGTTGTAGAAATCCTCATGGGGCAGTTTCCTAAGTCGCATCAGCTCACCAAAATGGTAAAAAGGCGACTTCTTGTTCTCAAAGATTTCGGTCATCATGCTTTCCTGGCTGCCTAACAAGATGTAGTTAATGTGCTGCTGTTGTTGCATGATTGAACGCAGCTGCTTGTCAAACTTAGGAGCCAGGTCGCAAATCTCCTGAAACTCATCCAACACCACAATCATCCTGTCCTGTGACGTGTGAGCCTTTTCAATCAGCGTCAACACATCCTCTATCAGCAGCATGCCGTCCACCCCAGGCTGAAACGACACATCCATGGACCCAGTAATAGGATTCGTTGACACCGTAGGGATGACACGAAAGTGAGTGATAAGGTGTCGGACGCGTTCTAAGGGGTGCACCTTGAAGAACTCCTTGAGTAGCTTGGCTGACAAATCGGCTACCGACGTCACCTGCTGAAGGTTAACAGTCATGTGCTTACGCCCGCTCAGCCTCACAGCCTTCGCCACAAGGCTGCTCTTGCCAAAGCGACGAGGGCTGATCAGCACCAGGTGGTTCGGACTATTCACAAACTGAGTGATATAGGCAACCTCTTCCACCCTGTCCGTGAAGTACTCGGCCTCGACAATCGTTCCAAATTTGAAAGGGTTCTCCATACTGTCAACAGCTATTACGATTTTTTTCGTTACGACTTTTTTCGTAATCATCTGCAAAGGTAATTTCTTTTTCTGAAATAACAAAATAAATCCATGAAAAATGCACCATTTTCTTTCGACTACGGCCGCTGTTGCAGCTTGGTCTTTCGCCATAGGAAAATACCGATAATGGCCGAATCACCAGACATACTGAAAAACTCTTGCAGTTTTCTTATAACTGTAGTAGCGGTTAGCCACTCCTGGCATTCTGCTATCATTAAGGGGCTGCACGATCATTTTTGTAACCACGTGGGTTACTAACAGTAACCACGGTGGTTACAGTCAGTAACCCACGTGGTTACTGTTTTTACCCTTTTCGGCAAAATGAAGAGAAAAGGGGAGAAAGTATCACCTCAAACAGACAGCCGGACGCCTCACCTCAAAATAGACAGCCAGATGCCTGCCGAGGTCAAAGGAATAAGAGTCTGCTGCGATTTTTCAGCCTTTTTCCTTTGCACTTCTCTCAGTTTTTCGTAATTTTGCAGCCGTATAAACGTTTATAAAAGAAATGGCATTAAAATGTGGTATTGTGGGACTGCCTAACGTGGGCAAGTCCACATTGTTCAACTGTCTGTCGAGCGCAAAGGCGCAGGCAGCCAATTTTCCCTTCTGTACAATAGAACCCAACGTGGGCGTCATCACCGTGCCCGACGAGCGACTGACGCGCCTGGCCGAGCTGGTACACCCGGGCCGCATCGTGCCCGCCACGTGCGAGATAGTAGACATTGCCGGACTCGTCAAGGGTGCCTCGAAAGGTGAGGGACTGGGCAACAAGTTCCTCGGCAACATTCGTGAGACCGACGCCATCATACACGTGCTGCGCTGCTTCGAAGATGAGAACATCACGCACGTCGACGGTACCATCGACCCCATACGCGACAAGGAAATCATCGACACCGAGCTGCAATTGAAGGACCTCGAAACCATTGAGGGCCGCCTGGCTAAGACGGAGAAAGCCGCTGCTGCCGGCAACAAGGACGCCAAGACAGAGGTGACTGTGCTGAAAGCCTACAAAGAAGTGTTGGATCAGGGCAAGAACGCCCGCGTGGTAGAGTTTGAGACGAAGGACGAACAGGACTGTGCCCGCAGTCTGTTCCTGCTGACATCGAAGCCCGTGCTCTATGTCTGCAATGTGGCTGAGCAGGATGCTAAGGACGGCAACGACTGGACGCGTAGGGTAGGGGAGCTGGCCAAGGAAGAAGGTGCCGAGATGATGGTCATCGCCGCCAAGACCGAGGAAGACATCGCCGAGCTGGAGAGCTACGAAGACAAACAGCTGTTCCTCGAGGAATTAGGCTTGGAAGAAAGCGGTGTCAACCGTCTCATCAAGAAAGCCTACGCCCTACTCAACCTCGAGACCTTCATCACCGCCGGCGAGATGGAGGTGAAGGCATGGACGTATAAGAAGGGTTGGAAAGCTCCGCAGTGTGCCGGCGTCATCCACACCGACTTCGAAAAAGGTTTTATACGCGCTGAGGTCATCAAGTACGACGACTACATCAAGTACGGCTCCGAGGCTGCCGTGCGCGAAGCCGGCAAGATGGGTGTCGAGGGCAAGGACTACATCGTCCAGGACGGCGACATCATGCACTTCCGCTTCAATGTGTAGGCTTCTGCTTCCAACCCTGTTTCTATTATCATTTGCGATGCCGCTTGTCGCAGATGAGTGTCACATGCAGCCGCTACAGGTGGAGCGGCTGCCTAACCTGCATGTTGCACGGACAGGACACGAGGTGTTCTGTGAGAATGGCGAGGTGCTGGTGGTAGGAGGCCACACGTCGGGCTTCGTGCCCACAGCCACGGCCGAATACTTCGCCGACGGACAGTGGCATCTGCTGCCTACGGTCTATACCCACGACCAGGGGCTTGGAATACAGCTGAAGTTAGGAGAGATAATCGTGGCTGGCGGTCACGAGCAGCCTTTAGGCATCGGACAAACCTTTACACTGGAACGCTACAACCCCGCCAAACACACTTTCGAGGGCTACGGCTGCCTGGAGCTGAAGCGCTGTTTTGCCCAGGCATTAGAGATGGACAGCGGACGCGTCATCATCAGTGGCAACTGGTATGCCGACGACGCCATAGAACTGTTCGACGGCAGCCGCCAGTGCCACTACGTCAAGAACGTGACACAGCACCGCGCGCTGCCCTATCTATTGCGCACCGCCAAGGACAATGCCATCATCTTCGGTAGCAAGGACCATCACGGCAATCCTTTCGACAGCATCATAATCGACCGCCTCCGCGGTGAGCCGTTCACCGACTCGCTGTTGACTATATGGCGACCTTATCATAACGGAACAAGCCTGCATCCCTCCGATGCTTTTATCGGCGACGAGGCAAAGGAATACTATGCCTACTTGCTGAAGGTTGTCAACGACAGCGGGCAGGTAGCCATAGCCAAGGTGGAGGGCGAGGCCTTCGCATTGCTGCCTACCGCCACGCCCATCCCCATGCAAAGCCAGTGGGGGCCGCTGGCCTATTTCGGCTATCCCGTCGTCGACAGAGACAAAGAGGCTGTCTATCTGATGGCCTCAGGTAGCGAGACCGACCGCCGCCTCTACGTGCTGCGCATCGACTACACCACTGCGCCTTCGCCGCTCACCCTCTACTACACCGAGCCGCAGGACAGCATCGCGATGTGGCAGCCTGTGCTCACGCCCGATGGCAATCTTGTCATGGCCGGCGGACAAACCGACAGCAACTTCACCCCGTCGGCAAGGGCACTGCTGCTGCGCTTAGGCGGAGCGCCACCTGCCGCCAGTGCTGTAGGGGCGTACCCCCGTGTACGTCCGTGGCTCGTCGTCCTGCTCGCAGCTGTGGCTCTTGCTGCCCTTGCCATACGCTACTACAAGAAGCGCCGCTCACGCCTGCAGCCTGTCGCTAAGAAAGGCGAACAGCAGGCAGGTGACAACGAGAAACTGATGCAGCGCATCTGTCAGCTCATGGAAAAGGAACAGTTCTACTTAAGGAACAACCTGAAGCTGCAAGACGTGGCCGACGCCCTGGGAACCAACCGCACCTACGTCTCCGACTGTATCAAAGCCTCGCAGTATGGCTCGTTCAACCAACTTATCAACACCTACCGTGTGAACCATGCCATGCAACTGCTCAACCGCCAGCCCGACCTGAGGTCGGTCGAGGTGAGCACCCGTTGCGGTTTTGCCAACGATGCCACCTTCTTCCGTGCTTTCAAAGCCATAGCTGGCATGCCACCTAAGGAATGGCTGGCACAGCAGCGTACACCCGACAACGCCTGACAAACACATATTGGCCTCTTTTTTACTTGCAAAATCACAATTGTTAGTCATTTTTGTGATTTTGCAATTACTTTTCTCGCTTATCCAGCTATCTTTGCGCATTATTTTAAAGACCGTTTAGAATGAAAACCAAACATTTGCTATCTTTTTACGGCCTGTTTTTTTCCTTACTGTCATTGATTCTGATGACGGCATGTGGCCCAAAGCGTCCACATGCAAATGTCGATAACGAAACAGAGACAGAAACCGAGGAGGATGAATGGAATGTCAACGGCGGCAATTCCGACCAGCCCATTATGGACGGCTGGACCTTTGAGATGGCTGCCGAGTTCTATCTGGCTGATGAGTTGAACTACGATTATTCGCATGTGGTGAGAGAGGAGAGAGACTGGCTGACTCCCGACTCGCTGGCTAGCCTGACTCACGGCCATGTACAGGTGAACATTCCCGTACAGCAGCAAGACACGAAGCCCCGCTTCGGTGTGACCTACCGTCAGCTAGACACTGGCGGCACCATCACCTTTAGCGGCGCTCCGTCGGGGCAGCCCACCCGCTATGGCGACACACTCCAAGCCATCGGCGAGGCCACCTTCCAATTCAAGGATGCCTTGTACGACTATCAGACAGAGTCCTACACCGCCTATGTGCAGAGCCGTGGGAAGGGCCTCTACACCCTCTATCGCATGGAAGGGAGCCGCGACCCCGATACCAGGGAGTGGCGCGACCACAGCAACCCGGCGTGGTATCCTGTCATTATCTCCGTCTATCCTCAAGGCGACAGTCTGGTCATCAGCCGTGGCATGAGAGCACTTGAAATCTTCGTTCCTGAACAATAGCCAATGCATAAATATTTCGGATACGGTGACTTATTCTGCTGGAATTGCGGCAAGAGAATACACAAGAAGAAGCGGAAGTGCCCCCACTGCGGCGCCTACTATAACGACCTGAGCAAGCCTGTGGAGAAACGGGTGAAGGCGAAGACGTGGCTGGGACCAATGCATCGCACGTTCATCAAGAATCTGCTGATTTATGTGCTGTGGTGCCTCATCTTCGCCGGAGGCTGGTGCTGCATCATGTACTTCGTGATGGACGTCACGTTTGAGGAACAGTGGCTCGTCTATGTCATCCTTTGGGCCTTCTGGATTATCTGGCTCATCTTCTTCGTCCTCGGCAAGATTGGCCGTGTGACCAAAGCCCGAATGGCCACCGGCCTACCGAAGGGAAATGTGAAGTGCTGCATGTGTGGTGCCGAAATGAATAAAAAACAAAACTATTGCAGCCACTGTGGCACCGTGCTCTATATCAAACACTCCGACGACGATGTTGCCGTAAAGTCTGCCAAAACAAATACAAAAAAATAATTGCATTATCATGACAAAACAATTGTACACACTTCTTGTAGTGCTGCCCGCATTGCTGTTCACCTTTGAATTGACCGCCTGTGACCCTAAGGATGCCAACGCCGTGCACGTGCTTGAAGGACTGCTGAACAGTCCCGATGGACAGTCGATGAGTGCCGACGAGCTGGCCGACATTTCGTCCACATCGGGCCAGAAAATACGAGGCAGCGGTGCCGAGGTTCATCTGCCCATTACCAATGCCGACACGCGACCCGTCGACGGAGCCTATTATAAGGCCGACGACGGCACCACGCTGCGCTTCACACTCGGCGACGGGCCAGACACGCTGCGTACCGTTGCCACCGTCGACGTGGAGTGGCATCAGGACCAGTGGGGACACTCCTTCGCTCCGGAAAAGGAGCCAGTGTACATGAGCTACAACGTGCAGTCGCGCGGCAAGGGCATCTACACCTTCTGGTATATGCAGGAGCAGTATGAAGCCGGACATCCCATTCTCGACGAGCAGGGCGACACCCTGCGTGCACCGTTCTTCGAAGGGATGCTTGTCTTTGTCTATCCCGATGCCGAGAAGATTCTTATCACCCGAGGACATCCTGACACAGAGCACACATATTCTGTGAAAAATGGCAAGTGAAAAGTAAAATGGCTACAAAGAATTCCCTCCTGTCCAGCATTATTATTCTGCTGATGCTGTTGGTGATACCGACTGCCGGACATACTGTGTCAGACGTATTTGATTATACTTTTAGCGATGGCAGAATTCTTTCGCTTCGATATAGCTTTTCCGGTGAAGATATTGAATTGGAACAAAAGACTGAAAGCCAAGCTTACTATAAAGGATGGATAGAAAAAGGAGGTACATTCACTGCGTCAGCAACCATTTCCGGGTCAGATGGCTATGCTATCCGTATGGGCTGCAAATTCTATGACAAGCATCGTCGCAAAATTGATGAGAAATATGACGGGGGCAGCAACAACTATTCCTGTTCGTTTACAATGCCCGAGGATGCAGTAGAGGCTGAATGTTATATTGAGTCCGTCGGTTGTCTCGCAGAGATTCATTACCGGGTTATCAGTGAATCCACATCCACCATCATTGACGATGATGATGGTGATGGTGATGGTGACGACGAGGAAGAGGAAGATGAGGACGACGAAGATGACGAGGAAGGCGACGACTACGAGGAGGACAACGATGCGGAGGAGGAGGCCGGCATCAAGGACTACATCATTCCCATTTCTGTCGGTGTATTGCTTCTTGGCGGCGGTGCAGTAGTGGCCAACAACCAGCGTAAGAAGAAAAAGAAGGACAAGAAGAAGGACAAGAAAAAGAAAGACGATGAGGATAATCAGTCCGACCAGCTTGAGATGAGGCTCCACAAAGCCTTTGGCGACACGCTGATACAGGGCGGCAACTCAGAATACGTCTATGCCTGCATCATACGTCATCCTACAAATGGCGCCAAGTATGTTGACAACGAACTGACCAGCCGTATTCAGATAAGCGCTGGCGACCAGTACATGGCAGTAGAGGAAAAGGGCGTGGTGAACGGCTGGAAGAGTGCCATCGTTCAGGCACCCGAAAACCAGGATCCGCCCGAGGAAGGCATTGTCAAATTCCGTTTGGCATCGGCCGAGGCCAGCTACACCAACAACATTCACTTCCGCATCATGAAGAGCGGCATCCTCTTTGCCCAGGAGAACCTCACGCTGCCCGCACGCTATGAAAAAGAGGTGCGTCTGCCGTTTGTGGCTGTTGGCATGAACGACGGTAGCGCAAAAGTCAAGATTACCATCACCGAGGAGAAAGGCGGCGCCGAGACAAAGGACTACAGTGTTAAAGTGGAGTGGAATGCCACCAACAAGGTCTATGAGGCTGTCATCAAGGACCTTTGCCAGAACGAGAAGGACGATGAGGGCGTGCCTGGCAACTTCATTGGTTATAAGATAAACATCGAGGCCACCAATGACAAGAAGCGTACGGTGAAAGGCGACCTGCCGCTCTATCGTTACTACATGGGACTGGTGCTGAATATTTATCCCGAGGTACATTGCTACTTAGAGGAGCACAACCCCATGCGCCACGAGCTGGTGCAGACGCCGATAATTCGCAACGGAAAAGAGTATGTGCCTGCCGAGAACAAGTGCCTGCTGAAGCTCTACGACTGGGACGAGGAGAAGCACGCTATCTACGTCATCGACCCCGAACCCGTCGACTTGAAGTTTACCCTGAAGGAGCTGGACGAGATTGGCGGCATACAGGGTGCCTATCAAGACATTTTCAGCTCGTCACACATGCAGGCCGGACTCGAGATGGCGCTGCCTGGCATGATAGGCATGGCCGGCATAAGCGACCTTGTCGTAGATGCCCATAACACCGTCATTAGCGAGCGTCAAGCCGAACAGCAGAAACACCTTGAGCAGCAGAAGATGATAGAGGGCTTGGGACTGTCGCTGCAGGCCCGATGGAACTCTGCTGGCGAAGGACACATGTACTACATCCTCAGTTGCCGCAAAGGTATGCTGAAAGCGCCCAACCGCTTCAATACCGTGGTAGAGGTAACCGCCCTGCACAATGGACAGACCTACACCTACAAGCGTGTGGTGCAGCTGATGTCTCAGCCACGGCGTTCAAAGAGCGACCCGAGCTATGACTACGCCCTCAAGCGCGACAAGGAAATCATGGAGGAACTGTTTAAGATTGAGAAAGCCATCCAGCTGGCCGGATTGAGCATACGACTGGCACCACTGGTAGCTTTCATCGACCTGCAGCACGACTACTATAAAGCGGACTTCGGCTACGATGAAGAAAACTTCAATAACATCTGCAAGACATACGCTGCCGTCATGGACAGAGAGGCGCAGGAGGCAAACGAGGCGGCGAAGGAGCCCGAGGGCCTGTTCAACATCACGATGGACTGGATAATGCGCATCGACCGCAATCTCCATGACATGCAAAGTACCATGCACGATGTAGTATTAGTAGACAAGGTTCCGCTGTTAGGCTGGAGCATACGGCTTGATGTGGTTTGGCGTGTGAGCTTTGGCTTAGGCACCTTCGGCATGTCTGAGATGGCATTCATGCTCATCGAGATTCCTGCCGAGATGAAGAAATACGTTGACAGGGGAGGTGATAGTGCATGGGGTGCGTTCTACGTTGGTGCGAAGATAGCCACCGAGGCCTACATCATGGAAGCCTATGCGGCAGCAAAGATGCTTGGAGCCAAGGCCATCGCCAAAGGTGTGGGAAAAGGTGCCAAAGGTATGTGGCAAATGACAAAGGGCGTCACACGTGGCGGCATGTGGGAGCTGGGAAAGGAGACGTGGAATGTCATGGCCAAAGAGGTCGTCACCGGCGTCAAAGGCTGGGCCCTTGCGCAGACCTCATGGAATAAGGGCATGCTTGAGAATTCTGCCCAGGAATACGCCAAGAAAATGATGGACAACCTCAGAGGCAATCCCAACAGCCGTCTCAGCGCTGCCGAGCGTGTCGCACAACGTCAGGCCATGCGCAACATCGAGAACCTGCAGACCATCACCGAGATGTGCAACATCAACCCCACGAAGGCCAACCTGCAGCTGAAGAACAAAATCGTATTGGAGTGCCAGGCCGACAAGATGACTATGGCGCTTATGAAGAACGACAAGCTCCTGGCCAACAACCGGCTGCTGAAGGGTGTGAACTTCCAAGCCACCAGGGCCAAGTTCAACCACGTCATGAAGTCCATCTACGACGAGGTGGATAAGAATATGCTCAGAGATCTGTCGGAGGCTACTAAAGTGCCCATGGAAAAGATAAAGATTATGCGCACATCTTCATCCAACGGCAGCGACCTGCTTTTGGGAAAGACCACCACCTTCGACCGCGACGTCACCTACTACTATGTCAAGGACGGCAAGGTGTACTACTTCGACCAGACGCTCACCGAGCAGCTCTATGCCAAGAACTTCCGTAATACCATCGTGAAGAGGACAACGGGGGGCGTACCAGAAATCATCGACCTCTCGCAGCTAACGCCGCAAGAGCTGACACGATGGAAGGCACTGGAAGCACAGCGCGGCTATGACATCCTGAAGCTATATGACCAGACGCCGCTCGAAGACATCTTCGGCCATGCCGAGAGCTATGGCGTTGACGTTCAGCGCTTGGTCAACCCGACCCTACGCGGCGAAGACCTGTTAGACCCGCACAAGGTGGCAAAGACCATGATGGAGAAAGGACAGAGCAGATTTAATGATGCCCATAAACTTTGGGCGAAGGCCGACGGCATGCCCGAGGGTCTGGCCCGCGACAGAATGTACTGCCGTGCCATTGGCGAGATGAGGGAAGGCTGCCGTCAGCAGGTAAAGGTGTTCGACATCCTCTGCGACCGCGACCGCATACGCAATGTTTTTACCGTCGTTCCAGAAGACCTGCGAAAGGCTGTAGAACTCATGCGCACACTGTCAGAAACCCCCAGTGCAACGCTCAGTAAGGTGGAAGAGGGCTTAGGAAAACTGGGCTTCACCATGGAGAGTGTCACGAAGGCTACATACGAACTTTGCATCAAAATTGGATAATCATGGAAAGTTGCGGTAGAAGGTGAGTTATAGATAGTTTTTTACAAAAATGACAATCAACCACCCTCTATTTTTAAAAATTTCGAGCCTATAAATAATCTCACGTAAATATAATAGGTGCAAAAAAGGCATTGGAATCTTGCATATGTCTCATGAATTGAGTACCTTTGCCGCCGACATGAAAGACTTGCTATTATTCATCACCTGGGACCCGGATTTGACGGCATTTCATCTGGGGCCGCTCTCATTCCGCTGGTACTCATTATGCTGGCTCATCGGACTGGCACTGGCTTACCTCACAGTGCGCTGGCTGTATAAAGACCAGAAAATAGAGGACCGCAAGTTCGACCCGCTGTTCTTCTACTGTTTCATCGGCATCCTTGTGGGTGCACGACTGGGACACTGCATCTTCTACCAGCCCGAGGATTATCTCACCTCGGTGCGTGGCTTCATTGAGATGCTGCTGCCCATACAGTTCACAGGCTACGACGACTGGGACTTCAAGGTGACGGGCTATGAGGGCCTGGCTTCTCATGGCGGTACGCTGGGCCTGATGCTCGCCTTGTGGCTTTATGTGCGCCACTATAAGATGCCCATCTGGCAGGTGCTCGACAACATTGCCATTGCCACAGGCATCACCGCCTGCTTCATACGCCTGGGCAACCTGATGAACTCTGAAATCATCGGCAATGTCACCTCCATGCCCTGGGGCTTCTACTTTGTCAATGCCCACCCAGCATCGATGGGCACAGAGCCACGCCACCCTGCACAGCTCTACGAGGCCATCGCCTATCTGCTGCTGTTCATCCTGATGCTCTACATCTATCGAAAAGACAGAACATCTTTCCAAGAAAATCTCAAATCTCAAAACTCAAATCTCAAACCCAAACTGGGCACAGGCTTCTACTTCGGACTCTGCCTCACCTACATCTTCACCTTCCGCTTCTTCGTGGAGTTCCTGAAGATCAATCAGGTGAACTTCGAAAACACCCTGCCCTTAGACATGGGTCAGCTGCTCAGTATTCCGTTTGTCATACTCGGTGTGTGGTGCATGAGACGAGCTGGGAAATTGAAAATTGAAAATTGAAAGATTGAAGAATTGAAGGATTGAAGGTGAACGCTCTCACCTTACCCGTCAAGTAGTCTTAATTAAACTTAAAAATAAGGGGTGCAAGATGGCTTTTTTTGCTATTTTGCACCTTTTCTTTTATTTTTGCATCTATTATAACCACAGTTACTAACTATTTTAAAACAATTTTCTATGAAAAAACTACTACTTTTATTCATGGGTGCATTGTTGGCCATGCCTACAATGGCCCAGGAAGAGGATGTAACCCATTACATCCAGAATGCAGGTTTTGACGAAGACTTGACATTCCAGGCTGACGGTTCGACCAAGGAAATCATCGACAAGTCAAAAGAACTTTCTACAAGAAGCTATGGCTACTTAGCAGCCGACAGCACCGTCTATGCCTTTGGACGTGGCTCCCGCAGTGATGGCAGAGCACCTGCATGGAACGGATTCTTCGGCCAGATTAAGGGTTGGACAAAGGGTGACAAGAGCTACACTGGTAAGGATTATTATCCCTACGGCAGTGACTCACCCGAGTGGGTGTACTTTGGCACACTGTCCTACGACATGGGTGAAACAACGCTTCCCTGTGCCGACGACGGTACAACATTCTTCACCGTGCCTCAGAAACCCGCTGACTACAACGGCGAAGACAACAAGGGATTTCTCTACATGCGAGCTGGATGGGGTGGTGCTGCCACCTACAAGCAGACAGTGAAATTGCCCTGTGCAGTTTATCGTCTGGAATACTTGGCCATCAACATCAACCCCAGTGCTACAAAGGGTGAAAACCTTTCGCGTGTGGTCTGCCGCAAGGATACATGGAAGGATGAGACAGGATTCAACGACCAGCAATGGACCCTGCACACCATAGAATTTACGCCTACCTCAGAGTTCACCATGGAGTTCGGTTTCAAGTCTGAAGGTGGCTCAGGTGGCAATCCCTTCCTCTGCATCGACGGCATCAAGCTCTACAAGATTGGTGAGGCTGACCCCATGGAGCTGTTGCAGTCAGACATTGCCGACCTTGAAGAAGAGTGCTCAGAACTGCAGATGACTGCCAGCAATGCCCGCTTCAACGGCATTTACTACCAGATGGATGCTTTCTATGAATATCTTGAGGAAGCCTATGATCTTGACACACCTGAAGAAATGCAGGCTGCCATTGCCTATGCCAACCAAATGATGGCAAAGTTCAGGCAGGCCATTGAGGCTATGGACGGCATCAACGCCATGATTGAGAAAATTGACAATCTCATTGCCACTACCGACTATCCTGCCAAGGATGTGCTCCAGAAAGCTTGGGAAGACCTCAACGAGCTGAAGACTGGCGATGATGAGGAAACAGACTATGCAGCCCTCATGATTACTGCCGTCGACAGAGCCAAGGAAGCCATCAGAGAGTATATGATGAGCCAGAAAGGTACAGCCAGCGAGGAGAATCCTGCCGACTTCACTTTCCTCATCCAGCACCCCTGGTTCATCAACGAGGAAGCTGAGCCCTATCTGCAGGATGGTGAATGGTTCTTCCCCAAGAGGTTTGATGCAGAGGGCACCGACCTTTACAAAGAGGGCAGTGCATCCAGTCCTGACCTCAACAGCGGAGGATGGGCTATTACAGGCACCTATACTGGAGGAAGTGAACAGCGTTTGAACTGGCAGCGTGGACGTAGCTGCTGGAATGCTTGGGGTAGTCCTATCACAGGCACCATTGCTGTGGGTCAAACCATTGAAAACCTGCCCAACGGCTACTACACTGTCAGTGCCGACATGATTTGCCAGCCTGATTACAAAAATGACCAGCATGTCTATGCGCAGTCAACTGCAGGAAAGACCATCTCTGCCGACAACATCTCTGCCCACGAGATTGACTATGACAACAGCATTTGGGCAACAATTTCAATGACCAATGAAGAGAAGGTGATTGTTGTTGATGGTAAGCTCACCATCGGTGCTGAGGGAACAGGTAATGGCATAAACCAGACTGGCTGGTTCCTTGCCACCAACTTCCGCCTCAACTTCCTGGGTGAGGCTTCTGAGGAAGACATCGCTGCTGCTCTGAAGGGAAGCTTCGACACACACATGGCTGAGGCAAAGGAACTGGCCGCCAGCATGCACTTCGCTGCCGACAAGAAGGCTCTCAACGACTCCATTGCCAAGTATGAGGGCGCTACCGACAAGGATGCCTACATCGAGGCACTCACAGCCATCCAGGCTGCTCTCAATGAGGCTAAGCAGAGTGAGGCAAAATACTACGACTATCTGCCTACGCAGGAAACCATCGATGAGTCTGAGGATCCCGATGCACTCATCTCAGCCAAGACACTGCTTTGGGTGAAGGCACTGCTCAATGATGAGGATGTCGTCGACCATGAGCCCTTCTCAGATGCTACCAAGCCCATTGCCCGGTTTGCCCTCGACTATGTCAACAGCTACATTGTGTGCGACACTGCCACCTACAAGCAGTTTGACAATGTTGTAAACCTTCTGAAGAACTATGTCAACACCTACATTCCCGCTTACAACGATGCAGCCTATGAGCTTTACAATGCAGGCGAGAAGGGCAAGGCAGCTCTGCAGAGCCTGATGGACACACAGAAGAGCAAGCTCATCAGCGAAATGAAGAGCAAGGAAACTGTTGATGCATACGTCAAGGAACTCAAGGCCATGATTGCCAAGATTGAGAAGCAGAACATCTTCGAAGATCCCAACAACACCGACTACACAGCATTCATCACCAATCCTAATGCAGAGGCTGTTGATGGCTGGGACATTACCTTAGGCAATGGCGACGGCAATGGTCAGAAGAGCGGACAGTGGATGGATGACAGCAGCACACGCTACTTTGACTCCTACAACGGCAGTGGACTGAAGGGCTTCAAGTTCTCACAGCTCATCAGCGACCTGCCCAACGGCACCTACAATGTTGGAGTCTACACACGTACACCTGCTGAGGGAGCCTACATCTTCTATGCACTGCAGAGTGACACCACCTTCGTTGAGATTCCTCTTGACTACTGGCAAACTGTCACCGAGGCTGGTGAAGATACCCTTGTCGTGGCCAGCGACAACCATGGACCCATCTGGGAAGCTGCAAAGGAAAAGTATGAAGCAGGCACTTACGATGAATTTGATGAAGCTGTCTACAATGCCAACTATGACAGTGAAACAGGAGAAGGCCGTGGCCGTGGATGGAAGCATCAGGAGATGAACAACATCAAGGTTGAGAACCATGAGCTGCTGATCGGTTCAATGGCAGGTACTGCAGAGAGCCAGACAGAGAAGGTATTTACCGGTGGATGGTACTCAGTAGGCGGATGGACCCTCACCCTTGTTCAGATGGGTGACAACACCGGCTGGTCAGGACCCATTGAGGCTGGCATAGCCACTATCCTCACCGACAGCACTGCTGCTGATGGCATCTACACCCTCTCAGGCGTGAAGGTCAACACACTGCAGCGTGGTGTGAACATCATCATTACCAACGGCAATGTACGCAAGGTCATGGTGAAGTAACACATCATCAAAAACCATTTCAACAGGCGGGGCACACAGCTTCGCCTGTTTTTATTTGCTGCTTTATCTCCTTCTCCTCACAACCCCTATTACCACTAAGACAATGATGAAGACAGCTGCACCGATGATGACTGGAACAAGAAAGCCACTATCACCTTTCTCTTCGCTGACTTCGCTGACTTCGTCATCTTCTTCATCTTCTTCATCTTCTTCAGAAATATCTTCTCTGCTTTCATTTAAGATACGAATCATTTCTCGTGTCACTTCCTCATAATACATGGGATACATTCCATACCCAGTTGCATTTATTTCTTTTCCGTCCTGCACATCCAAGACAAAAACAAAATCGTCACCTTCGGCATTATAATCCCACTTATAAAATCCGCTCCACTTCCAAATTTTATATTTATTAAATAAATCTATAAGCTCTTTTTTCTGTTCATCGCTCACAGGATATGTCTTCGCTTCTTCGTTTGTGAAGCTGACAGTACATTCGTCATCACAAATCAGCCTATACAACACACCACCGGATGAAGAATAGTAAAGAGAGCAGATTTTCGTGACTGAAAAAGTTTCCTCTACTTCCTCTCCTTTTCCTTCATCAATTATTCGAATCATTTCTTGAATCACTTCACCATAATTCTGCGGATACATCATGTAGCCACGGGCTTCTAACTTTTTATCATCCTGCACAGTCAGTGAAAAATAAAAACTGCTGCCATCCATTACTTCAGGATGATGCTCCTCGAAACCATTCCATTCCCATACCTCATATTGGTTAAACAGCTTAATGAGCTCTTTCACCTTCTCGTCACTAATGAGATATTTCTTAGCTTCGCCGTTTGACTGACCATCAAGCTTTATTTTGACAGCGTACTTGCCATCATCAGAAGTGAGCTCATAACACACACCACTATTAATGATACTACCTGATGTGGAAAAGCTAAGGCTCCTCAGCTCCCGAATTCCACTATTCCTCAACTCCTCAACAACTTCCCTTCGTTCCTTCTCCTGCATCGCCTTCATCTCCTCCATGTCTTTCCGTATCTGCTCCCTCGTGATACTGTCAAGTGTCTGACACACAGCTGGTTGCACCATTGTAACCAGCATTACCACAACCCATAAATACTTCGTTTTCATAGCAGTCTTTTTTTTATTTATGCAAAGATATAAAAAAGGAATGGAAAACAAAAGGAAAAAGATGGAAAATGTCTAAGGATTAAAAGGATCTCTGCGCACTATATTCACTATTTCAACAACGAATTACACAAATTATTCTATGGAGAAAAACTTAATCCTTTTAATCCTTTAAATCCTTAGACAATAACTTTTTCTGTCAATAATTTGGAAGAATCAGGATTATTGTTTATTTTTGCAGCAGAATCATTCCTCTACAGCCATGAGCACACAGGTCATCACACAGCAGATAGCCGAATACTTCAAGACACAGCCCGTCCTGAAGGCCTGGTTGTTTGGTTCCCTTGCCCGTGGAGAGGAAAGGGAGGACAGCGATGTTGACATATTGATACAACCTGAAGCCTCTGTCGGTTTGTTCAAGCTTAGTGGTATGCACCTCGACCTGCAGGACTTGTTGCATACTGATGTTGATTTGGTCACCGTTAAAGGTCTCTTGCCTTTTGCCCGTAAGAGTGTTGACCATGATAAAATCCTGATCTATGAGAGAAGCAATTAAGGACAAAACCCGTTTAGAGCATATTCTTGGAGCAATCGACCGTTTGGAACAACATGCAGGTTCCTTGTCGAGGGAAGAACTAGAGGCTGATGTCCTCAGATATTATGGTATTGTGAAGAATATCGAGATAATTGGTGAGGCATCCAACATGCTTTCTTCTTCTTTTAAGGATTCACATTCGGAAGTAGAGTGGCGTCCTATTGCCAACATGCGTAACTTCCTTGTTCATGAGTATTTTCAGGTTGATTGCGACACTGTGTGGGCCGTCATTCATAATGACATCGTTGAATTAAAGAAACATATTCTTAAATACCTCGCTGAAACCAACTGGGAACAGTGGGAACAGAAATAGTATTGTTGAACCCTAAACCCCGAAATGCTTATGGGCTGAATATAATATAAGGACATAAGACAGAACGTCCACTTTTGATTCTTGTCATCTGATAATTGGGGAATTAGAAGAAACAATCAAGAACTGAAGTAGATAGTTCACGCCGGAAGGCGTGGGCATTTACTCGTTTAAGATTGTTAGGTTATCCCCAATACCTCAGATGACGTAGACGAAGTAAATAGTCCACGTTTTCTTTTTGTGTATTATTCAAACGACAACAATAAAAACTTAAACAACAATGATTATGAAAAAATTAAAGTTTTGGAGCATGATGATGCTCGCAGTGATGGTGCTGCCTCTAACGGTGGCATGTGGTGATGATGATGACGATGAAACAAATAATAATAATGTTTCAGTTATCGTGAGAGAGGATGGTACAACAAACAACGGCAGTATTTTTTCCTCTATTGACGATCAGAATTTCTATCTTGACTACATCAAATATACTGTTGAAGAAGGACACCTCGCTGTGTCTGGTTACGACAAATTGGGATTTAAAGGTGTTGCGAAAATTGTCTCTAAAATTACATATAAAGGTAATACTTATGAAGTGTTAAATATTCAAGGCGGGAACTATTCATACAGTGGAGCATTCCATGGATGTGATATATTAACCAGCGTGTCTATTCCTAACAGTGTAACGAGCATTGGAAACCAGGCTTTCGAAGGTTGCACTGGTCTGGCATCCATCACAATTCCCAATAGTGTTACTGACATCTGCTTAGAAGCTTTCAAGGGATGCACTGGCCTGAAATCTATCACAATTCCCAATAGTGTGACATACATAGGATACTATGCTTTCGATGGCTGCAGTAGCCTGACCTCCATCACAATTCCCAACAGTGTAACGAGCATAGGAAATGGTGCTTTCTATGGTTGCAGCAGTCTGACTTCCGTTACAATTGGCAACAGTGTAACGAGCATAGGAGGCTTTGCTTTCGCTGGCTGCAGTAGCTTGACCTCCGTCACTATTCCTAACAGTGTAACGAGCATAAGAGATTGTGCTTTCGATGGTTGCACTGGTCTGGCATCCATTACAATTCCAAATAGTGTAACGAGCATTGATAACCTGGCTTTCAGGGGCTGCAGCAGCCTGACCTCCGTCACTATTCCTAACAGTGTAACGAGCATAGGAGATGGTGCTTTTTCTTACTGCACTAGCCTGACTTCAATCACCATACCCAACAGTGTAACGAGCATAGGAGGTGGTGCTTTCGCTGGCTGCAGTAGCCTGACCTCCGTCACTATTCCTAACAGTGTAACGAGCATAGGAATTAGTGCTTTCGATGGTTGCATAAGCTTGACCTCCATCACCATACCCAACAGTGTAACGAGCATAGGACAATTTACTTTCGCTGAATGCAGCAACCTGACCTCCATCACTATCCCCAATAGCGTGACAAAAATTGGTGACTGTGCTTTTTATCAATGCAGCAACATAACAGCCATACACTGCTTGGCTACGACTCCACCTTCTACAAATGATGATTCTGGTATTTTTGGTGATTCTATTTATTCAACAGCTACATTATACGTTCCAAAAGGTTCTCTTTATGCATATAAATCTATGTATCCTTGGAGATGGTTCAAGAATATCGTAGAAGAATAATATTTCCAAATCTGTGAGTATCAGGCTTTTTAATCCGCATTCATTTTTGCGAATAGAAAAAAGTGGCAAGTGTCCCAAGACACCTGCCACTTCATATTCAAACAAAATGAAAAAGTTATCAGAAATCCAAAGTGTCAACTTTCTTTTGATATTCCCCACACTGGAGGCGCTCTATGGAGTGGTCAGCTACCAGGCGGGTGAGTGCTTTCTGGGCTGAGTGATTGTTGGAGTATCCAAAAATCTGAGTAAATTCCTCCGTTGTGAATGTCTGCTTCAGTTGTTTGTAACAGTCAACGAAATGGTTGCTACGACGCTTGCTAAGTGACTCTGCTTCAAGAAGTTGGTCTTCAAAGTATTGGCGGGCATACTCACCAAAGAAGTAGTGCTGACTGCGGTACTGAATGTCAAGAGCCAATGAGCAGAGATGATGATGATGGCATCTACACCCTCTCAGGCGTGAAGGTCAACTCACTACAGCGTGGTGTGAACATCATCATTACCAACGGCAATGTACGCAAGGTCATGGTGAAGTAACACACAGCATCAAAAACCAAAATTTAACAGGCGGGGCACACAGCTTCGCCTGTTTTTTACTGCATAAAAAGCCTCCATCCCTTTGAGGAGGCTTTTTTATCTCCTCTTCCTTACTACGCCTATCACCAGTAGGACAATCACCAGAACTCCTGCACCGATGATGACTGGAACAAGAATGGTCAAGGAAAATTATTGATTGCGGTGCCGCTGATTGACGCTGCAGTCAGAAAGAGAATCTATGTGCCGTTCAGGCCAAAATAACGCTTTGTGATAAAACAGTAACCACGTGGGTTACTGCTTGTAACCACGCGGGTTACTGACAGTAACCACGTGGGTTACTAAAATTTTCTTTGTGGATAACTCTGTGGATAATTTGGGGAAAACTGTGGGGAAAACACAGGGGGATGTTGCGGCGGGGGAAAAATAGGGAATTATTCCTGCTTTATTCCAAACTTTTCCACACAAAAATGCAGAAAAAAAATATATAATTTGTAATTTTGCACCGAAATAGCAAATTGTGAATAAAATAACTATAGTGTTCATTTTCAGATACAAAGAATTCACACCTGCGGTGGATAACTGTGCTACCACGGGTGGATAATTAAATAACCAAGAAAAAGGCTGATAAGTTTTCCACTTATCCACGCCATATCATCATCTTTATTTCTATTCTTTTTAAAAAGAAAAAAAATAAAATATTATAATATCATGTTGAAAACTGAATGGAAACAGCAGGGCTTCATCGATGAGGCTGCTGCCGAGGGCCTGGACCTGAAGGCTGAAATAAGGAGACTCTGCCAGGAGAAGAATGCTATTATCCTGGCGCATTATTATACTGTGGGCGACATTCAGGATGTGGCTGACTTTGTGGGCGACTCACTGGCTCTGGCCCGCAAGGCTGCAGAGACTGATGCACAGATGATGGTGATGGCTGGTGTGCACTTTATGGCTGAGACGTGCAAGCTGCTCTCGCCTGAGAAGACAGTGCTCTGTCCTGACCTCAATGCAGGCTGCTCGCTGGCTGACAGCTGCAAGGCTGAGGACTTGAAGAAGTTCAAGGAGGAGCATCCCGGTCACTTGGTGGTGAGCTATGTCAACACTACGGCTGCTGTGAAGGCTTTGACCGATGTGGTAGTTACCAGTGGCAATGCCAAGCGAGTGATTGACCAGTTGCCTGAGGATGCTGACATCATCTTCGGTCCTGACTATAATCTGGGCAACTATATCAATAGTGTTACAGGCCGTCAGATGCTGCTTTGGAACGGTGGCTGCCATGTGCATGAGCGCTTCTCACTGGAGAAAATCATTGAGCTGAAGAAGGAATATCCTGAGGCTGTAGTGATGGCTCATCTGGAGTGCAAGGCTCCTGTGCTGGCTGTGGCTGATGTGAAGGGCTCCACGGCCGACATGCTGAAGTATGCCAGAGAGAGTGAGGCAAAGCAGTTTATTGTAGCCACAGAGGCAGGCATCCTGCATGAGCTGCAGCGCACCTGTGCTGACAAAGAGTTCATCCCTGTGCCGCCAGAAATCAGTGAGAGCGGGTTGGAGTGCTCGTGTAATGAGTGTCAGTATATGAAGCTGAATACGCTGCTGAAGATTTACAACTGCCTGAAGTATGAGTGGCCTGCTGTAGAGATTGACCCCTCACTTGCTGCCGATGCAGTGAAACCCATCGAAAAAATGCTACAATTGAGTTAAGATTATGATGAAAAGATTGAGATATTGTCTGGCCTGTGTGGCCAGTGTACTGGTAGCCAGTGTGATGGCCCAGAGCGAGCATTTCCATGCAAACATTCAGAATGAGGCTGTCAGTAGGTTTATGAGTGAGGTGACTTATTCCACTATGGACGACGTCAGCCAAGTGGATGAGTATCTAAAGACTGCTGCTGCAGGTGAGCGACTTGATGTGCCCCAGCCTGTCTACGTGCAGCTGCCTGAGCTGCTGAGAACCTACATGGGCAACAAGAACTTCAGTGTGCTTTACTGGCTTGACGGCACTACTGATGCTGAAGTGACCGACACTGTCACAGCCAAGGTCAACAGTCAGGGTGCTCCCATCTATGATGTGCAGCCGGGGATGGAATGTCAGTACAATACCTATTTTTACAACAACGTGATAGGCAGTGGCACAGTAACCACTGAGGGTCCTGTTCGCATGATCAACCTTGAGACTATGCGCAATGTACGTGACCTTGGAGGCTGGACCACCATTGACGGACGTACCATTAAATATGGCAAGCTCATTCGTGGCAGTGAATTGAATGGTATGCATGTGGCCAGTGCTGCAGACATTCGTCATCTGAGGATTCTGGGTGTGGAGGCAGAGCTGGACTTGCGTGCAGACTATGAGGATGCTCATGGTGTGTCGGCCTTTGGATTTAAGAGTGCCCGACAGGCAGGCAGTGATGAGCAGGCCACCTATCTCTATACCAGTGACAGTGGCCAGCTGCCCGCTCATCTCACACAGTATATGTACTTACAGCGCTGGCGTCAGGAGTTTAATTTCATTGTTGCCAACCTTCGTGCAAGCCGTACCATCTATTTCCATTGCCGTTGGGGTGCTGACCGTACAGGCTATCTGTCACTGTTGCTTGAGGGACTGCTGGGTGTGCCTTACGACGGACTTATCAAGGACTATGAGCTGACAAGCTTTGCTTCGCTCAACAAGAAGAAGGAAATGATTGACCCAGTGATTGAAATCGTCCTTACTCATAAAGGTGAGACACTTCAGGAGAAATTCGAGGATTTCTGGGTGAAGCGTGTAGGAGTGAAGCAGACTGACGTTGACTATTTCATCAACGAAATGCTGGAAGGTGAGGTAGTAGTCACCTCTGTCAGCAAGGTTCAGCAGTCACCCGTCTACACCATCACCTATGACCTGATGGGTCGCCCTGTGTCACCTAACTATAAGGGATTGGTCATTAGAAAAGGGAGAAAATTTATAGGAGTAAAGTAGTTTCCCTCTTTCCACTTTCCTCTTTCCACTTTCCTCTTTCCTCTTTCCACTTTCCTCTCAAAAAAATGCTTTCCGTTGTCATCCCCATATACAACTCCGAGTCTTTCCTTGCTGCCTGCATTGAGAGTGTGTTGCAGCAGACATACAAGGACTTGGAGATTATTCTGGTGGATGACGGCAGTGAGGACAACAGTGGAAAGATTTGTGATGAGTATGCTGAGCGTGACCAGCGCATCACAGTCATCCATCAGACCAATCATGGCCGCAGTGAAGCCAGAGCCTGTGGAGTGCTGAAGGCTACAGGTGAATGGGTGGCTTTTGTTGACTCCGACGACTGTCTTCCTCAGGATGCCCTGCAGAGCCTCTATGCTGTGGCTGATGATGACACCGACATTGTGCTGGGTAATGGCTATTCACTGGGCTTCCGTCCCTGTCCCAAGACCATGCAGATGGATGAGTTCCGCCATCTGGCAGTGCGTGGTGAGGGAACCATTGGTGTGCCCTGGGGCAGTCTCTACCGAAGGCAGCTGCTCACAGTCAGAACATCCATGCAGCAGACAAAGAGCCTGCCCTGGGTGTTTGATGTGCCAAGACATATCATCAACGGAGAGGACTATCTGTTCTGGCTGCGACTGGTTTTTCTCACAGAGAAGCCGGTGCACATAGTGGAAAAGAATGTCTATAGTAAAGGCGATGAGCACACCAGCAGCACCTTCAAATGGACAGCAGACTACTGCTATGAGCTGAATGAGCTGCGCTTTCAGTCTATCCCTGCTGAGCAGCACAGAAAATACTTGTCTGACACAGTAGCTGACCGCTTGGCCAACATGCTGAGTGTGGCCATGTGGAGCCGTCGCAAGGAGTGGCTGCACAGCAAATATTATGAGGAACTGCTGCGTGACATGCAACTTGTGGGCCGTGAGCTGAACAGTAAGGAAAAACTGTTTCTTAGCCTTCCTTCCCTTCAGCTCAGGCGCCTCTATTCCACCATCAGCAGAAAAATAAGAAAGTGAGTCTGGCAATGAATACTAAACAACAACGCGCATCTACTCTCATCCTATCCTATAGGTATGGCGTGAGCCAACTCCCCTCCCTTCCAAGGGGAGGGGTAGGGGTGGGGTCTGTAATATACTGCCAGCTAAGAAGTTACTGTCCCCACCCCTGCCCCTCCCCTACAGGGGCGGGGAGTGGCTGCGCATGAAAAGTTAGTAGGAGAGACTATTTAAAGTAGATTAAAATAAGGAAGTAGGATGAAGCTGACCGACAGACAGAGCCTGGGTGAGGCAGTGCGTTTTGGAGTGGTGGGAGTGGCTGCCACAGGGCTTCACTATGCGCTGTACTATGTGCTGCTGAGCTTTGTCAATCCCACTGTGGCCTTCACCATTGGCTATGCCGTCAGCTTTGTCTGCAACTATGTGCTGTCATCACGATTTACTTTCAAGGTATCCATGTCGGTGCAGCGCTTCACCAGCTTTGCACTGAGCCATCTGGTGAACTACTTTGTGGGCCTGGCACTGTTGCATTTGTTCCTGTGGATAGGCCTGTCGCCTGAATTGGCTCCTCTGCCCACCTTTGTCATTGCCGTGCCCATCAATTTCCTGATGGTGCGCTTTGCTCTGAAGAGGGTGCCACATGAGGCCGATTCCTACATCATTTTCCTGCTGCTCACAGGCTTTGCCATGCTGCTGCTGAACCTGATGGATATGCCCACACTGAGCGATGATATGGTCTACAGGTTTGTCTGGAATGCTGATGCTGAGGATGAAGTGAAGGCCATTGGCAGTCTGAGTGATCTGTTCCACTCACAGTGGACGCATTATTTCAATGTCAACGGGCGTCTTCCTGTTCATCTGCTGGCTCAGGCCTTTCTGGCCTTCGTGCCTGCTGTGGTGCTGCAGGTCATCAACTCACTGCTGTTTCTGGCGTTGGTTCATCTGTGCACCTTGTTCATTGGCCACAGAAACCGGCTCTTTGTAGCCGCTATGGTGGTCTTCCTGCTGTTTGTGGTCATCAATGGATTCCGCACTACCATGGTGTGGAGCCTCGGAGCCTTCAACTATCTGTGGGTGCTTGTAGGTGTGCTGTCGTTGCTGCTGTGGCTGCGTCATATCAAGGAGAAGCCATTGAGCAGGCGCGACTGGCTGCTGTCACCCTTGGCCCTGTTGGCAGGATGGAGCCATGAGGCATTGTCGCTGCCTTTGTCGGTGGCCATTGTCTGCTTCCTTTTTGTCAACAGAAAGAGCCTGCGTCGTGCTGTCACTCCCTATCTGCTGTGGGTGCTTGTTGGTACAGCCTTGTGTTTCCTGTCGCCAGGCATCATCAGCCGCTCTGCTGAGGGCATCAGCCTCATGTCCAGAATGATGAGTGCAGCCATGAACTGTCTGTTCAACATCCGCGTGCTGTGGCTGCTGCTGCTGTTCCTTCTTATATGGTGGAGACGCGACAGGCTGTTCCTTCGTCAGCACATCATGGAGAATAGCTATGGCTATGTGGCCCTGACGGCATCATTTGGCATCACACTATTGTGTGGCACATCGTTGGAAAGGGTGGCTTTCTTCACCGATTTCATGGCCATGCTGCTGCTGCTGAAGCTGCTGTGTGCAAAGTCATCGGTGGTGAGGCAGCGCAGGATGCTGACTGCTGCCTGTGTGCTGGTGCTGCTGTGCTTTGTGCCTGCATATATGGTGCGTCAGGAGAACAAGGAGATGTGGCAGGATATGGAGCAGCAGATGCAGGAGCCAGGCCGTGAGCTCATAGCTGTACAGTTGCCTCAGAAGGGAGAGAATGCTGTGGTGGATTACTTCCGCAAGCATTATGTCAATCCTTCGGCAGAGTTTGGCTTCTACAGTGTCTATATGGCTTTCGATGCTTCTGACATCAATATGCGCTGTGCTGCCAGTCTCTACCACAAGCCAAGCCTCACCTTCCTTCCTGCTGATGTGGTGAGTCGTATTGAGAACGACAGCACTGCCTTTGCCAGCTATGAAACGGATAGGAACAATGAGCTCTATGTTTGGCGCCTGTCAGGCAGTCAGCCTGTCAGTTCTGTCAGGTTCATTCTCAGCGAGGAGGATTTGTCAGCCTTGCATCTGTGGCAGCGTCTGATGGTGTACAATGGAGATGTCTATGAGCTGGACGACTTCCATTTTGAGACTGTTCAGCTGTGCGGCCATCCCTACTTAGTGTTTACACGACCCACAACCAATATTTCACGACGAATCAAAGATATAGAGATAGGCTATGAGTAATCAAAGGAAAATCGTCAGCATCATTGTGCCGGCATACAATGAGGAGGCATCGCTGAAGGCATTTCATGTGGCCATGAGCCAGGTGGCCGACAGCTTGTCGCAGTATGATTTTGAACTGCTGTTTATCAATGACGGCAGTACTGACAGGACACAGGACATACTGAATGAGCTGGCAGCTGCTGACAGGCGTGTGGCTTTTGTCACCCTTTCACGCAATTTTGGCAAGGAGGCAGCCATGCTGGCAGGTTTTGACCATGCTCACGGCAGCTGTGCTGTGGTGATGGATGCAGATTTGCAGCATCCGCCAAAGGTCATCACAGAGATGCTGGAGCAGTGGGAACAGGGCTTTGAGGATGTCTATGCCAGAAGGAGGACACGTGGTAAAGAAGGCTGGCTGCGTCGTCGTCTCACTATGTTATTCTATAAAATCCTGGCACGTTCATCACGCTATGAGGTGCTGCAGAATGTGGGTGATTTCCGTTTGCTTGACCGTAAATGTATCAATGCCCTGAAAGAACTGCGTGAGACTGAGCGCTACACCAAAGGACTCTATAGCTGGATTGGTTTCCGCAAGAAAGAGATTCTCTTTGACCAGGAAGAGCGCCGTTATGGCAAGAGCCATTGGAATCTGCTGCAGCTCTCAGGCCTGGCCATTGAGGGACTTGTCAGCTTCTCTAAGGCTCCCTTGCGCATTGCCACTATCCTGGGCATGCTCACCGGCCTCGGTGCCTTCATCTATCTCATCTACACCTTTATCAAGGCTTTGGTCTATGGCGACCCTGTGGCAGGCTATCCCACGCTCATCTGTGTCATGCTTTTCCTTGGCAGCGTGCAGCTCATCTGCCTTGGAATCATTGGTGAGTATCTGGGTCGTGTCTTTACAGAAAGCAAGCACAGGCCGAACTATTTGGTGGAGGAATATCACCCTATGACGAAGGAATCATAGGTAGAAAATTGATTCAGGTCCCATATTCAGCAGAAGGTCAAGGATGCTGAGGTTGGACAGGAAACCGTGACGCTGGCTGAACACTTGGTAGTAGGGACAGGCCTTGAAGTCAGAGTCTGTTGGTGGCTGCTTGGGACGTATAGCATCACGATAGTCAGCAAAGTCACCGCTTTTCATATATTCCTTTGTAGGCTCCACGTGAGGATGAATGTCAAGCAGTTCGCACATCTTCTGCCTGATGGCCTCATTATAGTCAATTAGGCGTTCCCAGCGCTCTGTCTCAAAGAAGAAAGGCCGCAGGTCATCCTCATAATAAGGCAAGAAAGGAGAATCGCCATAGGCTGAAGTGATGGCCTGCCAATGCTGATGCTGCCAATGGCCGTGATTGCTGAGGCGAACACATTGAACTGAAGATTGAGAATGATTTGCTGCGCTCTCTGGATGGCTGATGGGCACTGTCAATGACTGTACACCTTGGGCAGTAGCAATGAGGCAGCGGTTGCGATAGGTTTGCTTTGTGAAGGTCTCATGCACTTCCATCAGCACATGCTCATGGCGATTGAGCTTCTGATACCATTGAACAGGGCCGAAGTAAGTGGTGGAGAGAAGGGCGGTCATGCTGAGCTTTTATTGGAGAGACATCAGTGTGCGGTTATGCTGCCATCCTCGCCAGAAAGGTGCATCGGGGTTGTGACTGTAGACAATGGCAGTGACACGGCCTATGATAAGCTCTTCAGAGATGAAACCCAGCGTGTGTGAGTCAGCAATGCTGTCGGTGCCTATGCCCTGCATCCAGTAGTAGTCGCGTCCTGCACAGTTCACCAGCCCAGGCACCACCAATTGCTGACCATTATGCTCTATGGTGTCACCTGGCAGTGCCTTACAGCGGCAGATAAGCACCTGGTCAGTGTTCTGTGGGTTTTCAAAGGCTACAATGTCTCCACGGCTCACAGAGCTGCGTCCTATGCGTGTATAGCCTATAAGCCCATCATTACTGCCAACACGCAGTCCATAGCTCCAGCGGTTTACCAGCACACGGTCACCCTTGCAAAACAGTGGTGAAAGGGCATCACCCTCTACCGTGCAGATAGTAAACACCATAGCCCTGAACCCCAGCATGAGAATAAGGGCCAGGATCAGGGCTATGATGAACTTCGCAGTCTTGCGCATTGGCGGTTATGCTTGTTGCGACTCAGTCGCAACATACTCAACTATTTAATATTGTCAACACAACGGAACAGTCGGCTCCAGCGAATGCCACCTGAGAACAGGCTGCGGTCAGGGTCACTGCTCCACCAGATGAAGATAGGCTTGCCCACTATGTGATCCTCAGGCACAAAGCCCCAGTAGCGTGAGTCAGCAGAGTTGTGACGGTTGTCACCCATCATCCAGTAGTAGTCAAGTTTGAAGGTGTATTTCGTGGTCTGCTGGCCGTTGATGTACACCAGGCCATTCTTCACTTCCAGCGTGTTGCCCTCATAGGCACGGATGCAGCGTTCATAGATGGCCAGATTCTGCAGCACATCCTTGCCAGGCAGCTTCACTGTGTCAGCCAGGTCGATGGTGGCACCTTTCTTAGGAATCCAGATGGGGCCGTAGTTGTCGCGTGTCCAGTGCAGGTTGCCGTTTTTCGGGTAAATCTTGCGCCAGTCATCATCAGGAGGAGCAGTGTTCAGTGCTACACTGTCTACAAGGTCTTTATGTGCCTCAAGTGCTGCCTTTACACCCTTGGTGAGCGGCATAGCAGATACAATGCTGCGGCGTGAGAAATAGATGTCATCGCGCTGTGAACTTGGCGGGAAGCCCAGATCTTCACAAGTAATGCCCTGCTCCTGCATGAAGTCATCGGTCAGGGTGGCACCCTCCTTGAACACAACGGTATGGCTATACTGCACCAGGTCGGGTTCCTTATTGGGCTTGCCGTCCAAATAGACAATGCGGTCTTTAATCTGCAGGGTTTGTCCAGGCAGACCCACACAGCGTTTCACATAGTTCTCACGACGGTCGGTAGGACGCGTGCTGATGTCACCATACTGAGCATAATTGTTTTGTATGGTTGACTTGCCTGCAGCATAAAGCTGCTGGTAGAAGGCATAGCGCGTAGTGGCTGGCATAGAGTCGATGAGCTGTTCCAGTTCAGGCAACGGGCCGTTGACCTGTTCCAGAGCCTGATAGCCCAACTCGTAGCAGAAGTCATAGTAATAGGTTTGGAATTGTGTCTTCGAGCAGATGGTGTCGCCAGCAGGATAGTTGAACACCACAATGTCGTTCAGCTCCACATGACCCAAGCCACTGACACGACGGTAGTCCCAATGCGGCCACTCAATGTATGACTTGATGCCGCCGATGGGCAGTGTGTGCTGTGTCAGAGGCATAGTCAGAGGAGTCTGAGGGATGCGTGGGCCATAGCTGAGCTTCGACACAAAGAGATAGTCGCCTGTCAGCAGCGACTTCTCCAGTGACGAGCTGGGGATGACATAGTTCTGGAAGAAGAACTGGTTGATGAAATAGACGGCCACAAGGGCAAAGACAATGGCGTCAACCCAAGACATGACGGTGCGGATGGGTCCCTCACGGTCCTGCCACCACTTCCACTTGATCTTCTTTGAGATATATGCGTCGTAGATGAACGGCACAACCAACAGGCCCAGCCACGACTTCACCCAATAGAGGAAGAGCAGGTAAAGAATCAGTACGATGATGAACTTGATCCACTGCCGCTTCATGTTCAGCGGCTTCTTTTCTTTCTTTTTCATTGCTGTATTAGGAAGTTCAGGAGTTCAGAAGCTTCTGAACTCCTAAATATAAGTTCAAAACTTAAACATGTCGCTGATGGTCAGCAGGCCCTGATGGTCTTTTGTATACTCGGCAGCAAGGACGGCACCCAAGGCAAAGCCCTTGCGACTGTGTGCATCATGTGTGATGGTGATAAGGTCGGCATCGCTGTCATAGCGAATGGTGTGAATGCCTGGCACCTCTCCACGGCGGATGTGGTCAATGCGCAGCAAACTGGGGTCAGTAGTGTCCTCAGCCCATGCAGTTTTGCGGTCGATGTTCTCCACAATCTCCTCGCCCAGTGTGATGGCCGTGCCACTGGGATGATCCAGCTTGTGCACGTGGTGTGTCTCCTCCAGCTCCACGTCATACTGCGGGAACTGGTTCATAATCTTGGCCAGATAGCGGTTGACAGCAGAGAAAATGGCCACACCGATGCTGAAATTGGAAGCCCAAAACAAGGTTTTGCCGTTGGCACAGGCTTCCTTCACCTCATCGCCGTGCTCCTTCATCCACCCTGTGGAGCCGCTCACCACTTTCACGCCCTTTGCCCAGCACTTCAGATAGTTGCCGTAGGCAGCCTGTGGTGCTGTGAATTCAATGGCCACATCAGCACTGGCGAAGCGTTCGCTCTCAAACTCCTCCTGATTGTCAATGTCGATGATGCTCACAATGTCGTGGCCCCGGCTGATGGCTATCTCTTCAATCATCTTGCCCATCTTGCCGTAGCCGATTAAAGCTATTTTCATTTTAATACGTATTAAAAACGCTGCAAAGGTACGAATAAGCGAGAAGAAAACCAAATATAATTTGAGTTTTCTCGAGCGAGAGTACTTTCGGCATTAGCCAAAGGTACGAATAAGCGAGAAGAAAACCAAATATAATTTGAGTTTTCTCGAGCGAGAGTATTTTCGGCATGAGCCAAAGGCACGAATAAGCGAGAAGAAAACCAAATATAATTTGAGTTTTCTCGAGCGAGAGTTCCTTCGTGAAATCAAAGGCTTGGATATTTCTATAAAATGAGTACATTTTTGTAACCACGCGGGTTACTGACAGTAACCCGCGTGGTTACAGTGAGTAACCCACATGGTTACTGTCAGTAACCCGCGTGGTTACCGATATTT
This sequence comes from uncultured Prevotellaceae bacterium, assembly GCA_902778535.1. Classification (GTDB taxonomy): domain Bacteria; phylum Bacteroidota; class Bacteroidia; order Bacteroidales; family Bacteroidaceae; genus Prevotella. The sequence continues at coordinate 45,951 of CACYYG010000023.1, forward strand.
TGAAACTTTTTGTTAAATAAAGTAGAACGCTTGACAAAGCTAGAGAGTTGACACTTCATGCCACGCCTCTAAGACTGAAACATTTTTCTATGATTATGCAACAAAAAACTATGGTATTATTAGGGATTTTGTATAATTTTGCGCTCAAAATCAACGTAAAGGTATGCAAAGGATTCTCTTGTCTGTTTGTTTTTTCTGCATCACTTTGGCTGCAGGTGCCATCAACGGAAGGCTCTATAATTCGGAACTGTTGGCGAGCAGCAGTGTAAAAGAGATTTGCCAAGATAGCTATGGTTTTATATGGATTGCTACGAATCATGGTCTGTCGCGGTTTGATGGCTATCATTTCACAAACTATTACCATGTGCGCCGCGACAGCACCTCGCTGCCCGAAAACAACATCGGCAGCATATTGACCGACAAGGACAGGAATTTGTGGATAGGCCAAGGGAAGGGGCTGGTCAAGTACGACTATGTCTCCGACCGCTTTGAGAAGATGCCGTTTCCCGATCATGTCACACCCAGAGTGTCTTCCCTGGCTGAGGATGAGGCAGGCAACATCTATATAGGTACTGCGGGTATGGGCATGTATATGATAGCCCAAGGCACAGACAACATCAGGAGAGCAGGCGAATTCTCGGATGAGATGGGAAACATGTTTGTCGGTCATCTGCAATTTGACAGGCAGGGCAATCTTTGGACGGGTAACCACAAGGGCATGGTTTACCTCTACATAATGAAAGACGGACAGCCTCGGGCATTTCGTGAATTCAAGAGTGAGAAGGGAGAGCCCATGGCATTTGTCGACGACGGGCAGGGAGTCATTGTCGTCTGTAAGAAAGGCATTATGCGCTACGACTATGCTTCAGGAATCATGGCCGATGCCGACTATGACCTCTCGGAAGGCGGGAGCACGGAAAACATGGACGATGCCACGCTGAACCATGCCTACATGGACGAGGCAGGGACATTGTATCTTGGCACCAATGGTCGCGGGTTGCTGACGATAAAGAAAGGAGAAAAGACAGCGCAGCAGGTTGCATTGTTGCAGAACCATCAGCAACTGTACACACCCTTCGTCAGTTATATTATGAAGGACAAGGACGGCCACCTGTGGATGAGTTGCTATGACACAGGCATCTTTCTTACCTCACATCAGAAACCCGCTTTCGACAATTGGAGCCTTACCCACCATGAACAGCAGTTTGCCGGGAGGGTGATGGCAATAGTAGCCGATGCTGACGGCGGTAGCTGGTGTGCCATCCGCCAAGGGACACTCTACCACCTGGACTCTCAGGGACGCATCCTGTCACGCGTTACTACGCAACCCGATCTGCAGTCAGTGTGCTGGGAGCATGGACAGCGCTACTGGTTCGCAACTGGCAATACGCTGAGCGTCCTTGATGGCGCCACAGGAAAGACGGAAAAGAAATATGAGTTCGAGGGCTCGGGCATAGGCCAGATTATCAGCGATGGTAGCGGACACCTGTATGTCTCGGTCTATGGCAAGGGCTTTTACCGCTATGATACAAGTAGCGGAGCCTTGCAGGCCTTTAATGAGGGCACGGGAGGCTACCACGGAAAACTGAGCAACAACTGGGTGGGTGCCATGATGATTGACAGCCGGGGACTGTTGTGGATATCAACCGCCACTGGTTTATCGTGTATGAACACGACCAACGACGATTTCAACTGCATGGGATGGCCTTCCCTGTTGGAAGGCATCAGCTGCGGTCCGCTCTGCGAGACAAAAGAGCACAACATCGTCATCGGCACCAGCGAAGGTCTCTATATCTACCAGCGTGCTACGAACAAGGTGGAGCCTTTCCCAGGCTCTGAACCGTTGGAGGACGTGAGTATCAGCAGCATTGTGGAGGACAACAAAGGCGACCTGTGGTTCAGTACTTTGCAAGGCATCTGGCACTATATACGTCAGGAGAAACGTTTCGTCAACTATCTGAACAGCTACGGTCTTAGCACCCGTGAATACATGGCAAGGGCCGCCATTTGTTTTCCTGACGGCAAGATAGCCTTCGGTCAACTCGACGGACTAACGGTGTTCAATCCCTCAGATCTTACGAGCACTAGCGACAGCTTGGGAAAGGTGCAGCTCACCCGATTCCTGCGCGACGGCACTCCCGTTGATTTCAGGAGCGACAGATTCGTCATTCCCTACGATGAGAATGCCTTCTCCATGGAGTTCTCGCTGCTGAACTATGCGAACACCGACAACATCAGTTTCCAATACCGCATGAACGAGGGACCGTGGGTATCGACGGAAAAGGGCAGCAATGCCATCTCATTCGAAAAGATGAAGTCAGGGACTTATACCATAGAGGTACGTGCGGAAAGCGACGGCAAAGTATTGTCAGAAGTTCGCCGACTCACTGTCGTGGTGCTCAATCCCTGGTATTTGTCCACCTGGGCCATCATCGCCTATCTGCTCATCGCACTGGTTGTGGCGTGGCTGCTGGTCAAGGGCTACACGAAACGGAAAAACCGGGAGATGGACGAAGAGAAGATGAAGTTCCTCATGAACGCCACCCACGACATCCGCTCACCGCTGACCCTGATCATGGGACCGCTGGAAAAACTGAAGAACGTGAAAATCGAGGAAATGAAGTCGAAGGAAGAGCTGCAGTCTTTCAATTCCTCAATCTACCAGCCATCCATCCAGACCATCGACCACAACGCCCGCAGACTGATGCTGCTGGTCAATCAGATACTCGACGAGCGCAGGATAGACAAGAACCAGATGCAGCTGCATTGTCGCGAGACCAATCTCGTAGAGTTCATCACCGGCATCTGCAAGCTCTACCAGTACAACGCCAGCCAGCGCAACATTACCTTCACCTTCGAGCATGACAAAGATCACGTGCTGGCATGGATCGACCGCATCAATTTCGACAAGGTCTTCAACAACCTGCTGAGCAACGCTTTCAAGTACACCTACGACGGCGGTGAGGTGAAGGTGGTGATGCGTGAGTCGGGACACAACATTGAAATACAGGTGATTGACAACGGCGTGGGTATCAAGGACGAGGACAAGGAGCGGCTCTTCGACCGTTTCTATCAGGGACGCAATGCCGACAGCCTCGGCATGCAGGGCACTGGCATCGGCCTGAACCTGAGCAGTAACATCGTCAGGATGCATGGTGGGCAGCTCAAGGCACAGAACCGGCCCGACGGACTGCAGGGCTCCTGCTTCACCATCATCATTCCCAAGGGCAACCGCCATCTGAAGGCTGACCAGATAGTCACCGACAGTCCCTCACGCAATGTGCTCTCATCGGGCGGCAAGCAGCCCTATCGCCAGTTCCGCATCCTCATCGTCGACGACGACCCTGAGATTGCCAACTATATCATTGCCGAGCTGGGCGACAAGTACAAGTTCGACCACGCTCCCAACGGCAAGGAAGCCCTGAAAGCGCTGCTCACCAATCACCTTCAACCCTCTCATCCCTCACCTCTCACCTCTCACCCCTTATCGCAAAACACCTACGACCTTGTCATCAGCGATGTGATGATGCCTGAGATGGACGGCCTTACGCTGCTGAAGAAAATCAAGGACAACCCCAATATCTCGCAGCTGCCAGTCATCATGCTCACTTCGAAAGCCGAGGTAGAACACAAGCTTGAAGGACTGAAGAGCGGTGCCGATGCCTATATCGCCAAACCTTTCAACATGGAGGAGCTGCATATACAGATTGACAACCTGATTGACAATATGCGGCGCCTGCGGGGCAAGTTCAGCGGTGCCGTGCAGCAGGAAGAGCGCGTGGAGAACATTGAGGTGAAAGGCAACGACGAAGCCCTCATGGACCGCATCATGCGCTCTGTCAATGCCCACATGTCAGACGCTGAATACAACGTCGACATGCTGGCCGCCGACGTCGGCATCAGCCGTGCCCAGCTGCACCGCAAGATGAAGGAGATGACGGGCATCTCGTCGGGAAAGTTCCTCCGCAATCTGCGCATGGAGCAGGCCGCGCGTCTGCTGCGCGAGGGCAAGGTAAACATCTCGCAGGTAGCCGACCGTGTAGGCTATGTCGACCAGGCTCATTTCTCCACAGCTTTCAAAAACCATTTCGGCATGTCGCCATCAGAATATTTGGAGCGACATCAATAAAGGGAATAAAGTAGTAAAATAAAATACCTATGAAACGATTACTGTTTGCACTATTATTTGGCATTTCTTTTTTCTCATTTAGCAGCGTAGCAGCGCAAACGCGCCGGCCAATCGACAACCAGCATCCGTTGTGGTTCATTCATGTCGATGTGTGGTATAAGGCCGACCCGCAGAAAATCATCAACCTCATTCCAGAAGATATCAGGCCTTACGTTTGCCTGAACCTCTCACTTTCCTGCCAGTATGATAAGGATCTGAACATTTACAAGATGCCGCAGAACGCCTTCCAGACCTATAAGTCGTGGGGCACGGTGTGCCAGCAGAACGGCATGTGGTTCTCCTGCCAGCCGGCATCGGGCGGACATACGCATATTCAGGACAACGACATGGTGACCTTTGAGTATTTCTTCAAGAAATTCCCCAATTTCCTTGGCTGGAACTATGCCGAGCAGTTCTGGGGCTTCGATGAGGCTGGCGACAAGTCGTCGGCCACGCAAACCGACCGCTGGGCGCTGTTTGCCAAGCTGGTGGAGATGTCGCACCAATACGGCGGACTGCTCACCGTGTCTTTCTGCGGCAACATCTGGAGTCATGGCCTGAACCCCATCGGCGAGCTGAAGCGCAACAAGGACTTCCTGAATGCCTGTCAGAAATATCCTGAAAACATGCTCTTCCTCTATAAGTACACCACAAGTTCGTGTTTCTACAACAATGAGTCGGTATCCTTCGGCCCGTTCATTTCCGGACTCACCAAGAACTATGGCGTGCGCTACGACAACTGCGGCTGGAACGGTGCCATGGATGCTATCCTGGGCAAGGATCACGGCAAGAAATATCCTTCTGCTGCCGGCATCGGCACGGTGATGGAGCAGACCTGCGTCAACGGTGGTGCCGTGTGGGACGGCCCGGAGCTTACGTGGAACGAGGAGTGCTTCCATGAGGTGAGCCAGACTACTGTCGACGGATACAAGCGCCGCGTTTGGGCACGCTTCGACAACATGAACGGTGTGTGGAACGACATGTTCACGAAAATCATCGACGGCACCATGTATATTCCTTCGCGCGAAGAGGTGGTCAGGAAACAGAAAATCGTCGTCATCAACGATGTCAACTCAGGCAGCGATGAGGACAAATATGCCACATGGGGCAACCTCTATGACGGGCTATACAAGCAGAGCGATCCTTTCAACCGCGGCAACGGCCAGTGGATGGACAACTTGTGCTACTTCAAGTCAACAGGCCGCTACGGTACTATTCCCTTGGTGACAGGACTCTACGATGATGTCGCCAAAGCCATTCCCGTGCAGATGAAAAAGTCGCAGCGGGCATCAAAGTGGGGAACGCTTGCCAAGAAGCAGGCCGACTTCAATGCCAAGTATCCTGAGGTGTCGAAGGGCGACCTCTATGTCAACCGCTATCGCAACCAGCTGGTCACCTACACTCCCTACACCTACCTGAACAAGAAGAAACGTGCCGAGGCCGTCGTTCCCCTGCAATACAACACCTGCGAGACGATGGTGCTGAAGTACGACAAGCTGTCGAGCGGCGTCATCCGTGAGTTTGCCGACCATATCGATTTCTACCTGAACAACTACCGCACCGACACCACGGCCGTCCGCACCGACACCATCATCATCACAGGCTGTACGACCGAGCCCGTGCTGACATTTGCGAAACACAAATACACGAAGGGAACGGCACCCAGCGCATTGCAGAAATACGGAGCCGAAAGCATGGCCGACACGGTGGTGGTGAAACATTGCGGAGCCGTCGACATCAGCATCAGCTGCTCTGGTGCTGCCGACCGCTCAGCCATGACCGATGCCATTGCCATTACGCCATTGCCGCTACCTAATCAGCCCGAGCTCTATCGCGGCCCCATCCTGATTGAGGCTGAGGACATGGACTTCAAGAACGTCAAGAACTGCTGCACCGACCCCTACGGATGGTATAACACCGTGCGCGGCCATGCCGGCAACGGATTCGTGGACATGGGCACCAACTCATCGGGTGCGCTGCGCCATCAGCTGAAGCTGAAGGAAGGCCAGGAAGGCGACTATGTCATCAGCCTGCGCTATACCTGTTCGAGCAAGGCGGGCAAAATCCGTATGACGGTGAACGGCAGTCAGCAGACTGTCAGCTGCGAGAAGACCGCAGTGAATGAATGGAAGTGGGTGACTGTCAACGCCACTCTCAAAGCCAGCACCAACACCCTCATCGTCACCAATATCGGCGCACTGCCCATGTATATCGACCAGGTATGCTACCGTCCAGCCGACGTGGCTCCGATGACCTATTTCGTTGACATTAAGCAGGCGGAAGAAGGCACCGTAGTAGCCGACAAGGCCGAGGCCGCCGAGGGCGACACCATCACCCTCACCATCAATGCCGACCAAGGCTATTCCCTGCAGGAGCTGCGTGTCGTCAACAGCGTCTTCTACACCCAGGAGAAGACCATAGACATCTCACAGCTTTCAACTGCCAGCCAGCAACAGTCAACGATTACCTTCGTCATGCCCGGCGACAATGTCACTTTACAGCCTGTGTTCAAGGACGTGAGCTCGGTCGCGAAGCTCGACTTCAGCGGTGTTGTAGCCGGTGCCATTCCCGAGGGCTGGCGCTGTGTGCAGGAGAACAACGAGGTGCACGCATATCCCAGCAACTACAGCCTCGGTGCACGCACCATGGCGGGCTTCACAGGCTATCAGGGCAAGGCCCTCTACTGGCGCGAGGAGTATGCCGAGTACGGAAAACAGAGTGGCTACCCCCTCACCCTCGAGCCTGGCGACTACGAGCTTACCTTCGCCATGGCGGCATGGAAGGGCAGTCCTAAGTACAAGGTTAGCGTTCTGGAGGCGGCTACGGGCAGCACCATCGCCACCTCTGAGACCTTCACCGCCATGCCCAATGCCAATGGCAGCACATCGGCCAACATTGCATCGGCAACACAGTGCTCTCTGACCTTCACCGTCGGCTCAGCAGCCAACAGCATCATTCGATTCACCAATGAGAGCCGCAGCAGCGGCTTAGACGAATATCTGTTGCTCGCATGCCACCTGCGGCGCATCGGCGGTCCGTCGTCCATCAATCTTGTCAATGCCGATGCCACAGCGTCAACCGTCATTTTCGGCATCGGCGGCGACCGTCGTCATTCCCTGTCGCGCGGCATCAACATCATCCGCACGCCTGATGGCAAGACAAAAAAGGTGATGATCAGATAGCGTCAGCACGCTACAACAAAACGGTCGCATACCCTTTCCAATTGCCTGCCGTATTCTTTTTTGGATTGATGCCATTTTTGTAACCACGCGGGTTACTGACAGTAACTCGCGTGGTTACTGTTAGTAACCCACGTGGTTACTGTCAGTAACCCGCGATGTTACCGATAATTTCATAAAACTTTTTATAATGCGTCAATGCTATTTGACGATGAACTTCCTTCCTCCGATAATATAGATGCCCTTTTTGCCGGTCAGTCGGCCATCGGCGGTTCGGCGGGGCAGCTGCACCTGCTGACCACTGAGGCTGTAGCAGCGGCTGTTGGTGTCGAAGGTGACATCGTCGATGGCAGCGAGGTCGGTCTTGGGTATGAGATATGCTGACTGCAGCTTGATGGTGCTGCTCCAGTCAACCTTCAGGGCGTTCAGGTGCAGGAAGTCGTCTGTGCGTGGCTCCCCGTTGGTGTCGGGCATGGTGCGCAGGTTGTCGAGGGGTACGACGATGGCCTGCAGGTCAGCATCCCAGTAGGGGTCGCTGTCGTTGAACGCTACTACAATTTGCTTCCACGGTCCGTGAGCCACGAGACGGTTGGCAAGTATGCGCAGTCCGTTGCCTGTGCCGCGCAGCACGAGGCTCTGGTAATTGCTGAGGTCGGCATAGCGGTTTTCTTCTACACCCACAAAGCCGGCTATGGCTTCTCCGCCACCTACGTTGTAGCCCATCTGCCAGCTGACGCTGACAGGTGTGTCGAGGGGCTGCGCATCGGCTCCGCTGCCGTCCCACTGATGGAACATCGAGGCGGTGAGCGGCACCCAGTCTTCGGGTGCCTCGAAGTCGTCGATGTTGACGAAGCTCAGGATGCTGTTGAGCACACGGTCGGTGCGCACAGGGAAATACTGGTTGAGCAGGCGGTTGCGCTCAGCCATATAGTGGTTGTCGACGGTATAGAGCTGTCCTGCCGTCTGCCAGCGGTGAACGTCGCGGCGATAGTCGCCCCAGCGTGCTGCCTCGGCATAGATGGCGGTCTGAATGGTGTGGTAGAGGCTGTCCCACAGGGCCACGACGCTTTGCTCGCCCAGCAGTCCGTCGTCGGTCAGCAGCTCCTTGGCGCGTGCCACGTAGCGGCGGGCAAAGGGCGGATACTTGATGAGTGTGTTGAAGATGCCTGTGGGAAAGCCGCCGCTGTTGTTCTTGCCGAGTATGTTCTCGTTGGGACTCTCGAAGATGATCTCGCTGTCCCAGCAGAGGAAGCGGAAGCCCTCGCTGTCGGCGCCGCGTCGGCGTATGGCATACCAGTTGTGATGGTCCCAGTCGGTATTGCCGGCATACTGGTTGATGAGCATATAGTCGATGAAGGCATCGATGTCGAGCAAGGTGGCGAGCCGTGTGTAGGCTTCGTCGGGGTCATTGCCGGAGGTATTTCCAACCTCACTGACTGTGGCCAGCATCTCTTCCCAGGCGCTGAGGTCGCCCTCGCTGGCCTCGATATGGTTGCCGCCGTCCTCCTCAATCTTTACGACGTCGATGTCGGACTTCTTGCCGCCGAGGTGGTCTTTGCCAAACTGTTCGTCCACGCGCTCGGAAAGGTTGTAGAGTCCCCAGTACATGCCGTTGATGAAGAGGTTGACATAAAGGGCGTTGACGCTGGTGCGGCCTATCTTGCGCTGCATGCGGCGTGCCCACACGTCGCGGGTATATTGTGCTTTTGTGCGGTTGCCCTCTGCCCAGTGTTGCCATGAATTGCCGAAGTGACAGCGCAGCACCAGCTGGTCGAACTTCGACGGCTCGTCCTCGCCAAACAGCGGATAAGACAGCGAACTGGGACCATAGTCTTTCTTAAACACCAGACGGAAGGAGTGTTTCGGATTTTTCTCAGCCAGACGCCCGTGACCGCCATGCAGGCGCAGACCGCAGGAAGAGGTGAAATCGTGGTGAGAGGCTGCTGCTGCGTTGCCGTCGAACATCTCGATGCTGGCGGGCCGCGTCCAGCCGTGGCCGGTGGCATCGCCTACAGGCGGTCCGGTGAAGATATAGATGCCTCCACGGTCGGGGTCGTTCTCATGGCTGAAGAGATTGTCCTTGTCGGTAACGATGGAGAGGACGGGCAGCGACTGCAAACCTTCGATGATGCGAGGACGCACCGCAGGATCGGTGGTCATCTCGGGGTCCATCTCATAGTCGGCTATGGCCGTTCCTGCGATGGTGGTGTATCTGCCCCAAGTGTCAGGGTAGCCTTCAGGGGTGTTGCTCTGCTGCAGCACATCGTCGACGAAGATATATGTAGCGGTGGTTATGGGTGTGATGCGTTCTGTGTTGGTGGTGGCAGCAGCTCGCAGTATGGTGGTTGTGCTCACACTGAGTGGCTGCGTGTAGGGGGTGCTCTGCGGGGTTGGTTCGCTGCCGTCGAGGGTGTAGCGTATGGTGGCTCCCTCTGGCAATGCCGGCAGCCCCTCGGCATTGGCTATCAGCAATGTGAAGGGCTCTTTGCAGAACCCATGCTGCTGGCTGAACTGCAACTGCTGTGCAGTGGCACCCAGCGTGAAGAGGAGTAATCCTGCGACAAACAGGCGGCAGCGTTTCATTGGCATCTGTATTTTTAGAAAGCGGGCAAACATGCCTCGCAGCACATTTGCCCGCAATTGGTTTATAAAATGATGAGCTTATTTCCTGATGACCTTTTCGGTAATCACTGAACCGTCGCTCATGTGCTTCTTCACAATCACAATACCCTGACGGGCAGTGTTGATACGGCGTCCGTTGAGGTCGAAGAGCTCGATGGCGCGAACCTTGGCGGCAGTAGCGTCGAGCGTCTCGATGCCGGCGAGGAAGTCCTCAAGACCCTTGGCATAGTCGAAGCCGGCGGCAGGTGCAATCAGCGTGAGGTGAATCTCGTTGAATGCGAACCATGTGTTCTGACCACTGCTTCTGACACCGATGGTGGCGTTGCCGTCGGTAATGGTGATTTCGTCGCTGAAGATGCGGTTGTTGTCGGTGGCGCCCCAAGACATGCCGTTGGATACGACAGGCGTCTGGTTGTCGTACTCGCCCTCAGCGGTAGCCGTGGTGTTGACGAATACGAACTCCTGCGGGAAGATCTTGGCGCGTGCATCTTCGAGTTGCAGTGCATTCTTCTCGTCCTCGGTGATGTCCTCAGGCAGATCCTCGGGCAGTGTGCCGAAGCCTCTGAAGTCGTTGTCGGAACGGCGCTCGCCCATGTAGGCGGTCACGCTGTAGATGCCTGCGGGCAGATCGGTAATCTGCTGAGTGAAGGCAATGTTACCCATGCTTGTAATAGCCTCATCGGCAGGAACAACGTCGGTGGCAAGGTGCGTACCGCCGCCGGCAGTGTACCAGATATCGCCCAGGCTACCCTCGCCGAAGTTGGTGAGTGTCCAGCCGGGAGCAGCTGTGACATCCTGCTTGCTGGCCTTTGTGACATAGATGTTCGGGTTCTTGATGAACACGGTCATGTCGACAGGCTCGCTGATGGCGGCGCTGGCCTTCAGGTTGGTGTAGAGCTGCTTGGTGATGGCAATCTTCAGGGTGTTGGCAATCTGGTCGTTGTCGCCCAGCTCGGCATTGGCAGCAACCACGGCAGGATCGTCCTCGGCAATGCCCAGTGCAAGAGCAGTCTCCACACCTACGCGCAGACGCTCATGGAGTGCGGCGTAACCAGTGGTGTTGTTTGAAGATGCGCCCTCGGTGAACATGCCAGCCTTGGCAATGATGGCGTTCAGCTCGCTGATGGCAGCGTTCAGCTCGGTATCGTCGGTGATGAGCTTGGGCTCAACAACCTTGACGACGGTCTCCACTTCTTCAATGACCTGTGTCTCTTCCTTCACAGTAGCGTACTTTGCGAAGACGGTCTGCATCTCGGCATAGATGGGATCGGCAGCAAACTTGGTCTCGGCAAACTGCTCGATGGAGGCATACAGCTTGGCAGGTAGTGCGTCGAAGTTGTCACACAGCGTGTGGTGAGCGGTCATGGCATCGGCAGCAGCCTTCAGCTCGGCAACAGCGGCGGCGAACTCTGAGGGCTGGCAGATGGTCTCGGTGGTGTACTTGTTCACGAGGTTGTTGAGGGTGGTGAATGCCTCGCCGGCATAACGCTCGGAGGCGTTGGCGTCGCGAACACTCGTGGCGTCGGCCAGAGCCTGCTTCAGTGCCTGCATCATCTCGATGCCCATCACGTTGGGGATGTACTGCACTGCGATGTCGCCAATAGCGACAGCTGTGCCATATCCTCCGGGGTTGCCTTCGGCAGTGCAGGGGAAGAACTTCAGCAGATAGTCGTCTTCTTCCTCGATGGTGAATGGCAGGTCGATGCGTACGGCATCCTTGGAGTTCTTATAGGAAGGCTTTACCTCGACCATCGTCTCCTCGACCAGCTCGTCGTCAATCAGATAGTAGTTCTTCGAGGTACCGTCGTCTAGGACTCTCACGTCGGGCTCAACAGAATAGAGCCTGGTGACCTGCACCTTCAGCCAAGGATTTTCGCAGTCCCAGCTGGCAGCGCCCAGAGTGAGATGATAGGTGTTCGGGGTCAGCCTGAGGCGGTACTCTTCCATTGCGCCATAGATGGCGTGGCCGTCGCTTGCGTTGTTGCGCGGACAGATGTAGGCAATGGCAGGTGTGAAGCCATTGGCACCGGCAGCATTAACAAGGATGCGGCATCCGCCCCACTGTCCTGTCAGGTTGTTGCGGTCTTCACCTTCCATGTCGAATATCCACGAAGCAGGCACACTGCCATCGCCAGACTCGGCAAAGCCGTCGGTCATGAAGGTTTGCACGGTCTCTTCGCTGTCCACGTAGCCAAAGCTGTACTTGATGCTTTCCTCGCCTACTTCCTCAAGGAAGTCCTGCTCGGCCTTGATGTTGGAGAGAAGGATTTCGTGCACGCCGGGTGTCAGATTGCCGGCAGCACGCGTCAGGGTAAGCTCGCTGGCGAAGCCTTCGGCAGGAGCGACGGTCATGGGTGCACCGTCGAAGGTTGCCTTCAGCTCAGCAATATTCACATTGCCGGAGAACATCACCTTGAAATCGGTCTTGTCGACGGGCAGGTTGATAGAGCCCAGCTCAGGAACGGCACCCACAACCACCGGCAGCTTGGCCTGGTTGGTGTAGTAGTTGCCCAGTCCTTCCTCATATTTGGCTGCCATGTCTATAATGTCGGGAATGACAGTGCCCTCAAAACGACCGCTTGCAAACGTCAGCTGCATTGCCGGGTCGGTGGGATTGATGAAAGTGACCTTCACATCGGCTTCATCACCGTCGATAGCATCAGAGATGTCGTCAATAAAGAGGAACACGCGTGCATCGCCATTATCGTCAAAGAAACTTTCAACAGAAATCAGCTTGATGTCCTTGCCATTAATGGTCAGCTTACCGTTCTCGTTGGGGAACAGGATTCGCTCGTTGCCTTTTAAGAGTTCGTTCAGGTTGGTGTTCTTGCCCAGGTTGATGCTTACTACGTCAGCCTCGAAACCTGCCTTGACGTCATCCATGGGGTCGTAAATCTTGCCGGAGCCCTGAATCGGGCCTTCAATCTCGACATTCTTGAAATAGCCATGAGTACCCCAGTTCACCTTGATGCAGTTCAGATGGAAATAGGGCAGGTTGAGCGCCTCGATATCAAGAGTAGCAGTGCCATCGCTGCCTATTGTGACTTGATTCTCAACAGTCTGGCCACCGTGCACGTCGGAACCTCCCTCAGGCATGGGGGGACGATTGCACAAGACGCGAAGTGTCAAGCCGGGCTCACCGTAGAAATGCATCTTCTTAGTGCCAGTCAAGTCGGCATACCACTGCCAGATGACAGACGTATTACCATAGCAGACACCACCGGCATCAAGATTCTTAAAGAAGTTTACTTCGCAGCCGAATGTAGCGCCGTCGCTCCACGGCTCCGGTTCCTCAATGATCTCGGCATCAAGACCATCGGTAGTCCAGGCATGGAACATCTCGGCCTCGAGCTCTACGCGACCGTCATCGCTGATAAGGCTCAGCTTGTCGACGGTGACTTTCTGCCAGTTGGCGCCCTTGATGGCATGCAGGTGTGCAAAGCCCTTGTCGGCAACAAGCTGTTTCAAATCTACAGTCAGCACGTTGCCGTCGAGCTTGAAATACTTGGCTGACCACACGTCGTCACCTTTAGGATATTCAATGAGGTGTGAGTTTGCCTCATCAGCATTCCACTGACCACCGTCAATGTCTCGATTAAGTAATACACGCGGTGTTCCTGCGCTGAAAGTAATCTCTAAAGAGACATAGTCCGAGAGGTCGGCATAATTAATCACACTGCCATCGCCGTAAGCCAGATCCGATGGTGTTCCAAGTTCGAAGGCACAAGTTACTGGTGTGTCGCTCTTTTTCTGAGCGTCAGCACCCCAACCATTCCATTCGAACATCATGTCGGCTGTCAGCGGCACTCGCTTCAGTCCAGCCGATGCATCCATTGCACAAAGTACCATCAGTACTAATGCAACAAAAATACGGTACGATTTTTTCATAAAAATAGTTGTTTAAATTAGTAAATAGAATTGTTTCTCGATTGTGGGTACAAAGTTACAGCAGATGAGACATTTGGATGATTCCAAATGATTCTTCTATTTTTCTATTTGTTTCAGAAATCGGGAAAATAGTTTCTTTTCTTTTTGTTTTTGTTTCCATGAGAGTGATACTTATGGTAGTGGCAGGTACCAATTGTCGGAATTCATCAGCAGGGTGCGAAGTGCTTCGTCAACAGTGCCTTCGCGACGTGAGACGGCATTGGCCAGATAGGCTGGGTCGTTGCGTCGCAGAGCCACACGCATCAGGTCGTTGAAACGATAGCCTTCAAAGGCTCCCTCCAGCGCCATTTCCGTGATGATGAGATCTTCAACAAGCGGAATCTGATAGTTGACAGTATCCTGACGACTGGCCAGCTGAGTGGCAGGCTGGGGAAGGGTGTAGTATTCGTTGGCATGTGCATCGCCGGAACCTAAGGAGTGGATGCCGAAATAACTGCCCTCAAACCTGAAGACTTCGGGATCGAAAGCAACTAAGTTGCCAGCCTGACTCACCTCGACAGAGTCAACACGGTTCTTCAGGATGTCATCGCAGATGCCATACTTCAGGATGGCAAAAGCGCTTTGCGGATAGCCGGCGCGGTTCAAGGCTTCGGCATAGCGCAAGTAGATCATTGTGCGGCGATAGAGCGTCACCTTTGAAGAAGCAATCTTGTTGATGCGCTGCCTATAAGAGCTGTACTCTGAATAGTCACTCTGCGTGCCAGTGGAAGTGAGACTGTAATTCGAAGAATAGCGCAAGTCGCCCAGATATTCGCCACGGGTGAAGCCTGTGCGGGGAGCATAGATGGTGTCTTTGGTCGTGGCACCCTGCATGCTCTCTTCAAAACAGTAAATCTGGTCGGCAGCAATCCTTGACATGGCCGACGACGGGGTTAGTCCGTAGAAATAGTTGTTCTCGCGGGTCGAGTTGAACAGATTGGGCAGATTACTGATATTACCGCTGAACACCGTCGGTTCCATCGGGATATAGCACAGCACTTCTCTGTCGCCCGTCGGGTTATAGTTGTCGAGTGGTGTGCCATACTGTGTTGAGTTTGGCCAAATGATACGCTGAGTGCTCATCTGGATGGGGTCGTATCTGTCGGTCAGATAGTCATGATACCAGCGGGCTGCCTCTTGATACCGACCTGCCCAGAGGCAGAGATCGCCTAACAAGACACGCATGGGGATAAAGAAATCTTCAGAACTCATGCTGTTGATAGAGCCGAAATCAGGCAGGTTCACACCGACAAACGGAGTAAGGTCGTTGATGAATGTCTCACAGATTGTCTGGATGTCAGCAGGTGTCTGGCTCATAGCCTCACGGGCTTCCTTCTCGGTCATCAGCGGCTGAAGGACCAAGGGTACTTTGCCGTAGGCAAGCGCCAGCTGCAGGTAAGTCCAGGCTCGGTAGGACTTGACGACGGCATACTCGCGAAGAAACAGGTTTCTTCCGCGGCGCTCCATAGCCGTGTCGACATGAGCCAGATAATAGTTGCAATTATTGATGACGGCATAGTAGTCGCTTATCCGGTTATAGCTGTTGGCCTCCTTGAAATCGAAGGCTGACAAACGCTTCAGGTCGGTAGAAGCAGACAGGGTGGGCAGCATCAAGTCACCGCGCACTTCACCTAAGACGACCACCCGATCAGCGATGACCTGCATCTTGTTGAGTATGCCCATCACACTATAGACAGAATCGGTGGCATGGTTTAAGGTGTGGTTCTCTTCAAACTCCACCAGGTCAGACTCTGTCTCGAGCATGTCGGAGCAGGAGGTCATTCCAATAACCAATAAACAATAACCAATAACCGTTATTCTACTGGTCATTCTTTTTATTATTGAATACTTTTTCATCTTATCAATGTTTATTGTTTAGCGTTTATTGTTTATTGTACTACAGGTTGATATTTACGCCCAGAGAGAATGAGCGACCCTTGCCCAGCAGGCCGCAGTCGATGCCTTGGGTCAGGATGCCACTGGCCATGGCGCAGTCAGGATCACTGCCAAGATATCGGGTAACGGTGAAGAGATTGTTCACGTTGCCGAAGATAGTTAGTCCCTGCAGATAGGTACTCTGGATGGGCAGATAGTAGCTCACGGTGACATTGCTCAAGCGCAAGTAGGAGCCGTCCTCTATCCATCGGTCGCTGAAGCGTGAGTTGCCAATAGGATCGTTATAGCTGGCACGTGGAATGTCTGTCTTCTGTCCCTCAGCAGTCCAGCGACCCTTTACGGCGGTGGTCTGGTTGAGGAAGTACGTGCCTCCCTCCAGGAGCGAGCGCTGATAGTTGTAGATATCGTTGCCCAAGGAATAGTTGAACATGGCCGAGAGCGTGAGGTTCTTCCAACTGAGCGTCGTATGGATATTGCCATAGATGTCGGGGTTGGGGTCGCCAATAATGGTACGGTCGTTCTCGTCGATGACGTTATCCGGCGTGATGTCTACAAAGTTGATGTCGCCACCCTCGAAATAGACTTTTTCGCCATTTTCTCTTACAATGTGTTTTCCATCGGCCTGTGCTTCAGCAGTGGTGCTGTAGACGCCATTAGTCTGATAGCCATAGAAAAGACCTACGGGCTGTCCTACCTTAGTTTGGATGGTGGCGCCATAGACCTCTGTTTCAAAGCTACGGTTGTTGTCGGGCAGCGCCGTCACCTTGTTCTTGTAATGGCCCAATGAAGCACCGAGTTCCCAGCGGAAATTTTTCAGGTTAAGCACTTTGACAACAGCATGTACATCAAAGCCCTCGTTCTCAAGCTTGCCTTCGTTGCTCCAGTTGGCATCCATGCCGCTGGTCCACGCCAGCTGACGCAGGGAGAGCAGGTCGCTGGTGCGGCTCTTGAAATAGTTGAGACGCACGCTGAGGCGGTTGTTGAGGAAGTTGCCTTCTATGCCAGCCGTGAGTCGGCGGGTGGTTTCCCATTTCAGTTCTGTGTTGCCAATGTTGCCAATGACGATGCCTGTGGCAAACGGCTCGCTAGAACTGTTGTGAAGCATACGGCGCGACACGAAGTAACTGCGTGAGGCTGTGTAGTCGATATCGTCGTTGCCTGTGACATCGTAACCCACATTCAGGCGCAGGTAGTTGATAGAGGCGAAGGGTGAGAGGTGAGAGACGAGATGTTGGAACCACGGTTCGTTGGTCAGCACCCAGGCTGCCTCAATGCTGGGGAACAACCCCCATACTGCATCGGCCAGTTTCAGGCCGTCGGCATCCTTGCCGAAACGGGAAGAAGCATGGGCAGAGAGTCCGGCGTTGAGATAATAGCGGTGGGCGTAGTTATAGTCGGCCAAGGCATACCATAGCAAATCGGTCGTCTTGTCGTTGGCGCCGTCAGTGTTTTTGAATCGTAGTCCGGAGTTCATCCTGGGAGCCTTGTCGTTGGGAGTGTTGTATCCCTCCTGCGAGGTCAGCTTGTAGGCAGAGTTCAGGTAGCGGAATCCTCCCATGGCGCCAAGCTGATGGGCGTTGAACTGTTTCTTCCATGCCAGGCGGGTGTCGCTCTGCAGCGCAGTAAGGCTCGAAGCCTGACTCTGCACGATGTTACGCAGTGTGGTGTTCTCGTCGAGACCATCAACGACAAATGTCGGCGTGCCCTGAATGGGGAGATAGTAGTTTTCGTTGGTGTTCACCAGCGTGAGGGCAAAGTGCTCGCTCAGGGTAAGATTTCTGTTGAACTCATACTTTGGCGTGATGGCAAAGACAATGAGACGGTTGCCCAGCGAGTTACGATTGTCACCTTCGCCATACTCCAGGATGCTGGAAGGATTGGCCAGACGGCCGCGTCCCTGGAACATTTCCTCTAAATAGTCATCGGCCTCTGCCAAGTAATGGCTCTGATTGCCGGCATTGTCGAATGCGTATGGCGACAGGAAGGGCGACTTGGTCAAGGCGATGAATGACGGTGAGGTAATGACGCCTGAAAGCACCGTGGCGGGTGCTCCGTCATCAAACAACGAGCGGTCGACGTCGCTGTAGGAAGCATCGAAGCGCACGTCGAACCCGCGGGCAATGTTGATGTCGGTGTTCAATCGCATGTTGAAGCGCGTAAAATCGTTCTTCTTCAGCGTACTGTTGGCTAACGAGTAGCCTACTGAAAGGTTGTAGGAAGCGATGTCATCGCCACCCTGCACATTGATGCCGTAATTCTGCGAGAAGGCGTTCTTGTAGACCTCATCCCTCCAGTCGGTATTGTTGTGATAGCGGTTGTAATAGAAATAGGTGGGGTCGTTGTTCAGGAATTTCATCTGACCAAGGGCCTCAGTCTTGTCCGACAGCAGCTCTGAGGCATACATGCGGTAATCCTCGGCACCCATCATCTTGGGCAGATGGGGAATCATGTCATAGCGGCCGTTGATGGTCAGATCAATCTTCGTGGCCATCGATTTGTTGCGCTTCGTCTTGATGAGCACCACGCCATTGGCACCCTTGGCTCCATAGAGGGCAGTACCGTTCTTCAGCACCTGCACACTCTCAATGTCGTTGACGTTGAGGTTGGCCAGCATGTTGGTGAAATAGCCGTCATGCAGTGTGGCGCGGTTGTATTCCATATCCATGATAACGTCATCGACGACTATCAGTGGCTGGACATTGCTGTTAAGCGAGTTGATGCCCGACATGAGCAGCATATTGCCCAGCCCAACATTGCCACTGCGCGACTGTGAACGCAGGTCGGCTCCCAGCTGCTGGGCAATGAGCGGGTCGATGCTCACCTCGGACGTGTTTGCAAAACGGCTGGTCTCAGAGCTTTGGGTGGCATTGGTCTGGCGCTTATACGCTTCTGTGAAGACCTCATGATAAAGCTGGGCGTTGGCCTTTCCGTCGGTAATGGGGCACTGCGTAAAGTTATAACCGTCGATACGCATCTGTAGAGAGCTGACATAGTCAGGCACGCTGAGCGTATAGAGTCCCTCGTCGTCGGTGATGACCGAGAACCTGTTGTTGCCGTATGCGGCCACGATGACGCCTGCCAGCGGCTTCTTGGTGGCAGCATCGACAATCTGACCCGTGACAGTCTTGTAGTTCTCCTGTGCTGCTATCGTCAATGACACAAACAGCAAAATAGTGGAAAGAATATGTTTCTTCATTGTTCGACAGATTTAGAGGTTCGGGGTCTGAGATAAATGCAGTCAAGCAGCATCTCGCGCGAATAGCGTGAAGTCTCACGAGCCAGGATAGAGCATGTTATCTTGATGCTTATCTTCGTGTTTCGCTGATCGTAGTTGCAAACGGGGAAGTGGAACCCTTCGGCCAGTAGGATGGTATCAACGCGCTCAGGGTCGCTTTGGAACTGATTGTTGTCGCAGTTGAACGACTGCTCGTTGTTGTCCTCGTCAACATAGTTGATGGTGGCCTTGAATTTGCACGGCTTGGTGCTTTCCAGCCCCGCTACCGACTGAGGCAATAAGATGGCATAGATGTCATAGTCGCCCGACAGAGTGTTGTTGATCTGGAAGATCATCTCCCAGTTCGACGTTCCTCTTTCAGGAATAATCTGCAGATAGGCATTTCCAGAAATACTGTCGGCAGTATGGCGGTGAGCATTGTAGGTGCAGGCCTTGAAAGGAGGAATAACGGTGGCGTTTTCTGTTTCCACATAAATATCCTTGAACCAGGTCTCCATCGGATTGAACGACCAATTGTCGGTGGTATAGATCGTACCATTGCTGCATGTCAGCGGCTTTGCGCCATAAAGGATGCCACCAGGCTCGAAGGGTTTCTTAAACACATGATAGACCTTCTTTCCCTTTTCAAACGTACGGTTAGTGTGGATATATGGCACAGAAATCAGAGAGTCGTTGACAGACTTCTGGTCGGTCATGTTGAAGACGGCATCTTCCAGCAGGGCGCGCAGGGTATAGTATTGCTGCAGCGAGTCGCGTTTTTCAATGCTTTTGTCATACTGGAAATACTTGGCTGTCTCTTCGTAAACTCTGTTCCATCCTTCAGCAGTGGGAACGACGACAAGATAGGTGGAATCCTCGTCCCTCAGCTGGCCGATAGAGCTCAGCAGGCGGTTTCGCTCGTAGACCACGGAGTCGACATAGACGGGAACGCCATCGATAGAGCCATTTGACACCGATGCATCCGGATCGAACTCATCTTCATTGAAACGGCTAAGGCTGATGCCAATGACAGACAGCAGAGGATTGTCGCACAACATCTCAAAGAGATTGTGCTTATAGGCCAGTGCCCGCTGCATGATATGGAGCACACCGTTGCTGGCCTTTGTGTTGGCAACGGTGACGGGAACGTTGTCAATCATTCCGTCAGCCATCAGCAGTCGTTTCTGGTTGAGCATCAGCATTTTGGTTAATCCGGGTTTGGAAGAGACGAGCAGACGGGTGATATGGTTCTGCACGAAGCTTTTTTCCACGGCCGAGTCGCCGCTGACGGTCTGTACCAGCCGTAACAGCGAGTCTTTGTTGAACGTACCGTTTACGGGAGCCATCACCGTGAAGGCCTGACCGCTGTTGAGCAGGTCGGCATAGCTCACTGGAGTTTTCTTGTGCATGCGATACACTTTCGTTTGCTCAAGCACTTCGCAGAAGTCGCTCAACTGGGCATTGCCCTTCATCTGCTCCCACAACGTACCACCGGCGGCGCCTGTTTCCGCGATGCCCTCATAGTGGTCGTCCCAGTCGGAACAGGAGACTCCAAACGCGAGGGGGGCTAAGATGGTTGCGAGGCCCACAAGAACAGGTCTGATTCTTTTAAATACAATATATTTCATAATAGTCTTGAATTTCACCATTAGGATGTATGTTTTGTCTTTCATGCAGTACTGTCTTTTTTGCACTGGCTCCTAAAAATCTCTATGATTCTTTCGAAGAGCTTTCCCCGCTAGCAAACAGTGCTGCCATGAATACTCATGTTAGTGTGTGTCCTCGCCCTCAGGACTGCCATAGACACTCTTCGGGCAGAGTTCAATATAGTCAAAGCTCCAGTAGCACTCAGGATCTTTCAGCACTTGACGGGCGCGTAGGTAATAGGTCTCGTTGGCATCAAGGTACTGTGTGGCCAGGACATAGCGGAGGTTATTGACCAGGTTGCGAAGTGCATTCTCCTTTGCTGCACCTTGCCAGTAACAGTCCATGCCCTTCATGTAACCACGGTTGTGCATAGCCTTGTCAATGGCCTTGTTGGCATTACGAGCCTCCTCTGTATCGCCGGTCACATCAGCAACCCAGCCAATAGAGGGGTCAGGTCCCATGATGCGCAGGTCGGCAGGAATGCCACACGGCACGTTGTTCAGATAGAACTGTACGACACCACGTTCTGGGTTGGCAGTATAGCCCGTGCGAATCTCGTAGGTACCCGACGGCACGGGAGGCAGCTTGATGGTCATGTCGAAGATGCCGCTGACGGTGATACCGTTGCTCTTATAGTGCTGCCACCAAGGGCCTTCGCCATGCAGGCCGATGACGGCTTTCTCGCCCATCACCTTCCAGTTCTTGATATAGTCGAGACGGTAGCCCCTGAGCTTGTTCTCACCATACAGCGGACGGTCGCTGTTGGCGAAGTCGGGACTCAACACGGTGGAGTCGAAGCGGATGCGGCAGTTGAGCACCACGTCGCGCACCTCTGTCGTGTATTCCAGAATATCGTCAAGATAGTGATACATGCCGTTAGGAGCCTGTTGCAGCGCTGTTCCCGACTCTGAGCTTTTCCATACCCTAATGCCCTGTACCTCTGCATCGGCTTTCAAGCCTTTGCGATTGATGTACAGCTGCTCATTGGGATAGCAGAAACGCATGAGCGTTCCCGGACACATGGTTTCATAGAACTCCTCCGGGTCGCACTTGTCAAGGTCCCAGTGCTTCAGGCAGTCCCTTCTCATGATGATTTCATTGTAAGGCAGCACGCGGTCAACAAGATGATAGGCCACAAAGCGGTTGAGGGGATTCTTGCGGTGCTTGAAGTCGTTGTCATACTTGCCGGCATCCTCCGGATAGACGGCGTCGTAGACTTTTTTGGCATGAGCTATCAAGTCATTGATGTTGTTGATACCGTGCAGCCTGTAGATGGAGTCTCGCTCAACGAAGGCTGTAAACTTGAAATAGCGTTTCTGAACCCATTGAATAGGATCGGAACCCTCAGCCTTACACTTGAGCTGCAACACCCAGGCGTATGCAGAGTCCTGCGATGCCTTGTCAGCACCCCATTCGGGATAGTTCTTGTCCTCGTAGGCCATGAGTGAGTCGGCCAATCCCGTCATGAACAGGGCTTCAGAGAAGATTGTTAGCGTAGAGTCGGCAGCAATGACATCGGGCAGCTTGTCGCTGGTACGCGGAATGATGTTGTTCACAATGTGCACCACGCCGTTGGTCACCGAGTCGTCATATTCCACCATACGCGCCACCTTGTTGGCATAGTGTACGACGGCATTGTTGTTGGCTGCATCAGAATTGATGGAGAGTTCGATAAAGGTCTCAGCCATATTCATACCCAGTGAGCCTTCAGAGATGTCTGTGGTGAAGTAGGCCTTGGTCTTGATGATATGGGTACGCACAATAGTGTCGCATACGGTCAGGGGAATATCCTCAATGCTATTATAGCTGTTGCTTGCCATATACTTAGACAATGCCTCGTTGTTGGGGGCAAAGACGGTATAGTCGCCGTAGGTGGAAAGCATGGCGAAATAGGATGTGCGCTTGAGGAGCGTGATGAAATCTCCCACACGGTCTGCGTTCTCTTCAAGGAACTGGGCAGCGGTCATCTTCTCTGCCTCATATCTGTTCATGGGAATATCGTCATCATTATCCACGCACGACGTGAGTGTCATGCTGAATGATAAAAGACCAATGATAAATGATAAACCTACCAGAAGTCGCTTGTATGTTTTGTCCTTCATATTTCTATTATCTATTAATTCAGTTCTTTTTATTCCGGCCGCAGGTCGTATTACCTCAGCACTCCCTCCTCACCCTTGTCAAAGGCCGGATTTTGCTTCAGCAGTGGATTGGCTTTCAGCTCGCTCTTTGCGTAAGGGAAGTAAATGTAGTTGGGGTCGGTCAGCTTGATCTTAATGACATTGATATCCTGACGATACTTGCGGATGGCGCAAGAGGCCAGACGCTCGGTCTTGCCGTCACGGCGTGCCAGGCGCACTAAGTCGAACCAGCGCTTGCCCTCGAACAGGAACTCGCGGTGACGCTCCTCAAAGAGCAGGTCTTCCATCTTTTCCTTCGAGGTGGAATAGGTTTCGTAGGCCAGGCTTCCTGTTGTTGACTCAGGAGCGATATTGTTGGCACGCTTGTAGACATTGTTAATCAGCTTGAACGCCTCGGGCCAGTATTCCTCTCCAAGTTGGATAAGGGCTTCAGCCTTCATCAGCATGATATCGCTTAAACGATAGAAAATCCAATTGGAATTAGAAGAAGTGCGACGGTCACCAGTGACAGTTACGCTGCCTGTTCTCTGGAGATTGAAGTCGGCCTTTTCGCGTGCATACTTCATAATGGCATAGCTGGTGCCCTCACTCTCCAGATACTCGTAGGCCCGGCAGTCTTTCTGCGTCAGCCACAGCTGATTGTTGCCAGCCGTGAAGCCGTCCATCAGGAAGTCGGCAGCCTTCAGACGTCCAATACTGTTGTTGCGGTTGCCATAGTAACTGCTTACCCAGGTGTTCTCCTGTCCGTTGGAACCGTTGTAATAGAGCTCGAAGATGCTCTCAAACGAGTTGCCATCACCAAAGACGGATGTATAGGCATGGCCGACATTCTGCTCGCCCCTGATGGCTTCGAGAATGAGGGGAATGCCGTCGTACAGGTCAATGTCAGTTATCTGGTCGGTCTTAAGCAATTCCTTGTACTGCTGTGCCTTATAGTTGATCACCAAATCACAGTATTTGATGACGTTGTTCCAGTCGCCCTTCCACAGATAGAAATCGGCCAGCAAGGAGTAAATGGCCCAACGGGTGATGCGGCTGTTGTTCTCGGCAGGCACATAAATGCTCTTTCCCTCCACCTTTTCAAGGCTGAAACGCCGCTGTGCATCGTCCTTCACGCTTTCCAGGTCGGTAATCAGCGAGTCGAGCACCGCTTCGAATGGCGTGGCAGGCACAACATAGTTCTGACTGTCGTCGATGCTGGGTTCAGTGACATAGGGCACATCACGGAACGTGCGGATGAGATAGAAGTAGCAGAGAGCACGAAGCGTCTTCATCTCGGCGATATTTCCCTTCAGCTCGTTGCTTGTGTAGTTAGGGTCGATGCTCTCTACCTCAGGTGCATAGTGGCACACAATGTTGCAGAGGTTGATGACATTGTAGAAACAGGCCCATGTGCACATTTCGTTGGTCGGCAAAAGGTTCTCCTTCAACATTTCATTGAGGTTGTTGGGAACGTTGGTGCCAGCCACGACATTCTCGGAGCGCAACTCACCCCAGACGCCCATACGGGTGACCACATCTTCGCTGGCCAAGGCCGCATAACAGCCGTTCACCGCGCTGGTCACGTCGGCCTTTTCCTTCCAGTAGTTCTCAAGCACCGTCGAGTTCATGGGCAGGATATCGAGGAAGTCGCTGCAGCCTGACAAGAGGAGAGAGGAAAGAGGAAAGAGGAGAGAAGAGAGAGGAAAGAGGAGGGAGGAGATAACTCCTGTCACAACCTTATTATATTTCTTTGTAATCATAACTATTATATCTATATAAACCATGAGTTAGAATTGAATGGTCACACCACCGGTGAACGACTTGGAGCGCGGCGTCTTGGCACCGTCGGTCACGATGCCCATCGAGCCATAGCCCACCTCGGGGTCGGCACCACTGTACTTCGTCAGGACAAACAGGTTGTTGGCCGACACGTAGAAGTTCAATTGTGAGAGACCCAGCTTCTTGAGGTGCTTCGGATTGACAGAATAGCTGATCTGCGAGTAGTTCAGACGGATGAACGAGCCGTCTTCCACAAAGCGGTCGGAGCCTAAGTAGTTGTAACCAGTCTGGCGCAGGGCACGGGGAATCTCGGTGATGTCGCCCTCTACGCGCCAACGCCAGTTGACGGCGCGGCTCTGGTTGTTGTTGTCGTACATATTCTCCACATTCATTCGGGCGGCGTTGATGATCTTGTTGCCGTAGCGGAAGTTGAACTGGTTATTCCATGCGAGACGTCCGAACTTCAGCTTGAAGCCGAAACCACCAGTAATCTTCGGCAGCGAAGAGCCCAGGTAGACGATGTCGAGTTCATTGATCTGACCGTCGTAGTTGATGTCCTCGTACTTGGCATCGCCGCCCTTGAACTCATAGTTCACCGTACCGGCGCAGAACATGACGGGCTTTGTCATGCCATGCTCGTCGAGGATAACGTTGCCGTCCTTGTCGCGGGCCACAGGGGCATCGGGGCCGCTGACACCCTCAATTTCTTCCTCGGTGAAATGGCTGTACTGATAGACGCCCTTGTAGCGGAAGCCATAGATGCTGCCCAGAGCGCGGTTCAGTTCAACACGCGTCAGGTAGCTGCCATTGCTGCGGTTGAATTCGGTGTTGAGCTTTGACAGGCAGGTCTCGTCCATATCTGTAATCTGGTTCTTGTTGTTGGCAAAGGTAACATTGAAGTCAACCGAGAACTGGCCTTTCTTGATAATATTGAAACCGTTCAGGTTGAACTCCCATCCAATGTTCTTCATGTTTCCGGCATTCTGCCAGCGCAGGCTGGAATAGCCCGACGACGAGGGGATGCCGTAGCTGCTCATCAGCATGTCGCTGGTGTACTGGCGGTAGACCTCCACGTTACCGTTGATGCGGTCGTTCCAGAAGCCGAAGTCAACACCGAGGTTGAAGGTTTCCTTCTGCTCCCATTTCAGATTCTTCAGCTGAATGTTGTCCGGGTGCATACTTCCCTCGTCCAGATAGGCATTGCCCGAGGAGTAGGTGCTGAAGTAGAGGTATTCCTGACCCGGCTGCCGGCCTACGATGCCCCAGCCTGGACGGATGGAGAGCATCGACACGAAAGGCAGTGCCTGGTGGAACCACGGCTCCCTGCTGATGTTCCAGCGCAGCGAGAGTGCAGGGAAGTTACCCCAGCGCTGGTCGCCGCCAAACTGTGTGCTGCCGTCGCGTCGCACCGAGAAGTCGGCCATGTAGCGCGATTTGTAGGCATAGTGGGCAGAATAGGTGAAGTAGATGCTGCGCCACTCGCCGCTGTTGGTGCTCATGTCGGAGATGATGCCCTGGGCTGCCGGATTCTGGATGCTGCCCGACGGCAGGCCCCACGACGTGGTGGCCTGCGAACTGTTATGACCGCTGGTCAGCTGTCCGCGCAGCATCATTGTCAGTGAGTGGTCCTTGTTGCTGAAGCTTGGGGTGAAAGTCAGCGTGTGAGTGGTTGTCACAGCGAAACTCTTCGACGAGTTCGACGTTGTCTTGTTGCTCTCTTTGCTGTTTGTGTCATTCCAGCCACGAGTGTTCAGCGACAGCGGCATGAATGAGTCGTTATAGTTGTTGAAGATGTTGAACACCACCTTGCCTTCATAGTTCAAACGTGTTTTTTCCTCTTCTATCGACAGCAGGTTGTAGCGCAGCTTGAATTCGGGCTCGATGTTGTAGCTCGTTTCGTTGTTCTTAGCCAGATGCGCCAGAGCCACGGGGTTCTTGCTGCCCAGCTGGTCATTCAGCTGGCTGCTCACCGTTGGCAGCATGGAGTAGTATTCGCTCAGGTCATTGCCATTGCGGTCCTGTTCGTAGATGGAGAGGTTCGGCATTCGCACGTAAGCAATGCTCAAGAGGTCGCCGTTGTTCTTGTGATTCTTTGTGTAGGTCAGGGCGATGTTGGTCTCAATCTTGATGCGGTCGCTGACGAAGTAGTCCAGATTGACACGCGAGCTGAAGCGGTCGAGCTGCTGCTCAATGATGGAGCCTGTCTCGTGGTCGTAGCCGGCACCCACACGGAAATGGGCCTTCTCACCACCGCCGCTCAATGCCAGATAGTGGTTCTGGCGCCAGCCCGTCTTTTTCACTTCCTTCAGCCAGTCAGTATTGTTGTTGTACATCTGATACTCTGAGAACGTGGGATCATAGTTCAGTTCGGGAATGTTGCTGGCCACGTCGCTCATCTCCGGGTTG
The DNA here is from genome assembly GCA_902778535.1 of uncultured Prevotellaceae bacterium. Classification (GTDB taxonomy): domain Bacteria; phylum Bacteroidota; class Bacteroidia; order Bacteroidales; family Bacteroidaceae; genus Prevotella. The sequence goes on from CACYYG010000023.1 coordinate 72,912, forward strand.
AAGTATTCTTCCTTCAGCAACATGGTGTACTCATCGCCGTTCAGTATCTGATAGCCTTTGGGCTGATAGGTGCCGGTCAGGCGGAACGAGTAGCTGACACGCGTTTTGCCCCTGGTGCCGCGCTTGGTCTTGATTTCGATGACGCCATTCGAGCCCTGCGAGCCCCAGATGGCCGTTGCGGCGGCATCTTTCAGCACGGAGATGCTCTCGATGTCCTCAGGGTTGATGTTCAGCAGCTGTGCAAACTTCTCCTCGTTCATGTCGCCATCGATGGTCTGGCCGCCAGTCTGCCATACATTGCCGTCGACCACGATGAGCGGCTCGCTGGAGCCGTTGATGGTCGACACACCGCGCAATCGCATGGAGGTGCCGCTGCCCAGGTTACCCGAGTTGGCCACGATGTCCAGACCTGCGATACGTCCCTGCAGGGCTTCGTCGACAGTTGTCAGGGCAAGGCCCTCAAACTCGCTCATGTCGATGCTCTGGCGGGCAGTAGAAATCTCGTCGAGGGGAATGGCCAGTCCGGAGCCCTGTGCACGGCGTGTGGACTTCACGGTGACCAAGCCAATGTTTGTGTCGCTCTTCAGCGTCACGTTATACTTGGTCTTGTTGAAGGGCAGCACCACCGTCTTGCATCCCACGTAGGTGATGCGCAGCTTGTTCTTGGGATTCTTCAGCTTGAACGAGAAATTGCCGCTCAGGTCAGTCACTGCCGAGGCTACGATACGGTTGGCTGCATCCAGTTCCACCACATTGGCACCAATCACAGGCCCGTAGTCATCGTTCACCGTGCCGCTGATGATGTCGCCAGCCTGCTGAGCTACGCAGAATGTAGTATGAAAAATGATAAATGAGAGACTTATCAGCGCTAGGCTTTGCCGCTTTGCTCTGCAAAGAATTCTTTTTATTATCTTGGTAATCATAATCTTCAATTTTCAATTATCAATTTCCATAGGACAGCGGGCTGTCAATCAGATGTATCACAGCCGAAGAGGTAGTGTACAGGCTGGTTGCTGTGGTCTTGCTCGTGCTGTCATACAGGTATTCGCGTGCCTGAATGTTATAGAGGTCTTTCTCAATGCCGTCATCATCGATATAGGTGGCTTTTCTGACCGTATGCTTGGTGGGGTTGCCCTTACGCTCGTTGTCTTGGTCTACGGCATCCTTGACTTCTATCGTCTCGTCCTTCAGCTCCGACTTCAGCATAAAGAAGCGGCGGGTGGCATTGTTGATTAAAGAGGTCTCATAGTCGCCCGATTCATTCTGGGCGCCGATGTAAAGAGCGTTGTCCTGAATGTGATACTTCAGGAAGTTCACGATACCCAGGGAATCGACAGCTGCCAGTTCGTCATTGCCTGTCTCATGGTCGGCTTCCACCTTCTCCCAGGAAGCCAGCTTGCCTTCGTCCTGCAGCTTCTGTATAGCCTCGTTGCTGGGTACATAGATGGTGTAGTGATAGGTGTTGAACACCGACAGATTGTCGCCGGCACATGCCTTATTGTCGCTTTCCTTTCCTGTGCCCAGGTTGTGGATCTGCTCCAAAAGGCCGCTGCCTTCTAAAAGCTCCAGGAACTTGCCGAAATATTTGGGATGAGCAGCCAGCTGGTCCTTTACAGTCAGGCGCGTACCCATGATGGGCTGGCCTTCCAGCACATAGCTCTTGCCGTTGCCGCCGGCCACCTCCTTGCGCTGGTCGTAGACGCGTGCAATGCGGATAGGATGTCCTTCATACATCTGGTAGCTGCCTTCTACGGTCATGTTTGCCTCGTCGGTAGGATTGGTCACGCGGATGCCCGTGCCGTTCTTGGTGCGGAAATAGGTGTTCTTGCCTTCCCATATCTTGCCGATGACAATGTGGGTGTCGAGGATGTCTTTCAGGCATTTCTCAATGCGCGAGCCGTCGCCCGACGACCTGGTGACAGTGGTCACTGAGTCGCGCTCACCCGTCACGGGGTCGTAGTTGTAGACTACGGCCGACACCCTATCTTCCACCCTCTTTGTCTCGTCCCAGCGGAAGCTCAGCAGCTGCAGGTTGCCCTTGCCGTAAGAGCACGGGTCGATGTACTCCAGCAGTGCGTTGTTGGTGGGAATGAAGAAGCTGTAGTCAGAGCCCAGTGCGTTCAGATAGACATTATACTTACACTGGGTGATGGCCCAGTCGATGATCTTCATGGTGCGGTTGATCAGCGCTGGGAACGACACGCTGACGTATGCTGTGGGCGAGTAGACCTTGTTGGTCAGATAGATGGCACCGTTGCAGGCCATCCACACCGAGTCGATGTCGGCAGCATCAACACCCATCGGGTCGTTGGCATCGTTCAGGATGGCGTCGAACTTCGAGGGCACCGACGAGGTGAACGAAGGGAGCATGTTGACGTTGAGCAGACGGATAATGACGTCGTCGGGCACATCGTTCCACGAGGCGAAGTTCTCGCTCAGCGGCTTGCCAGCGCCATTCCAGTAGGCATCCATAGCTTCGTTGGAAGGCACCATCATCACGGCCATGTCACGCTGCTCGGCAGCATTGCCCTCACCGCTCTGCTTCACGCTGGCCGAGTAGTAGGAGTTCCACTCAGGGTCGAACATCAGCTGTGCAGGAACGCCGCCGCCGTCGGGAGTCTCGCTCACTTCGGCATCTCTCTTCTCGTTGAAGAAACGCTTCTTATAGACCGTGTCCACATGGGCATTATACAGATAATTGTAGCGCTCGGTGATGGTGAGCTCCTTGCCGTCGGGATAAGGAGCGCAGAAACGCTCCAGCAGACTGTTGAACTTGCTCACCTCCGGCTTCTTGGCTATCAGCTCAGCCATGTTGGGCAGTGGGGTGACAACCTCGGCGGTGCGGTGAATGAAGCCGTTGGCGCAGCGGATATTGTCCTCCACCACATCGACGCCATTGATACTGGCATCGCCAGCCTTTCGGCTTGTCGTGTGATTGAACAGAAAGCTGTAGTCGTCGTTGGTGATGCGGTTGTTGGCCAGCTGCGCCTCCAAAAACAGCAGCATCGGCACGGCGGTGCCATCCTCCATGCACACCATGCTCTTGCCGCTCTCGCGGTGACGCCGCCAATACTTATTGTCGGGCATGTCGCTGGGCTGCAGGATGGGCACGGTGTCAAACTCGCTCAAGGCCGAGAAACGGCGCATGGCCTGTCCTTCCTTCAGAGGATTGCCCTGAATGGTCGACAGACTGTTCAGCTGGATGGAGTTGTCGAGCATGTTGCCAAACAGCAGCATCTTCTTCTGAGGATCGGTGAGGTCGTCGTAGCCCCTTGCACCCCAGCTGTTGTTGCTGTAGAAACGCTCATAGGCAGCATCATCGGCCACGAAGAGAGTCTTCGAGCCAGTCTTGGCCAACACCTCACGATAGCCCAGGTCGTTGATCATTCGCACGGTGTTGGTGAAGTTGCCCTGCTCATCAAGCCAGCTGTAGATGCTGTTGCCCCAACCCTCAGGCGAACGCTCGTCGAGGTCGTACTTCTGACACGATAGCAGGCTACCGCTGGACCCCAGGAGCACACAGCATGTCGCCGCTGCCAACAAGCGCCTGCCTCGTCTCCGGATTTTTGTTTCGATTTTCATACGTTCTTTTGTTTTTGTTTTTTGTATATGTTTTCGTTTATGTTTTTCCCTTCGTTTCCTGCTCATCGCAATATTGGTGCAAAGTTACATATTTTTACGCGAGCGTACCATCGGAAAATGTATACAAGGTTTTTCGGTTCGTTAAAATCCGCAGGGAAAACGTTTCACGTTCTTTTATATTTGTCTCAATCCCCCTGTTTCTAAGGTTTTAGCACGCAAAAACCCTTAAGTAATTGTAAAGAAACCTTGGACAATAGTCTATGATGATAGAATTTCAGACCACGCCCCTGATGAAGAGGAGGATGCCTACCGCCGTAGATGTCTGTTGCTAGCCTCAATTATTCATGGTAATGAATTGTTTTTTTGTCAAAACACTCTAACTTTGCAGTGTCAATGAGATTGGTGAGTACTCGTTAAAGAAATCTCAGTAAAAAGCATTGACAATCCGAGGAAAGTC
>CACYYG010000024.1 GCA_902778535.1 uncultured Prevotellaceae bacterium
GGTACAATGGCGGTACAAAATTACTCTAATCGGGGCAAACGCGCAATAGGCGAAGAATAAGGTTAGTTAAGCGGAGTTAATTGTAAGACAGTGTTTTACACGATTTGGTTTAAGGTTTGTTTCGGTCTGTTTTGACCTAATTTAGTTGGTGAATGATTATATCAGGGAGGCCTCGAAAAAAGTTAAAACAATGCCATTGTCTGATAAAACAAAGGCATTGTTTGTTAAAACTACGACATTATCTGATAAAACAATGACATTGTCTTAAGAAAAGTATCGATGGCTGCAGGTTTTCCTGCTACTTGCACAAAATCTTGCAGTTCCAATTATATGAATACGCATTTTTACTGAAAAGCACAAGTTTATGAACTGAAATTTGGCTGTGTCGGAAAATGTTGCTACCTTTGCACGCTACAAAGTGACAAGATGACTTTCTATCTACAACATACCGATTCCTTCAGCGATGCCCGTGCCGGCCTCATCACCACCGACCACGGACAGATTCAGACGCCCATCTTCATGCCCGTAGGCACCTGCGGCACGGTGAAGGGCGTGCATTTCAGCGAACTGAGGGAACAGGTGCAGGCACAAATCATACTGGGCAATACCTACCATCTCTACCTGCGCCCCGGGCTCAACATTCTGCGCAAGGCAGGCGGCCTGCACAAGTTCAACACTTGGGACAGGCCCATCCTTACCGACAGCGGTGGCTTTCAGGTCTTTTCGCTGACGAGCATCCGCAAGCTGAGGGAGGAAGGCTGCGAGTTTCGCAGTCATATCGACGGCTCGAAGCATATCTTCACGCCTGAGAACGTGATGGACACGCAGCGCATCATCGGCGCCGACATTATGATGGCGCTCGACGAGTGTCCGCCGGGAGAAAGCGACTATCAGTATGCGAAGAAAAGCCTCTGCCTGACACAGCGCTGGCTGGAGCGCTGCATCAAGCGCTTCAACGAGACGGAGCCCCTCTACGGCCATCAGCAGACGCTCTTCCCCATCGTGCAGGGATGCAAATACAAAGACCTGCGCGAGGATGCTGCCAAGCATGTGTGCGACCTGCTGCCCACCATTGGCGACGGCCAGGGCGGCATGAGCATCGGCGGACTGGCCGTGGGCGAACCTACGGAGGTGATGTACGAGATGATCGAGGTGGTGAACGCCATCCTGCCCAAGGACCGGCCGCGCTACCTGATGGGCGTCGGCACACCGCAGAACATTCTCGAGGCCATAGAGCGCGGCGTCGACATGTTCGACTGTGTCATGCCTACCCGCAACGGCCGCAACGCCCTGCTATTCACCTACCACGGCACGATGAACCTGCGCAACAAGAAGTGGGAGAAGGACTTCAGCCCCATCGACCCCGACGGCTGCTACATCGACCGGCTGCACACCAAGGCCTACCTGCACCATCTGTTCAAGGCGCAGGAGCTGCTGGCCCTGCAGATTGCCAGCATCCACAACCTCGCATTCTATCTCCGCTTGGTGACCGATGCCCGCCAGCACATCATCGACGGTGACTTCACCCAGTGGAAACGCACAGTCATTGACGACCTTGGCCGTCGTCTATAACGTTTATTGATTATCGGTTATTGGTTAACGGTTATTGGTTATTGGTTATTTTGAAAAGGCTCGACTGGTACATCATCCGCAAGTTCGTTGGCACTTACATCTTTGCCATCCTGCTGATCATATCCATCAGCATCGTGTTCGACTTCAACGAGAACATGGCGAAGTTTGCCAACAACCATGCGCCGTGGCGTGCCATCATCTTCGACTATTACGCCAACTTCGTCCCTTACTTCGCCAACCTCTTCTCGCCGCTATTCGTCTTCATCGCCGTCATCTTCTTCACGTCGAAGCTGGCAGGCAACAGCGAGATCATAGCCATGCTGGCCTCCGGCACCAGTTTCCGGCGCCTCATGCGACCCTATATGCTGTCGGCAGCGCTCATCGCCGGCATCAACTTCTACCTGGGAGCCTACGTCATCCCCCACGGCAACATCATCCGACAGAACTTCGAAACACTCTACAAGAACAAGAAGAAGCAGACGTCGGCCAGCAACGTCGCCCTCCAGGTAGGGCCGGGCATCGTGGCCAGCATCCAGCAATACGACAACAACTCCAAGCGCGGCTATGGCTTCGCCCTCTACAAGTTTGAACAAAAGAAACTGGTGAGCCAGATGACCGCCAATGTCATCCAGTACGACACCATCAGCGACAGCCGCCACCACTGGAAGGCCACCAACTACAAAATCCGAACGCTGAAGGGGCTTCGCGAAAAGATAGAGACCGGAGCCGAAATTGACACCATGATCATGATGGAGCCAATGGACCTGGTCTACTCGAAAGGTCAGCAGGAGCAGTTCACCTCGCCCGAGCTGCTGCGTTATATCTCGAAGCAGCAGGAACGCGGCTCGACAAACGTCGTGCAGTATGAGGTGGAATATCACAAGCGCATAGCCACCTCATTTGCATCGTTCATACTCACCGTCATCGGCGCATCGCTTTCCGCACGCAAGCGCAAGGGCGGCATGGGACTGGCATTGGGCATCGGCCTGGCACTCTCGTTCACCTATATCCTGCTGCAGACCGTCTCGGCCACTTTCGCCATACAGGCCGACATGCCGCCAATGCTTGCCGCCTGGCTGCCCAACATACTCTATGTGTTCATAGCATACTTCTGCTACCGTCAGGCACCCAACTAATATAGCCAATAAATGACATTTGAAGAGACTTATTTGAACGACAACATCCTCGACGCACTCTACGACATGCACTTCGAGGAGATGACTCCTATACAAGAGAAATGTATTCCACAGATACTTGACGGACACGACGTGCTCGGCGTGGCACAGACGGGAACTGGCAAGACTGCAGCCTATTTGCTGCCCATCCTGTCGATGCTCGACGACGGCAACTACCCCGAGGATGCCATCAACTGCGTGGTGATGGCGCCGACGCGTGAACTGGCGCAGCAGATTGACCAGGCCATGGAAGGCTTTGCCTACTACATGCCCCACGTCAGCAGTATTGCCGTGTATGGCGGCAACGACGGCGGACGCTTCGACCAGGAGCTGAAGAGCCTGCGTGGCGGGGCTCCTGTGGTCATCGCTACGCCGGGCAGGTTGCTCAGTCATCTCAAGGTTGGCAACCTCAATCTTTCAAAAACATCTTTCTTCGTGCTCGACGAGGCCGACCGCATGCTCGACATGGGTTTCATCGACGACATCATGCAGATTACCAAACTTCTGCCGCAGGACTGCCAGAAGGTGATGTTCTCGGCCACCATGCCGTCGAAGGTCAGAGAACTGGCCGTGTCGCTCCTTCACAATCCCATTGAAGTGAAGCTGAAGGTGAGCCGGCCAGCCGACAAAATCCTTCAGCAGGCCTACGTGTGCTACGACCCGCAGAAGCTGCAGATCATCGACCACCTGTTCAAAAACGGCGACCTTCGGCGCGTCATCATCTTCTGCGGCAAGAAAGACCGCGTAAAGGACATCAACCGCCAACTGTCGCGGCTAAAGATCAACTGTGCACCCATGCACAGCGACCTCACGCAGGCTGAGCGCGACGATGTGATGTACCGCTTCAAGGCCGGTATGGTCGACGTACTTGTAGCGACCGACATTGTGGCTCGCGGCATCGACATCGACGACATCCGCATCGTCATCAACTTCGACGTTCCGCACGACGCTGAGGACTATGTGCACCGCATAGGGCGCACCGCCCGTGCCGACCGCGACGGTCAGGCCATCACCCTTGTCAACGACCGCGACATCCAGCGTTTCCTTCAGATTGAGCATTTCCTGGGCAAGGAAGTGGAGAAACTGCCGTTGCCCGAGGGTCTGGGCGAGGGTCCGGAGTACAAGGCGCAGGCAGGCGGCAAGTCGTCGCATGGGCGCCGTCATGGCGGCCATCATCGTGGCGGCGGCCACAACCGTGGGCGAAAGGACAAAGGTCGCGACGGGAAGCGAAATACCAAATAAAAGGAGGAATGATACGAGGAAAGAGGTCATGGCAAAAGAGCAGTCACAAATAAAGGAAAGACAGCGGACAAACCTCAAGGAGCCGCGACGATATAAAGTCATCATCTACAACGACGACTTCACGACAATGGAGTTTGTGGTGATGATATTGAAACAGATATTCCTGAAGAGCGAGGAAGAGGCCAATGCGCTGATGCTGCAAGTGCACCACTCCGACAAGGCAGTGGTAGGCATTTACAGCTACGACATTGCTGTGTCGAAGGCCCACAAGGCCACCAGCATGGCCCGTGAAGCCGGCTATCCGCTGCGGCTGACCGTTGAACCCGAAGAGGAAGAGTAAACTATGGCAGAAATCAAACAGACACAACGGGCAGCCATAGTGCTGCATTTAGCGATGGAATACTGTCGGAAAGACAGGCATGAGTTTGTGACACCTGAGCATCTGTTAGAGGCTATGCTGGAAGACAATAGCTTTTCCCGTACACTCAACCAATTCTACTCGCCTGAGATTCTGGCCGTCCAGCTTTATCAGAAAATGAAGGAGTTGGAGACTGTTCCAGAAGGCAATGAGTATGAGCCGGAGGCTTCCGAGCAGCTCGGACAAGTGATAGAGTACGCTTGTCAGCAAGTATATTCGAGCAGTGCCGGGGCATTAGACCTGCCGCATCTCGTCTTGGGCATCCTCCATCTGAAAGAGTCGTGGGCCTGCTATCTGCTGAAGGACGCCCTGGGCAGTGATGAGAGTGAGTTTATGAGTCAGCTCATCAGCAGCTATGACTACGACGACCATCTGGAGGAGGAGACAGGCGAACACAAGCATGAGGCAGCCTGGCGACGGCTCGTCACCTGCATGAACGACCTCTACGCGAAACAGAATCCGCTGATTGGCCGCGAGAAGGAACTCCAGCGAACCATTCAAGTGCTGTGCCGACGCGACAAGAACAACCCGCTGCATGTGGGCGAACCGGGCGTGGGCAAGACGGCTCTCGTTTGGGGCCTGGTAAGGCTGATTGAAGAAGGGAAAGTGCCTAAGCGACTGAAAGGCAGCAAAGTCTACCAGCTTGACTTGGGCACGCTGCTGGCTGGCACCCAGTATCGCGGCGACTTTGAAAACCGCATCAAAATGATTATGGACGGTGTTCAGCAGGAGAGCAACAACAATATTGTGTATATCGACGAGATACACACGCTGGTGGGAGCCGGTGCCACCGGTGACAGTGCTATGGACGCCTCTAACATGCTAAAGCCTTACCTCGAAGCGGGCACCATCCGCTTCATCGGCTCTACGACCTACGAGGAGTACAACCGCCACTTCTCGCGCTCAAAAGGCATGATACGCCGTTTCCAGCAGATTGATATTCCCGAGCCTACGCCTGAGGAAACGAAGCATATCCTCCGCCAGCTGCAACCGAGATATGAGGAGTTCCACGATGTGAAATACGACGACGAGGCCATTGCCTTTGCCGTCGAAGCCAGCTTCAAGCATATCAACGACCGTTTCCTGCCCGACAAGGCCATCGACCTCATTGACGAGGCTGGTGCGGCCTATGAGTTAAGTGTTCAGTGTTCAGAGTTTAGTGACATTTGTCCTGATAAAAAGAGAATAGTCACTCAACACTTAACAATAAACACTCAACACATCGCCGACGTGCTGGCAAAGACCTGTAAGGTGGATGCGCTGTCGGTGGCCGAGAACGACGACTACGAGCGGTTGGAAAGCCTTGCCCCGCGCATGCTCTCTCAAATCTACGGACAGGACGAAGCCATCCGCCAGGTGGTGGAGTCGGTGCAGATGTCAAGGGCCGGCTTGCTCGACGACAACAAGCCCCTGGCCTCGCTACTGTTCGTCGGGCCTACGGGTGTGGGCAAGACGGAGGTGGCACGTGTGCTGGCAAAAGAACTGGGCATCGAACTGATACGCTTCGACATGAGCGAATACACCGAGAAACATGCTGTGGCCAAACTCATCGGCTCGCCTGCCGGCTATGTGGGCTACGACGACGGCGGACTGCTGACCGATGCCATCCGCAAGTCGCCCAACGCCGTGCTGCTGCTCGACGAGATAGAGAAGGCGCATCAGGACATCTACAACATTCTGCTGCAGGTGATGGACTACGCCCGGCTGACCGACAACAAAGGTCGCAAGGCCGACTTCCGCAACGTCATACTCATTATGACCTCCAACGCAGGAGCGCAGTTTGCATCGCAAAGCATTGGCTTCAACAGCAGCGTCAGCCGAGGCGAGGCGATGATGAAGCAAGTGAAGAAGACCTTCAAGCCCGAGTTTCTCAACCGTCTGTCGGGTGCTGTCGTGTTCCACGACATGGACAAGGCGATGGCGACGCTCATTCTGCGAAAGAAGCTGCGCGAACTCGATGCCAAGCTTGAAGCCAAGCAGGTGAAGCTGACGCTCACCGACGAGGCTTTCGACCATCTGCTGAAGGAAGGCTTCACGGCTGAGTATGGAGCCCGCGAGATGGACCGTGTCATCGCCCAGCAGCTGAAGCCCCTGCTGATGCGCGAAATCCTGTTCGGCAGTCTGAAGAACGGCGGCAGCGTCAGCGTCGGCCTCGTGAATGATCAATGCTCAATAGTGAGCAGTGACGCCTGCCAAAGCAAGAACGCCCAATAAAACATGGCTGTTTGGCAATTGGATGACGAGTTATGGTTTCCCAATCCCCAATGGGGTGAGGACAACGGGCTGGTAGCCATTGGCGGTGACCTGTCGGTAAAGCGTCTGCTGCTGGCCTACAGCAACGGCTTCTTTCCCTGGTATGCTTTCAACATGGAGAGTGAGCCCCACTGGTATTGTCCGCTCGACAGGTTTGTCATCTTTCCCCGTGATATTCACATCAGCCATTCCATGAAGCAGCTCCTGCGGCAACACAAGTATGAAGTGACCATCAACCAGGACTTTGCGGGCGTCATCAACGGCTGCTCCACAGCACAGCAACGTGATGAGCAATGTGGTGCCTGGCTGGGCCCCGACATCATCAACGCCTACACCGAGCTGCACCGGCTGGGCTATGCCGCCAGTGTGGAAGTGTGGGAACCCGCCGGCACGGGCAAACGACTCGTCGGCGGCCTCTATGGCGTCACTTTGCGTAAGGCCTTTTTCGGCGAGAGCATGTTCTCGCAGGTGCCCAATGCGTCAAAGCTGGCGCTCATTTACTTGGCAAAGACGATGGAGGCAGTCGGCGGCCGCTTTATTGACTGCCAGTTTGAGACTCCGCATTTAGCTTCGATGGGCGGCAGGCATATCACCTACAAGCAATACATGGAGATACTGAAAGCCGACGACTGTTCTGTTGGCAATGATGTAGCAGAAAGCAGACCTCAATAGCTCCTACGGCGGACATGGCGGTAATCCTGTCCCTTTAGTATCGTTTTGTTTCTGCCTTTGAAACAAAGTGTTTCTGCCGTAAAAACAAAGTGTTTCTGCCGTTGAAACAAAGTGTTTCATCGGCAAAAAAATTTTGGAACAAAGTGTTTCACGCAAGGACCCACTGCTGGAACACTTTCGCGCTGTGCGAAAAAAGAAAACGGTTCCCACTTGTTGACCAGGCGGGAACCGTGATGAAAAGGCGATGTATGGTTCTTACTTGAACAGCAGCTGGGCAAACTGATAGAGGCTGCGCCTCCACGTCTGCCACTCGTGGGCCGTCTCGGGCGACACGTAGCTATGGGCGTTGATGCCAAGCGCCTTCAGGTCGGCGGCCGCCTTTCCTACGCTGCCATCACCCTCAGCCATTCTTGTCTCCTTGCCGCCGGCACTCATGAAGAGCACCTTGTTGGTGGCCTTGAAGTCGCTGGCGTCCTGCAGCTCCTCTGTGCGGAAGGTGCCGCCGCTGAACATACCGACGTAGGCAAACGTCTTGGGATTGGCCAGGGTAATCATGTGCGTCTGCATGCCGCCCATCGAAAGGCCTGCCAAAGCACGGTGCTCAGCATCGGCAATGACGCGATAGTTCTTCTCCACCATCGGAATGATGTCCTTCAGCAGCACTTCCTGGAAACCGTTGAAGCCTCCAAAGCCACGACGGGGGCCACCGGGCCGTCTGCCCTGCTGACGCTGACCGCCAAAACCGCCAGGTCCCATGCCCTGCGGACGCTGACCGCCCTGCGGACGCTGTCCCATGCCGGGGAATCCTGGGAATCCAGCCTGCTGGGTGGTGTCGGGATGAGCAGGAATGGCATTCAGTCCATTGTCCATCACGATGATGAAAGGCACAGCCTTGCCTTCGGCAATGAGATTGTCCATGATGATGCCCGTCTTGCCCTGTGCCGACCATCCCGTCTCATTCTCGCCCATGCCATGCTGCAGATAGAGCACTGGGAACTTCTGTGCGGGATTCTCACGATAGGCAGCAGGCAGATAGACATAGCAGTGGCGCATCTTCTCGGTGACGGTAGAGTAATAATACACCTCGTTGACTGAGCCCTGCGGCACATTCTTCACCGTATAGAAGTCTTCGTCGGCAGCAGGAATGTCGATGCCACTGCCCCAGCGGCTGGCACCATAGTAATACATGCTGCCGGGATCGGGCACTGAAGCGCCGTCGATCTCCAGCTGATAATAGTGGAAGCCCTCGTCCTGAGGAGCCGACTCGCCCGTCCAGACACCGTTGGCATCCTTCTTCAGGTCATACTTCACGCCGCCAATGTCGAGCTTCACGCTGTTGGCCCCCGGGGCAGAGATTTGTGCGCGCACCATACGCTGCGAGTTGACCATCGGGTACTGTCTGCCCTCCTGATTGGTCGTAGCAGGTTTAAAGTCTTCTGCCACCTGTGCAGTGGCTGTCAATGCAGCAAAGGCAGCTGCCGCCAAGAACAATTGTTTCATAGGTAATGATTGGGTTTTGGGTTAAAAATATAATTTCACATTTGACGCCCATAACACGCAAAGGTGAAACAGACCTCTACAATTCTTAGGGAACATTAACATTTCTCATGCGTCAACAGGAGAGAATTTGCGAAATAATCATTACCTTTGTAGCCAAATATTACGCTACTCAACTTTAACGCATTGATATGAACATAGGAGACAAGGCGCCCGAGATTCTGGGCAAAGACGAACAGGGACGAGACATCCGTCTGAGTGATTACAAGGGCCGCAAGCTGGTGCTGTATTTCTATCCGAAGGACAACACGAGCGGCTGCTCGGCTGAGGCCTGCAGCCTGCGCGACCACTACGGCGAGCTGCAGGGCAAAGGCTACGAGGTGGTGGGCGTGAGCAAAGACTCAGCCGCTTCGCACGTGAAGTTCAAGGAGAAGCTTGAGCTGCCGTTCCCGCTGATTGCCGACGTAGACCACACACTGCTGGAGGCTATGGGTGCATGGGGCGAGAAAACGATGTACGGCAAGAAGACGATGGGCACCATCCGCACTACCTTTGTCATCAACGAGGAGGGAGTGATTGAACAGATATTTGCTGGCAAACAGGTAAAGACCAAAGAGCACGCCGAGCAGATTTTAGCGCTGTAACCGTTGGCAGGAATGATATTGTTTTTCCAGCGGCTTAGCCGCATGCTTGCACAGCATGCCTCGCTGTTTGTGACAGCCATCGCTGTGCTGACGTTTTTCGTGCCCGACTTGTTCCAATGGGTGCGGGGAACTACGCAGACCGTCATTCTCGGCATTATCATGCTGACAATGGGACTGACGCTGACCACACAGGATTTCCGCATCCTTGCCAAGCGTCCGCTTGATATTCTTATCGGCGCCTGTGCTCAGTTTCTGATTATGCCCTGCGTGGCTTATCTCCTGGTGCATGTGTTCCGTCTGGAGCCTGCACTGGCCTTGGGCATCCTGCTTGTGGGCTGCTGTCCCGGCGGCGTGTCGAGCAATATCATGTCATACCTCTGCCACGGCGATGTGGCCTTCTCTGTAGGCATGACCTGTGCCTCAACGCTTCTCGCCCCTGTGATGACGCCTTTGCTGATGCAATTGACAGCGGGCGAAATTATCAAGATTGACGCTCTGGGCATGTTTCTGAACATTCTCATTGTCACTGTCATTCCCGTGGGTATAGGCAGTTTCCTCAACTATACCTTTTCCAAACGCAAAAGTTTCCCCACCGTCCAGTCGCTGATGCCCGGCCTGAGCGTGACGTGCCTGGCCTGCATTGTGGGCGGCGTTATTTCCACCGTGCACGACGACCTCGTGGCCCGAGGCCTGATGCTCTTCCTATGGACCTTCGCCGTGGTGTTCTGCCACAACACGCTGGGCTATGTGCTCGGCTATAGCGCTGGCCGACTGGCGCGTTTCAACACAGCCAAGAAACGCACCATCAGCATCGAAGTGGGTATGCAGAACGCTGGTCTGGCCACCGTTCTCGCCGGCACTTTCTTTGCCGCCCAGCAGCCGCTCACCGTGCTTCCCTGCGCCATCTCCTGCGCGTGGCACTCCATCAGCGGCACCATCCTCGCCGGGCTTTTCCTTCGCCATTCACCATCTCAGTCATCTAAATGTGAAACGACATGAATGTAAAGGAAGTGTTTGAATTGCGCAAGCAGGGAAATAAAGAAGAAGCCTACGAGGCCGCCCGCAGCCTGTATGCCACAGACAAGGGTCCCCACGCTTCGACAGCCATGTTCTGGACGGCTGTTGACATGCTGAGGCTGAGGGTCGGTGAGGGTCGGTTGGATGAAGCAGAAAAGATATTCCTTGCACTCAAGCGCATGTTTCCTACAGTTCCTGATAAAGACGGCTGGGTAAAGGACGCTTTTGAGAAATGTCGGGAGCTGATGGAAAATGACGATGGGCAACATCTTCTGCAAGATGACGGGTCGGCGCATTTGCAGACAGGCATCTGGGGCGAGGAGCTGGCTATGGCCTTCTTGCGTGAGAAAGGCTATGCCATTCTTGAACGCGACTGGCATTCCAAGCATCGCGACATCGACATTATTGCGCAAGACGGCGAAACCACAGTGTTTGTGGAAGTGAAAACCCGCAAAAGCCGTGACATAAGCGACCCGCTTGATGCCATCGGCTATCAGAAGCGTAACAACCTTCGCCACGCCGTGCAGCACTATCTCCATTATCGGAACATCACCGATTATCGCTTCGACGTCATTAGCATTATCGGCGACATCGACTGCAAGAATCCGGAAATTGAACATATTGAGGATTTTAACATCAGCGAGATGAACGACCGAAGACCTTGGCATCGAAGATAATAACGACAAGAACAATATGGCAAGCAACGCAGATTTTGTACAGTACATAGCCGACCAGTGCTCCGGTGCAGGCGAAATAGTCGCCAAGAAAATGTTTGGCGACTACGGGATTTATTGTGACGGAAAGATTTTCGGGCTCATCTGTGACGACAGCTTCTATCTGAAGCCGACAGAGGCAGGCAGGAAACTGCTGCGAGTATTAGATATGCGTCCGCCATACGAAGGAGCAAAGGATTACTTCTACATTGCCGATGTGGACGATCGCGACTATCTCTCGACGCTTGTCAGCGAAACGTGCAAGGAACTGCCAATGCCGAAACCTAAAAAGAAGAAATGACAAAAGCGCAAGAAATTATCACATTCATGGAGTCGCTTCGCAATGACGAGCAGCGGCGCGTGCTGATGGGGTTCTTTAAAACCGCACCGGGCGAATATGGCTTCGGCGACGAGTTTCTGGGACTGAAGGTGCCGCAGACACGCGAGGTTGTCAAGGCGGCCTGCCAGGACTTTCCATTGGAAGACGTGCCCGAGCTGCTGATGAACCGATGGCACGAGGTGCGACTCTGTGGTTTTCTGATACTTGTGGCTAAATTTGAGAAACTGGCAACTAAAAAACTGGAGGCGAATGTCGAGGCCGTCAAGCAGCGCGACGAAATCGTAACGTTGTACCTGAAGTATGCTGAGCAGGCAAACAATTGGGACTTGGTCGACCTCTCCGCACCCAAGATATTGGGCCACTGGCTGCTGCTGCCCTCGAATTTAGGCGACAGGAACTATAAGGAAAAGCTGCTCGACGAACTTGCCTCCAGCCACTGCCTCTGGAAGCAGCGCATGAGCATCGTCTGTACGTGGAAAACATCGCAGCAGGGCGATCCCTCGTGGTGTCTGCGCTATGCCGAGATTCACCTGCACCATCCCCACGACCTGATGCACAAGGCAGTAGGCTGGATGCTAAGGGAAATGGGCAAGCGGTGTTCAATGGACATTCTCCGCGAGTTCCTCCGTCAGCATGCACACGAAATGCCACGCACCATGCTTCGCTACGCCATCGAGAAAATGTCGGAACAGGAGCGCAAGGCGTGGATGAGATTATTATGACATAACGAGAAAAGTGAAGAACTATCCCGACAGAATGACACCCGAGCAGATGCGGACATTTCGCGACGACGTGCTGAACATCGTCAGCCAGATACCATACGGCTACGTCACTACCTACGGCCATATCGCCGCTTTGGCAGGCTGGCCGAGTCATTCGCGCATGGTAGGCCGCACGTTGCGCTATACGCCCGGAGCCGAGTTGCTGCCCTGTCATCGCGTGGTAAACATCGAAGGCCGCACTGCTCCCGGCTGGAGCCGACATCGTCAGTTGCTAGAGGAAGAAGGCGTCACCTTCAAGCCCAACGGCCATGTGGACATGCAGAAGCATCTTTGGGAGCCATCCTATTAAAGAACTATCGTGGATATTGAATAGCTAAAAACACAAAACGACATCTATTATGACAGCTCAGGACAGGAAAACAGACAGCAAAGCAGTTTTGAGAATAGACTATCTGCCAAGTGTCAACTATTCGATGATGAATAGTGGCATCAAGGTTTGCAATTCATTGGTATTGGAAAATGCTGACGATTCAGACTGGACGCAGTTGTCTGTCAGAATTGCAGGACAATATATCAAAGAAAGCGTTTGCAGACTTGACAGTCTCATGCGAAACCAGTCGGTACAAATTACTACCATCAAGATAGAGCCTGATTTCCAGCTCCTCTGTGAAATTACGGAGGCTGTCAAGACTTCGTTTGTCATTAGCGTCCAGACCAAGGATATTCTCCTTTTCGAAAAGGAATATCCCATCACGCTTTTGTCATACGAAGAATGGGCAGGCAGCGATGTGATGCCTGAGCATATTGCCGCCTTTGTCGTGCCCAACAACCCGATGTTGTCAAAAATCAAACTGACAGCAGCCCGATTCCTGGAAGGATGGACTGGCTCTGCTGCTTTTGACGAGTATCAGACACAAGACAGGAACAGGGTGCGGGCTCAGGTTGCAGCCATTTATGAAGCCCTGCGTTCTGAAGGCATTATCTACACTGCTCCTCCTGCAAGCTTTGAACAGACGGGGCAGCGAGTTCGCCTGGCAGATAAAGTGCTGACAGAGAAAACAGCCACCTGTCTGGATACAAGTCTGCTGATAGCTTCCTGTCTTGAAGGAGTCGGTATTTATCCCATCATTCTATTGCTGAAAGGACACGCTATGGTGGGTGCATGGCTCACTCCTAAGGTGTTTCCGCAAATGGTGTGCGACGATGCCAGTTACCTGTTGAAAGAAACGGCCGACGGCAACAATAATCTGGTTTTGCTGGAGTCGACAGCCATCACTTCTTCGGAACGTGTCAGCTTTGAAGACGCTGTCAAAAGTGCCATGCAGAAGATGAGAGACGACAGCAAGTTCCTCTATTTCGTAGATATTCACCGGTGCCGACTGGGAAACGTCAAGCCGCTGCCTCAACGCATTGAGAAGAACGGCACCTGGACCTTTGCAAACGAGGGCATCGAGCATCAAAATGCCACAGAGACCATCAGGAATCTCAGCCATTATGACCTGAGACTGGAAGATAGCGGGCAGCCAACAACCAAACAGATTATCTGGGAACGCAAGCTCCTTGATTTCTCTTTGCGAAACAACCTGCTCAATACAAGACTTGGCAGGAAGGTCATACCTTTTATATCATTCGAAATAGAGCATTTGGAAGATCATCTTCAGGCTGGTGAAGACTACAGCATCACGCCTTCGCCTGGAAAGAAGCTTGAACCTAATGCCGAAGGAATGTATGATTCTGCCCGACAAGCGACAGAACATCAGACGTACGTTTCAGAGTTGATTCGCAATCATAAGATGGCATCTTATCTGACCGAAACGGAACTACAGAACGCTTTGAAACATGTCTATAGAGCTGCCCGCACTTCATTAGAGGAGAATGGTGCCAACAGCCTGTTCCTGGCTTTAGGCATGCTCAAATGGTATGAGACGGCCAAGAGCGAGCAGCCACGCTACGCCCCCATTCTCCTGCTCCCAGTAGACATAGTGCGCAGAAGCGGCAACAATTATATCATCCGCAAACGTGATGAGGACATCATACTTAACATTACTTTGGTTGAGCTACTGAAACAGAATTTCAGAATCAATCTCGATGTACTGAAAGTATTGCCAAAGGATGAGAGCGGCGTGGACGTGAAGCTTATTTTCACCTATTTCCGCAGAGCCATCATCGACCAGAAGAAATGGGATGTCATAGAAGAGTCGATGCTGGGCCTGTTCTCGTTCAACAAATTCGTCATGTGGAATGACATTCACTCCAATGCCGCCAAGTTGAAGGAAAACATAGTGGTGGCTTCGTTGATTGACAAGCGAGACAAACAGGAAAATATCGATGATGCGGTGGACGCAAGGCATATTGACAAGGAAAATGCTCCAATGGATTTTGCCATTCCTCTTGATGTGGACTCTTCACAGATGGAAGCCATTGTGGAATCGGGGCGGGGAAGAAGCTTTATCCTGCATGGCCCTCCGGGAACAGGCAAGTCGCAGACCATCACAAACATGATTGCCAATGCGCTGTATCAAGGTAAAAGAGTGCTGTTCGTGGCAGAGAAAATGGCAGCATTATCAGTGGTGCAATCAAGACTGGAGAAGATAAACCTTGCCCCGTTCTGCCTGGAATTACATTCTAACAAGGCCACCAAGAAACATTTCCTCGAACAGATGGACGAGGTCTTGAAAGTGACCAAGATCAAGTCGCCTGAGGAGTATGCGCAGCGGTCGGAAGAACTGTTCAACGAGCGTAAGGAACTGATCAGTTATATGGAGGCACTGCACCATAAGCCGTCGAGTGGTCTGAGCCTGTACGACTGTATTTCAGGGCATCTGTCCATCACCGAGGACGAAATCAGTGAGCAGCTTCCTCCCAAGAATCAGATAACTGCTAACTACATCGCCCAGTGCAGGGAACAGGTGGAGCAAATCAATGCCATTCTCGACATTGTGGGACAGCCCAACCGGCATCCGCTCTATGGTCTGGAGCCTGTTGACAACCGCCAGGAGACGTTAGATGCCATCTCGTCGCTGCTTCAGGGCTTCAAGGGCCAGTATGTGCGATTTACCAGCCAGTTGGGAAAGATGAATTCCGCAGTAGCGATGAATTTGCAGACAGACAATGACCTGAAATGGCTGAAGATGTTTGCCGGCTTGATAGTTGCTGAGAAAGAGCGGGATGAACTGCGCGAGACCATCTTGTCGACCTATCGTGACGACATACTGAGGATGGACGTCAATGCCTATAGCCGTGAGTGGGAAAAGGTGAAGAGCAAATGGTTCCTGCCACGATACTTTGCCAAGAAGAAGTATCTGAAGTCGTTACAGGTCTACGGCCAAATATTCGAATCGGGAGTTGAGGACATGCTGCGGCTTGTAGGTAATTACCAGAACTACAACAAGAGCCTGAAGACTCAGACCGAGGAGCTCACCGCCTACGCCCATGCCAGTGGCTTCAGCCATCAGGAACGCTATGAAAAGTATCTCCAGTATCTGGGAAGCCAGACTACCGGCAGGCGACAGGAATTCCTTTATGATGCCGATGCGCTCATGTCGGTCAGCCAGAATCTTGACAAACTTACGGAGAAGCTCAAGAGTCTGACCGTCCAGCAGAACACCAGAGACGATATTGCCAGTCATCTGGACACATGGCTCAGCAACTACCCGATGGTGAAAGACTGGTATCACTGGGTTGACAAGAAACGCGAACTACGACAGATGGGAGTTCAGCCTGTTGCCGTTCTGATAGAGGAGGGGACCAATCCTCATGAAGCGATGAATAGTTTCATAAAAGGGATGTATCATGTGCTGATTGAAACCGCCATCGACGAGAATGTACAGCTTAGGATGTTCAACGGGCTGAAATTCCGTCAGAAGATTGAGAAATATAAACGCGATACCGCCCGATTCCAAGAGCTGAGCAAAGAAGAGCTCTACAGCAAACTGGCTTCCAGAGTTCCCGCTACCTCTACTGCCATTGCTGAAGGTTCGGAGATTAGCATCCTGAAGCGGAATATTGCCAACGGTGGAAGAGGAAACTCCATCCGGTCTATTATCGACAACATTCCCACCCTGCTGCCCAGACTCTGTCCGTGTATGCTAATGAGCCCGATATCTGTGGCGCAGTACATAGACTTGAACGCAGAGAAATTCGACCTGGTCATCTTCGACGAGGCCTCACAGATGCCAACAAGTGAGGCTGTCGGTGCCATTGCCCGTGGCAAGGCGCTCATTTGCGTCGGCGACAGCAAGCAGATGCCACCTACCAGTTTCTTCTCTACAAATCAGGTTGAAGAGGAGGAAGCTGACATTGATGACATGGAGAGCATCCTCGACGACTGCATCACGCTCTCGCTGTGTGAACATCAGCTGAACTGGCACTATCGCAGCAAACACGAAAGCTTGATTGCATTCAGCAATTCCCAGTATTATGGAAACAATCTGCTGACATTCCCGTCGATTGACGACCATGTCGCCAAAGTAACGCTGGTACCAGTTAATGGCGTTTATGACAAAGGGCGGACCAGAAGCAATCCAGAGGAATCGAAGGCTATTGTGAATGAAATCCTACGAAGGCTTTCCGACAAAGAACTTCAAAAGTACAGCATCGGCGTCGTTGCGTTTAGCAAAGTTCAAGGCGATCTGATAGAGGACGACTTGCTTGAGGCTCTCGACAAGAATCCACAGCTTAAAGAGATTGCCATGAACGGTAAAGAGCCCATCTTTGTTAAGAACCTGGAAAATGTCCAGGGCGATGAGCGCGACGTGATTCTCTTTTCTATTGGCTATGGGGCTGACAAAAACGGGAAGGTGTCGATGAATTTCGGACCGTTGAATAATGCCGGTGGCGAGCGTCGACTGAACGTGGCAGTGTCGCGTGCCCGTTATGAAATGATTGTCTTTTCCACTTTGAAAGCTTCGCAGATAGATTTAAAGCGCTCCAACGCAAAGGGAGTAGAAGGTTTGAAAGGATTCCTTGAATTTGCAGAAACAGGCAAACTGCCGCTCATCTCCGGCACCGCTCGCACTTCGGAATCCAACGTCATGGTGGAACAAATATGTGATGCGCTGGCCCAAAAAGGCTATGTTACGGAATCATTTGTAGGACGCTCGAATTTCAAAGTTGATATTGCCGTCTCCACTCGTGAGCACCCGGAAAAATACATCCTCGGCATTTTGTGTGACGGAAAGTCTTATTATGAAACAAAGACCACAAGAGACAGAGAGATTGTCCAGCCGACTGTCTTGCGAATGCTTCACTGGAGAATCATGAGAGTGTACTCCATTGACTGGTATGAAAATCGTGAAAGGGCTTTGAAACAGATTCTCGAGGAATTAAAAAATGCTGAATCTGACAAATGTGAAGATGAGCCGGAAGAAGTTACACCATCATATATCTTCGATGCTGGCAAAATAAAGGATGCTGGCATTTCTGATAATACTGTAAGAAACAAAGCGCAGAAGCCATATCAAGAATGTGAGATTAAAGATTCCGTTGTAGATAAGGACTCGTTCAATCCATACGACAGCAAGAACGTACAAATCATCAAACGGATTCTCAAGGACGAACAGCCTGCTACAGAGGGTTATCTTTGTAAGCGTCTGGCAAAAGTTCTCGGCTTTGGACATGCCGGTGCGAATGTTCAGAGAGCTGTTTCATTTGCCCTATCAGGGCTGTACAAAGATCCCTTTTCCATAGATGGCATATACAGTTTCTGGCTGAATGAGGAAAGTGCCAAAGGCTATCAGGGATATAGAGCGCCCTCATCACGCACCATCACAGAAATACCTGCCATAGAGGTTATGAATGTCATAAAAGAGGTGGTTGAGGAAGAGTTTTCACTTCCCAAGGACAAAATTCCCACTCTTGCTGCAAGGAAGCTGGGATTCTCAAGTGCCGGTGCTAAAATCAATGAGGTTGTGAAGGAGGCACTTCTATTGCTGGAGAAAAATGCTGTTATCATCAACAACAACGGTCTCGTTACATTAGGCCATCAATGAGAAAGGACAACAGCAATGGATAAACTCTCAGCAGAACAGCGGCACAAGAATATGGCGGCGATCCGGTCGAAAGACACGAAGCCGGAGATGATTGTGCGCCGTGGGCTGTGGAAGAGAGGATTCAGATACAGGCTGAATCATAAGCGACTGCCTGGACATCCTGACTTGGTTCTGAGAAAATACAGGACGTGCATCTTCGTGAACGGGTGCTTTTGGCACGGGCACAAGAGCAACCTCATCCCTACCCTATCTCCAAAAGGCGAGGAAAACTTGTATCTGCTGACCGATTCGGAGTGCTGCAAGATCCCGAAGACGAACAGGGAGTTTTGGGTGGCGAAGATTCTAAGAAACAAGGAGCGCGACAAAGAGGAACAAAAGAAGCTGGCATCGATGGGCTGGCACTGCATCACGGTGTGGGAGTGCGAGCTGAAGCCGTCGAAACGGGAAGAGACGCTTGACTCCATTGCCTTTACATTGAACCGAATCTGGTTGCAAGACCATCAGGCTCACGTCGTGCACTATCGGAAGATGGAAGAAGAGGATTTGCAAATACCGATGGCGGCCGAAGACACGCCGAGCCGGAAAAACAATAACACATGAAACAGATAGAAGTCGTTGCAGCAATTATTTGCAAGGAAGACAAAGTCTTTGCCACTCAGCGTGGATATGGCGACTGGAAGGACTGGTGGGAGTTTCCCGGCGGGAAGATGGAAGCCGGGGAAACGCCGGAGGAGGCGCTGAAGCGGGAGATTCGCGAGGAGCTGTCGACAGAAATAAGCGTGGATGAGTTTCTCTGTACGGTGGAGTATGACTATCCTGCCTTCCATCTCAAGATGCACTGCTATCTCTGTTCGCTGCTGACCGAGGCGCTACACCTGAATGAGCATGAGGCGGCAAGGTGGCTTGCGAAAGATGAAACCGACAGTGTAAAATGGCTGCCTGCCGACCTGCTGGTACTTGAAGCACTGAAGGACGGCAAGCATTAGATGTGACGAAAGGCCTTTCGTCAATCGTGATTACTCCAAAGAGTCCTTATACCATTGGAACAGTTTGGCCACGCCGTCCTCAATCTCAACTTTGTGCGTCCAGCCGAGGCTGTGCAGCTTGCTGACATCGATGAGCTTGCGCATGGTGCCGTCAGGCTTCGAAGCATCAAACTCAACCGTGCCTTCAAATCCTACAGCCTTCACAACAAGCTCTGACAGCCGGCGAATGGTCAGCTCCTTGCCAGTGCCGACATTGATGTGGCAGTTGCGAATCTCGCCAAGACTCGGAATGGCACCGCCACGTCCGGCAGAATGATTTCTGTCGACAGCGCCGTCGGTACTGGCTCCGTAGTGAACTGAAGAATATTTCTCAATGCCAATAACATCGCTGAAGTTCACATTCAGCAAAACGTGCACACTGGCATCGGCCATGTCCTCACTCCAAAGAAACTCTCTGAGCGGAGTGCCAGTACCCCACAGCACCACCTTATTATCATAGATGCCGTACTTAGCCAAAAGGTCGAGCACTCTTTTGCGAGACGAGGAGTCAGAGGCGTGAGGCGTGAGAAGGCCCTCGCCAGTAACTCCTTCGACTGGTCGTTTATTGAGATCAACAGCAATCTTGGCCCACTCGCCGTCGTGAATGAGCTTGGCCAGATACACCTTGCGCATCATAGCGGGCATCACATGACTGTTTTCCAGATGGAAATTGTCGTTAGGACCATAAAGGTTGGTAGGCATCACCGCTATGTAGTTGGTACCATACTGAAGATTGTAGCTCTCGCACATCTTAAGACCGGCAATCTTGGCAATGGCATATTCCTCGTTGGTGTACTCCAGCGGGCTGGTCAGCAGGCAGTCTTCCTTCATGGGCTGCGGTGCATTCTTGGGATAGATGCACGTAGAGCCTAAGAACAGCAGCTTCTCCACCCCGTGAGCATACGCCTCGCTGATGACATTGCACTGAATCTTCATATTCATCATGATGAAGTCAGCACGATAGAGCGAGTTGGCCATAATGCCACCCACAAAGGCGGCAGCCAGCACCACGGCATCAGGCTTCTCTTCGTCAAAGAACTTCTTCACCGCGTACTGGTCAGTCAAGTCCAGTTCTTTGTGACTGCGTCCTACCAGATTATTGTAGCCGCGAGCCTTCAGGTTGTTCCAAATAGCCGAACCCACAAGGCCGTTATGGCCTGCTACATATATCTTACTATTTTTCTCCATATTACATCGTTTATTATACATCGGTTTTTTTACATCGTTTTTTTTTACATCGAAAAACACGAAAAACTCTAATAATCGAAAGCATAATGCTTTCTTCAATATCTTACAATACGCTCTGGACTTAAGATCCGAACATTGAAGTTCACAAGCAGACCAAGTTTGTAGCCAGTGATGGCAAGGTAGTTGATGACTTGGGCTTTGTGAACAGGCAGAATACTATCGACCGCTTTCAATTCTACAACAATTTTGTCATAGCAAACGAAATCGGCAACGTACTTCTGCTCAAGAGCTTCACCCTTATACATGATGGTGAAGTTTTTCTCTCGTTCGAAGGGAATGTCCTGAAATGTCAATTCCTTTTCCAATGCCTCCTGATATGCTTTCTCCAACAGTCCCGGTCCTAATGCCTTATGAACCTCAAAGAGGGCTCCAGTGATTTTATACGACTCTTCCGGATATAACAGCGACATAATGCCTTGATGATTATCGCCACAGCGATATCAATTCGTTTTTTTCGTGTTTTTAGATGTAATAAATATAAAAAGATGTGATAAAAAGGCCTTAGATGTTTACTTGACGATTCCTTTCTCAAGATACTCTGCCAAGTTAGTTCTCACCTTTGCTGCGGCGCCCTCTCCTGCCACTTTGGCAATGTCGTGTTCCACCATCAGCTGCACCAGCTGCTCGAAGGAGGTCTTGTTGGGATTCCAGCCCAGCTTGGCCCTGGCCTTAGTGGGGTCGCCCCAAAGGTTGACGACATCAGTAGGACGGTAGAAGTCTTCGCTCACGGCTACGAGGGTCTTGCCTACGAGCCGCTCAGGACCTTTGACGCAGATGCCTTTCTCGTCGATGCCCTGGCCTTCAAACTTGAGCTCGATGCCGGCGTGGCGGAAGGCAAGCTGGGTGAACTCGCGCACAGAGTGCTGCACACCGGTGGCAATGACGAAGTCCTCAGGACGGTCGTTCTGCAAAATGAGCCACATGCACTCCACGTAGTCCTTGGCATATCCCCAGTCGCGAAGGCTGTCGAGGTTGCCCAGGTAGAGGCAGTCTTGCAGCCCCTGGCTGATGCGGGCAGCGGCGAGGGTAATCTTGCGGGTGACGAAGGTCTCGCCACGGCGCTCGCTCTCATGGTTGAACAGAATGCCCGAGCAGCAGAACATATCGTAAGCTTCGCGATACTCTTTCACAATCCAGAAACCGTAGAGCTTGGCCACAGCGTATGGACTGTAGGGATGGAAGGGTGTATTCTCGTTCTGGGGCACCTCCTCTACCTTGCCATACAGCTCGCTGGTGCTGGCCTGATAGATGCGGCATGTTTTCTCCAGATGACAGGCGCGGACGGCCTCGAGCACGCGGAGCACGCCCGTGGCATCCACATTTGCCGTAAACTCAGGCGAATCGAAACTCACCTGCACATGGCTTTGAGCTGCCAGATTATAGATTTCATCGGGTTTGACCTTGTCAACCACCTTAACGATGCTCATAGAGTCGGTCAGGTCGGCATAATGCAGATGGAAGTGCGGCTTGCCCTCTAAGTGAGCAATGCGCTCGCGGAAGTCAACGCTGCTCCGCCTTATAATACCATGCACTTCATATCCTTTCTCCAGCAGGAACTCACTCAGGTAACTGCCATCCTGGCCCGTCACCCCTGTTATCAATGCTTGCTTTATCATAAACTTTGTATAGTTAATCGCAGTTTCTTTAAAGTCCGGCCCTCCGGATGGTGAGGCGTATGGATTCTTTGTGCTCCTCACAGAACTGCGCGGCGTCCTCCACCACACAGGCCAGGTATCCGCCGCCTCCGGCTCCCGGCATCTTGTATGCCATAACGAGGTTTCCGTATTTTTCGATGTAGGCAGGCACGCAGCCCTGTATCATTGCAGGAAACATTGCCACCTGCGCATTGAAGCTGTCGCGGTAGGCCTGCGCAAAGCCGGCGAGGTCGGCAGCCATGATGGCTTGCCAGCAGCGGTCGGCGGCATCGGTCAGGGCACGCACTTTCGGCGTTGTGATGTCCTTGCCCTCCACCACGCTGCAGCCGGGCTCACGCGGCTCCATCGGAATCATCACCAGATGTGCCTCCAGCCAGCTGAGCACACGCTCGTCCTGACAGGTCTCAATCTTCTCAGGCCAGAAGCGGTTGTCATAGTAGTGGCGGCAGAGGCCGGGGACGCAGATGCCGATGGCATCCTGCGCACCGCTGATGAAGCCGTCGCTGCGCTCGGGATCGTTCTCGAAGCAGAACACCAGCTTGGCCAGCATCTCAGGATTCATATTCGGAAGGCTGTAGGGCCAGATCTTCTTGATGGTGTTGCGCGTGCTGGTGCTCAGCCCGCAGCGCTCGCGCACTTCAAACGTGGGTTCCAGCGAGATGGTGATAGCCCAGCCGGGACCATATTGCGAGACGTAGGGCTGGTCAATCCACGTGCCGGCCAGGTCGAGTCGCGTGGGAATCTGGCTCTCCGTCTTCTTCAGCGCGGTGCTGCTGCGGGCCTGCAGGCCTTCCTGCGGAACACGCTGCAGCACGACATAGGCTATGCCGTGTTCCTCGCAGAAACGGCGCTTCTCGTCGTTGCCGCCGTCCTCGTTCACCACCAGGATGTCGGGCTTCAGGGCCTCGACGGTGGGAACGAAGTCCATCACGCCGCTGCCGGCATTGATGAACGCATCCTTCACATAACGGATGCTCTTCACCATGAACAGACGTTCCTGCTCGCTGTAAACGGTCTTGTGATGCTTATATTCCAGTATGGTGGCATCGCTGCCGATGCCCACATACAGGTCGCCATACTGTGAAGCCTGGCGGAAGAACTCTACATGGCCGCTGTGAAGCAGGTCGTAGCATCCTGACACGAAAACTTTCTTATTCGGCATAGTAGCAAAAAAATTTGGTTGCAAAATTACGAAATCTTTCTCATACATACAACTAATCGTTTGAAAAAAAAGAAGCGAGCAGAGGAAAATGTAAAGAAAATGGTTTCCAAAATCTTGACAAAAATAAATTGGTGAAATAGAAGCGGAAAGACCTGTTTTTTCACACTACGGTTTCCAAAAGAAGGATAATCAGACTGCCAGAAATGCACAGTCATATATGTTCTGTGCAGCTTTTCAGCCTTCAGGAGCTCCTATTTCGTGTCAAAAACGGCTCACTTATGCTCAAAAAGAGGCTCCCCATGAAAAAAAGGCATTGACTTTTTTTCATGCGGATATACCTTTTTGAAAACGTGGATGCTCCCGACGAACAGGAATATGAGCTAAGCGTCTGCCAGTCAACGAGATAGCCAACCCCTCTCATTTTCGCGTTTTTTTCAGCAAATTGTCCTGTCGTGAATTCTGAGCCATTCTCAGCCTCGTTAAGAGCCTAAAAAAGCACAGTTTTGTAAAGATTTTTCGCAACGCTGGCTACACATTCATTCATGTTTGCCAAGGGCGCGGACTTTTTTATAACGAAATAAAAAAAAGTAAGGAACATGTTGGTATTCGACATTTTTTTTGTAATTTTGCACCCAAATATGCGCATCAGAATGGAAAACATAAGGAACTTCTGTATCATCGCACACATCGACCACGGCAAGTCTACCCTTGCCGACCGTCTGTTGGAGCGCACCCAGACCATCCAGGTGACGGAGGGTCAGATGCTTGACGACATGGACTTGGAGCGCGAGCGCGGCATCACCATCAAGAGCCACGCCATACAGATGGAGTACGAGTACAGAGGCGAAGGCCGGGAAGTGAGAGGCGAAAAGCCCGCTGACGGCAAATATATCCTGAACCTTATCGACACACCGGGACACGTAGACTTCAGCTATGAGGTGAGCCGCTCGATAGCCGCTTGCGAAGGCGCACTCTTAGTGGTGGACGCAACGCAGGGCGTGCAGGCGCAGACCATCTCCAACCTCTACATGGCCATCGACAATAATCTGGAAATCATTCCCGTCATCAACAAAATAGACATGCCGAGCGCCATGCCCGACGAGGTGGAAGACGAAATCGTCGACCTCATCGGCTGCGACCCGGAAGACATTATCCGCGCCAGCGGCAAAACCGGAGAGGGCGTCGACGAAATCCTCAAAGCAGTCGTCGAGCGCATACCACACCCTGTCGGCGACGAGCAGGCTCCGCTGCAGGCGCTCATATTCGACTCGGTGTTCAACTCGTTCAGAGGCATCATCGCCTACTTCAAAATTCTGAACGGTGTCATCCGCAAGGGCGACAAGGTGAAGTTCTTCAACACCGGCATGGAGTATGATGCCGACGAGGTGGGCGTGCTGAAGATGGACATGATTCCCCGTCAGGAGCTGCGCACCGGCGACGTGGGCTACATCATCAGCGGCATCAAGGACTCGAAGGAAGTAAAGGTGGGCGACACCATCACACACGTGGCACAGCCCTGCGAAAAAGCCATCGAGGGCTTCCAGGAGGTGAAGCCGATGGTGTTCGCCGGCGTCTACCCCATCGACCCGACAGACTATGAGAACCTGCGTGCCTCACTGGAGAAGCTGCAGCTGAACGACGCCTCGCTGACATTCCAGCCCGAGAGCTCGGTGGCGCTGGGCTTCGGCTTCCGCTGCGGATTCCTCGGACTGCTGCACATGGAGATTGTGCAGGAGCGACTGGACCGCGAGTTCGACATGGACGTCATCACCACCGTGCCCAACGTCAGCTATATGTGCTACACCAAGCAGGGCGAGGTGAAAGAGGTACACAACCCCAGCGGACTGCCTGACCAGACACTCATCGACCACATCGAGGAGCCGTACATACGCGCCTCAATCATCACCGCCTCAGCCTACATCGGACCCATCATGACGCTCTGCCTCGACAAGCGCGGCGAGCTCATCGACCAGCAGTATGTCAGCGGCGGGCGCATGGAGCTGCACTTCATGCTGCCGCTGGGCGAGATAGTCATCGACTTCTACGACAAGCTGAAAAGCATCTCGAAGGGCTATGCGTCGTTTGACTACCATGTCGACTCGTTCCGCCCGTCGAAACTCGTCAAGCTCGACATCCTGCTCAATGGCGAGCCGGTCGACGCCCTCTCTACGCTGACGCATCAGGACAACGCCGTCACCTTCGGACGCCGCATGTGCGAGAAACTGAAGGAGCTGATACCACGCCAGCAGTTCGACATCGCCATTCAGGCGGCCATCGGTGCGAAAATCATCGCCCGCGAAACGGTGAAGCAGGTGCGCAAGGATGTGTTGGCGAAATGTTATGGCGGCGACGTCACCCGCAAGCGAAAACTACTGGAGAAACAAAAACGCGGCAAGAAGCGCATGAAGCAGATAGGCAATGTTGAGGTGCCGCAGAAAGCCTTCCTCGCCGTACTGAAACTCGATTAAGTTTCAATAACCAATATCCAATAACCAATAACCGTTTTCAGCTGAACAAAATGAACAAAGGCAACCCCATAGCAGAACTTACAAAGCAATTTGCCCTGCGTATAATAAAGATGAACAACTATCTTAAGGAAGAGAAGAAAGAGTACGTCCTCTCAAAGCAGCTCTTGCGTTCAGGTACGAGTATCGGTGCCAACGTCAGAGAAAGCATTTATGCGCAAAGTCGTGCTGATTTTATCAGCAAGATGAGTATTGCACTGAAAGAATCAAGCGAAACGGAATATTGGATTGAGTTGTTGCACGAATCAGGACTTATTGACGACAGGACATTTGACTCAATCTTTGACGACAACAGTAAAATATCAGCTACATTAATAAATATCATCAAGAAAACCAAGGAATCGGAAAAATAACGGTTATTGTTTATTGTTTAACGGTTATTGTTTAACGGTTATTGTTTAACGGTTATTGTTTAACGGTTATTGTTTATTGTTTAACGTTTATTGTAAAAAATGGCTAACCTAAGTTTAACTCCCCGAGACGTGGCCCGTGAACTGGCCCGACGCTACAGCACAATGACGCATGACGAGCTGGACGTGCTGGAGAGCATCCTGATTCCGCGCAAGTATGCAAAGAATGAAATTATCCTGCGCGAAGGCGAGACCTGCGAGAACATCTACTGGGTGGTCAAAGGTCTCGTGAGGCAGTACTACTACAAGAACAAGAAAGAGCTGACCGAATACATGGCTACCGAGAACAGCATCGTGATGTGCATCGAGAGCCTGTTCAAGGAGGAGCCCTCGCTGCTGACCATTCAGGCGCTGGAGCCCTCTATCATCTACTCCATCCCGAAGGCAGAGCTGGAGGCTGCCGCCATCAAGTGTGTCAACATCCAGATGCTCTACCGCAAGATTCTGGAGGAGTCGCTCATCATTAGCCAGCACCATGCCGACATGCTGCGCTTCGAGACGGCCCAGGACCGCTACGCCAAGCTGGTGAAGCGCTCGCCCCAGCTGGTGCTCCGTGCACCACTGGTCTACATCGCCAGCTACCTGCAGATGACGCCCGAGACGCTCTCGCGTGTCCGCACCGCCGCCCTGCTGAACAGCTAAATCCCGCCTTGGCACTCTTTGCCCTAACCCCTCTAGCAAAAAAAATAGCGGGAAAAGTTTGCACAGTCGGAAAAAAAAGCGTACCTTTGCACGCTGAAATCAACATTATCAACATTTTAACAGAACAATGAAACAAGGAATTCATCCCGAAAACTATCGCCCCGTCGTGTTTAAGGACATGTCCAACGGCGATATGTTCCTTACGAAGTCTACCGCAAAGACAAATGATACCGTAGAATTCGAAGGCGAGACTTACCCAGTGGTAAAAGTAGAAATCTCTAGCTCCTCTCACCCCTTCTACACCGGTAAGAGCAAGCTCGTCGACACGGCAGGACGCGTCGATAAGTTCATGAGCCGCTACGGTAAGGCTGCGAAGAAGTAAGATACTTTCAACACACCATGATGACTTAAAAAGGTGCGTCCAAGGTAGTTGCATATACCTTGAGCGCACCTTTTATCTATTTCTAAAAACCCAACAATGAAACTACTGACCATCGGGCGACTGCTGCCCTTGGCGCTGCTTGTGCTGACACTCGCATCCTGTCACGGCAGCGATGACGAGGATGACAACCAGAAGCCTTCTGTCAACGTCAACGTCAATGCCAACCCCATCGACAAGGAGCCTGCGCTGCAACGCCTGGAATTTCCGCGTGTGAAGGGAGGCCATAGCATTGTGCTCATCCACAGCACCAACGACAGCTACGGCATCAACTACTCTGTGGAATGGGACTGCGACAAGAAGGCTCAGCGATGGTCGGCCTATCAGATGACTGCTGCCACGATGGTGCAGAAGACATCACGCTACTACTCGAAAGAAAACCAGTATCCATTCGATCCGCTGCTGCCTAACAACACTTATCTCACTCAGGACTGTTTCTGGAACAGCGGCTATGATCACGGACACATCTGCCCGTCGGCCGACAGACTCTACTCGGCCGAGGCTAACTACCAGACGTTCTTCCTCACCAACATGCAGCCACAGTCGAAGGCTTTCAATGCTTCCGAAAACAGCCCATGGTACAGACTGGAGGGTCAGGTGCGCAACTGGGCCAAGAATGCAGGAACTGAGGTGCTCTACGTAGTGAAAGGCGGCACCATTGAGGACAACCAGATACGTCCCACGCTGGTGAAGGGCGAGATGCGCGTACCCCAGTATTTCTTCGTGGCACTACTGCTGAAGAACACACAGGGCTACAAGGCGGTAGGCTTCTGGATGGAGCACCGCGACAGCTATGTCAACTACGAACCGCTCAGCAACTGGGCGGTCAACATACGCGACTTGGAGGAGAAGACGGGCATCGACTTCTTCTGCAATCTCCCCGACGATGTGGAGAACCGCGTGGAAACACTGCCCGTGGAGAACGTCAAACGTGCTTGGGGACTGTGACAATAAACAATAACCGTTAACCAATAAACAATAACCGTTAACCAATAAACAATAACCGTTAACCAATAAACAATAACCGTTAACCAATAAACAATAACCGTTAAGCAATAGCAACAATGTTTTAATAACATAAAAACCAAACAATCCAATGAAAACAGTTTATGATTTCACTGTCAAGGACAGAAAAGGTAAGGACGTGTCGCTGAAGGAGTATGCCAACGAGGTGCTGCTCATCGTGAACACCGCCACCAAGTGCGGCTTTACGCCACAATATACTAGGAAAGTATTTATTTTTCTCCTGTTTCTAACTTTTTGTATCTCTGAAGGTTTTTCAAATCCAGAAAAAAAATTTTTTGAATATCCTTTTAGGCAAGGAAGTGTTGAATGGTATAAATTTACAAACCCTAAAGACAGAATTGCTGCTTTACAAATTCCTACTGACGTATTTGATTCAATACCTACAACTGAACTATTAGATATTTGCCTTGACTTCCCATATATAACAGATTTATTCACTTGCAACAGTCTTGATGAAGGTTATAATTGTCTTGAAACGGAATTCAATGGTTTTAAAGCCATTTTAAAGCGTAATGATATTGATGTAGTTTTACTCAACAAACTTGAAGCTTTCACTAAAAATCCCCGAATGGGGAGGACATTAACTGAAAATAATGCTAGAATATCAATCAGGTATTTCTTGATAGGTTATTTATTAGGAAAGCATGAAATACTAAATAACATGTCTGAAGAGCAAAAAGAACGCTTAAAGAATTATTTGGAATTGTTCTTAAAATCAGACTCAAGTGATACTAGAATACTCAGCTCACAAGCTTTCAAACAATTATATGATGCCCTAATAACAGAAGACCAAGCGACACAAATTAATCGTTATTTATCAACTGTTTATACCCCAAAAGGTAATTCTGTAGTTGTCAGTATCCGACCTGAGTATTTGTCCCAAGAAGAAAAAGAATTATTCGCCTATGACGCTATACACAATTATGACGCGATAATTGTAGCAGAAGCGACTTCCACCTATAATTGTCATGCTTATGCGTGGCACATGTATGAAGGTCATTCAAATGACAGCGTTTGGATGAATGACCCTAGTCTTTATTGGATAGATGGAAGCTATTCTGAGATTGAATCTGAAAGTAGTTCAGAAAAGATTGTATACAGTGGCAACCATTCTGCAATCAGAATTAATAGTACAACATACGAATCAAAATGGGGAACATTTCCATTAGTAAGGCATCATCCTGATAATGTTCCAACCATCTATCTTCCATACGAACAAAAAAAATATTATAAGCACGATTTTTCTATTTTAGGTCCCTTGCATTTATGTAATCAGGAATCATATTCTATTGCGATTAATGCAAGCATCCAGTGGCGTGTAAGCAATCCAAATATTTCAATTATTAACGGACAAGGGACAAACAATGTAACACTGCAAAATACTGGTTCATACTGCAAATTCACACTTTATGCAGACATTTACGCAGACGGTTCATTGGTGACAACAATCTCAAAGAATATCACGGCTGGAACACCTATAATGTTGGGAATGAATGTTCTGCCTGTACATCGCAATGGAACAACCTATGTCAATGGATGGCAGGAAAACTCGGCTGGCAACGGTATCGTTATTGAAAACATTGACCCCAGCTACTATTCTTCATTGGAAGCGACGCTTACAAACATCTCGAATCCTTCAGTCCCAGTCCCAGTAGCCCATTACACGAATCTCATTCCAAGCACATCATTTATCAGTATACCAGCTAGTTGTGGCGCAGGATTCTACGAACTCAAAGTGCGTGGAGTTAACCAATGCGGAGAGACATTATGGACTACAATAGTTATAGAAATTCGATTTAATGGAGGAGGAGGAGTTGGCTCATTAGAACTACACTACAATCCTTCAACTGAAACTGTGAAAGCTATTCTACCAGACATGCCTGTTGATAAACTATATGCTATCCAACTGTGGAATACGACAACTTTGTTGAAAACAATAAATGTCGATAATGGACAGCGCAACAGCCTTATATCTGTGACAGGCTTAAGTAAAGGCGTTTACATAGTGCGTGCAACGGCTAATGGAAACGAGTACATAGGGAAATTTTACAAATACTAAACCGCTATGAAAATGAAAACAATAATCTATGCTCTTTTTATTGTACTCCTCCTGTCTACTTCATCGATTAGCTGCAACGAAACCAACAATGGAGAAGACACGGAGATGACAGAAACGACTCAATATCATGGAAGGACAATCCCTTACTCTCCCGTTGACTCCAAGCAGTTTCCACAATGGATGCAAGACTACTTGGTTCATATAACCAATGGAAACAAATGCTTAATCTACCAAATGACATGTAACGGAAAGACCATTTACAACATCATAGATTATTATATGTCCTGTTCCTACGGTAATTTCTATGACAATGAAGGCAAGCTACTTTTTACCTGTGATTTAACCGAAATAGAGAAGACTCTAAAGAATGCCTATGATGTGAAATGCATCTACATGAAGTAATCGGCATGAAAATAGTTATATTATATAATCATTTAAGCAACAACCACAATGAAAACTGTTTATGATTTCACTGTCAAGGACAGAAAAGGGAAGGACGTGTCGCTGAAGGAGTATGCCAACGAGGTGCTGCTCATCGTAAACACGGCTACGAAGTGTGGCTTCACCCCGCAATACGAAGAACTGGAGAAACTCTACGAAAAATTCCGCTCGCAGGAGTTCACCATTCTCGACTTCCCCTGCAACCAGTTCGGCCAGCAGGCTCCCGGCACCGACGAGAGCATCCACGAGTTCTGCAAGCTGAACTTCGGCACTGAGTTCCCCCGTTTCAAGAAGGTGAAGGTGAACGGCCCTGACGCCGACCCGCTGTTCCTCTTCCTACAGGAGCAGAAAGGTTTCGCAGGCTGGAATATGGAGCACCCCATCGCACACATTCTCGACGATATGCTGTCGAAGGAGGACCCCGACTACAAGGAGAAGAACGACATCAAGTGGAACTTCACCAAGTTCCTCATCGACAAGAAAGGAATGGTTGTAGCCCGTTTCGAGCCTACCACCGCTATCTCTGAAATTGAAAAGCAAATCGAAGAACTGCTGAAATGAACACCAAGTGTTTAATCATTGGCAGCGGCCCCGCAGGGTACACCGCTGCCATTTATGCTTCACGTGCCAACCTCAGCCCGATAGAGTATTGCGGCCTGCAGCCAGGCGGACAGCTGACACAGACCACTGAGGTGGAAAACTTCCCCGGCTATCCTGAGGGCGTAGACGGCAACCAGATGATGATGGATTTGCGCCAGCAGGCAGAGCGCTTCGGCACCGACATCCGTGACGGCGAAATCACTGAGGTAGACTTCTCCTCGCGGCCCTATCGTGCAAAAGACGATGCCGGCAACGAGATCATCGCCGACACCGTTATTATCGCTACGGGTGCCTCAGCCAAATACTTAGGGCTGCCCGACGAGCAGAAATACATGGGACAAGGCGTCTCGGCCTGTGCCACCTGCGACGGTTTCTTCTATCGCAAGAAGACCGTGGCCGTTGTTGGTGGCGGCGACACAGCTTGCGAGGACGCGCTTTATCTGAGCAGCCTTTGCAAGAAGGTCTACCTCATCGTACGCAAGCCGTTCCTGCGTGCCTCGAAGGTGATGCAGCAGCGTGTCATGGAGCGTGAGAACATCGAGATTCTCTTCGAGCACAACACCCTGGGTCTCTTCGGCGAGAACGGCGTAGAAGGTGCTCATCTGGTGAAGCGCAAGGGCGAGGCCGACGAGCAGCTGGTAGACATTGCCATCGACGGATTCTTCCTCGCCATCGGTCATAAGCCCAACACCGACATTTTCCGTCAGTGGCTCGAGACCGATGAGGTGGGCTATCTGAAGAAGATTGACGGCACGCCGCGCACCCAGCTCCCCGGCGTCTTCGTGGCCGGCGACTGTGCCGACCCCGTCTATCGGCAGGCCATCACCGCCGCCGGCACAGGCTGCCAGGCCGCCATCGAGGCCGAGCGCTTCCTGCTGGAGAACTAAAGAACATAATATGCTTATATATATAAATAATGTGGAGCCAAAAGCTCCACATTATTTATTTTGTAAGACTTTCCACCAACTGTGCCATCCGCGGCTGAGAAGCTTTCACCTTCTGGAAATAACGGAGCTGGTTGCGGGTGCGCACAAGATTGTGCTCAGCATACTGAATCTTATAATAAGTATCACCATTGAGATAATCAGCAAGGAAGCGCACGGCCTGCATCATGGGGAAGAGAGCTACGGCAAAAGGCAGATGCTCAACCTCTATAGGCGTGAGGAAACTGCGGGCAGACTCCAGATAACCGCGAGTGAACGCCTCAAAGATGTCCCAGCGGAAGTCTATGCGCTCCAGCTCCGGCGAGTCCTCGGCAACGGTATTGGCTGCGGTGCGGAGGAAGTCTCCATAGTCGGAGAAGACGAAAGAAGGCATGACGGTGTCGAGGTCGATGACACAGAGTACAGCCGTTCCCGTTGCGTCGAAGAGCATATTGTTCACCTTCGTGTCGCAGTGGCAGATGCGTTTGGGCAGCAAGCCCTGACGATAGAGTCGTTCTGCCTGACACATCTCGTCGGCATATTGCTCTATGAGCGCCAGTTCGTCCTTGACAGTAGCCACGCGTCCAGCGGCATCGGCATCGACGGCATCACGCAGCTGACGCAAGCGCAACTCCATATTATGGAAGTCGGGAATGGTCTCCCCCAGCGTCTCGGGCAGGTCGGTCAGCTGCTGCTCGAAATGGCCGAAGGCGCGACCTGCATCATAGGAAGTGGCAGGCGTGACTTCGCTTAATGTCACCGAGTCAGAAATAAAGACACACATGCGCCAGTAGCTCTGGCCGTCGAAGTAATAAGTCTTTCCGCTGGATACGCTGACAAACTGCAGCACACGGCGGCTGATGTCGGTGCAGCCCTCTTCCTCGAGCTTGCGGCGCAGATGATGAGTGACAGCCTCGATGTTATGCTGCAACAGCTCCACATCGGTGAAGATGGCATGATTGATGCGCTGCAGCACATAGTCGGGAGCCTCGGCCTCAACCGTCTTCACTATATAGGTATCGTTGATGAGACCGTTGCCCAAAGGCTTCACTTCCTGTGGAGTGCCATCCAGCCGGAACTGGCGGATGACGTCAAACAAATCCTCTCTGCTCATTTCTTAAAAGCATAACGGAAGCCATCGATGCGATTCCAGGCACCACGTGTGAAGTCGGGAATAGCCACAGGAGCAGAGTTGTTCTCCATCGAGATGCGTGTCAGCTCTCCTAAGCAGCACCACTCTGCCATGTCGTAAACGTCCATGTCGAGCGGCAAGCCGTTCTGCAGACAGTAGATGAGGCGGTAGTCCATGATGAAGTCCATGCCGCCGTGGCCGCCCACCTTCTTGGCGGTTTCCTCAAGCTCCTTGACGAAGGTCGGCAGATACTTGTGCAGCATTTCCTGACAAGCGGCGCTGGGCAGAGGCGAATGGGCGTCGAGATTCTCATGGTCGGGCACATCGTCATTGCTTAGCATCTCCTGACGGAAAAGCAGCTGGTTGACAGGATACTTGCTGGCGTAGCCGTCGCTGCCCACCACTTGGAACATGCGGCTGTAGGGACGCGGCGTCAGCACGTTGTGCTGAATGAGCATGGTCTTGCCCTTGACTGTGCGTATGAGCGTCGACGTCTGGTCGCCGTTCTGGAAGTCGGGACAGTCCTTGCCCGTCAGCTTTTTCACCACCTTGGGGCCGTTGTAAGGTTTGGTATCCATTGCCACGAGATAGTCCATACGGTCGCCGCGGTGGATGTTCAGCACCTGACAGTCGGGACCGATGCCGTGCGTAGGATAGACGTCGCCGCGATACTTGGCGTTGAAGTCCAGTCGCCAGTTGTTCCAATAGGCCGACCAGAAGTCGTCGAGGTTGTGCAGATAGGAGCCCTCCACATGCAGCACCTCACCAAAAAGGCCCTGCTGCGCCATGTTCAGCGCAGCCAGCTCGAAGAAGTCGTAGACGCAGTTCTCCAGCATCATGCAGTGTTTGCGGGTGCGCTCCGAGGTGTTGATGAGCTGCCAAATCTCCTCCAGGTTCATGGCTGCGGGCACCTCAATGGCTACATGCTTGCCGTGCTCCATTGCATAGAGAGCCAGAGGCACGTGGTGCACCCAGTCGGTAGCGATGTAGATGAGGTCAATGTCGTTGCGCTCGCACATCTTCTTATAAGCCTCCGTTGAGCCGCTGTAGGCAGTGGCACGCTGACGGCCGTGCTTCTCCAAGAGTTTCTGGCAGGCCTCTACGCGGTCGGCCTCCACGTCGCAGAGTCCCTTCACGTCGGTGCCCTCAATCTGGGCAAAGCGCTCCACGGCGCCCGGGCCTCGCATGCCCAAGCCAATGAATCCCACGCGCACCACCTTCATTGGAGGTGCGGTGAGCTGAAGGACGTCCTGTTGTCCAGCCGGACGCTCAGGCACAACGGTTTGTAACGGCTGCACCTGCTGTGCAGAAACGCTCAGGGCCAAAAATGCCCCCATCAAAACAGTTAGTAGCTTTTTCATAGTATAAGGTTTTTACAAAGATTTTAAAGATGTCAATTAGCAGGCCTTGAAACTCATATCGAGGCCTTTTACGCTGTGTGTCAGTGCGCCGACGGAGATGAAGTCGACACCCTGCTCGGCGTAGGAACGGATGGTGTCGAAGGTGATGCCGCCGCTGGATTCCGTCTCATAGCGGTGACCGATGAGGTCGACGGCCTTCTTCGTGTCAGGCACTGTGAAATTGTCAAGCATGATGCGGTCTACCCCGCCGTGGTCGAGCACCTGCTGCAGTTCGTCGAAGTTTCTGACCTCAATCTCAATCTTCAGGTCGAGGCCTTTCTCCTTCAGATAAGCATGACAACGGTCGATGGCATTGACGATGCCACCGGCAAAGTCAACGTGATTATCCTTCAGCAGAATCATGTCGAAAAGTCCGATGCGGTGGTTGCAGCCTCCGCCAATCTTCACGGCCTGTTTCTCCAGTATGCGCATGCCGGGCGTGGTCTTGCGGGTGTCGAGCACACGAGTGCCGGTGCCTTCGAGACGCTCCACATAGCGTGCCGTCATCGTGGCGATGCCGCTCATGCGCTGCATGATGTTCAGCATCAGGCGTTCTGTCTGCAGCAGCGAGCGCACACGACCCGTCACAATCATGGCGATGTCGCCCTTCTTCACCTTCGTGCCGTCCTGCATAAGCACCTCCACCTGCATCTCAGGATCGAAGCGGCGGAACACTTCTTTGGCAATCTCGATGCCAGCCAGGATGCCGTCCTCCTTGATAAGCAGGTGTGAACGGCCCATAGCGTCCTCGGGGATACAGCACAACGTGGTATGGTCGCCGTCGCCGATGTCCTCGGCAAACGACAAGTCAATCAATCTGTCGACTAATTCTTCTGCACTCAACATAAAAACGGTTATTGGTTATTGGTTAACGGTTATTGATTAACGGTTATTGGTTAACGGTTATTGGTATTGCCTACTCGAAGTAGATGCCAAAGCCGATGCGGAAACCGAAGCCGCTATAGTCGCCGTGGTCCTTCAGGCTCTGGTTGTAGTAGACTTCCGGCTCGATGGTGACGGTGCGGTTGAGGAAGAAGGCATAGCCCAGATTGATGTTCGGCATCAGGTCGTCATAGCCGTGCGACTTGTGCACATAGTTGGCGCCCAGGCCCACGAAAAGACCGTTCTGCTCAATGTAATAGCGAAGTCCTGCACCGGCGCTAAAGGCATTGTCGGCCTTCTGATGCCAGTCATAGCCTGCCTGAGCCAGCACCATCCAGTTGTCCTGGAACAGATAGCCTGCCTTTGCCGAGACGTCGAGATTCCACTTCTCCAGATCATTGAAGCGCAGGTCAAGCCCCGAGAAGCCTGTGGCCAAGTAGAATTTCCCCTCGCCAAAGGGCGGACGGTCCTGATAGGTTTTGTTTGTGTAGGTCTGTGCATTGACTGCCAGTGCGCAGACAGCGCAGAGCAGCGTAAGAAACAGTTTCTTCATTGTCGTTTTTTATTTTGATTGTTTATAATTGTTATACCAACGAAAGAACAAGATGGCTGAAATAATCAGTGTTGCGATGGCAATGCCTGTTGTCCACATCGTGTCGAGAGAGAACAGCTGCTGGGTGATGAGATAAGTAGTACACACCACCGTCATAAACAGCGCCGGTATGAGCGTGATGACATAGGGCTTCTTCTGCTGCACCAGATAGACGGTGATGGCCCAAAGCATAAACACGGAGAGCGTCTGGTTGCTCCAGCCAAACCAGCTCCATATCATGTTGAAACCCTTTGCATCTCCCATTTGCCATACCAGCAATGCGATGACCGCAGCAAACATGGGTACACAGATATACAGGCGCTTGCGAATGGTGCGCTGCTCCAGATGCACGAAGTCGGCAATGATGAGACGCGCCGAGCGCAGAGCCGTGTCGCCGCTGGTGATGGGTGCTGCCACCACGCCCAGCAGAGCGAGGATGCCGCCAAAGGTGAGCAGCCAGTCCTTGCTGATGAGGGTGACGATGGTAGGCGCATCCTTCACAGGACCGACGAGGCCGTTTTCAGCCACTATCCGTCCCTTTTCTATTGTCAGGTAACCGGCCTCAGGCTGGTCGTAGAAGAAGAACATGGCCACCGTGGCCCAGATGAGTGCCACAACACCCTCAGTAATCATGGCTCCGTAGAAGATGGGACGGCCCTGCTTCTCACTCTTCATGCAGCGGGCCATCAGCGGGCTCTGCGTAGCATGGAAACCACTTATGGCTCCACAGGCGATGGTGATAAACAGACAGGGGAAGACGCTCCTGGCATCGAATGCCTCACAGGGAAGACCCTCCCACAGCTCCGGAATGTCCGGCCATTTCACGCACAGCATCACCAGCAGGGCAGCGGCCATGAAAAGCAGCGAGAAAGCAAACAGCGGGTAGAAACGTCCGATGATTTTGTCGATAGGCATCAACGTGGCTATCAGGTAATAGATGAAGATAATCACAATCCAGAACGTGTACTGGCCGACACTCTCAGTGACGAAGGACGGCTCCCACATGTCGCCCAGAATCTTTGCCGGACTGAACACGAAGACGGTGCCCACCATCATCAACAAGAATACTGAAAACACCAGCATCACCTGCTTCGTTGTCTTGCCAAGGAAACGGCCGATGATTTCCGGCTGGTTGATGCCGCCGTTGCGCACGCTGAGCATACCGCTCAGATAGTCGTGAGTGGCGCCGGCGAAGATGCATCCCAGCACAATCCACAGATAGGCGGCAGGACCGAACATTGCACCCATGATAGCACCGAAAATGGGGCCAGTGCCGGCAATGTTCAGAAACTGAATCATGAAAATCTTCCAGCCGGGCAGCACCATGAAGTCTACACCATCGGCCTTAGCCACAGCAGGCGTGGGTCTGTCGTCAGGGCCGAAGACTCGCTCAACGAAACGGCCATACACGAAATAGCCTAAAACCAGAGCCACAAGACTCACCACAAAAGTAATCATTGTTTTCTCTTCGTTTTTACCATAAAATCACTTTGCGACTGCAAAGATACAACTTTATTTGAAATAATCTTCATTCACCGCAAAAAAAATAAAAACAACGACAATGTTTGATAAAACAATGACATTGAACGTTAAAACTATGACATTGATTGTTAAAACCAAGGCATCGTCTTAACTAATCAAGCCTGTTTGCTTATTTTTGCAGCGTGAACACCAAAAAGTTATATGATTATCCTAAACAAAAAACATGAACGCAAAGTATATCAAAAAGGAGATTCCCGACCTGAACGGTACGGGCAAGACGCAGGCCTGCTACAAGATGGAGCTGCGCCGGAAGAATTTCGAGGAGTTTGTGAATCAGTGCGCACGCGAGGGCAACATGAACGCGAGCCAGATCATCGGCGTCATGTCGCTGGTGGGCGAGAAGCTGGCGTTGTGTATGGCAGAGGGATTCTCGGTGAAGCTCGACGGCATCGGCACCTTCTATGCGAAGCTGGGTATGAGGGCCGACGCTGAGCAGGACACCTTCGAGCCAGGAGAGCCGAGCCACAACGCACAGAGCATCCAAGTGACGGGCGTGGCCTACAGGGCCGACAAAGCCCTCGTCAGGAGCACGCACCATAGATGTATGCTGGAGCGGGGCGGCGTGAGCCGCATCAAGCGATCGGAACTGACACTGGAGGAGCGCATCGGCAGGGCCCGCGACTACCTGCATGAGAACTTGCTGATGAGGGTGGGCGACTATGTGCGGCTGACGGGGCTCTCGCGGACAACGGCCTGCCAAGAGCTGCGCCAGCTGGCCCTCGACCCCTCATCGGGCATCACCAGCCGCGGGCAAAGGAGCCAGAAGCATTATGTTCTGGGATGAATGGGGGGGACAACGAAGAAAAACAAGTTTTCCCTTGGTTTTCCAGCCGCTAATTTGTACCTTTGTACCCAAATTGCAATTACGAGAACAAAACGATGAAGCTTTTTCTTCTTACACTGCTCATATTCCTTGGTGCGGCAAACGCCACAGGACAGGTGTCCCCCACCCTGCCCTGGGACGACACGCCGATGCCGAAACATGAAGTCAGGGCCGTGTGGCTCACCGTCGTGATGGGACTCGACTGGCCCCGCACCACCAACCAGCAGCAACAGCAGAGCGACCTGCTGCGCACACTCGACCAGCTGCAGCAGGCAGGCATCAACACGGTGCTGGTGCAGGCTCGCGTGCGCGCCACCACGATCTACCCCTCACAAATGGAGCCGTGGGAGGGAGGCTTTACGGGCACTCCGGGCAAGGCTCCCGCCTACGACCCCCTGCAGTTCTGCATCGACGAGTGTCACCGCCGCGGCATGGAGTGTCACGCCTGGGTGGTGACCATTCCTATTGGGAAATGGAACAAGATTGGCGCCCAAGAGCTGCGCAAGAAACGCCCTGAATTGGTGAAACGCATCGGCGACGAAGCTTTCATGGACCCCGAAAACCCGCAGACGGGCACCTATCTGGCCAGCATCTGCCGCGAGATAGTGAGAAAATACGACGTCGACGGCATCCACCTCGACTACATCCGCTACCCCGAGCAGTGGAAGATAAAGGTATCGCGCGCGCAAGGGCGCCGCAACATCACCGCCATCGCACGGGCCATCCACGACGCCGTGAAGCAGGAGAAGCCGTGGGTGAAGATGTCGTGCTCGCCCATCGGCAAGTACGCCGACCTGACGCGCTACCGCGCCGGTGGCTGGAACGCCCGCGACGCCGTGTGCCAGGAGGCACAGGAGTGGCTGCGCACAGGACTGATGGACCAGCTCTACCCGATGATGTACTTCCAGGGCGACATCTTCTACCCCTTTGCCATCGACTGGCAGGA
Source organism: uncultured Prevotellaceae bacterium (assembly GCA_902778535.1). Classification (GTDB taxonomy): domain Bacteria; phylum Bacteroidota; class Bacteroidia; order Bacteroidales; family Bacteroidaceae; genus Prevotella. Next base: position 39,728 of record CACYYG010000024.1, read on the forward strand.
ACGCTCCTACGGACGCACGGTGGTGTCGGGGCTGGGCATCTATTTCCTCGACCCGCGCGAAGGGAGGGAGTGGAGCCTGGACCAGGTGGAACGCCAGCTCAGCGTCACGCGCCAAGTGGGTCTGGGACACTGCTACTTCCGCTCAAAATTTTTCACCGACAACATAAAAGGCGTCTACGACCTGGGCAAGCGCTTTGACGCCACACCGGCATTGGTGCCGCCGATGACGTGGGAGAACAGACTGTCGCCGACGGCTCCTACGCAGATAGCCTTAGACGGACAGCGCCTGGTGTGGAGCGGCGCCACTGACCGCAGCCAGGCCAACTATCTGCTGTACAACGTCTATGCCTCGAAAGACTATCCCGTAGACATCAGCAAGGCCGAAAACCTCGTGGCTGCACGCCGCACAGAAACGTCGCTCATCGTGCCAAGCGCAGGCCTGAACTACGCCGTGACGGCAATGGACCGCTACGGGCAGGAGAGCCCTGCCGCACAGCTGCTGCTCAATGCCGGTCCGGAATACGACACGCCGCTCATTGCCAAGAGCGACGGCCGCCCCATCGCCCTGCCCGACAAGGGACAGACGCTGGACGCCGACTTCGTCATTGTGGAGACGCTCAGCGGACAGCCCGTCGGCATCTTCCCCTACACCGACAGGCTCGACATAGCCCACCTGCCCGACGGCATCTACCAGCTGCGCTCGCTCGGCCGCAAAGGCCGCAACCACCGCATCGGCTTCTTCGCAAAGAAAACACCATAAATACTTAATAAAACCAAAAATTCCGTCGCTCACACGCGCGATAATAATAATAATGTGTACCTTTGCACAAAGCTACGAAGAGAACAATACATTCAAAGGCAGCTGCCATACTGCTGACATCGTGCTCGGGAAAGCTCGGTGCTCTCTCGTCAGACAACTTCACTGTCACGCCAAATCCTCTTGAGACACAGGCCGGACAGGTGGCCGCTACCATCAACGGCGTGTTCCCCGAGAACTACATGAAGAAGAAGGCCGTCGTCACCGTGACGCCTGAGCTTCGCTTCCGCACGGCCAACAGCCAGCAGACCGTGAAGGGCCAGCCTGCCACATTCCAGGGTGAGAAGGTGCGCGGCAACGACCAGACCATCTCCTACCGCGTGGGCGGCCGCTATGCCATGAAGAGCACCTTCGCCTACCAGCCTGAAATGGAGCAGAGCGAACTCTTCCTCACCTTCAATGCCAAAGTGGGCAACAAGACGGTGAAAGTGCCCGAGGTGAAAGTGGCCGACGGCGTCATCGCCACCAGCGAGCTCTACAAGCGCACACTGGCTACTGCACAGCCCGCACGCGCACTCGACGGTTTCCAGCGCATCATCAACCAGCAGCAGGAGGCCAACGTAAAGTTCCTCATCGGTCAGGCCAACCTGCGCCGCTCGGAGCTGCAGAACAACAGCGTGCAGGAGTTTGTACGCCTGCTCAACCAGATTGCTGCCGACCAGGAGTCGCTGGTAATCGACGGCGTGGAGGTGTCGGCCTATGCATCGCCCGACGGTGGCTACAATATCAATGAGCGCCTGGCCGGACAGCGTCAGGACGTTGCCGCCAACTACGTGAAGCAGGAGATGAAGAAGGCCAAAGCCAGTGCTCCGCTGGACACGAAGTACACCGCCGAGGACTGGGAAGGATTCCAGGAACTGGTCAGCGCTTCAAACATCCAGGACAAGGAAGTCATCCTGCGTGTCCTGTCGATGTATCAGGATCCTGAGGAACGCGAGCAGCAGATCAAGAACATCAGCAGCGCCTTCCGCGAGCTGGCCGACGGCATCCTGCCCCAGCTGCGCCGTGCCCGCATGACCATCAACTACGACGTTGTGGGCCGTAGCGACGAGCAGATCAAGGAGCAGCTGGCTACCGACGCCAGCAAGCTCAGCGTCGAGGAACTGCTCTATGCCGCTACACTCTACGACAACCAGGACCAGGCTGAGAATGCTTATCGCAAGGCTGCACAGCTGTACAGCAAAGATGCCCGCGCATACAACAATGTTGCCTTCATAGAATATGCCAAGGGCAACTACCAGGATGCTGCCGGCTGGTTGGAGAAGGCATACGTCGTTGACAAGACATTGCCCGAAACCAGCGCTAACATGGGACTCATTGCCCTGCAGCAGGGTGAAATACAGTATGCTGAGGAGCTCATCTCGAAGGCTACCGGCGCCAACGGCCTGAACGAGGTGCTGGGCAACCTGCATCTGGCACAGGGTCTCTACGCCCAGGCTGAAGAGGACTTCGGCAAACTGCCCACCAACTCTGCCGCTCTGGCACAGATTCTGAACAAGAACTATCAGGCTGCTGCCCAGACGCTGGCTAACGTACGCAATGCCGACGCTACCACCGACTACCTGAAGGCCATCCTCAATGCACGCACGGGCAACAACGCCGCTGCTGCACAGGCTCTGGCTACGGCTGTGGCTAAAGACCCGTCTCTCGCCGCCTATGCTGCCAAGGACCTGGAACTGAAGAATGTCCAGAAGTAAATACATATTATTCTTTCTCATTCTGCTTGTTGCATCCTCATGCAGCAAGCAGAATGACCAGTTTACGCTGGAGGCCCAGTTCAAGAACCTGAACCAGGGCGAGTTCTACATCTACGACTACTACACCGGCGAGAAAGACACCATCGCCGTCAACGACGGACGCTTCGTCTACAAGCGTCAGCTCACCGACACGCTCACGCTGTCAATCATCTTTCCCAACTACAGCGAGATTCCCGTCTTCGCCACACCTGGCGGTGAAGTGACGATGGAAGGCGACGCATCGCATCTGCGCGACACAGAGCTGAAGGGTACGCCCGACAACGAGCTAATGACTGCTTTCCGCCTGAAAACCAACGAGATGACGCCGCCAGAGGCAGAGGCAGAGGCCGAGAAAGTCATCAACGAGCATCCCGAATCGCCCGTCAGCCTCTATCTGCTTCAAAAATATTTTCTGCAGTCACTCACACCCGACTACGCCAAAGCCTACACGCTCTGTGAGAAACTGCGCAACAAGCTGCCCTACGACCAGCACGTGGCACGCCTGCTGACACAGCTCGAAGCACTGAAAAACTATACCGCCGACGGTCAGCTGCCTGAGTTCACGGCCATTAGCACCAACGGTGATACAATTTCAAATACAAAGCTAAGGTCAGACGTGAACGTCATCCTGGTCTGGGCCACTTGGTCCTTTGATTCACATTCACCAATGCGCTCGCTGAAAAACCTGCAGAAGATTTTTCCTGAGCGGCGGCTGAAGATTGTCAGCATCTGCGTCGACGATGCCCCTTCGGAGGGCGAAGGCATCTTGGAACGCGACAGTATTACTTGGCCCAATGTCTGCGACAGTATGATGTTTCAGTCGCCCCTGCTGGCTCAGCTTGGCATTGCCACCCTGCCCGCCAACATCATCAGCGACAAACAGGGCAACATCGTTGCACGCAATCTTGCCAACAGCGACTTAGAAAACAAGGTGAAGCAGTTGCTGGGAGGGCAGGCCTCATCCCTACCTACGGCTCTGGAATCAGCTCGCCATCAAAACTGATTGGATCGCGATGCATGGAAGTTACGTGAATGCATGTCTTTCCTGTATCGAACAATTCTACGACATACTGATAGAAATCTTCAATGGTCCTTACATCCATCTCAATGCGTGTGAGGTGCGACTTGGGACGGCTCTCGCGCAGGGCTTGTACGGTGGTCTCGAAGTTCAGTCCCTGTGAAGGCGTCAGCATAGGAGCCTGATGTGCCTGCCCCAGATAAGGCAGATAACTATGCAATGTGTCGCCACGCAGCTCAAGGAAAAAGTCGGGCGACACTGTGCGTGCCCCATACCTCATCGTGTTCATCGACATGATGTCGATGTGCAGTTGCCGCTTGGCCACAGCCTCGGCCACAGCCTTGCGCATCTGTTCTCTCTTCTCCGCTCGCTGCTGGGTGGCACAGCCTGTAAAGGCCAGCACGGTCAGGGCGATTAAAAACACAATCTTTTTCATAGCCGTCATTAAATATCTCTCAGGGCAATCTCTTCCCTATTCCTGTGTTAGAAATGCAGGCGAAGGTCGAGACCAACCTGCAAGGGGTTGCCCTGCTGGGCAAAATACTTCAGCGTGCCCGCCATGGGGCTTTCGATAGCAAATGTATTGTAGTTTGTGTCGGTCAGGTTGCGGCCCCACAGACTCACGGAGACAAGGCCGAAGTCGGCATCGGCATGTGCACCGAGAACGGCATATAAATCCTGAGCGTAGAGGTTGGCATTGTCCCAGTAAGTCTTTCCACGCATAGAGACATTGGCGCCAAAGGTCAGCGACTTCAGTGTGCCGCCGAAGTCAATGCGATAATCGGCGTGAGCAGCCACCGTATGCTCCGGCACAAAGGGAACGTGCTTCTTGTTGTAGCTTACTTCCTCCAGTTGTCCGCTCTCGCCCGTGATACTGTCGGTATATTCCTTGAAGGCAGCGTGGGTATAGCCGTAGTTCAGACCCCACGTCAGATGGTCGTCGAAGGCACTGCCACGCAACGAGGCCTCCACGCCGCAGCTGTAGCTTTTTCCAGCATTCACCATTGCACGGCCAAAGCCATAGTTGCCAGCCATCACCGAAAGTTGCTGGTTGCGAATCTGCATATAGAAGCCGGCGAGGTCGAGCTGCAGTTTCGAGTCAAAAAGGTTCAGATGGGTGCCGAACTCATAGTTCCAGCTTTCTTCAGGCTTGAAGCTGATGGTCTCGCGCATATTCTGATAGTCAGCGTCGCTATGTTCTATCTCCATGTCGCCACGAGCCGACTGTGCCACGCTCTGCAATTCGGTCTGCAGAATGTCGCTGAACATCTGAATATTGAAGCCACCGGCACGATAGCCTTTGGCCACCAGCGCATAGACATTGCTACCCTTACCGTCGATGCGGTAGGTCAGTCCCAGCTTGGGCAGCCACTGGTTGAAGTCGGCCTTCTCTTCCTGCTGCAGCTGTGAGATGACGTTGGCTTCTACATGCGTGCCCATCACGTTTTCGTCCAGATGCATGGCACCCAGGGTAAAATAGTCGATGGAGGTATGTGAGCGGTCGTAGCGCAGGCCGAGCGTAGCAGTAAGACGGTCGGTGATGTCGATGTCCGACTGGTGGAAGATGCCCAGGTTGCTCTGCGGAGTGCGGAAATGTCCGGGAATGGTCTTCATATCGAGACGGATGTGGCAGCCGCCAGCCCGCTCAATCATGGCGGCAGCAGCCTGCTGGCCCATGCGCTTTGCCATCGAGTTCAACATGCCATAGTAGGCATAGTCCTGAATCATTTGCGAGAGGTAGTTGTTCATCTCGCTGTCGAAATAGACAGGAGCGATGGTCTTCAGTGCCTGATAGGAAAAGAAGGCGCCAGCGGTCCAGTGCCAGATGCCTGTATTACGGCCCTTGAGCGTCAGTTCCTGCGTCAGGGCGTTCTGCAGCTGTGCCTGCTCCAAGTGCATATAGTCCTCGGGACGATAGTCGATGTCCATCAGCATGTCGTCGTTCAGATACTGCCATGAGGCCGTATAGTTCACATCGGCCCAGTCGGCACGGTAGTTCAGTGCCAGGCCTGCCGTCAGCATGTGGCGCTTGTAATTGCCCTGACGGTTGCTGTAGGGGTCGATGGTAGTGGCATCGGTCAGGCTCATCTCACCGTAGGCAAAGCCATTCTGCTTGGTGTACTGATAGTCCGACTGTAGGTCGAGCTGCAAACGTTCGGTGGGCTGCCACTGCAGGCGGATACGGCCGCCTGCCTCGTCTGCCTTGCCGGCATGGTCGCCTGTGGTGCTGTTGTCGAAGAAACCCTGCTGTCCCTGATAGAAGCCCGCCAGCGAGAAGCCCAGCTGGTCACTCACCTTCTGGTAGTGGGCCACTTCAGCCTTGCGATAGAGGCCTGTGCCAAAGGAGAGGTTGACGTCGGTCCCCTGATAAGTCAGCGGAGAGCGGGTATACATACGCACCAGTCCGCCCTCGGCATTCTGCCCGTAGAGCGTTCCCTGCGGGCCGCGCAGCACGTCGATGCGGCTCAGCTCGTAGGTGTGGAAGTTCAGCATCGACTTGTTCACAACGGGCACATTGTCGATGTAAAGCCCCACGGCGGGACTGTTTACACGCGAGCCGATGCCGCGCACATACATGGAAGAAGTATAGCGCGAGCCATAGACAGGCATTGTGAACGAGGGTACAAACTGCGATGCGTCGCGCAGGTCACGCACATTCAGCATCTTCAGTTCTGCCGACGAGAAAAGCGTGCTGCTCATAGGCTGCTGGCGCAGCAGGTGCAGGTCCTTGGGCTGCGCCACCACTATCACCTCGTCAAGATCTACGACACGGCTGGTGTCTGCCACTTCCTCGGCATTTAGGCTCATTATCTGCATCATGCAGAGTGAGAGAGTCAAGAGTTTCTTTATCATAGTCATTATAATAATTCCGTTTTGCGGCTGCAAAGGTAAGGAGTTTTTCCGAGCCGCACAATCCTCATTTATAAGGAAAAACGGGCCGACAGCATTGATAATTGACAAAAAAGTAGTACCTTTGCAGCGCAAACACAAGACAAATATGAACAGACAAAGCGCTACGCTCGCCATTGCAGACCCCAACATACTGTCAGCCATCGGTCTGGAAAAGATACTGACAGAGATGATTCCTTCGGTTGAGATCAAGACATTTGGTACATTCGAAGAGCTGAAAGCTGCCGACAACGGACAGTTTGCACACTATTTCATCGCTTCGCGCATCTACTTCGAGCATACTGCTTTCTTCCGCAACAACGCACACCAGTCAATTGTGCTGGTCAACGGCGACATGCAGATTCAGGGTGTGCCCACCCTCAACGTATGTCAGAGCGAGAAGATGCTTGTCAAATCCATCATGTCGTTGCACAGCCAAGGACACCGCTCCATGAGCCAGCATCCCAGCTATATACCTCCCCAGGCAAACGCCACCATCCTTTCACCCCGCGAGACAGAGGTGACCATTCTGTTGGCCAAAGGGCGCATCAATAAAGAAATAGCCGACCAACTGAACATCAGCACCACCACAGTCATCACCCACCGGAAAAACATCATGGAGAAACTGGGTGCCCGCTCGCTGGTAGACATTATCATCTATGCGGTGGTCAACGGACTGGTAGATGTGGGCGAACTCTAAGTCCCCTGACCTTAGGATACTCCCGAGAACTGCTTGATGCGCTGTTCTTCCGACAGCTTACAAATTAATAATGTGTCATCGTTCTCGGCCACGATATAGCCGTCGAGACCCTGAATTACAACTTTCTTCTCCTGCGTGGTGTGCACGATACAGCCACGGCTCTCGAAGAGTGAGATGTTCTCGCCAATGAGGGCATTGCCGTAGAGGTCGCGCTTCGACTGCGTGAGCAGCGAGCCCCATGTGCCCAGGTCGCTCCAGCCGAAATCGGCAGGACAGACGAAGATTTCCTCTGCCTTCTCCATGATGGCATAGTCCACCGAGATGTTCTCACACTTGGGGAACTGCTCGTTGATGACCTCCTGCTCCTCAGGCGTGCCGTAGATGGGCAGCAGCGACTCGAAGAGCTTCGCCATGCGCGGCTGGTAGACGCGGAAGGCGTTGACGATGGTCGACACGTTCCAGATGAAGATGCCGGCGTTCCAGAAGTAGTTGTTCTTCTTGATATACTGCTCGGCCGTCTGCAGGTCGGGTTTCTCGCGGAAGGAGTCAACATGGAAAATGCCCTTGTTGCGCAGCGACGGCGCCGACAGGTCGGCCTGTATGTAGCCGTAGCCCGTCTCAGGCCGTGTGGGCTTCATGCCGAGGGTGACGATGGCATCGCTGTCGGCAGTAAAGGCCATGCAGTCGGTGATGACGCGCTGAAACTCCTGCACATTGGTCACAATGTGGTCGCTGGGCGTGACGACGATGTTGGCCTTCGGGTCCTTCGACTTGATGCGCCAGCTGACGTAGGCTATGCAGGGTGCCGTGTTCCTGCGGCAGGGCTCGCAGAGGATGTTTCCCCGCGGCATGTCGGGCAACTGCTCGCTGACGATGTCGGCATATTTCTTGTTGGTCACCACCCACACGTTCTCGGCAGGCACCAGTTGGCCGAAGCGCTCCACAGTGAGCTGCAGCAACGTGCGCCCCGTTCCCAGCACATCGATGAACTGCTTCGGGCGTTCCTCGGTACTCATAGGCCAGAAGCGGCTTCCAACGCCTCCGGCCATGATGACGAGATGATTATTTGCTCTTCCCATTTCTTTTATTCCTCGCCTGGGAATCTGGTGGCGGGCAGAGCGCGGTCGATGGCCGTATGGAACGAGATGATCGTCTCTGAGCGAGCCAGACCCAAGGGCTGCAGCTGGTCGTGGATGATGTTAAGCAGATGGTGATTGTTCTGCGCATAAATCTTGATGAACAGGTCGTAGTTGCCGGTAGTGTAGTGACATTCCACCACCTCTGGCATCTTCTTCAGCTGTTCCACCACATCGTCGAAGGTCTCGGGATTCTTCAGGTTCAGGCCGATGAAGGCACACGTTTCGTAGCCGATTTTCTCGGGTTCGATAATAAACTGCGAGCCTTTCAGCACGCCCATGTTGTACAGCTTCTGAATGCGTTGATGAATGGCGGCGCCGCTGACGTTGCATGTGCGGGCTACTTCAAGGAACGGGACTCGGGCATCCACGGAAATCATTCTCAGAATCTGCTTGTCTAACTTGTCAAGTTTCTGGTTTGCCATTTTCCTGCTTGTTTTTTATAGGTTAATACTTAAGGGTTATTATTTTTATAGCTTATCGTTTAACGTTTATTATATTGGCTGCCGGTTTCTCTGTGGCTGAGTAATTGATGCGCAGGGCATAGTTCTGCTGAAGAGCGTACTTAATGTCGCTGATGAGGCCCATCGGAACGTCGCGGTCGGCCTTGATGCTCACTGTCAGCCGTCCCTGGTCTTCGCTGTTCATTCGGCTGCGCTCACTGTCGATGAATGCCTGAATGTCGTCAATCGTCGCCACATCATTGTTCAGCTGGATGAAGAACTCATCGTCGGCACCTGCCACAGCATCCATACGGCGTCCCACGTAGATGTGCACTACACTGGCCTTGTGTCCCAGCTTCTGTATCTCCGTGCCCTGCGGCACCTCGTAGCGCACCTTCAGGTCTACATCCCTCATGTGCGTCACAATCATGAAGAAGAACAGCACAGTGAAGATAAGGTCGGGCAGCGACGATGTGTTCAGCATCGGCACGTCGCGGTCTTCACTGTTTCTTGCAAAGTATCTGTTCCTCATTTTATTTACCTCTCACTTCTCAGCTCCGATATTCTCTTCGGATAGACCATTGTCACAGCATCGCGCTCCTCCTGCGAACAGGAAGCAAACACATGGCCGAAGCGGCTTTTCGCCAAACGGTCGCGCAGGTTGTTGTAGCCGCGGGCAATGGCATTCTGCATCTCGAAATATGCATTATACGTTGTCTGGCGGTCGGCCTCGATGGTGATGATATGCCGGTCGCTCACGCGGCAGCGCCCCAGCAAGTGCACCTCGCGTTCGCTCTTCTCGGGCAGTTCGGCGGCATCGCTCACGTTGGCCACGAAGTCCTCCACGCGTTTCGTCAGTTCGTCGGCACTGATGGCCTCGCCGTTGCAGGTCAGCACATCGTCGGCATCAAGCTGCAGCTCCATCACGTTGCGTTTCTTCACCTCCTGATCCTGCTGCTCGGTGCTGTCTTCGGGCGGCGGCATCTGACTGGTGAGTCCCTTGTCGGTGTCCATCGAAGAAGTCACGAGGAAGAAAATCAGCAGCATGAACGAGATGTCGGCTGTTGACGTCGTGTTTAATTGCGGCACTTCCCTTTTGTTTCTTCTTCTGAACATTATTTAGACTTGAGGTTTGAGCATTGGGATCTAAGTATTGAATAAATGACAGCTATTGACACAATCACCACCAGCACCAGAGCGGTGTTGATGAGCATGTCGCTGATGCGCAGCCAGAAGGCGTTGGCGTATGTTTTGCCGTTGATGTTCAGCGGCTGCGTGCTTGCCGTGAGCCACGTCACCGCCAGTGTCACCACCAGCACACCCGCCGTCAGCCATGCAATGCGACGCACGGGCACACCATTCTCGCATCCCTGCACCTTCACACCTCCGCTCCTGCGAAATCCCCGCACCACCGACCACGCCGTCAGCAGCACTGCGGCGGCCAGCAGCACGTAGATTGTGTAAAGCACGATGTCGATAAACAGCGGCGAATCCATCACTAACGCTTATTGGTTATTGTTCAACGGTTATTGTTCCTCAGCTTGCGCTTCATCAGCATGTCGAGCAGCGTGATGGCCGACTCCTCCATCTGGCTGGTCAGCCGTTCAATCTTCGACAGGATGAAGTTGTAGAACACCTGGAGCACCAAGGCCACGATGATGCCGAAGATGGTAGTGATGAGCGCCACCTTCATGCCTTCGGCCACGATGGTCGGGCTGATGTCGCCCTGCTCCTGAATCTGGTCGAAGGCAATCACCATGCCGATGACGGTGCCGAGGAATCCCAGTGACGGCGCCATGGCGATGAACAGTCTGATCCACGAACAGCCCTTCTCCAGGTTGCCCGACTGCACCATGCCATAGTTCACGATGTTGCGCTCCACCGAAGCCATATCCTCGTCGGCATGCAGCAGCCCCTGATAGCAGATGCTTGCCACAGGCCCGCGGGTATCGCGGCACAGCGTCTTGGCGCCCTCCATGTCGTCGGCCTCCACCTTCTTCTCCACGTCGGCCAGCAGCTTCTTGGCGTTCACCTCTGCCAGCGTCAGGTAGATGATGCGCTCAATGCAGAGCGCCAGACCCAGCACCAGCACTATCGCCACTAACGACATAAAGCTTGCCGAGCCTTCCACGAACTTCGACTTCAACTGGTCGTGCAGGCCATTCCCGCCGTCAGTCTGTTGTTGCTGCTGTGCAATGATCTCCTCACTCAGCAGGTCCTCGGGCGACGGCAGCTCCTCCGACAGCTCTGTCATCAGCAGCGAGTCGGATGCCGTCAGCGCGTCTGCCGCCGTCAGCACATCGGTCGTCGTGTCCACATTCTGACCCCACAAAGGTGTCACGCAAACCACTGTGCAGCCAAGCAGCAGCACAGCCAGCAGTGTTCTAAATGTCTTTTTCCTCATTTGTAGCTACAATTCGGTTTGCAAAGGTAGTAAAAAGATAACAAAACGCCAAAAATTACCCATTTTTTACAATAACTTAACGTAACAGAAAAGGCCCGCCACCCTTGCGGATAGCAGGCCATAGTGTCAGAGAGTGAGAGGCGGGTTAGAAGTCCTCTTCTTCCTCGTCTTCCCATTCGTCCCTTGAGTGGCGGCGACGGCGACGGCTCAGGTTGCCTTCAGTTGCGTCAGTCCCAGGGACGCCATCCAAATCCACATCGCTCAAGGCAATCATGTGCTGCAGAGAGATAGAGATAATGTCTGTCTTTGGACTTTGATATAATGCTTTCATATTCTTTTTACGTTTTATTGTTGTTTTTGAAACGATTTATCTTCAACCACGACCGTAAGCTTTGCTCGAGATCGTTTCTGTGCGGAGGACCTCGAGCTTTGCTCGGGTCTTCTCTTACTTCACCACAACCTTCTTGCCGTTCACGATGTACAGGCCCTTCGTGGGCTGAGCCACGCTGCGGCCCTGCAGGTCGAAGTAACGGTTATTGGTTATTGTTTCACGGTTCACGTCGCTGATGCCAGTCGTCTCGTTGAGGCCGATGAAGCTGCGAGAGCCATCAGACAGTGCAGGCAGATAAGCCGTGTGAGCACCAACGGTGAAAGCGTTCAACGTCTTGTAGAAGCCAACGCCCTCTTCCTCGTTCATCAGTACGAAGATGCCTGGTTCTGAAACCAAGGTTTCCTCGATAACACCGATGAAGGCATTGCCCGTAAGAGCTGCAGCAGAAGCAGCAACGGGAACAGAGTAAGTACCTGCATCACCCTTCAGAAGCACGCCCTCTCCTGCAGGAACCTGTTTTACTTCAGTGAAGCTCACCTCGGAACCATCCAATATTGCCTTATAGGCCGTAAGACCAGTATCCGAGAAGTCAAGAGCATTCTCAGAGCAGTAGGTTGCGTAACCGGCAGAGGTAACTGTAACTTCAACATCATCGGCATCAGCAACAAACTTGTAGAGCTGGATGGCCTGCTGACCGTTATCCTTGTAGTAGCGGAAACGATCCTGATTGCTGGCCTTGTTGAAGCGCAGGGTCATTGTGCTTTCATCGAATACAGCTGCGATAACGGCATTCTCATCTTCGTCAATGCTAAATGAGTTAGTATATTTTGTAGCATCTTCCGAGGTTTTCAGACCATTGCTGTTGCTTGACACACCAATATAAAGGCCCGATGCGCTTTGCAGAGTACCTGCTGTTACATCAATGTTGAACACAGATGTAATGTTATTCGTTGTAGCGGCAATCATACCATTTTCGATGGTCACGCCAATAGTATTGCTCACGGCATCCAATTTGTTATTATCGCTATCATCTCGACTTCCATCGAAAGCAACGCTACCCTCTTCATAAACTATGAGGTACTGACCACTGGTAATTTCGTCCGTGCTGGTAACTTTTACGAAACTACCAATTGTCTCCTCGGGAGCAACTGCGGTAGCGGAAACTGTGACATTATGAGCAGGCATTGTAAATGTATATGCACCTGAGACATCAATTTGAGAGGTGACATCAACACCGTCAACCATCAAGGATGCAAGTTGATAACCTGCTTCTACGTCGGGACTAACTAATATTTCTGTCCCATCAGTAACTTGAACGGTACCGGCTGCACCATCTACGATGAGTGGATTGTTTTCATCTGTAGCGTCGAATACAAAGATAGCACTGACGTTATCGTTCAAAGTAATGGTCAAATCATAATCGTTATGCTGGGCAGCCACTTTCACTATGTCATTGGCGCTGCGAGGCAGGATTTCCTTGGTGCTGTTATACTGCTGGTATACACCTGTGATGTTATATGTCTTTCCATCCTCAAGGGCTTCGAAAGCATAAAGCGCATTATACACCTGAAGTGTGGTCGTGCCGTCAGAGAGATAATACTTGTTGTTGTCTACACTGCATGTCAAGTTTTCATAGCTCACCAGAGCGCCCGTGTTCACGCCTGTCAGGTCAGCCATGTCAATATCTGCTTCGCTGACAGTACCACCAGCGGTGATGGTCAGGTCGGAGGCATTCAGGTTTGTTATCTCAGCAAAGCCATTGTACAAAACGAGTTTGCAACTGACGGCTGTTCCAGAAAGAATATTGCCAACTGCATAGGTATTATTGAGTCCACCATTACTATCAAAGATAACGAAGCCATTGGCGCCGTCGGTGACGAACACGTTCTTGCCGTTGGTAGACACGCCGGAAACCACCCAGTTGTCAAATGTCACATTCACATCTGTTGCCGTTGAGGTTGCAGCCTCAAACAGGGCGGGAATTGTAGCATAAACCACAGGAGCAGCAGCCTGAGTGACAGTCACGTCCTTGGTAACGTTTTCATTGCCGTAGGTATAGGTCAGTGTCACAGTAGCCGTGCGCTCTGTTGTTTCAGTATTTGCATCGCAGGTGAAAGGAATCGTTTCGCCAACAGTACCGATGGTGAGCCAATCTGCTGTGGTAGTTGCTCTTAAGACGCCACCTTCAACACCATTTTTGAGAGTATAAGCTATGCTGCCACTTTCAGCATTGTATGCAATTTCCACATTGCCAGCAATGATGCTGGGAGGTAGTACACCACCAGAGACATACTTGTAGAAAGCGAAGGTCTGGTTTGCGATATTGGAATTAATAGAGGTGTAGCAGCGCCAGTCCTGTGAGTCGTAGATACCTACATAGCGGCTAGTACCACTATGCTTTAAATAATCAGAATCAATAACGAATGTTTTATTATCGTTTTTTCCCACGCGTACACCATTGTTGGTGTTGGTACAATAGAGCCATGTTTCTGTCGAGCCATTCGGATAGAAGGTATATCCGTCATTAGCATTGCCGCTGATGTTCCACTTGATATTGTCATCAACTGTGCCGGAAATCTCATCATCCTCCACTGTTACTGCAACAGCCGTGGGAGCACTGCCCGTACCCTTATCATTGCTCATGGCGTAAGTGTCGCCATTGTTACCCACAATCACAAACACATCACCCTCAACGAGGTCGGCAAGGTCGGTCAGCACCCAACTACCAGTCGTAGGAGTGCTGTCGGCGATGGTGACTGTGAAAGTAGCCGAGCCGGCTTTGTAGGTATTGTCAGCAGCCTGGCTCACCGTAATGGTCTGAGCCTCCCCCGACTTTTTCTTCGGAGTAACGGTAATGGTCTTGGCCGTCTCGTTAACGACTGTCTCAACATACTCACTTGCGGCCACCGTCACAGCACCCGTGCTGGATGATGTGTAACTGATGGTCTGAGCATCAGCATTGTCATAGAGGTCGAATGTCAAGGCTACGGGGGCTCCAGTAAGAGCGAAGTCGCTGTTAGCAAGTTGCGAGCCGCTGTCGTCATAATAAACAGTCATGGCTGAAATATAAATTCTTTTACCAGAAGTCGTTCCTGTGACAGTCAAAGTAACAGAATTCGTTGAGCCTGTCCACGTGGAAGTTGATGAATCATATTCACCCTCACTAAAGACTCCATTATCAGCCGTCATTTCATTTGCAAAAGTAAAGACAATCGAAGTAATAGTCTTCTCAGAACTGAAGGTAATCGTATTTCCAGTTGTCTTGCCACTTGCAGCCTGATACAGTCGCAATTGTCCACTACTAATTGCAGGGTTGGAGGTTCCATCACCCTTTTCACATACAATAATGATAGGGTCAACACCACCATCATTCAATGCTTGGCTGGGAGTAATGTCAACCGACTTCGTTTCTGCCCATGCGCTCCCAATGCCCATTATCATGGTGCATAGCAGGAGCATTGTTTTAAAATGTAGTTTTTTGATCATAGTTTAAAAGATTTTATGAGTTAATAATCAATCATCCGTTGTTAGTCATTTCTTTCCTTTTCCTGAAACCATTCATGCTCATTAGTGGTTCATTCATCGTCCCTGCAGACGTCTATGCATAAGACATTGCAAAGTTAAGAATAAAAAATAAAACTGCAAAGGATTTCTGCGTTTTTATTTTCACCAATTCAAGTTTCTCTACGTTTGCAGCGAGATTGCGTGGCGTGAGCCACGCATAAGCAAAACATAGTAAAAATATTTGCTTAATCGGATTAATCTTCTTACCTTC
>CACYYG010000025.1 GCA_902778535.1 uncultured Prevotellaceae bacterium
TAAGTCCATTTAAATTAAGCACTTAAAGGTACTCATTTTTGTCGAGATGACAAAGAAAAACGCTTCTTTTTTTGTGCCTCTATGAATTATTCAGGTTAAGGTCATTGTAAACTTTATAGTCATTGTAGGCTAATGCAAAGCCCGATAACACATCGTTCAGATCATAGTCATAGCCGCCCTGCTCAACCATAAACATCGCAGTGGCTAAAGAAAACCAAAGCCACGGTTTCTCACGCGGGTTATCCAGTATGGACTTATCTGTTACTTTCAGATGTTGGTCAAGCCAGAACAAATGGTGGACCACACTGCGTATGTACTTCTCGGTGTCGTTGCCGTCCGACGGCGGTGCCCAGCGGCTGATGATGTCGCGCACGGTTTTCAGCCCGTGCTTGTGGTAATAGGAAAAGAGCAGCATGAAGGCGGCACGCCAGCCGTATGCCATTGAACAGTACTGGCAGAAGCCTTTGTCAGTCTGATTGGCTCTCATGCCCACCCAGCGGGTGGCAGTGAGGCGGATGTTCAGCGGGTTGTTGTTGCGGATGCCCCGCGGAACGGTTGGTTGTTTTGTACTCATGGTTTTTTGAATGTTAGTGAAACAAATTGTTGTGGCCACGCCGCAAAATTAGCTAACATTCTGCTAAGAAAAAAAAAAAAACGAAAAAAAAGTTAAAACGGTCACGGCGATGCCGTTTTTAACCTGTGTTAAGACATTGACACAGATTTTAACGCCCTATTCAGGCGCCCAGCACGTCCTCGGGACGGTAGCCGCGGCGAAGGATGCGGCGGTTGGTAAGCACCACATGCAGCACGAAGCCGCACAGCAGCCCGGCCAGGAAGACGGCTGCGAAAAGCAGGACGTTCGCAACGCAGAACATGGTGCAAAATTAGTGAAAATATATGAAAAATGCAAATCGCCGACCATGCGCAGCGCGCCCAACATGCGTGCGCTATTGAAAAAACGTATAAGTCGGCGTAACTTTGCACCGATATTTTTCACATTGTCTCACTAATACTTCATTCTGCTATGCTTAAACTTAATTTCTACAAAGACAAGCGCCAGGGCAACGTCAACTGCGGCAAGGTCTACGGCCGCGTCAAGAACTCGTCGCCCGTCGGCCTCGAGGAGCTGGCTGACCACATGCACAGCCACGGCACCGTGTTCTCGCCTGGCGTCATCAAGGGTGTGCTCACCGACATGATCCGCTGCATCCGCGAGCTGTGCCTCATGGGCCAGCCCGTCAAGCTCGAAAACCTCTGCATCATCAGTGCTCAGGTGACCTCTACTCCCGCCGACGATGTCGAGAGCTTCGAACTGAAGGCTAACGTCAAGAGCACGAAGCTGCGCTTCACCGCCACCGGCGCGTCGGTTCCCAAGGAGGTGACGAAGGTTGCCAAGCTCGAGTACACATCTCTGGCCGAGCGCATCCGCAAGGGCGAAATCGAGCTCTCCGACAAGAAGGGCGAGTACATCGCAGGCGAACCCGTTGTCAATCCCTAAAGCCGTTGAGCCATGAGCGTGTTCAGCAAAATCGGCGACAAGGTCTGGGCGGCTATCAAGCGCAAGGCCGTAGAAGTGCTGGTGGCCATGCTTACGGCAGCCATCACGGCACTCACCACAACGAGCTGCATGGGGTTCGGTCCTATCTAAGTGTTCGTTATCAGTTTTCTGAAAGTCTTTTGCAACGAGAAGGACGTCTGCCTGTGAAGGTAGGCGTCTTTCTTTTATGGCAACATCACGAACATCACATCACGTAGATAACGCGAAGCACTTTGTTTCGGTGCTTGAAACACTTTGTGTACGTTATAGCTACAAATCGCTAAAAGTTAATTTTTGAAAATCATTCGGCCGTTTGGTTTGTTTTTCTTAACTTTGTCAACAATTTGGCAATGGTATTTAAGGAAAACCGACTATGAAACACTATATATGCTGTCTCTTCTGCCTGCTCCTCCCTGCCTTCACCATGCTGGCGCAAGAGGAGAAGGACATAGACTACTGGCTTGAGAAACTCGACGCCAGCCTGGACAGCCGCGACCGCTTCGAGCAGGCACGCGCACAGAGGATTGACTCGCTGCGACGACAGCTGCTGACAACACACGACGACGAAGAGGGCTTCCTGCTGGCCTACAGTCTCTACGACGAATACAGGAGCTACTGCTATGACTCTGCCCGCCACTATGCCTACGACTGCCTTGACAGGGCAAGGGCTCAGGAACGGGGCGACCGCATCGCGATGGCACAGAACGCCATCGCCTTCTCGCTCATCTCGGCCGGCATTCTCAGCGAAGCACGCGACGTGCTGGGCACCATCAGCCGCGACGACCTCACAGGCCAGCTGCTGGCCGACTACTACGAGCACCAGTGCCAGCTGTGGCGCTCAATGGCCGACTATGTGCACGAGGAGCCGTTCTACACCAAGTATATCACGACGAGCAATGCCTATCTCGACTCGCTGAAGGCGATGACGCCCGAGGGCACCGCCCTCTGGTGGTCGTACACCGGCTCGCGGCAGATGCGCGACCGCCAGTATGAAGAGGCGCTGACGTCGTTCGGCAAGGTGCTGCAGAAGGGCGACAGCATAGGGCTGCACCTGAAGGCGATGACCTACGCCGAGATGGCGTGGGCCTACATCTGGCAGGGCGACGAGGACAGGGCCATCGTGAAGTTTGCACAGTCGGCCATTGCCGACAACGAGAGCGCCACACGCGAGATTACGGCGCTCTACCATCTGTCGCGCCTCATCTACAAACGCGGCGACTATGAGCGCGCCAGCCGCTATGTGCACCAGGCGCTGGAGGACGTCAACTTCTACAACAGCCGCCTGCGCAAGGTGGAGATCAACGACATCCTGCCCATCATCGAGCAGGACCGCTATGAGGCGGTGCGCAGCCAGCGCAACTGGCTCTTTGCCACCACGGCGCTCACGGTGCTGCTGCTGGCAGGCGCGCTGTGGAGCTACTGGTTCATACGCCGCAAGAACCGCAAGCTGACGGAGGCACGGGCCGAGATTGCAGCGCGCATGGAGGAGCTGCAGGAGGCCAACCGCAAGCTGGTGGAGGCCGACAAGATCAAGACGGCATACATAGGGCGCTCGTTCTATTCCAACGCCGAGTTCATCGGGAAGCTGGAGAAGGTCTATCTGGCCATCGACCGCAAAATCACCGCCAAACAGTATGACGATCTGCGCTACACGCTGAAGCAGTCGACGCTGAACAGCGAGCGAGAGAGCATGTATGAGGCGTTCGACGACACATTCCTCAAGCTGTTTCCGAACTTCGTGGAGCGCTTCAACCTGCTGTTCGACGAGGCCGACCGCAAGATGCCGCCCAATGACCATTCGCTGACCAGCGAGATGCGCATCTTCGCACTCATACGACTGGGCATCAGCGACAGCGAGCGAATAGCCAAGTTCCTCGACTACTCCGTTCACACCGTGAACACCTACAAGACGCGCATCAAAAACCGCTCGACTGCCGACAACGACAAGTTTGAGAGCCTCGTCATGCAGATATAGACGGCCTCCACGGCCATTGACTTGATTGATACAAGTTGCTGATTCAAAAGTCGAGAAACGACTAAGAATCAGTAACTTGCATTTTGTATAACCGTGATATGAGTAATACATTCCTTATTTTATATGCACGTGCGTAGGAATAGGCTTAACTTTGCATCGGAAAACCAAAAAGACCAACTATTGAATATGAAAAGACTTCAACTATTGCTATTCATGGTGCTCGGCTGCATGGCGTCGCTGACGGCACAGCCGAACAATCCCGTGGCCAATGCCGACGCCGTGGTGACTGCCGGCAAGGCACGCTTCACGGTGCTCACTCCTGAAATGATACGCATCCAATACAGCGAGCGCGCACTGTTTGAAGACCGCGCCACCTTTGCCGTGGTCAACCGCCGACTGCCCGTGCCACAGTTTACAAAGGAAGAGAAGGACGGCTACCTCTACATCAAGACCAACACACTGACGCTTAAATATAAAATAGGTGAAAAGATTGACGCCGAGAATCCCAGTGACCGGGTGCTCAGCATCAGCATGCAGCTGAACGGCAGGCCCGTGGTGTGGTATCCCGGCAAGGACGACGCCCTCAACCTGAAGGGCACTACCCGGACACTGGACGGCCAGATAGGCGACAACAAACGGCAGGAGCTGGAGAACGGACTGCTGTCGCGTGCCGGATGGGCCGTCATCGACGAGTCGCCCCTCACACGTCGTGGCGACGGCAGCACCACCTTCGCCTTCGACGGACAGCAGGACGGCATAGAATGGGTGGCAGAGCCGGTAGACAAGCAGGCCATAGACTGGTATTTCATGGGCTATGGCCACCAGTACAAGAAAGCCTTGGGCGACTACATCAAGATTGCCGGACGCCAGCCCATGCCGCCGCTCTACGTCCTGGGCTACTGGTACAGCAAGTACCAGCGCTACACCAGCGATGAGTTCATGGAGATTGTCAACGACGTGAAGCGCAACCAGATTCCTATGGACGTGATGATTTTCGACATGGACTGGCACACGCAGGGCTGGACAGGCTGGACATGGGACAGCACTGCCATTCCCGACCCCGTGGGCCTCATCGACTGGATGCACCACAACGGTCTGAAGGTGAGTCTCAACCTGCATCCTGCCGACGGCGTTGACGACGACGAGGACTTCTTCCAGGAGCTGCGCTCCGACATGGGGCTGCCTGCTACGGCGAAAGTCGTGCCCTGGAACCTGAGCGACAAGAAGTTCTATCACAACATGTTCCGACGCATCATCAGAGCACGTGAGCAGCAGGGCGTCGACTTCTGGTGGCTCGACTGGCAGCAGAACCTCACCAGCAAGTATGTCGACGGGCTGGGCGAGACATTCTGGTGCAACCATGTGTTCTACAACGACATGCGCCTCAACCGTCCAAACCATAGGCCGCTCATCTTCCACCGCTGGGGCGGACTGGGCAGCCACCGCTACCCCATAGGCTTCTCGGGCGACTCCTTTACTACTTACGGCACACTGGCCTGGCAGCCTTACTTCACGGCAACGGCCTCCAACGTGTGCTTCGGCTATTGGGGCCACGACCTGGGAGGACACCAGCAGACAGGCGACAACGACCCGGAGATCTACCTGCGCTGGATGCAGTACGGCGTCTTCACACCCATCTTCCGTACTCATGCCACCAACTGGACGGGCATTGAGCGCCGCATCTGGAAGTACGACAACTTCCCCCTCCTGCTCGAGACGGTGAAGCTGCGCTATGCCCTCATGCCCTATATCTACACCGCCTGCCGCCAGGCCTACGACACTGGCGTCAGCCTCTGCCGTCCACTCTACTACGAGTGGCCCGAGCAGAACGAGAGCTACCTCTATGAAGACGAGTATATGTTTGGCGACGATATCCTTGTGGCTCCTGTGGTCAGCCCGTCGGGTGCCGACGGAAAAGCAGTGCGCCGCACATGGCTGCCGGAAGGGCGCTGGTTTGACGTATGCCGCAATCAGGTAGTGGAAGGCAAGCGCTCGTTCACCGACAGCTATACGCAGCAGGAGATACCCTATTTCTACCGTGCTGGCAGCATCATCGTCAACAACCCGCCAATGATGAACCTCAACACACGTCCCGACCGCCTTATCATCAAGGTGGTACCCGGAGGCGACGGCCAGACCTCGCTCTATGAGGACGAGGGCGACACCGAGGCCTACAAGGACGGCGAATTCACCACCACCACGATGCGCCATCAGGGCAATGCTCTCACCATCGAGCCGCGGCAGGGCAGTTTCAAGGGAATGTCTGAGGCACGCGCCTACACCGTGGAGTTCATAGGCACCGACCGCCCGCAGGCTGTCAGCATCAATGGCACCAAATGCAGTAATGGTGTGTGGAACTATGATGCCCAGAGCCGACAGGTCACCGTCTATGTGCCCATCACAGCATGCAGCGAAACCATTAAAATAGAACTTAACTAAAATATGAAACGAATCATCTTTACACTATTGTCGCTGCTGGCCTTCACAGGTCTTTCAGCACAGGCATATCAGGAGTTGTGGGCAGTGGGCTCAGCAGTACCGGGCGGCGCACAGAAGCTGGAGAAAGTAGCCGATGGCGACTTTAAGTTCGTAGGCAAACTGACGGCTGGCGAGCTGCGCATCCAGACACAGCGCAAGGCTGGAGCCGACACACGCTACCTGAATCCGCTGCTGCCCGATGCCAACATCGTCAACCACGGCTTGGCTTACAGCGAGAGCTCTGAGGCCGGCAACACCTGGCAGGTGGTGGTGAGCGAAGACCGCTACCGCTTCCATGTCAATGCTAATGTCAGGGTGCTTAAGGGCGAGATTGTGCAGCCTTGGGGCGAGCTCTTCATTGCAGGCGGCGCTACCGAGGTAGGCTGGAAATGTGAGGGCAAGATGCTGCTGATGCAGCAGAGCCTCGACAATCCCTACGTCTGGACATGGGAAGGCGAGCTGAAGAATCATCCCGACGTAGAGGAGAGCCGCAGCTTCAAGTTCCAGGGACAGGACCGCTGGAATCCGAAGAGCCTGCATCCCTTCGTGCAGGACACCGACATTCTGCGTGAGCAGCACCTGCGCACGGGTGGCAGCGACACGAAGTGGACTATCACACAGGAAGGTCGCTATCGCATCACCATTGACCTGCTCAACGAAACAGTAACAGCAAAATTAGTAACTAAATAATCTTAACTGACTTATGAAGAAGAATTTACTCATCACGCTCCTCTGCGCCGTAGGAGCATTGTGGAGCAACGAGGCTCAGGCCTTGGAGCAGAAAGACGGCGTCTATCAGATTGCTACGGCACAGGATCTTGTCGACTTCTCTGCCATCGTGGCTGGAGGCGAGCAGGCCGCCAACGCCGTGCTGACTGCCAACATCGACATGACACCGGTGGAAGGCTTTACGCCCATCGGCTCAGTGGCCACGCCTTACAAGGGAACGTTTGACGGCCAGGAGCACATCATCAGCAACCTCTACATCAACCTGCCCGAGCAGGAGTATGTCGGATTGTTCGGCGTGCTCAACAATGGTGCTTACATCAAGAATGTGGTGATGGATGAGCTGTGCGAAATCAACGGCAAGTGCTTTGTCGGCGGCATCGCCGGCGGTACCAACGGCGGCGGAACAGTCACCTTCGAGAACTGCGGCAATGCCGGCATGGTGGGTGCACAGGAGCAGAACGCTGCCGGCATCATCGGCGTGAGCATGGGCAGCCAGTGCGGCATCAGGCTCATTCGCTGCTTCAATGTAGGCGGCGTGGCTGGAGCACGCGAGAGCGCAGCCCTCTGCGGATGGGTTGGCGACAACGGCAGCGAGATTACCAACTGCTACAACGCTGGCTGGGTATCGGGCGTCGACGGCACCAACTATCTATGGCGCAACGGCAACGGCAAGGGCACGGGCAACTACGACAGCTACGGTGCTCAGGGCGAAGCCATCAGCGACAATCCACTTGACCTGGAGAGCGGCATGGTGGCCTACAAGATGAACGGCAACCAGTCGGAAAATGTCATCTGGTATCAGACCCTCGGCGCCGACAGATTCCCTGTTCCCTTCGCTTCCCACGGCGTGGTCTACGCTGTTGGCGACCTCAACTGCGACGGCTCGTCGAAGGGCGGCGAGACAACATTCTCGAACAGCAACGAGTCGAACCGCGACCCGCACCAGTTTACGAAGGGCATCTGCACGGTCTGTGGTGAAGTGGATGTTGACTACCTCGCTCACGACGACGGTTTCTACACCCTTACCAATGCCGACGACCTCGCTTGGTTTGCCGCATTGGTCAATCACGGACACAAGAAGGTGAACGCCCGCCTCGGTGCCGACATCGATTTCACTTCCTACACACAGCAGGACGTGATGATTGGCGGCGATGCTTACGCTGCCAATGAAAACGACGACAAGATGGCCTTCGAGGGCGGCATCTTCGACGGTCAGGGACATACCATCACCATCAACTATAACGTGAGCTACGACGGCGTGGCTCTCTTCAAGGTGGTGCGCGACGCCAACATCCGCAACCTCATGGTGAAGGGTGCCATTGAAAGCACCGAGCGCTTCATCGGCGGACTGGGCTATGTGAGCCGCGGCAACAGCACCTTCGAGAACATCATCGTCGATGTTGACATCACGGGCAGCTATGCCGGCGATGCCACCGACGGCGGCTTCTTCGCCGTTTGTCACGAGTATGCCACCTTCCGCAACTGTGCCTTCATCGGCTCAATGATTGCTCCCGACAGCGAGGGCAGCGCAGCCATCATCGGCTATGCCCACGGCTCGGTGGAGACCAAGATTGAGAACTGCTACGTAGCAGCCCGCGAGATGATACTCACCGGCAACTCCACGCTGCTGGCCCGCCACGTCGACAACCGCATCAACTGCTACTTCACCGACAACGTGCTCTACAACGACGATGCTGCCACGATGGTGGCACAGGAGACACTGGCCACTGGCGAGCTCTGCTTCCTCATCAACAAGGGCGGCAACACTGATGCCTGGCGCCAGAACCTGGGTCAGGACGCCTACCCCGTTCCCTTCGCCGACCACGCTATGGTCTATGCCAACGGTGGCGAATACTGCGACGGCACCATGAAACCCGACATCACCTATAGCAACACTGAGGGCGACATCGTGCGCGACGAGCACCAGTATGCCAATGACATCTGCTCAGTTTGCGGTGCTCGCATCATCCGCAACGTCCAGCAGCTGCTGGCGCTGGCCGACGCTGTGAACAAGGGCGAGGAGACACGCTTCATCGCCGTCGACATGGTGGAGGACATCGACCTGAAGGGCATCAACGGCTTCGAGGGCATCGGCACACGCTACGACGAGGAGACCGGCGAGGTGAACGAAGAGGGCAACCCCATCATGCAGGATGTAAAGCATCCCTTCAACGGCATCTTCGACGGCCACGGACACAAGGTGTCGAACATGCTCATCGATGTTCAGGCTGGCAACAAGGGCTTCATCGGCTTCATACAGGCTGGTTCTACCGTGAAGAATCTCATTGTTGACAACACCTGCGAGATCTACTCTATCGGCTGGTCGGCCGGCATCGTCGGTGCTTCCACCGGCAAGGGTACGCTCACCATCGAGAACTGCGGCAACGAGGCTTTGGTCAACGTAGGTGTCGACGGTCCCAACGGAGCCGGCATCCTGGGCGTCAACGACCGCAGCGAGGCTACTGTGCGCATTATCAACTGCTACAACACGGGCGACATCATCGGACAGCGTGAGTGCGGCGCCATCTCTGGATGGCTGGGCGACAACTTCGAGGTTGTCAACTGCTACAACAGCGGCATCGTGGCTCCCGAGGCTGTCGACGGCATCCGCACCTTTGCCCGCTACAATGGTGGCGACGGCGACACACGCTTCGTCAACTGCTTTGAGGTAGCCGGCACACAGGTACAGGCAGCCGAGTTCGACGACGTCGCCTCAGGCAAACTGTGCTACGATCTGAACCAGGGCGCAGGCACTACGGTCTTCTACCAGACCCTCGGCACCGACGAGCATCCCATTCTCGACGCCACCCACGGCATCGTCATCATGAAGGACGGCCAGTATGTGAACGGAGAAGAGGACGCTATCGAAACCGTGACCGTCAACAAGTTCAACGAAGGCACCTATACGCTCAGCGGTACTCGCGTCAGCAGCGCACATCGTGGTCTGATTATTGTCCGCATGAGCGATGGAACAGTCAAAAAGGTAGTTAAATAAGGTTAGTTAGTAATTGTTAGTAAGGATGACTTTGAGAAAAGGTTTTTTATGTTTCGGTCTGGCCATCGCTGTAAAAGCGGTGGCCCAGACAGCTTTTCTTACGGCTGACAGCGTCGCTGTGTTTTATCCCAAAGACTACGATGCCACTCAGCACCAGCCGTCGCCTATTTTCATACACGAGCTAACACCCCTCTCACCTCTTACCTCTCACCACTCACCTCTCACCCCTGTGTTCACGAGCACCGCCGATGGCCACAGCATCGCCACCATTCATGTGGGCAGCGATGTCGACCTCTACGGCACGGGCGAGGTGACAGGTCCTTTGCGCCGCAACGGACGCACCATCAGCCTTTGGAACGTCGACACGCCGGCATACGGTGTTGACGGTGGCTCACATCTCTATCAGAGTCACCCCTGGGTGATGGGGCTGCGTCCCGACGGCACCGCCTTCGGCATCATTGCCGACAACACCTGGAAACAAACCATCACCACCTCCGACAATGTTGTCTTCGACAGCGAGGGTCCAGCCTTCCGCGTCGTCATCATCGAGCGTGAGAGTCCTCAGGCAGTGATGCAGGCACTCGTCAACCTGACCGGCACGATGGAGCTGCCGCCACTGTGGGCTTTGGGTTATCAGCAGTGCCGCTTCAGCTATCATCCCGACAGTCGGGTGAAAGAGATTGCCGACCTGTTGCGCCGGCATCGCATCCCTTCCGACGTCATCTGGATGGACATCCACTACATGGACGCCTACAAGATTTTTACCTTCCATCCCAAGGAATTCTCCGACCCCAAGGGACTGAACGACTATCTGCATGAGAGAAACTTCAAGACCGTCTACATGATTGACCCCGGCGTGAAGGTGGAAGAAGGCTATTTCGTCGACGACCAAGGCACAGCTGGCGACTACTGGGTGAAAGACCGCGAGGGCAAACCCTACGTCGGCAACGTGTGGCCCGGTCCCTGCCATTTCCCCGACTTCACCCGTGAAGATGTGCGCACATGGTGGGCCACGCTCTATAAGGACTATATGGCAACGGGCATCGACGGCGTGTGGAACGACATGAACGAGCCATCGGTCTTCGGCGGTCCCGGCGGCACCATGCCCGTCGACAATCGCCACGAAATGGGCTCGCATCTGCGTTTCCACAACATCTTCGGATTAAATATGGTGAGCGCCAGCCGTCAGGGACTCTTGCTAGCCAATCCCAATAAGCGCCTGTTCATCCTGTCGCGTTCCAATTTCCTTGGCGGCCACCGCTATGCTGCCACGTGGACTGGCGACAATCTCTCTTCTATAGACCAGATGAAACTCAGCGTGCCCATGTCGCTGACGCTCGGACTGAGCGGTCAGCCCTTCAACGGCCCCGACATCGGCGGCTTCTGCGAGAATGTCAATGCCGAGCTGCTGGCACAGTGGACAGCGATGGGTGTCTATTTCCCCTTCGTGCGCAACCACACCATTGACGGCAGCGTTGACCAGGAGCCTTGGGCCTTTGGCGAAGAGGTTCTCAACAGCTGTCGCACGGCCATTGAGCGCCGCTACATGCTCATGCCATACGTCTACACCGCTTTCCGCGAGGCCAGCATCAACGGTATGCCCGTCATGCGACCGCTCTTCATGGCCGACCCAAAGGACCGCACCCTTCGTAGCGAAGACCAGGCTTTCCTCCTTGGCGGCGACCTGATGATTACTCCCCGCTGGGCCGAGAACGTAGCCCAGCCCCACAACGGCTCCTGGCAAATTGTCAACCTGTCAAGTATGTCGTCTTTCCACGACGACCTCCACCAGGCAGAGCTGCGCCAGCGCCCTGGCTCCATCATCCCCATGGCACAGTTAGCTCAGAGCACCGCCGAGCTGCGCACCGACTCGCTCACCCTTCTCGTCTGTCTCGACACCGACGGCAAAGCCTGCGGACAGGTCTACGAAGACGAGGGCGACGGCTTCAGCTATCGCGATGGCAACTACCTGCTCAGCCGCTTCGATGCGACGCTGCAGAAGCGCCTGCTCACCGTGACGATGACTCCTGCCGAAGGCAAGATGTCCGAGACCGACCGCACGCTGCGCATCGGCTACGTAAAGAACGGGCGTGTGCAATATTCTGCCTGGCAGCACGGCTGCACGGCTACCCTAAGAATAAAGAACTAAATACCTCATTAACTAAACAACAACTATTATGAACAAGAAATTTACATCACTGCTTGCACTGGCACTATGCTGTCTGACAAGCACCAGTGCCTTGGCGCTGGAGAAGAATGACCAGGGCGCCTATCAGATTGGCAATGCCGCCGATCTCACTGCATTTGCCCAAATCGTTAACGAAGGCGAGAACAACGCCAACGCTGTTCTTACAGCCGATATTGACATGACTGACGTAGAATGGACGCCCATTGGCACCGACGGAAGCCGTTACATTGGCTCATTCGACGGCCAATACTACACCATCGACAATCTGAAGATCGAGGGTGGCGAGAAAATCGGCATCTTCGGTGTGGTCGACGGCGGCTGCGTCATCAAGAACCTCATCGCCGGCCCCGGAAACGAAGTGAAGGGCGCTGCCATGATTGGCGGCATCATCGGAGCCTGCGACGGCTCAGGATGGGTAGAGTTGCAGAACGTGGGCCATGAGGGCTACGTCGAGGGCACGGGTGCAAACTGCTGTGCCATCATCGGCGTGGTGATGAATGGCGGCCCTGCCACTCGCATTCTCGACTGCTACAACACTGGCGACATCAAGGGTGGCTGGGAGAGTGCCATCATCACAGGATGGTTTGGCGGCCATGGCAGCGTTGAAGTGAAAGGGTTCTGGAATACAGGCAATGTGCTTGGTGGTCAGGACGGTAGCAACTCACTGTGGCGCAACGGCTCGGGCATCACCACTGAGCGCATCTTCCACCTCTATAACGATCAGGGTGCAACGGTCATCGCCGACGGCGACCTCACCTCAGGCAAACTGGCCTACGCCCTTAACGGCAATAAGGATGCCGGCGTGTGGCGCCAGAATCTGGAGGGTGACAACAAGGACGCACAGCCCACTTTCCTGCCCTCGCATGCTCTGGTCTATGCCAACGGTGTCCTGCTATGCGACGGCATCACCCCGAAGGAAGGCTCTGAGCTGACCTTCTCGAACACCGAGGGCAGTTCTGTCGACGACCACAACTTTGTCGGCGGCTTCTGCGATGTCTGCGGCCTTTGGCAGGACGATTTCATGGAAGCCGATGCCGACGGCTACTTCAACATTGCCGACGGCGCCCAGCTCAACTGGTTTGCCTATCTCGTCAACGTCAAGGGTGAAGGCGCCAGCAATGCCCTGCTGACTGCCGACATCGACATGAAGGGCCTGAGCTTCACCCCCATCGGTCAGGACAACAGGGACTATAAAGGCCACTTCAACGGTCAGGGTCACCGCATCCTCAATCTCGTCACCAATGCCGACAAGCACAACCAGGCGCTCTTCGGACAGGCTGTAGACGGCGCTATCATCGAGAACATCATCATCGACCAGTCTTGTGTCATGAAGGGAACGGCCTTCACCGCCGGCATCCTTGGCCATGTGTGGGGCGACGGCGTCATCGTGCGCAACTGCGGCAACGAGGCCGACATCATAGGCTCGGCACAGAACAGCGCCGGCATCGTGGGCTGCTCTGAGAAGATTGTCCACATCAGCAACTGCTACAACACCGGCAGCATTAGCGGCAGCCATGAGAACGCAGGCATCTGCGCTTGGATGGGTTCCAGCGAGTCAACCATCAGCAACTGCTTCAGCACTGCCACCAACATCGATGGTGCAGCTATGTGGCGCAGAGACGATGTGAAGAGCGAGAACATCTACAACATTGAGGGTCTGCAGGGCACTGCCTTCACGCTCGAAGATATGGCTGACGGCAAGCTTGCCTACATGCTCAACGGCAACAAGAGCACTGACGTGGAATGGTATCAGGTGCTCGGTGCAGGGGCTGACGACCATCCCATGCCCTTCGGCTCGGCTGTGGTCTATGCCAACGGCACACTGCAGTGCGACGGCATCACGCCCGTTGAGGGTGGTGAGCTGACCTTCTCGAACACCGAGGGCAGCACGGTGCTTGACCACAACTATACAGAGGGCTTCTGCGACAACTGCAACGCCCCGCAGCCCGACTACCTCACGGCCAACGCCGACGGTTTCTTCGAACTGGCCAATGGCAAGCAGCTCGTATGGTTTGCTCACTATGCTTCCAAGCTCGACCAGCAGGCTAACGCCCTGCTCACTGCCGACATCGACATGAAGGGCATCAGCGACTATCCTGGCATCGGCTTCGGCGGCAAGGCTTTCGGCGGCACGCTCGACGGACAGACGCACATCATCAGCAACCTGACGATGGATATGCCCGAAGAGGACAATGTGGGCCTCGTGCGTGAAATCACTGCAGGAGCCACCGTTAAGAACATCACCACCGACTATACCTGCTATTTCAAGGGCAAGAAGTTTGCTGCTGCCTTCGTTGGCCATGCCGGCGGCAGCGGTACTGCACAGCTGGAGCAATTAGGCAACGAGGCTTACGTGGAGACTGTCGACCAGAATGCCGGCGGCATCGTGGGCTGCAACACCTCTGGCAATCTGAAGCTGACGCTCCTCAACTGCTACAACGCAGGCACCATCACCTCTGGCTGGGAGGCTGGCGGCTTGTCGGGATGGCTGGGCAACGATGCCATCACTACCAACTGCTACAACATGGGATTGGTGGTCAACGGCGAGTCCTTCGCACGCGGCAACAACATCCAGATTACCAACTGCTTCGACCCCGTCACCAACTGGCCCGCTCTGCCGGCAAGCCCCATCGAGGACTTCACCAACGGTACCGTCTACAACGCCCTGAGCCAGGCTGCTCCCGGCATCTGGTACCTCAGCGAAGAGGACTTCGGTCACCCCGTGCTCTACAACACCGGCATCACCACAGGCATCATCGACGTAAAACGTGAAACAACAACCAATAACCTTTACTTCGACCTGCAGGGCCGCCGCTATCATTCAGAATTACAGAAGAAGGGCCTTTACATTGTCAATGGCCGCAAAGTCATCAAGTAAGATGAAGAGAATCCTTTCATTGCTCACCCTGCTGACAGCCGCCTTTGTGCAGCTGTTGGCAGACGAGGCAACCATCAACCCACAGGCCAGTCCCGAAGCCATCGTGACTTCGGGACGGGCCCGTTTCACCGTCCTCACGCCACAGATGATACGCATTCAGTGGAGCACGAGGCAGAACTTCGAAGACAGGGCCACGTTTGCCGTCGTCAACCGCAACCTGCCCGTGCCCTCGTTTACCACTCGCGAGGAAGACGGCTACCTTTACATTCAGACCGAGGCGCTCACCCTGCGCTACAAAGTGGGCTCAACCATCAGTCCGCTGATGAAATCGCCCAACAACCTCAGCATCACCATGCCGCTGAATGGCCACGATGTGGTGTGGTATCCAGGAAAGGAGGATGCCCTCAACCTGAAGGGCACACGGCGCACCCTCGACGGCGGCAGCGGCGACAACTACCGCCCCGACATGGAGGATGGCATCATCTCGCGTGCAGGATGGGCCGTCATCGACGAGTCGCCGAAGACAAAACGCGGCGACGGCTCCACCACCTTCGCCTTCGACGGACAGGTGGACGGCATCGACTGGCTGGCTGAGCCGGCCGACAAAAACGCCTATGACTGGTATTTCATGGGCTACGGACACGACTATAAAAACGCCATTGGCGACTACATAAAGATTGCAGGACGGCAGCCCATGCCGCCACTCTACGCACTCGGCTACTGGTACAGCAAATACCAGCGCTATTCGCAGCAGGACTTCCTCAACCTGGCCAACGAAATCAGGCGCAACAACATTCCCATCGACGTGATGATCATGGACATGGACTGGCACTTAGACGGCTGGACGGGCTGGACCTGGAACAAGCAGCTCATTCCCAACCCCGAGGGACTGATCAACTGGATGCACAATCAGGGGTTGAAGGTGAGCCTCAACCTCCACCCTGCCGACGGCGTGGCAAGCTATGAAGACCACTACAGCGAAATCAGCGCCGCCACAGGACTCAGCGAGAACGGCCGCGTGCCCTGGAAACTGGAAGACCCCACCTTCTATCGCGCCATGTTCCAGTACATCATCCGCGAGCGCGAGAAGCAGGGCGTCGACTTCTGGTGGCTCGACTGGCAGCAGAACCTCACCAGCAACTATACCGACGGCCTCGGCGAGACATTCTGGTGCAACCACGTCTTCTACAACGACATGCGCCTCAACCGCACCGACCGCCGACCGCTCATCTTCCACCGCTGGGGCGGACTGGGCAGCCACCGCTACCCTATCGGCTTCTCAGGCGACACCTACGGCACCTTCGGCTCACTGGCCTTCCAGCCCTACTTCACGGCTACCGCCTCCAACGTGTGCTTCGGCTATTGGGGACACGACATCGGCGGACACCTGCAGATAGGCGACAAGAATCCCGAGCTCATGCTGCGCTGGCTGCAGTACGGCGCCTTCTCCCCCATCTTCCGCACCCACGGCGCCAGCCAGGCAGGCAACGAGCGCCGCATCTGGAAATACGACAACTTCCCCCTGCTGCTCGACGTGTGCAACCTGCGCTATCAGCTCATGCCCTACATCTACACCGCCGCGCGTCAGGCCTACGACACGGGCATCGGCATCTGCCGTCCGCTCTACTATGAGTGGCCCGAGGAGAATGAGGCCTACCGCCGTGAGGGCGAGTATATGTTTGGCGACAACATCCTCGTCTCGCCCATCGTTACTGCTGCCGACGCCGACGGCACCACCTGGCATCAGACGTGGCTGCCCGAGGGCGAGTGGTACGACGTGTGCCAGCAGCAGCTGGTCAGCGGCAACCGGGTCATCAGCCGCAACTATCTGCCCGAGGAGATTCCCTGGTTCATCAAGGCCGGAGCCGTCATTCCCTGCAATCCTCCCGTCAGCAACCTCAAGACACGTCCTGACAAGATGGTACTGATGGTGACACCCTCCTCTCACCTCTCACCTCTCACCTCTCACCTCTACGAAGACGAAGGCGACACCGAGGCCTACAAGGACGGTGCCTACACCATGACCGAGTTCTCCGTCGCTTCGACCGCCGACGGCCGCGAGCTCACCATCGGCCCCGCCGTGGGCAGCTTCGAGGGCCAGCCCGCAGAGCGCGCCTATCAGGTAGTGTTCCTCGGCCAGAGTAAAGCACCCGCAACAGCCACCGTCAACGGCCAGCCCACTACCGACTGGAGCTACGACGAGCCGTCGGGCCATGTCACCGTCAACGTTCCTGCCACATCGTGCAGCCAGCCCACGGTCGTTGCCATCAGCCAGACAGCACTGGGCATCAAGGACATTGAACAGGCAACATTCAACACTGAACAATTTGCCTACGACCTGCAAGGGCGTCGTGTGCAATCTGCAAAGTCAAAGGGTATCTATATCGTTAACGGCAAAAAAACTGTTCTCCAATGAAAGGATTAGCCATACTCCGCCAGAGTCTATCATTTATCATCTTTTTTCTGTCATTGAGCCCAGCAGCAGCGCAAGACGCCCTCTGGGCCACAGGCAGCGCCGTGCCCGACGGCACAACCGTGCAGCTCACACGCCGTCCCGACGGCAAGTTCACCTACACCGGCCCGCTCAACGCCGGCAAACTGAAGATTATGACCACCGCCACGCCCACCGACGCCACGCAGTATCTCACACCCCAGCAAGCCGACTCCTATCTGGTCAACTACGGGCTCACCTACGTGCTCACCAATGATGCCGGGCGCGAGGGATGGTACGTATCGTTTCAGGAAGACACCTACCGTTTCATTGTCGACACCGGCAAGCGCACCGTGACGGGCGAGCTGCTGCTGCCTTGGAACGAGCTGCTCATCGCGGGCAGTGCCATCACCGACGGCGCCGACAACACCGAATGGAAGCGCGACAACATGCTGCCCTTCACCCGTAGCCACGACAATCCCTACGTCTTCACCTGGGAGGGTTGGCTCGGCCATTTCGACGTGGTGGAGCCCGACCGCTTCAAGCTGGAAGGCCAGATGACGTGGGGACCGCGCGAGCTCCATCCCTACGAGCAGGACGAAGACATCCTCACCTCGACGCAGTTCAGGCAGGGCGGCGACGACACCAAGTGGCACGTCTATCAGGAAGGCCGCTACCGCATCACCGTCGACCTCTTCCACGAAACCATCCGTGCCGAAATCATCGCCAACGCTTCACGAAAGCCCCGCGCCGTCCATCAATAAACCGGACGACCAAAAACGACAAGGCCAAAGTGTTTCAACACATCGGCAGCACTTGGAACAAAGTGTTTCAAAAATTTTCTGCCAATGAAACACTTTGTTTCAGCCGTAGAAACACTTTGTTTCTGCCGCCGAAACAAAGTGTTTCAAGCACAGATACAGTTATAGGTACTGTCGTTTCGCGCAAATAAAACCGATATATTGCTGTCTGCTAAAGCTCGCCGTCGGTCGGGCATAGGCTTGAAAAACATCAAGCGCTTGTGATAAAATGAAAGAAAAACATTTTTTTCTTTTGCCTTTTGAAAGCAAATTAGTACCTTTGCGGCCAATTGTAAACTTAACACTCAATTCTAGAACTTTATGTCCGACACACATTCCATTGTTGGCGCAAAAATCAAGGGTCTCAGGGAGACGAAGAACCTCTCCATCGAAGAGATTGCCGAGCGCAGCGGCCTGACGGCAGAACAGATTATTTCCATTGAAAACGATGTAAACCTGCCCTCACTAGGGCCGCTCATCAAGATTGCCCGTGCACTAGGCGTCCGTCTGGGCACCTTCATGGACGACAACGACGCCATCGGCCCCGTTGTATGCCGTGCCGAAGACCGTGAGCGCGACAGCAGCATCAGTTTCAGCAACGGTGCCACCGATGCCCGCAAGCACATGGAGTATCACCCGCTGGCTCAGCAGAAGGCCGGACGCCACATGGAGCCTTTCATCATCGACATCAATCCCGAGGACACTCCCGAGTTCCAGCTCTCGGCTCACGAGGGTGAAGAGTTCATCTACGTCATGCAGGGCGAGGTGGAGATTGTCTACGGCAAGGATACTTTCACCCTGAAGGAGGGTGACAGCATTTTCTACGACTCCATCGTGAATCACCACGTTCACGGCGCTCCCGGCAAGTCGGCCAAGATTCTCGCTGTGGTTTACATCCCATTTTAATCATCGTTATGACGACACCACACATAGCGTTATAACGAAAAAACGAAGAAAATGGAAACAAGCAATGTGAAATTAGACATGGCAGGCAGACCGCTTCCTAACAGGACCTACCCTGCCGAGACTGGCAGCGCCGGCTACCAGTTGTGGGAACGCACACTGGGAGAATGGCTTGAGTACTGGGCTGAGACAACGCCCGACAAGGAATACATTGTCTATTCTGACCGCGACCTTCGCTTTACTTGGTCGAAGTTCAACGAGCGTGTCGACAATCTGGCCAAGGGCCTGATAGCCATCGGCGTGAAGAAAGGATCAAACGTTGGCATCTGGGCTACGAACGTGCCCGACTGGCTCACCTTCCTCTATGCTACCGCCAAGATTGGTGCCGTACTGGTGACCGTCAACACCAACTACAAGCAGAACGAGCTGGAGTACCTCTGCAAAGACTCCGACATGCAAACGCTCTGCATCACCGACGGCACGTGGGACTGCAACTATGTGGACATGACCTACACCATGCTGCCTGAGCTGAAGACCTGCGAGCGCGGCCATCTGAACAGCGAGCGCTTCCCCTACCTGAAGAACGTGGTGTTCATTGGCATGGAGAAATACCGCGGCATGTACAACACCGCCGAGCTGCTGCTCCTGGGACAGAACATTGAGGATGAGACGCTGAACGAAATGAAGAAGAACGTCAGCTGCCACGATGTGTGCAACATGCAGTACACCAGCGGCACCACGGGTTTCCCCAAGGGCGTGATGCTCACCCACTACGGCATTTCCAACGACGGCTACTTCACCGGCGAGAACATGGGCTTCACGGCCGACGACAAACTCTGCGTCTGCGTGCCCCTGTTCCATTGCTTCGGCGTGGTGCTGGCCACGATGAACTGCCTCACCCACGGCTGCACAGAGGTGATGGTCGAGAAGTTCGACCCGCTCGTCGTGCTCGCCTCTATCCATAAGGAACGGTGTACGGCCGTCTATGGCGTGCCTACAATGTTCATCGCCGAGCTCAACCACCCCATGTTCGACATGTTCGACCTCACCTGCCTGCGCACCGGCATCATGGCCGGCAGCCTATGCCCTGTGGAGCTGATGAAGCAGGTATCAGAGAAGATGTATATGACCATCACCTCAGTCTACGGCCTCACCGAGTCGTCGCCCGGCATGACGCAGACCTGCCTCAACGACACCTTCGAGCAGCGCTGCACCACCGTGGGCCGCGACTTCCCCTTCGTCGAGGTGAAGGTGCTCAATCCCGAAACAGGCGAGGAGTGCCCCGTCGGCGTGCAGGGCGAGATGTGCTGCAGAGGCTTCAACGTGATGAAAGGCTACTACAAGAACCCCGAAGCCACCGCCGAGGTCATCGACAGCAACGGTTTCCTTCACTCAGGCGACCTGGGCATCAAGGACGAGCAGGGCTTCTACAAAATCACGGGCCGCATCAAGGACATGATCATCCGTGGCGGCGAGAACATCTATCCGCGCGAGATAGAGGAATTCCTCTACCACATGCCCGGCATCCGCGATGTGCAGGTGGCCGCAGTTCCCTCGAAGAAATACGGCGAGGAGGTCGGCGCCTTCATCATCCTCGAAGAGGGTGCGAAGATGACGACCGAGGACGTGCGAGAGTTCTGCCGTGGCAAGATTGCCCGCTACAAAATTCCGAAGTACGTCTTCTTCATCGACCAGTTCCCGCTTACTGGCTCAGGCAAGATTCAGAAGTTCAGGCTGAAGGAAATGAGCCTGAAACTCTGTGAGCAGCAGGGCATCGAGGTGATTTGATTCAGCTTCATTTACTGCCTGCCAAAAGCAGTTTGCATGTCAGCATGACGGTGCGGCCGACGAGGTTCGTGGTATGCACGAAGCGGTCGGTGTCCACGAATGAGGTGCGCGTGTAATGGCGTACATCGAGGAGGTTTTCTCCTGAGAGCCTCCACACTATTGCCCACTTGGGACGATTGGTGCTCACCATCGTCTTATACTGAACCGATGCGGAGAGCATGGAGGCATCCTTGTACTTGCCAGGCTCTACCATGTTGTGCATGAAGTTGCAGGTGCTGCGTATCTCAATGGCTGGTATCGGGAAGACAGCCACCGAACCGGTGAAGCGGAGATTGTCGGACGACTGGCGTGAGGACGTGGCGCGCATGAAATCCTTCCCATAGTCACCCTTGATGTTTGTCTCAAGCCACGGAACTGGCGTAACGTCAGCTTGCAGATGTACGTTGTAGCCCGTATGGTATGAAGTGACAAGACTGCTCTGCATCATATACTCGCTGCTGCCCCACGACACATTGGCATTGGCTGAGAGTTTCGTGAAAAGGGAGAGGATGTTCTTCGACGCATTGATGCTTCCACTTGCCGACCGCGAATGACTGTCGCGAAATAACGACGTACTCTCCGTAGCCGTCTGGCTCACCATGCGCGATGAGAGCACATTGCGCTTGCCCTGACTGTAGCTGGCATTGGCGCCAAAGGTGAAGTAGCTGAATGGCACTTGCTTGGTGTAGCGGAGGTTGGTGCTCCACGACTGGCTCTTGGCAATCACTCCCGATGCTGCGGAAGTGCTGCGATAACTTGTCTGGACAGGCGTGGTAAGAAGATCCATGATGTCGCCGGCAGCGTTGTTGAAACCGCTGCTAAAGTGCAGTTCAGAAGTCGCGCTGAAAGTGTAGCGGAGAGAGATATATGGCTCAGCAAACAACTCAGACATTGTAGTGCGTTTATTATCGTATCTGGAAAGATAATTCAGATTCAACATCTTCACATTGACTCCCATCGATGAATAGAGCTTCTTATTTGCCGATGTCCATGAGGTGGAAGGATTGACGCTTGGCACGAGTTTCCATCCGCTCATGCGCTGGCTTTGGTCAGCGAAGCCGGGCTTTACGAGTTCCGTCTCAATGAAGTTGTAGTTTGCAGTGAGGTCGACAGGCATGTCTATCTTCCATTTGCTTCCAAGTTTCACCTGTAGTGAGGTGCTATGGCGCGTGTTGAGCTGGGTGCTCTGACCACTCTGCGAAATATCGTTGACTCCGTCTTCGTCCGTCACGACTCGGCCATTTTCAAGCAAGCTTGGATGGCTCTCGCTGTTCCGTCCGTTCATCAGCATCAACACCTCTGGCGTGCGGATGAAATCGACATTGCTTGTAAACGACAGTTTTTTTCCGGCCATGCGGATGGTTCCCCAAAAGTTGTTGTGCAGGTTGATGGAGGTGGCGTCGCGGTGCTGGGGGAGAAGCCCCCCTCCAGCCCCCCCTTCTGCCCCCGAGGGGGCTACTATAGACCCAGCTCTTGAAACTATTGAAGCCCCCTCGGGGGCCGTAGGGGGGGCTACTCCCTCGGGGAGAATAATGATTGCTGGCATTGTTCTCAAACTTCACGCTGAACACGGGGCGATGAGCCTTGGCAAGCGGACTGACAGACTCGGAGATATAGATGTTATCACCGCCTGCAAAGTAATACGCCTCAGAACTGGCACTGCTGTTCATGCGCTCGTAGGTGTAATCAGCATTGACCCTGACCTGTCGCACACTGTCAATCTTCTGTATGGCATTGAGGCTGCCATAGCCATTTGTGCGATAGACCGATTCGCCCACGCTGCTGCCCGCCTGTCCCCATGCCGGCAGCTTGTCGGTTGCCAGCGAACCGAAACTGTCGCCGCCAGCGTGATTGACCATGTCGTAGAGGCCAAAATTGCCGCTGTTGCTGTATTTCGCAGAGGCCAGCAACTGGAAGTTGTCGGTAAACATCATCCCTGTAGCACCTGCTGCATACAAGACCTCGTTTTCCCTCATGCCTACACCAAACTCCGGTTGTCCAAATGGCTTGAACTTTGCCTTGTTGCTCAGTTTTACATTGATTGCCACGGCATCGCTCTCCTCGTCAGCGTCAATCTTTCGATGCTTGTGATGCTTCATGATGTCCACCTGCGTGGCATATTCGGCAGGGATATTCTTCGTGGCAAGATTGTAGCGGCCGCCAAGCATGTCGAGACCGCCGATGTAAAAGTTCGAAATGTCCTTGCCCATGTAGCTGATGGCACCATTATCCGCGATGCTGATGCCTGGCAGGTTCTTCAGTCCGTCTTCGAGTGTCACATCACCTTTCCTCAGGAATGACGCGAGGTTGTATGAGAGTGTGTCGCCCCGTTGCCGCAGCGGGTCAGGCTTCACTGTCACCTCCTTCAGCGAAACTGCCTTCGGAGTCAGCACCATGTCCTTCTTGGTCGTCCGTTCCTTTAGCGATAGCTTTTCCGACACCTTCTCATAGCTGATGTGGTTGAACTGTAGCGACACCTCTCCGCTGGGCACACTCTTCAATTCCAGCGCATACTCGCCCTTCACATTCGTGCTGGTGAACGCCAGCGTCTTCGTGCCGCTTACCAGTTTCACGATGACGTCGCTCACGGGCTTGTTATGCAGGTCTATCACCCGTCCCGTCACCCGCACTTGTGCCGATGCCGACACCGTAAGCACCGCAAATAATATAATGTATAGCAATCTGCTCTTTCTGTTTTTACACAAATTATCACTAATTGACCACAAATTCTTCATAAATCACTTCGTTTTGAACTGAGATTGAAATATATTTTGTACCTTTGCGCCCGTGAAACCAAACATCAAGGTTATGACTCCTACAATAGACACATACCGGCTGACAAGCATGGAAGAACCTTCTGATGCCATACTCTCACAACTGATGCGAGAAGCTGCAGAGGAAGCCAAGCGTAGTAATGACGAGGCTACCAGTCGTTTCTTTGAGCAGTTGCGACAGGATGCCCAAAAGATTTCCGCTGCATGGTAGCCACCACTCACAAACCCGTCCTTATCGTCATTGCCGGGCCAAACGGCTCGGGTAAGACAACCAATAGCCCCTTCCCGCTCTCATTCGAGCGGGATTTTCGTTTCTGTATGTCTTGTTGTTGCATCATTTCTTCGGACTTTTATTCATTTTCCAGCGGCATGTACACGTGAGCCTTTTCAGGTATATACAATCCTCCCACGAATTGATAGTCTACACGTTGTTGTCCTAAATGCAGGATTTCTTTCGGGCCAGTCATATAAAACATGGGATTGGTCAGGTATTGGCGATTGCCAAACACGTTCTTCTTCTGTTTCTGCATCTGCTCTCTCGTCGCCTTCTCGTATGGTGTCACAGTCGTTATCAAACGACGCTCTTCCATAGACCACTTTGAGACCACAGAACCTGCAGAATATGTGATGGGTGCCGTTTCCTGATAAATGCCGATAAGTCTGAACGTATGGATGCCCTCATCGTCTGCCGCGTAGGTTATCAAACCTGGCAGTCCCTGCAGTTTCCAAGGGCCAGCTGCGGTGGGAATGTCCTCGGCATAAAGTACAGTCCATGTCCTGCCACGGAACTTTCCGTTTGCTTTCTGGCACAGATAGCCGCATACAGAGTCGCTTCCTTCCACCATATTCCACGTCGGCGCTTCTGTGTCTTCAGTTACCTCGTACTGAAGTGGCGGAATCAATTCGAGCGAAATGGTCTTGCCTTCTGGGTAGCCTACCGTGGTTGTGGCGATATGCATCAGCGCTTCATTGTGCATGAACCAGTAATGGTCATCGCCTATCTCCTCGTCCCTTTGCTGCTGAAACAGATAGCGCTCGTAGGTCCATGTCTTCCACACGCCATCGCCCACCTGCAAGGCCAGGCGGATGGAGTCGGTGACAGGCTTTCCGTCTGCGTCGGATGTGTTGATTGAATACTGATATACTGCTGTAAACTTTGACTGGCACAAAGTATCCAGCTTTACATTGTCTCGTGTAAGCATCTGCGCCGACATGGTGCTGGCAACCAATGCAAGGATAATTGTTAGTTTCGTTTTCATTGCCCTAATTGTTTTATGGGGTTAATTCCTTCTCCAGCGGTTGATACACGTGTGCCTTCGTCAGCAGCGGATAGCCGTTGGCAAAGAGGTATTGCTGGTCGTTGCGTTTGATGACCTCCATGTGGGAGATATCAGTCTGGAAGTTGACATAGTAGAGGGGATTCTTAGGGTACTGCTTGTTGCCGAAGAGGCGGTTCTTGTGGCGCAGCATCTTGGCGTAGTCCGTGCGCTGCACGTCGGGCCGCTGCTCGGGGGCGGTGATGGGCGTGGGCGTCGGTTGCAGCTTGGCAAGGCGGAAGGTGTGCGCCTCGCTCTTAGCCTCGACGATGAGGCCGGGCAGTCCGCGCAACCGCCAGGGGCCTGCCGACGAAGGGATTTCTTCGGTGTAGCACACCTGCCAGCGAACGCCGCGGTACGTGGCCGTAGCCTGGCGGCAGAGATAGCCCCCGACGGTGAGCGTGTCTTCGCTGAGCATCCACTCAATGGCGGGCGTCGGCTCGTGGCCCTCGAACAGCTGTGGCAGGATGTACTCGCGCACGGTGGTCTGCCCTTCGGGGTAACCCGTCCATACCGTCGGTATATGCATGTAGGCCTCCTGATAGTCCGCAGCTATGTCATCCATGCTTTTCGTCTCCGCACCTTCCTTCCCACCTGCACTACGACCTGCATCCTGTCCGTGACGTCTTGTCCCTCGTCGTTCTGCGTCCTGCACTCATAGTCGTACACGGCCACAAACTGTGCCGTGTCGACAGTCTCTACTTGTCCCTGCGCTCCTATCGCCAGCGCGAGGGTCATCATCGTTGCTAAAATCTTTTTCATTATGTTTGATGCTTTATGTAAGACAATTATCATTTCGCTAACCTTACGTTATAGAGCATAGGAAAGGCTCTCCATCATTAAGATGGATTCCAAAGCCATTAATATGTGAATGCTATTTTAGAAATACCTGACAGCTTTTGTCATTTTCACTCGGACGACGCATTCTTCGTCGTCACGACGATGGCCCCGCCTCTGCCTTTTTCCCCATAGAACGTGGTGGCAGACACGCCCTTGAGTACCTCCACATGGTCGATGCTGTCTTCCTGAATATGTGCGAAGCGGTCGCCGCTGATTTCCTCTCCGTCGAGCAGTATCAGAGGCTCGAACACGGGGCGGGCAGAGACAACCAGCGTGATGGCCAGGATGGGCACGACGTAGAGCAGCTTGCTGCGCATCCAGGGATTAGAGGGCGGACGCCGCATCATGTCGATGCGCTTCATCACACTGCTACGGTTGAAGTTGTTGGCAAAGGCCAGCGACGCACCCTGCATGGCCTTTCTGACCAGCAAGGTCTGATAGGCCGACAGCGATACGCCTTGCCGCAGCACATGGTCGTCGGCCTCATACTCATGTACGTCGCGCAGGCTCTTTTCGAGCAGGTACACCACGGGGTTCCACCATTGCAGCACTTTTACAACCGTCAGCAGCAGAATGTCGAAGGAGTGGCCGCAGCAGATGTGCGCCTGTTCATGCAGCAACACCTCACGGGCATTCTGCTCGTAGTCCTGCTGACTGATGACGATACTGTGCATCCAGCTGAACGGCACCTCGCCTGCCGCATGGCAATAGATGGTGGTGCCGTCGGCCTTGCGTTGCTGCCACAGACTGCCGCGCACGATGAAGCGGCGGACGAGCAGCAACAGGTACACACGATAGCAGAGTGCGACGGCCACACCTATTATATATAATAACGAGAGCCACTGCCACACGTCCCAGCGGTTGGCTTCAACAATCATCGCCTCCGCGCGGAACGCCAAGTCCTGCGTCTCGACAATCGACGTGACCGTCTCGTCGGCATTGACGGAATAGGAGACCCTGCACAGCGGCAGCACCACCGACATAAGCACCATGCCGAGCAGTGCCATACGGTTGAGCCGGAAGAAGCGCTCACGCCGCAGCATCAGCACGTAGGGCAGGTAGAGCAGCGTGAGCAGTATGCCCGACTTCAAGGAATAGACCAGCAATTCGTTCATGCTTCAATCTCCTCTAATAGCTTCTGAAGTTCCTCTGCCGTCAGCTGTTCCTCACGCACGAAGAAGCAGAGCATCTTCTTGACGCTGTCGTCGAAGAAGTTGCGCTTCACCTCCTGCATGGCCTGGCGGGTGTACTCTGCCCGCGTCACCCGTGC
Organism: uncultured Prevotellaceae bacterium; assembly: GCA_902778535.1. GTDB lineage: Bacteria > Bacteroidota > Bacteroidia > Bacteroidales > Bacteroidaceae > Prevotella. The sequence goes on from CACYYG010000025.1 coordinate 26,942, forward strand.
TATGTATTGGTGGGTCTTGCCCTCGCCCTTGTTCTTGAAGTAGTCTACGAAGCCCTTCTCGCGCAGCACCTTCAGGTAGGTGGCCACGGTGGTGTAGGCGGGCTTCGGCTCCTCCCATCGCTCCAGGATGTCCCAGGCGCAGGCGGCATGGCCTATGTCCCAGAGGATTGTCATCAGCTGAAACTCCGTCCGCGTCAGTGTCTGTTCTTTCTTCTTCATCGTCGTTCAGGTTTTTTCTGGTTGCAAAGAAAGCGCAAAAACTCCAATCTCGCAAATCTCCGATATGGGTTTCTTCGCCGTCCGTACGGCTTTTAACCTTTATTCGTAGAAATGCAACACCTATTTACATTCCAGCGGCTGGTAGACATGCGCCTTGTCATTCACATACACACCGTTGATGAGCCAACCATCGTCGCCATAGGCGGTGTCGGCGGCGTGGAGATCGGTGATGTAGTAGTGTGTGTCCTTGAGGTAGAGCCTGTTGCCGAAGGTCTTGTTGCGGTTCTTGATGAGCATCTCTTCGGAAGTTTTCGAGGTGATGGCGCTGGTCTCATAGTAGATGGGGGCTGTGGCGTGCTGAAGCTCGCAGAGCTTGAAGTGGTGGATGCCGTCGGTCTCCGCTGCGACTATCAGGCCGGGCAGTCCGCAGAGTTTCCACGGGCCTGCCGTGGTGGGGATATCCTCACAGTAGCGCACCGTCCACTGCCGACCGTGCAGGTGGCAGGTGGCGGTCTTGCACAGGTAGCCGCTGATGGTCACGGTGTCGTCGGTGAGCGTCCAGTTGATGGGTCTCCTTGCCTCCTGCGTCTCGTAGAAAGTGGGAGGAATGGCGTCGCGGACGGTCGTCTTCCCTTCGGGGTAGTTTGTCCATACCTCGGGCATCATGCAGTAGGACTCTGACCTGAGCATCGGCAGCTCTTCTTCGTTGAAGAAGTCGTAGCCTCCCAAGTATTCCCTCGCTTTTAATCCCAGGAAATCGGCGGCGAACTGTTTTTTGCCTTCAGCCCATTCCCTTTCCTTGCGGAACTTGCGGTAGGGGAAGCTGCGCGTGCAGTGCTGCCCCACCAGCAGGCAGAGCTTCATGCGGTCGGTCACCGCCTCGCCGTCGGCATCCTGCGTGTGGCACTCATAATCGTAGACTGCCATGAGGCTTGCCGTGTCGATGCTGTCCTGATGGACCATGGCTGCCATCATGTCGGCCTTCAAGTCGGCAAGTCCGCCGTCTTCTTGCGCCTGCACCTGCGCCGACACCGTCAGCGCGAGGGCCATCATTGTTGCGAATGTCTTTTTCATCGTTCTTTATGCTTCGTTGTCGTTTCCAATCATTATCCGCCATAACGCCACCCTTTCCTCTGCAAAAATGAGGATAAGGTTTTCATTTCGTACACATGGCGTGTACTAAAAATACACACGGTGTGTATTTTTAGTACACGCCATGTGTACGAAATGTGTACTTATTGTTTTTTGCGCCATACACTATCTAAACGATTATCATGGATTAAATGATATATGTAGACTTATCTTTTTTTCGACTGATTGTCCAGTTTGTCAAAAAGCGCCTTATTTGTATGCAAAATTACCAAAAACAGATCAGAGTGTTTGTAAATTTACTTTGCATTTTGTTTGCATTTGATGATTTATTCAACTTTCGCAAGCTCGCTTGCTGGAAGTGAAAGGGAATTGAAAGGGAAGTGAAGGGGGAGTGAAAGTGACGATAGTTCTGCCACATCCATCATCGCTGCGGCCTCCAGCCTTACCCGGGTCTACTAGTTACTAACTATACTCTTCGGCCGCTTGTTCAGCCGGTAGATGATATGGACCAATGCATAGCGGGGCATGACGTTGGTGTAAGTCTCGGTGCGGCCCTGGGCGTTGAGGGTGCGTGTGACGTTGCTGAGCTGACCGAGGAGGTCGAAGCCGTCGACGACAACGAGGAAGTTGCCCTTGAAGAAGGGTCGCGAGAGGCGCGCATTCCAGACGAGGTCGCAGGTGTTCAGGTTCTCGTCGGCATAGCCGGTGCGGGTGTAGAGGCCGAGGTCGGTGCTGAGATCGAGCTTCCACGGCAGCTTCAGAATGGCGGCGAGGGAGGTGCGACAGGTGAAGGCGTGGAAGTCTTGGAAGTCGGGGCGTGTGCCGGTGAGGCGCTCCCATGTGGGCTGACAGGTGAGTTCGAGGTGGTGGCGGCCGATGTCGGCCTTGAAGGTGGGGGACAGGGAGAGCGCGAGGCGGCGGACGATAGACTCTCCCCCCGCCCTCCCTATGAGGGAGGGAGCAGTTACTTCTGAGGTCGGTAATTTCAGATCCCCTCCAACTATCCCTACCAGGTCGACGCTTTGGGCGTAGGTGATGTGGAAGGGAATGTCGAGGTTCAGCTTCTTTGTGGAGTCGAGGGCGCAGTGGAAGGTGTAACCGCCGTTGGTGGTCCAGTTGCCGTCGACGTTTTCGGGGCGATAGGTGCGCACGCCAGTCAGCAGGTCGTAGACGTAGCCCATGGCGATAGCGTTGTAGGTGCGCTGGTAGCCCCATTCCAAATAGTGATAGGAGAGTTTCTTTCTGTAAGAGCCATTGATTTGGAACTCAGGGGTGACGGCTGTGCGCAGGTTGGTGTTACCCAGGCGGATGTTCATCGGGTCGGTATCGTCGCGCAGGTCGATGCGCTGCTCCAAGTCGGGGAAAATTCGTCTGCACACCTAAGGTCAAGCCAATCTGATGCCCGCCTTTGAGGTCAAGATAAGTCCAGTCGGCCATAGAGATAGTGAAGGCCGTGCGGTGGAGGGTGGTGTCGATGCTGCCGCGCTGGTAGTCGAGATGTTGGCTGCGCAGGGAGATGTTGCCATCGAGTAGCGTCCAAATCTTTCCATAGCTCTTTTCGTCGAACGCGTAACCGAGATTGATGTCCAGCTTATGGCGGTCTTCGGTGGAGCGGCTGTCGAAGCTGTTGCGGCTATCCATCACCTGCTGGTATTCGCTGACGGAGGGAAGAGTGGCCCCCAAAGCCCCCCCTACGGCCCCCGAGGGGGCTTTTATAGTTTTGCTATTAAAGGTAGGGTCTATAGTAGCCCCCTCGGGGGCAGAAGGGGGGGCTTGAGGGACATCGAGCAGATAGAGCGACGAGCGATGGTGCTGCCATTTGTGTGTGAAATAATAGGTGGTGTACAACGACCGCCAGCCTGGTCCCAAAGGGATGTTGTAGCCTACTCTAAGCTGTGCGAGTCCGTCGCGGTGGGGATGGTTGTCGTGGTATTGGTGATTGTAGGTGGGGGGCTGCAACGATGTTGCAGCATAGTCGACGGTCTGGCGGTTGAAGAGGTGCTCGTCGCGGTCAGTGTAGTTGATGCTTGCGCCGAGGCGAATGTTCTCGTTGGAGTGGGGAATCTTGATGGTAGCGCTGGCGTTGAGCGTGCCTTCCCATGCGTGTCCGTTGCCGACGCCCTGCCGCAGGATGCGGTTGACCAGCGTGTCGCGCAGGTTGAGGCGTGAGGACGTGGGGCTGTAGAGCTGGTCGAGCAGCTGGCGGCTGACGTCGGCGACGGGCGCGTTGAAGGTGGCCGAGGCGAGGTCGGAGCTATGGTCGAAGCGGTGGTAGTTGAAGTTGGGCGAGAAGGTCCAGCGAACGGCTTTTCCGTTGCGGATAAAATCCAGACTGGAGGAGAGCCGCAGGTCCTCGTTGCGGCTGCTGCTGAAGCTGTGGTCGTAGGTGTCGCCCGTCGGCAGGTAGTTCTGCCGCACGGTGCGCGTCTCGCCCTCCGTGTGCTGGTGGTTGACGGCAGCACTACTGTAGATTTCCCACCGCTTGTTGCGGTCGCTGACGCTGAAGTGCAGGTCGGCCCTCTCCGTGCGGCGCAGGTTGTTGGTCGAGCCGCGCTGCCAGCTGTCGTTGTCCCCCGGTCGGCTGTCATCGTCCAGATTGTTGGCATTGGCCGAAATGCCCAGCTGCGAGAAGTCGGTGTGGCGCATGGCGAAGAGGCGGGCTAGGTAGCGATTGTCGGTGCCTGCTCCTGCCTCCGCGTTAGCTATCCATCCTATCATGTATTCCTTCTTCAGCCGTACGTCGATGACATAGCGCTGCGAGTGCTTGTCCTTGATTCCGAGCCACTCGTTCTCGTCGGTCTGCTTGTTGTAGATGGCTATGTCCTTCACGGTGTAGGCGGGCAGATTCTCGAGCATCAGCTTGCGGTCGTGGCTGAAGAACTGCTTGCCGTTGAGCAGCAGGTCATCGACGAACTTGCCGTTGTGGTAAATGCGGCCGTCGCGCTTCAGCTCCACGCCCGGCAGCTGGCCGATGAGGGCGTCGAGCATCGACCCCTCGGCCAGGATGAAGGCATCGGCATTATATATCAGGGTGTCACCACGGTAGTAGAACTTCACCTTCGATGCCGTCACCACCACCTCCTGTAGCACGGTGGACTGCGGTGCCAAGTAGAAGGGTGGCAGTCCCCGCTCGTGCTCGCGCCTGCCGATGCGCTCCAGCTTGTAGTCCACGTATGTAGTCTTGAAACCGATATGGCTGATGCGGAAGATATACTTAGCGGGCATTGCCGGCACCTCGAAAGAGAACTCGCTGGTCTCCCAGTCATATTCTTCAGCATACCAGTGATGACGAGCTTCCTTCTGTGCGATGACAGTGCTGTCGGCACTTAGCAGCACTACGGTGGCGCCGATGAGTGGTTTATGGGCGCGGATGTCCTGCACCTCGCCTTTTAGTGTCAGCTTGCGCACGGCCTTTCTTCTTTCGTACTGCACATAGATGCGCTTACCATGCACCTTCACTTTCACAGGCAAACCCTTGCACACCTTGCGGACGGCTTTCACGGCATTGAGGTCGTCAATCATTTCCGCGGTATACAGGCTATCGAGGCCGTTGCTCTCGATATTGATCGTATATTCCGACTGGCTCTGTTCTATGGTCTTCAAGGCAGAGATGAGCGGGATGACATTCTGTGCTACGACAATCTGCGCTATCCAGAACAAGGCTATGATGATGATTCTCCTATTCATGTTCCAATCTATCCTTTCTTCTTCGGATTCTTATTCCAGTGATACACCAGATGCAACATGACGTAGTGCGGCAGGGAGCGGTACCATGTCTCGGTGCGGCCCTGGGCGTTGATGTCGTACTGTGTGGAGGACAGCTGGTGCAGCAGGTCGAAGGCTTCGATGCGGGCGATGAGCTTGCCCTTGAACAGGGGCTGGCTGATGGAGGCGTTTAGCACGAAGTCGTCGGTGTTCAGTTCGCTGCTGCCATAGCCGCGACGGCTGTACATGTTGCCGTCGGCTGACAGCGTGGTGTTCAGGCGCGGCAGGGTGTAGCGTGCAGAGAGGCCGTACCGGAAGTCGGTGGCGTTCAGCGTCTCAAAATCGTACATCTTACCCTCGGAGTGCCGCCAGCGGATGTCGCCTGTGGCACGGATGTTCAGCGCACCTTTATTATATTGTATGTAGGCGCCATCGTGCAGCGTCAGGGTGTTCACCACGTTTTTCTCACTGGCTGTCATACCCGCGAGCATGGCGTGGTCGATGGAGTGGTGATAGCCAGCATCGGCGTTGGTCTGCCACGTCCAGTAGCGGTTCTTGTCGATGCTGCGGCTGATGTCGAACTTCACATTCAGGCGGTAGGCTCCGCTGACGTTCATGGGCTTATAGGTATAGACACCGCTTGCAGGGTCGTAGCTCGCCGACTGTGCCGTCTGCCGGTGGTAGAGGTCGGCTGACGTTCCCACGTGCCATTGCTGCTGGTTCTTTCCTGCCTTGTTCGTATAGTCAATGCCAAGATTCGTCGTGACGGAGCTCTTGAGGTTGGGATTACCCAACTTGACAACAAGAGGCTGGCTGTCGTCGCGATAGGTGATGCGGTCGGAAAGATTAGGAGCACTGCGCTTGTGGCTTGCGTGTACTCTGAAATCATGCTTGCCGCTTTCCGAGGCATGTCTGAAAGATGCCGAGGTATTCACGAACAGCGTGTTCTGTCGTGCAAGCGTGTCGAGACGGCCCCGCTGATAGTCGAGCGACTCATGGCGTATGGGGACGCTGATACCCACATTCCATCGCTGGTAGTTGATGGTGAACGGACTGTTGGGAGCCATCTTGTATTTTCCCTTGCCCGAGAAGGATATGCCGACCGTGTTCTCGGCCACGTTCGTACGGCTGTCGTATGAGTTATTGATGTCTGTAATGGCTGTCAGCGCGTCTATCTGCGAAGCCAATAGCAGTGTGTCGGGATGGTACAGATAGTCGCGGGCATCAATGCGTGTCAGATAGAGACTTTCGCCCACGCCCATGTCCACACCCTTGAAAATTTGCATGCCATAATTCAAAGATGCGACTCCCCATGTCGTGCGGTTGCTGATGTCGTTCGCATTGTGTTGTACGGTCTGCCGAGGATTCACGTATTGCCGTGTGCTGTATCTCATGGCCGATTCCGACTCGTTCTCGCTGTGCTCAGCTTTGAGGTAGAAGTCGACATGCTTCTGGTTCTTGCGTCCCGATGGTAGCAAGCGACCAGAGGTCGAGCGCTTACCCACGTTGAATGCGCCCTGCGCCTCCACATATCCGCTCCATGCCGTCCCCTCGTTGAAGCCACGGTTACGCTGCGAGGCCGTCAAGCTATCAGTCCATTGGTCGAATATGGAACTGATCGCACCGTGATTCTTGGAATAGTTGAAGTCGGTAACAACAAAGAGATAGAAGGGCTTTGTCAGCGTGAACGCATCCTGCGCATTCCACGCCCTGCTGCCCATGCGGTTGAAGTTCTCTGTCAGTGACGTGGGCGCAAGCCCTACTAAAAACTGCTCATAACGACTTCTTGAATCACTGACATCTGTGGTCGAGGTGTAAGAAGCGGTCAGATTGTTCTTCACTTGATCTCCTCTGGAATGATAGTCCACCTCTCCTGCAATGCTCCTGGTCGTGAGCATGTTCTTGGGCATCGTGGCAGGTGTCCAGTGGCCCGACTCGCCGATGTGTCGTGTCTCGTTCACATTGTTCACATTGCCCAACAGCGTGAAGCGGTAATGGTCGGTAAAGCCGAGGGCAAAGGCACGGGCAAGCCAATGGGAAGCCCCCCTTTCGCCCCCCGAGGGGGGCACTATAGATGCTGCACTTGAAAGTATAGAAGCCCCCTCGGGGGCCGTAGGGGGGACATAGCGGCGCGGCTCTACATCGTAGCCCAAGGCGAGGCTCCTGTCTGTCTGCTTCTCATAGACCTTCAGGTTCTTCACCGTGTAGTACGGCAGATTCTCCATCAGCACCTTTTTATTGCCGCCGAAAAACGAGCGCGAGCCAAGCAGCAGTTCGTCCACCTTGCGTCCGTTGACGAATATCTCGCCCTGGTCGTTCATCGTCACCCCCGGCAGCTGGCGTATCAGGTCGTCGAGCATCGAGCCTTCGGGCAGGTTGAAGGCCGTGGCATCGTAGACCAGTGTGTCGCCTCGCCAAAAGAACTTTACCCTGGTAGCCGTCACCACCACCTCCTTCAGGTTGATGTTCCTCATCTTGTGCATCTTTAGCGTAGGCACGTGTACGTCCTCTTTAGCCGTGGCCGCAACGCTCACCCGCTGCCACAGTTCGTCGTAGCCCTTCAGCCGAGCCCGCACCAAGTACTCACGGCCCGGTCGCACCGGCGCGACGAACTGTGCCATTACGAGGCGCTCGCTGCCATTGTAGATACGCAGCATAGATGCTGAGTCTACAACCACTGTGCTGTCCGTCGTAAATACCGACACCCGTGCGTCGGGCAACGGCATCTTCAGGAAGCCGTCTTCCACCGGTCCCACGAGGCTTACCTCTTCCGCGGCAGGCCGCCAGCCCCGCCTGGCCTGAACGGTGATAAGGCGTCCTCTCTGCTTCACCTTGACGGGCAGCTTCTTGCAAACCTTTCTCACGGCTTCGGGCACGGTGAGGTTGCTCACCTTAGCGGAGGTTTGCAGCTTGTCGAGACCGTCGGAGAGGATGGTGATGGTGTACTCCTGCTGCCCCTGCTCAATAGTGCGCAGGGCCTCGGTGAGCGCGGTGTTGTGAAAATCGTGGCTGACCTGTGCTCGTGCGTCGCTGAATGACAGGAATAAAAGAAGAAATAAGAGTTGCCGTTTCATATACTCTCTTTATCTTCGGTGGTCTCTACAAAGATGGTATCGCGCTGTAAGGTCAGGCTAAGTCCGTCGAACAGGTTCAGACCATCGATGAAGTCGGAGAGCGGCCTGTCAGGATCCCATGTCATGATGAACTTCATACTTTTGGCCTCCTCGTCGCGGAAGCTGACGGTCTTGCCATAGTGGGCCGAGACGACGGTGAGGATGCTGTCGAGGCGCACGTCGTCGAAGCGGACAGAGGAGCCTCCCCCGCCCCTCCCAAGGAGGGGAGTGTTTACCTGTGCCGGTTGGGGCGAATCCGTATGTGAAGAAATGACATGTGGAATGATAGCCCAAGCCAATCCACAAAGTAAGACGGCACCGAGGAAGACAGCGGCGATGCGGTATATCCACCCTCGCCTTTGAGCAATTTGCCCGTGACGGCTGGGAAGTGTGAGGGTATGCAGCTTTTCCCTCTGATATACTTTCTTGCAGTCGGCCATCACATCGTAAGCCTTTCGCACTTCTTCGTCAGAGAGCAGTTCCTGCAACTGTGCCTCGGTCATTGCTTCCGGCTCGTCCATCAGCCGCAGCAGCGTCATTAGTTTGTCGTTCGTCTCCATGTCGTTAAGGACACCGCCACCTCGCTAATGCCCAGCTCGGCGGCTATCTCACGATACTTCATTTCCTCGCCGAAGCGCAGCTGGAACACACGGCGCTGAGCCTCGGTCAGTCCTGTGCGGATGAAAGCCTGCAGACGGTCGAGCCGCTCCTTCTCCTCGTCCTCTGTCGCCGTCGGCTGGTCGAGGGCATAGAGATGCGTCACCCGCTCCGTCAGCGTCTTGCGTGCGAGAACATTGCGACAGCGGTTGCGCACGCTCTCACAGAGGTAAGCCAGCTCACGGCCAGCCTCCACCTCGGGCAGGCGTCTCAGCAGCTCGGCAAAGAGTTCGCTCACCACGTCCTGTGCCTCTGCATCGTCGTAGAGCATGGCACGAGCCTCGGCCAGCAGGCGGGCATGGTGTTGTCGGAACAGCTGTTCCAGTGTACTCTGATTCATCTTTCGTTGCTAACGTTTTATCATAGAGACAAACATTCCATTCATTTTCCTAACCTCATTCATCAGAAATGTCCAATAAGTAATCGTTAGATGTAACGGTCTAACGACCGTTTTGGGTTAAAAACATAAAAAACTCACCCGCTCTATCAATAATTATGGCGCATGGGCCACTCTGCAGAATACAGAATGACCCATACGCTTTTTATTTTTCTTGTCTGCTGACAGCAATAATCAGCTGTTGTACTCCTGCCAGCTCTTGATCTTGATGTCGTCCTCGCTCATGGCTGTGAAGGCCTCGATGAAGGCTTTGGCCAGACGTACATTGGTGATGAGCGGGATGTTGTGGTCGATGGCACCACGGCGAATGCGGTAGCCGTTGGTGAGCTCGCGCTTGGTGTGGTTCTTCGGAACGTTGACGATGAGGTCGAACTTGTGGTCGGCAATGAGATCCATCACCTTGTTTTCGCCTTCCTCATCGGGCCACAGCACGGGGATGGCAGGCACACCGTTGTCGTTGAAGAACTTGGCGGTGCCGCCGGTGGCATACACCTGATAGCCTTTCTTCACCAGTTGCTGAGCGGGTTCCAGGAGGCTGACCTTGCCCTTGGCAGCGCCCGAAGAGATGAGCACGCTCTTCTTGGGCAGGCGGTAGCCGGTGGCAATCATGGCGTTGAGCAGAGCCTCGTTGAGGTCGTCGCCCAGGCAGCCTACCTCGCCGGTGGAGCTCATGTCGACACCCAGCACGGGGTCGGCGTTCTGCAGGCGTGCGAAGGAGAACTGACTGGCCTTGACACCGATGCGGTCGATGTCGAACTCTGAGCGGTCGGGCTTCTCGTAGGGTGCGTCGAGCATGATGCGTGTGGCGGTTTCGATGAAGTTGCGCTTCAGAATCTTCGACACGAAGGGGAAGGAGCGCGAGGCACGCAGGTTGCACTCGATGACCTTCACCTCGCGGTTCTTGGCGAGGAACTGTATGTTGAAGGGGCCGCTGATGTTCAGCTCTTTGGCAATGGCGCGGCTGATGTGCTTGATTTGGCGGATGGTGCTGTAGTAGATGTGCTGAGCGGGGAAGAGCATGGTGGCATCGCCTGAGTGTACGCCGGCATATTCGACGTGCTCGGAGATGGCGTATTCTACTACCTCGCCCTTGTCGGCCACGGCGTCGAACTCAATCTCCTTGGTCTCGGTCATGAACTTCGAGATGACCACGGGGAACTCCTTGCTCACCTCGGTGGCCATGTTGAGGAAGCGGTGGAGCTCCTCATCGTCGTAGCACACGTTCATGGCGGCACCCGAGAGGACATACGATGGACGCACGAGCACAGGATAGCCTACCTCCTCGACAAACTGCTTCACATCGTCGAAGCTGGTCAAGGCTCGCCAGGCGGGCTGGTCGATGCCGAGCTTGTCGAGCATGGCGCTGAACTTGTCGCGGTTTTCGGCTCGGTCGATGTTCACGGGGCTGGTGCCTAAGACGGGCACGCCCTGACGATGCAGCTTCATGGCGAGGTTGTTGGGTATCTGTCCGCCCACGCTGACGATGACGCCGCGGGGCTGCTCCAGGTCGATGACGTCGAGCACGCGCTCCAACGACAGCTCGTCGAAATAGAGGCGGTCGCACATGTCGTAGTCGGTCGACACGGTCTCGGGATTATAGTTGATCATGATGCTCTTGTAACCCAGCTTGCGGGCTGTGTTGATGGCATTGACCGAGCACCAGTCGAACTCCACGCTGGAGCCGATGCGGTAGGCACCTGAGCCGAGGACGATGACCGACTTCTCATTATTATAATAATTAATGTCGTGCTTGGCCCTGTACTGCTCACCCTGGGTATTGCCGAAGGCGGGCACATGGGTGTAGGTGAAATAGAGGTAGTTGGTCAGCTCGGGATGCTCACTGGCCACGGTGGGTATGCGCTTTACGGAGGGCAGTATGCCACGCTCTTTGCGATACTGGCGCACCTGCAGGTTCTCTTTCTCCATGTTGCCGCCCTGGGGCTTCAGCACGAAGCGGGCTATCTGGAAATCGCTGAAGCCGCAGCGCTTCACCTCCAAAAGGAAATCATCGGGAATCTCATCTAACGCATTGTATTTCTGCAGCTTGTGCTTCAGGTCGACGATGTGCTTCAAGCGATCGAGGAACCACACGTCAATCTTGGTCAGCTCTTCGATACGCTCCACGCTGTAGCCTTCTTCCAAGGCCTGAGCGATGGCGAAGATGCGCAGGTCGGTGGGGTTCTGCAGGGCATCGTCGAGGTTGTCGAACTTTGTGTGGTCGTTGCCCACAAAGCCGTGCATGCCCTGCCCTATCATGCGCAGTCCCTTCTGAATCATTTCCTCGAAGCTGCGGCCGATGCTCATAATCTCGCCCACCGACTTCATGCTGGAGCCGATGAGGCGGCTGACACCCGCAAACTTCGTCAAGTCCCAGCGCGGTATCTTGCAAATCATGTAGTCGAGACTCGGAGCGACGTAGGCGCTGCTCGTTGTGCCCATCTCGCCAATCTGGTCGAGGGTGTAGCCCAGCGCAATCTTGGCGGCGACGAAGGCGAGAGGATAACCGGTGGCCTTGGAAGCGAGGGCCGACGAGCGGCTCAGGCGGGCGTTGATTTCGATGATGCGGTAGTCGTTGGTCTCAGCGTTGAAGGCAAACTGGATGTTGCACTCGCCCACGATGCCCAGATGGCGCACGCAGCGGATGGTGATGTCCTGCAGCATCTTCACCTGTTCCTCACGGAGCGAGCAGGTGGGAGCCACGACTATCGACTCGCCGGTGTGAATGCCTAAGGGGTCGAAGTTCTCCATCGAGGCCACGGTGAAGCAGTGGTCGTTGGCATCGCGGATGGTCTCAAACTCAATCTCCTTCCAACCTTTCAGGCTCTCTTCAACCAGAATCTGAGGCGCAAAGGTAAAGGCGCTCTCAGCCAGTTCGACAAAGGCCTTCTCGTCGGGACAGATGCCAGAGCCCAGACCGCCAAGGGCGTAGGCCGAGCGAATCATAATGGGGAAGCCAATCTCGCGAGCAGCCTTCAGCGCGTCGTCCATGTTCTCCACGGCATGTGAGACGGGCACCTTCAGGTCAATCTCTGCCAGTTTCTTCACGAAGAGATCGCGGTCCTCGGTGTTCATAATGGCCTCGACGCTGGTGCCAAGCACTTCCACGCCATACTCCTTGAGGATGCCTTTCTGATAGAGTTCCGTGCCGCAGTTCAAGGCCGTCTGTCCACCAAAAGCAAGAAGGATGCCATCGGGGCGCTCCTTCTTGATAATCTCAGTAACGAAATGGGGGGTGACGGGCTGGAAATACACCGTGTCGGCAATGCCCTCGCTGGTCTGGATAGTGGCAATGTTGGGATTCACCAACACGCTCTTGATACCTTCTTCACGCAGCGCCTTCAGGGCTTGCGAACCAGAATAGTCAAACTCGCCGGCCTGGCCGATCTTCAATGCGCCCGAGCCTAAGACGAGCACCTTCTTTAGCTTCTTTTGTGTCATTGTGATGTATTAAGGATGATTTGTCACTATTTTGGCTACAAAGGTAATAAAAAATGCGAATTACGAATTATGAATTTGAAAAAAAGTAAGCAAAAAACCTAAAAAACTGACATAGCTCTATGCGAACATTTTTATGGATAAAATATTCATGGTTATTTCCTTTGCCCTTCTCTCGACTTTTCGTAACTTTGCGCTCTATGAGCGCGAACTTACTCCGTCTCGGCAAAAAAAAGAAAATCTTTCCTTTGTTTTGCTCTCGACTTTTCGTAACTTTGCAGTGTCTAAACACAACCACTATGAAAAAAATATTTTTCCTGGCTCTGCTGACATTCATCACCATGCAGGCAAGAGCACAAATGAACCCTGAAGCAGAGGCTCCGCAACTTGAATTTGCCTTACAGCTGAAAGTCACCCTCGGCGAGGCCTTCTCCATCGACAACACCCAACATGGCCGGCGCACCGTTATTCCCATCACGGGCGGCACATTCGAAGGACCGCAGCTGAAGGGAACCATCATCAACGGCGGTGCTGACTATCAGCTGGCAAATGCCCAGGGACGAACAGAGCTTGAGGCTATCTATTGCATCAAGACCGACGACGGCGTTTATATTCATGTACGCAATCGCGGCATCATCACAAGCGGAACAGACGCCAGCGGCAAGCCGAGTTTCTACTTCCGCTGTGCACCTCAGTTTGAAGCCCCTGCTGACAGCAAGTACGGATGGTTGAACAACTCGCTTTTCCTCTGTGCACCAACCTTCTCCTCTGATTTTAAAGGCATCGTGCTCAATGTCTGGCGGGTGAAATAATTATTATTTCGTGACGCCCTCTACCTTGTAGCCAGCCTGACGCAGCAGGTTCAGCACGCCTTTCTCGCCAGGAAGGTGAGCAGCGCCGACGGCAAAGAGCGTAGGCATTTTAGCCATCAGGGCAGGCATTTTCTTCACCCAGTCGGCATTGCGGTTGTAGATAAGGGCATCTTCCTCCTCGGGACGGCTGTCGCAGCTGTTGTTCAGCTTGGCATCCATTGCTTCTTTGATGGCGTTGAGATCCTGGGTATAGAAGGCTTGAATGACTTTATCAGCCATCTCGTCCATAAAGGCGACATTATCCACCTGGCACATCAACAGTTCCTTCTGGCGCTCCAGCGTCTGGCTCTTGAAGAGCATGTTCAGTTGGAAGAGGGTCGTCTCCAGTCCGCCCACGTTCTTGCCCTGCTTGAAGGCCTCCTTCTGGAAATAGTTGTCAAACTGGTTCTGCGGGTCAAAGCCGCTGGTTTTCTTCAGGTAGGAAAGCGACGACAGCGTCGTGCTCAAGGCTGAGGGCGTCCATTTCCCCATCTCCTGGGCAATCATCGGATTGGTCATGTCCATGCCCAGCAACGATTTCATATAGGCGTTCAAACGGTTCATCTCGTCAGCGGTAAGCAACTTGTCGAGCGTCATACCCTCGGGCAGCAGCATGGCCTGCTGCATCATGGCCAGGGTGTCGGGGCTCTGCATCTCGTCTATAATCAGTTCGCCGTAGACCTGCTGGCAGTCGGCCATAGCCTGACGGATACCCGGAATGGAATCGACGAAGGCTACATTGGCCAAATGATAGGTACCAACAACGTAGGAGGGTGTAGGCAGATCCTTGCCGCTTATTCTATAGAGCAGCTGAGCGGACGCACACAATGTTGCGCCCATGAGCATGAGTGCGAAAAAAAGTCTTTTCATGTGAATCTCTGACAGAAAAGGAGCTGTTTCTTACAAATCGTTGTAGTTGGAAATCTGGAAGGTCGAGGTGCGCATGTCGCCTGTCTGGAATCCTTTCTTCAGCCAGCGCTTGCGCTGCTCACTGGTGCCGTGGGTGAACGACTCCTCAACGGCACGACCCGTAGCCTGCTTCTGCAGCCAGTCGTCGCCGATGGCGTTGGCCAGCTCGAGACCTTTCTCCAGGTCACCATATTCCATCGAGTGATACATCTGGTCCTCATAGTGAGCCCACACACCGGCATAGTAGTCGGCCAGCAGCTCCAGGCGCACGCTGATCTGATTCTTCAGCCTGCTGCTGCCGGCATTGCTCATGTCCTGATGAGCCTTTGTGAGCGAGCCTGTGAGGAACTCCACGTGATGGCCAATCTCATGCGCAATGACGTAGGCATAGCCAAAGGTGTTGCCCTGTACACCGAGCTGGCGTTTCATCTCGGTGAAGAACGACAGGTCGATATACAAGTTCTGGTCGCCTGAGCAATAGAAGGGACCCACCGACGAGGAAGCTGTACCGCAGCTGCTGCTCACGCTGTTAGTGAAGAGCACCAGCGTGGGATTGGTGTAGGTGCCGTTTTGCCCGGACATGCAGTTGGGCAGGTTGTACTCCTTGAACACTTTTGCCCACACGTCTTCCGTACTGGCCAAAATCTGCCTGCACTCACGGGCCAAGGCCTTCTCTTCCTCAGTGAACTTCGTGGTGTCCACCTGTTCGGCCGTAGGACTGCCACCTCCTGTAATCTGTCCGAGGATGTCGCCCAAACCGCCGCCACCAGCATTGATGATGGAGCCGATGTCAATGCCTCCACCGCCTCCGCCACCAAAGAGTGACATCACAATACCGATAATTACTGCTAAAATGCCACCGCCCAAACCGGCCTTGGCACCACTGCTGAGCCCACGCCTATCATCAACGTTCTGGCTCTCACGTCTTCCTGTTAACTTCATATTATTACTTATTTATGGTTTTTACAAATCATTGTTGTAAGGTTACTGACATTAGCCCGATGACGACATCGTTGCTGAGTGTGCGCACAGTGAGGCTCTTCAGATGTTTGTTAGGCTTTAGTCTCATGCACAGCATCTGCGCAGCACCCCCGGGAATCTCACGGCCATAGACGCCCTTGATTCCCAATGCCTCACCCAAGTTATTGCTGACAGCACCCGTGCCAAGACAGACGCGGACGGGACGAGGTCCATTAGTGCGGAAGGCCTGTCCATCAATGTAGTAGTCCTGCTCTATCGGGCACCAGTTGTCAGGGTTGCGCAAGGCCAGCGTGTCGGAGGTATTGTCCGTATAGTTAACCACGACCATGCCATTGTCGATGTGGCTTTGCATGTGGTTGGTGCTGCCGGCCATGAGGAGATAGGCAGCCTTGGCTCGCCCTTTTAATGGCACAGTGATTTCGTCGGGATAGTTGCTCCACAGCGACGTGTAAGCGATGTTCTTGCCCTGCTTGGGCGTGCGGAAGGGCACACCGGCCACATTGAACTGGTCGCGCGAAATGAGGGTGCGGAACACGGAGTCGTTAATCTCGGGCGTATACTGCGGGTGACACCACTCCCCCACTCCCTGCAGCGGAATCTGCAGCGTAGTAACCAAGGGACGAGGAGCGTAGTATTTGTTCTTGAAGATGTCGTCGACCTCAGCGTTCCAGAAACGGTCGATAACCTGCGGAACAAACTTGCCAACAGGTGCTGACTCAGTAGCAGGCACTGTCGTTATGTTAGGCGTAGTGTTTCCTTCTCCTGCCGTGGTAACGGGAAGGGTGTAGTCCCACTCTATGACCTGATGCCGCTCGGTGCTGCCCTCAATGTCCTTGTAGTTGCCGCCTCCTGTGTTCTGGCGTACTACAATCTGCAACTGCTGGGGGAAACGCTGGGTCACTTCCAGACTACAACGCCCGCTATTGCGTGTGTATGTATATTCTATATAGGGCGTGACCAAATGGGCACTGTCCCATTCCTTCGGAAAGCCAGGCCGTATGATGCACTTGCCATAGAGTGCCTGCGGCTGTACACCGAAGAGTCCTTGAATGAGCGTTCGCGATGAGATGCCGATGCAGTCGCCGAAGTCACGGTAGCACTCGCCACGGGCAGCGTCGAAGTGCGACAACTGTCCGAAATTGGCAGGCGACTGACCATAGTACATCTGATCCAGAATGTTGCCCTTCATCAGCCGGAAGCCCTCGTCGGAACGTCCGGCCAGGAAATAGGCCAGCGCCGTGTGCATCACCTCGGCAGGAGCCACGTTGTTGATGCTCCATGCGTATGGCATCCAGTTAGTGGTTGAGATGGTGTGATAATAGGCATCAACGCTGAAATGAGGAATCTCGCTGTCAATGTACTGCGTGGCCTTATAAGCCTGCTCAGGCGTACAGGCGCCGCAGTCGATAGGCGTGTAGATGCTCCACACGGCAGCACTTTCATGCAGGCGCTTCAGTCCCATAGCATCCTGATACTCAGCCCAATGGCCGGCAGAAGGAATCCACAGACGCTCGTTCATGGCCTTGAGGATGGCTTCAGCTTCCTGACGATAGGGCGTGCCGTCCTCGCCGATGATTTCGGCAATGCGTGCGGCGAGCAGGTTGCCACGATAGTTGTAAGCCGAGGAGTGGGTGACGGCGCCTGCGTTGTAATAGAGGGCATCGCTGGCCCAGATGCAGCAGTAAGCGTCATAGAGATGGTCGCCGTCGGGGTCGAAGTTACGCTTCTCCCAAGCCAGGTGTGACTTGATGACGGGCCACATCTTGCGCATATAGTCGGCATCGGCGTCGTACTGGAAATGCCATAGCAGCTCGTCGATGTAGTTGAGGTTCATGTCGTAATGGTGCATCTGGTCGACACGCTCCGGATTGCGGCAGATGTAGCCGTTGCTGTACATCTGCGTGCCCCATTTCTTCTCGGCACGTGCCATGTTCATCTCGCGGTCCATCGAGGGATGCGGAATGCTGGGCGCAATGCTGTTCACCTGACTCTTGGCATAGGCGGAGAAATGGCTGACAGCACGGTCATTCCAGCCAAGTACATCGCCCACGTATGCCGCACGCCAGCCAGCCAGAGGCATACGCCAGCCCACACAGCCGTGCAGCCATGTTTTCCCGTCCCAATCACCGTCGGCAGCCATTACCAATGCACCGCCAAGGGTGTTGATAAAGGGGTCGGGCGTGTCGAACTGCACCCGCTTGGCCATCTCCTTGTTCAGGTCGACAGCATCGTTGAAACGCTTGAAGGCATCGCCGTCGTGCATGAAGAAAATCTTATCCTCCATCATCACCAGATGGGCGAAGTTATTGCTGTGGGTAGCCTCTCCCACCACGAGATTCAGCTCTGTGGGCGACGGCTCGAAGACATCGGGCGGGTCGACGCCGAGATCGCCGTTGCGCTTCATGCGGGGATTAGCAATGTCGCACACCTTTACCTTCACCTTCAGCGAGCCGCGATACTTGTCGCAGATAAACTGCCAGATGGCACCTTCAGCATCGTGAAGCGCCACCACATGCACACGGATAATGCCATTACCGAGATGATTCCAGCGATGATCGCCGAGGATATAGGAACGCATTCCGTCGTGATACCACGACTTGCAGTAGTCAGCCGAGTCGAGCGGCACACCGGCAACCTCGAAGCGCACGCTCTTATAGTGGCCTTTCTTCGCAACGGCGAAGATGGGCACATCGCTTGTCTCGATGCGATAGTCGGTATAGCCGCCATAGAGGGCACGGGTGAAGCGGTTGGTGCCGTTCTCTGATACAAAGGCGTCGTCCTTCGGCTGATACTGCATCGAGCGCTGCACGTTACGACGTGCGTCGTTGTATGACGGCAGCACGTCATTCACCGTCTGAGCTCCTACATACAAATAATGTAGGGACAGAAGCAAAAACACAAGAAAGAATCGTTTCATGAGCTACGTCCTTTTCTTTTGTTCCACCAATCGATAACTAGGCTTTCCACCACTGCCAGCAGAATAAGGATGCCCAGCGACATCCAGAAGCTTCCCGTAATATCATAAATGACCAGACACACCGTAAAGGTGATGACCCAGCGCAAAATAAATTTCCAGTTCATATATTGTGTGCAAAGATAATGTATTTCCCTGATACGACAAAGAAAAAAGCGCAAAAAAAATTGGCTGTCATCACGACAGCCAATTTCAAAAACAAACTACTTAAAAACTAATCTACTAAAACAAATCAAAAAAATTCCTTTTCTGAGTGCAAAATTAGGGCGTTTTAAAGAATCTGCCAAATATCCTATTACAAAAAAAGTGTATAATTGACATAAATCAAAGAAAAAGTAAAGGCCGACATGCTTAGCCTGCCATTTTGTCAAGCAGAGTTGACAAAACCAGCACATTTTTCAAAGAAAAACATGGCCATTTCTTCAAACGAGCCAACAAAAGAAAAAAGCGTATTTCTTTTGTTCTTCGCTTGTTTTTTCGTAACTTTGCAGCCGCATGGATAAGATTATTCTTGGCATTGACCCCGGTACGAACATTATGGGTTACGGTGTGCTGAAAATTTCATCTGCCACCACGGTCAGCGGCAGACGAACCAACCAGCAGGCCACGATGGTGACCATGGGCATTATCGACCTGCGCAAATTTGAAGACGCATACCTGAAACTGGGGCATATTTTCGAGCGCGTTACGGGCATCATTCAGTCGTACCTGCCCGATGAGATGGCCATTGAGGCACCGTTCTTCGGCAAGAACGTACAGTCGATGCTGAAGCTGGGGCGGGCCCAGGGCGTGGCCATTGCCGCTGCCATTGAGCGCAGCGTTCCTATCCATGAGTATGCTCCCATGAAAATCAAGATGGCCCTGACGGGCAACGGTAATGCTTCGAAGGAGCAGGTGGCCGGCATGTTGCAGCGCCTGCTGAAGATTCCCCAGGACGAGATGGGCCGCTTTATGGATGCCACCGACGCCCTGGCCGCTGCCTACTGCCACTATCTGCAGATGGGACGCCCTGAGACCGATGCCCCGCACTATCGCGGATGGAAAGACTTTGTAAACAAGAACCAGCAGAAGCTATGGAAGCCACAGCAACCACAGGACAAGGAAGAATCATCGTCGTCTACGGACTGAACGCTACCGGCAAGACGCTGATGGCTGAGCGCATGCGCCGTGAGATGAAGAGCGACAGCGTGCGCTATGTGGCTTTCTGCGACACCTACGGCACGGCCACTGACCGCAGCTACTACCTGCAACAGCGGTGGAACCAGCACGACATCGACGAGGAAACGCCCACAGTGGCTCAGTCGCTGGAACGCTCATTCCTTCTCTCAGGCCCCGACACTGCCGAGCGCCGCCAGTTGCAGCGGCACCTCTATAGCCTGATGGGCATGGAGCCTTTATCAGACAAGATTGTCATCGCCCTTTCCAGCGGTGAACTGCGCAAGATGCAGCTGGTGAAGACGCTTATGGCCAACCCCAGGACGCTCATCCTCGACAATCCTTTCATCGGCCTTGACATCGAGGCACGCACCATGCTGTCAGAACAGCTGCAGCAGCTGCGTCAGCAGGGCATGACGCTCTATCTGCTCGTGGCAAGACCGAATGAGATACCGGAGTTTGCGGATGAGGTTAGAGGTGAGAGGTTAGAAGTGAGAGGTGAGAGATTACCTGCACAGACGGACATTTCTCACACCTCTCACCTCTCGCCCCTCACCTCAGAAATCGTCCTTCTCCGCGACGTCACCATCCGCTACGGCAACCGCACCATCCTCGACCGCTTGTCGTGGACCATCCGCCAAGGCGAGCACTGGGCTCTGCAAGGGCGCAACGGCAGCGGCAAGTCAACGCTGCTCTCGCTCATCTGCGCCGACAACCCACAAAGCTACGCCTGCGACATTACACTCTTCGGCCACCAGCGCGGATCCGGCGAGAGCATCTGGGACATCAAGCGGCGCATCGGCTACGTGTCGCCTGAGTTGCACCGTTCCTACCAGCGCAACCTGCCTGCTCTGAGCATCGTGGCCAGCGGACTGAAGGACACCGTCGGTCTCTATGCACGTGCCACCGACGAGGACAAACTGCAATGCCTGAAGTGGATGCAACGTTTTGGAATAGAACAGCTTGCACAGCGCGCGTTCACGCAACTCAGCAGCGGCGAGCAGCGTCTCATCCTGGTATGCCGCGCCTTCGTAAAGAATCCCGACCTGCTCATCCTCGACGAACCGATGCACGGTCTCGACATGCCCCGCCAGCAGCTGGTGAAGGACATCATCAACGACTATTGCAGCGACCCGCAGAAGACGCTCATCATGGTGACCCACTATGATGAGGAGCTGCCCTCATGCATCAACCGACATCTAACTCTTACTTAGTGATATGGAAAAAACAACTTGGGACGATTCGGAGGTACGGAGGTACGGGGGTACGGAGGTACGAGATTAGACCTTACGAAGAAAGCAGGCGTGCAAGCTATTCTCGTACCCCCGTACCTACGTACCTCCGTACCCCCGAAAATTACCGGCTTATTATTTAACTCTTACTTAAAAACACGATATGCAAAACAACAACCGCGAAGAACAATTCCTGGTGCGCATCACCGGACAGGACCGTCCAGGGCTGACGGCTTCCGTCATGGGCATACTGGCTAAGTACGACGCCCAGATTCTCGACATCGGACAGGCCGACATCCACTCTACCCTATCGCTCGGCATCCTCGTACGCATGGAAGAGGCACACAGCGGACAGGTGATGAAGGAACTGCTGTTCAAGGCCACCGAGCTGGGTGTCAACATCGGCTTCTCGCCCATCAGCGACGACGAGTACGAGGAGTGGGTGGGCCATCAGGGAAAGAACCGCTACATCCTCATGGTGATGGGCCGCCAATTAGAGGCCCGCCAGATAGAGGCCGCCACACGCATCATTGCCGACCAGGGCTTCAACATCGACGCCATACGCCGCATGACAGGGCGCAAGAGCATCAAGAATCCAGCCAAGCACACCCGCGCCTGCATCGAGCTGTCGCTGCGTGGCGAGCCAGCCGACCGCCAGGAGATGCAGCGCCAGTTTCTGAAGCTCTCGGCAGAGATGGAGGTGGACTTCTCGTTCCAGAAGGACGACATGTTCCGCCGTATGCGCCGCCTCATCTGCTTCGACATGGACTCTACGCTCATACAGACAGAGTGCATCGACGAGTTGGCCGAGCGTGCCGGCGTGGGTGCCAAGGTGAGAGCCATCACCGAGAGCGCCATGCGCGGCGAGATAGACTTCAAGGAGAGCTTTACCCGCAGGGTCTCACTGCTGAAAGGCCTCGACGTCAGCGTTATGCAGGACATTGCCGAGCACC
The DNA here is from genome assembly GCA_902778535.1 of uncultured Prevotellaceae bacterium. Lineage (GTDB taxonomy): Bacteria > Bacteroidota > Bacteroidia > Bacteroidales > Bacteroidaceae > Prevotella. The sequence goes on from CACYYG010000025.1 coordinate 48,615, forward strand.
TGCCCATCACCGAGGGCACCGACCGCCTGATGACCATCCTCAAGCGCTGCGGCTACAAGATTGCCATCCTCTCGGGCGGTTTCACCTATTTCGGCGAGTACCTGCAGCGCCGCTACGGCATCGACTACGTCTATGCCAACGAACTGGAAGTGGACGAGAACGGCAAGCTGACGGGCCGCTATGTGGGCGACATCGTCGACGGCACCCGCAAGGCTGAGCTGCTGAAGCTCATCGCCCAGGTGGAGAAAGTCAACCTGGCACAGACCATCGCCGTGGGCGACGGCGCCAACGACCTGCCGATGATCAGCGAGGCCGGCCTCGGCATTGCCTTCCACGCCAAGCCCCGCGTCGTGGCCAACGCCAAGCAGAGCATCACCACCATCGGCCTCGACGGCGTGCTCTACTTCCTCGGCTTCAAGGACTCCTATTTGGGCGATCAGGGCAAGCTTTGATTTCACACCCGCAATGTTTCGCTTTTTTTTACAAAACAGGTAAAAAAACAGGGTTTTGCGAGCCTGAGAATGGCTCAGAATTCACGACAGGACAATTTGCTGAAAAAAACGCGAAAATGAGAGGGGTTGGCTATTTTATTGATTGATAGCCGCTTAGCTCATATTCTTGTTTACTGGGAGCATCCTCGTTTTCAAAAAGGTATATCCCCATGAAAAAAAGTCAATGCCTTTTTTTCACGCGGAGCCTCTTTTTAAGCAAAAACAAGCCGTTCTGAGGTAAAAATAGCCCCATTTAGAGGCTGAAAAGCTGCACACAACCCATACATGTGTGCAGTTTTTGAGCATCAGTCATACTCATCCTATGACCGGTTGCCTCCAAAAAACGATGTTCCAGCTTCTATTTTGCAAATTTATTTTGTAAAAAAAACGGAATCAAATTTCTTTACAAATCTTCAACCAAATCGCCAGTTTTTTAAAACGTACAAATATACAACGGCAGCATCAAGAAGGTGATGGTGAAGTAACATCCATCATATCAATCATAAGAGCGGACGAACCGACAAACGATTCATCCGCTCTTGATTCAGGTATCTGGTTCTAACTACGAAAACTGATAAATGAACGTTTTTCTTCCAAAAGATTTGGAGATACGGAATAAATATATTACTTTTGCAGTATGAATGAAGATATAAGGGAAACTATCCATTCCTTGGAATACGATGAATACTATGCCGGTCTTGATGAAAAGACAAAGGTGAAGTATGACTACGTGGAGATGGTAATAAAGACCCAATATGTGGTTAATAAGAAGTTCGTCAAGAACCTCGAAGGGACGGAATTTTATGAGGCGCGGGTCTCCGTGGGGAATAACGAACATCGTACAATCATTTTCGCAATTGAGTCCCTTTCGTTTATGGAGAGTAAGCGTGTGCTTTTCTTAAACTCGTTTCTGAAGAAGGACACCAAACAGTATAAAAGAGAGATAGAAACTGCCCGACACATTTTGAAAAAATATATGTAGGAGGATAAGAATATGATTAAGCTTGATGAAAAGAAATTGAACCAACTGAAAACAGGATCACAGCATTTTGAAGAGAAATATGGACCTGAAGGTTCTCCCTCTCGAGTGGAATTCGAAGCCAAGGCCAAAGCCTGGTACTATGCCGAGCTACTGCGTGATGAACGTAAGCGGCAAAAACTGACGCAACAGCAATTGGGTGAGCGCATTGGCAAGAAGCGCGAATATATCTCCTCACTTGAGAAGGGACAAACGGATATGCAACTTAGTACCTTCATGCTCATTGCCAATGCTCTGGGTTTGAGATTCTCTTTAGTCGTAGGATAACACGGGGTCATTTTAAAGTCGACTCGTAACTTTAACGCCACAATTGCACGATAATTGCTGAAAAAGTTGTAATTTTGCCCCGCAATAACAAAAAAGAAAATGGGAATCATCATAGGAATAGACGTGGGCATCTCTACCACGAAGATCGTGGGCCTGCGCGACGGAAAGCCGCAAGGCCCTATCCGCATCAACGCCGCCGACCCCATCACCTCGCTCTACGGGGCCTTCGGCAAGTATCTGCACGACAACAACATCGAGCTCAGCGACGTAGAGCACGTCATGCTGACCGGCGTGGGCGCAGCCTACGTGAAGGGCGATGTCTACGGCGTGGCCACGAGCCGCTGCGACGAGTTCATTGCCGATGCCTTGGGAGCACGATATGAGAGTCACATCGACCACGCTATCGTCATATCGATGGGCACCGGCACCAGCTTTGTGATGTGCAACGGCGACATCATCCAGCACATCGGCGGCATCGGCATCGGCGGAGGTACCTTGCAAGGCCTGTCGCGCATCATGCTGAACACCAGCGACATTAAGCAGGTATCGGCGCTGGCCATGCAGGGCGACATCAGCCATATCAACCTGCTCATCGGCGACATCTCGGCACAGCCGCTGCCCGGCCTGCCTATGGAGGCAACGGCCAGCATCTTCGCCCGTGCAAAGAACGATGCGGCAAAGGAGGACATTGCCATCGGCATCATCTATATGGTATTGCAGTCGATAGGCTCAGCCGCTGTGTTGGCTGCCCAAGGCACGGGCTGCCGCGACATGGTGCTCATCGGCAACCTCTCTCTCCTTCCCCAATGCAAAGAGATTTTCCCGCCGTTAGAGAAACTCTACAACGTGCGTTTCCACACTCCCAAATACTCGGAATACTGCACGGCCATCGGTGCTGCTCTGGCATATAAACGCTGAATACTGAACATTGAAGTGAACCCCGAAAGTTCTTGGCAACTTTCGGGGTTCACTTCGTTCAAGAGCTATTGCATTTACTTGAGGTCTATAAGGACTTTCTGCAAGTCTTTGTCGGCGCTGCTGGTGCCCACCATCAGCTCATACTGGCCGGGCAGGACGCGCATAGTATTGGTAGCGGCATCCCACGTCTCGAAACGCTCACGGGGAAGGTCGATGCTGACGGTGCTGCTCTGACCGGGCTTCAGCGTGACACGCTGATAGGCGCGAAGAGTCTTGAGCGGGCCATCGGTATCGGCGGGACGACGCAGGTAGACCTGCACGGTCTCAGTACCCTCGCGGCGGCCGGTGTTCTTCACATTGCAGGTCACGACGGCAGAACCTTCGTGCACACTATAGGCGGGACTGCTGAGAGTGAAAGTGGTGTAGCTGAGGCCATGACCGAAGGGGAAGAGGGGCTCGCCCTGGAAATAGCGATAGGTGCGGTTGCGCATACGGTAGTCGAGGAAGTCGGGCAACTGGCTGTCATCCTTGTAGAACGTGACGGGCAGCTTGCCACTGGGGTTGACGCGGCCTGTGAGGACTTCGGCCAGCGCCTGTCCGCCCTGCTCACCGCCGTACCACCACTGGAGGATAGCGTCGCAGGTTTCGGTCTCAGGCGTGAGGGCTACGGCGCCGCCGGAGCAGTTGACGAAGACGACTCGCTTACCGGCATCGTGCAGCAGTCGGAGCATGTCGCGCTGCACCTGAGGCAGCTCTATGCTGGTACGGTCGCCACCCTTGAAACCAGGGTCGCTGACGCGCATCTGCTCACCCTCGACACGGGGCGATATACCACCCACGAAGACGACAGTCTTGGCATTGCCTATCTGCGCTAACAGCTGCTCACGAGTGGGCGTATAGTTGCGGCGAATGTCAAACTGCATGATAGCCATACCCGTCTCCTGCACATACTCGATGACGATGTTGTATTGCTTGCCAGCCTGCACCTTGAAGTTGTGAGTAGCCTCGTAGATGCGGTCGCGTGAACGCCAGTTGTTGATGACGGTGTCGCCGTCGAGCATGACACGCACCCTGTCGTCAGCACCGACGAAGAGCTGCAGCTGCTCGTCATTTGCGGCACTAAAAGTGCCTTCGTAGCGGGCAGAGAAATGCTCAAGCCCGACGCCGGGAGCAAAGACGGTGGCGCCACCGTTGCTCAGCATGATGGACTCTTTATAGGTGGCAGTAGCGGCAGGATTGCCCTCCATATTCTCGTTGTTCCAATAGGTAGCGGTCATACTGCCAAAGCGACTCTCGCTGACCTCGCTGCGGGTGAGGCCGCAGCCAGGAATGTACTTCACGTTGCGTCCAAAAAGTCTGCGCAAGCCCTGCAGGGCAGTAATGGTCTGGGTGGGATAGCCAGAATAGTTGCCCCATTGCATCACAGAGTCATTAGCATTGGGACCCATGACTACGATGTCTTTCTGTTTCAGAGGCAAGATGCCGTCATTCTTCAGCAGGACAATGCCTTCGCGGGCTATCTGCAAAGCCAATTGCTTGTGTTCTTTCGATGCGACGACACTCTCGGGAATCTTCGTCCAGGGCACCATGTCGTCGGGATCGAAATCGCCAAGCCTGAAGCGAGCCATCAGCAAGCGGCGCAAGCTGGTGTCAATTTCTTTCTCGCTGATCCAGCCCTCACTGACGGCTTTTGGCAGGAAACGGTACAGACTGCCACACTCCACGTCGGTGCCGGCTCTCACGCCGATGGCAGCAGCCTGCTCGCGCAGCTCCACCACATTGTGATAGTCGGGCAGGAAGTCGTTAATGGCGCCGCAGTCGCTGGTGATAAGTCCCTTGAAGCCCCATTCGTCGCGCAAGATCTGCTGCTCGTATCGGCTCTGTGCGCAGCAGGGCTCACCGTCGATGCGCTGGTAGGCACACATCACCTCCTCCACCTTGGCATCTTGTACCAAAGCCTTGAAGGCGGGCATGTAGGTCTCCCAAAGGTCACGCTCGGGCAGATCCTCCACGTTGAACGTGTGGCGATTCCACTCAGGACCGCTGTGCACAGCATAGTGCTTGGCGCAGGCCAGCAGCTTGCGGTATTTGGCATCGTCGGGACCTTGCAAGCCACGCACCACAGCAGTACCCATCTGTGTGGTGAGGAAAGGGTCTTCGCCGTAGGTCTCCTGGCCGCGCCCCCAGCGTGGATCGCGGTAGATATTGATGTTCGGTGTCCAGAACGACAAGCTCTGATAGCGCTTAATGGTTCCTGAACGCTTGGCCTGCTGGGCTTTTACTCGTGCCTCGTCACTGACAGCATCAAACACCTGCTGCACCAAGGCCTCGTCCCATGAGGAAGCCATCGACATCGTGATAGGGAAAACGGTGGCAAAGCCGTTGCGCCCTACCCCATGCAGAGCCTCGCTCCACCACTCAAACTGCGGAATACCGAGTCGCTCGATGGCCGGCGATGCGTTCATCATCAGCTTTGCCTTCTCCTCTACGGTAAGGCGCTGCAACAAGTCGTCGGCGCGTTGCTCTGCGCTGAGCGATGTGTTCTGATATGGCAGCTGCTGGGCTTTGGCGCCCAGCATTGCTGCCAATGTCAATGAAATCAAAAGAATCTTTTTCATAGTCTCTGTTTTTATGTTGTTGGTAACCATTTGCTACTTCACAACAAACTTGCGGCCTTCGCAGACGTAGACACCGGCGGGCAGACCCTCGGTGTTGGTGGCGTTACGGCGCACCAGTCGTCCACGGATGTCGTAGATATTCTTCGGCGTAGTCTCTGTGATGACTGCATCGATGGCAGTGTTGACGGCCTTCACGAAGAGCAGTCCTTCACTGATGCGACTTGTGTCCCACTCTACGTTACCCTCGAATTCAAATTTTGGTGTGCCGCTAAACGAAGCGGCGGTAAAAATGCGGATACTGTCGCCTACCTGCAAGGTATTGTTGTCGGCAAGACTGACACGGATAGTGCCGTCAATCATCAGTTTCTTGCTAAAGTTAAAGGTAGTGCATCCTGCATTGGTAGCGGTAGCACAGCTGGTGGCAGTGACGGCCAGCGTTCCCTTGATGCTGGTAGAGGAATTCGTGAGTGTCTTTGTCTTCGACTTGCACGATAGCGTGCCATTGGTGCCAACGGTCAGACTACCCGTTCCAAACATAGCAGCGGCGCCTATGCACAACTCGCCCTCGTTGACAGAAGTGTTGCCGGTGTTGTCGTTGACACCGTTCCATGTGATAGTGCCTGTACCCATTTTGACGAGATTAGCGTTGCTGGTCACCTTGACGCTGGTAGTCCAGTCCTCGTCGTTGCCCACCTGCCAAGTGTTGGCGCCTACACTGGTGCCATTGCTGAAAGTACAGCTACCGCCCAGTTTGCCTGTACCAGTCAACTTACCAATGCGGAAGGTCTTGCCACTGTTCTGCACCTCCACGTCGGCAGCAATGTTCATCGTGCCCTTCGGCATACCCGTAGAAGTGTTCAGCGTAAAGCGCTTGACATCGCCGTCCAGGCTCGACATGGGCTTGAGTGTTCCCTCAAATTCGCTGAAATTGCATTGCACAGGTGTTCGTGTAGCATAATAGTTGGAGCCCTTCTCCGTGGTACAATAGGCATTGAGTGTTCCCTCGCCAGTCACCTTATTAGAGTATGTGGAGCGGTTGGCCATATACCACGTGCCAGTCTTACCCTTTGGCACGATGATATTATAGCTGGTACTGGTATTCTCATTCAGCGTACCGCCCTGATACTCCACAGTCTTGGCAGGAGTAGCGGCATTGATACATTGTACGGTGCCTGCCACGATGACAAGCTTGTTGAGAGCAGTATTTGACACGTTCAGCTTCATCCATCCGGCTCCTTTCTTCGTAAGCACAGTACCCGTCATCGTCTTGTCGACGATGTAGTCCTGAGTGTTGTTGATGATGCCGCCTTCGTCACCCTCAAAATAAATGCTCGTACCGTTAGTGACGGCAGCTGTAGTACGCAGCTCGGCGCCGTTCTCCATGATGAATTTCTTACCTGTAGTGACGCCGCCAAGATTTCCCTTCGGCTGATTAGCATTTGCCAGTGACGTGACGCTGACAACGCCTCCCGACAGACGATTGCCGCCAGTGTAGCTATTGTCGGTCTTGATGGTCAACATGCCCTTACCCTGCTTCACCAGCGTAGTATTGCCTACGAGACTGCCCGTACCGCTGAAAGTGTAGGACCTTGCCTCGTTTGCCACTAAGACGGTATCGGCCTCCAGTTCACCATTTAGCGTGACTGTGAACTTCTCAGCAGTATCATCGAAGAGCACGTTGTCGCCACTGACGAAGATATCGCTTTCACCCTCATTGTTAACAAAGTTCTCCGTCTCGGCCATATTCCAGACAGCTGACGTGACACCCGTCCAGAAGACGCTGCCAGGATCGCGGGTACCGGAAATGACGAGGAAGAGTTGTCCGTCAATCAGTTGCAGGCCAGTCTTCAGCTTCGTGCCAAGCCCCTCGATGCGAATCTTGTCGAGGTCGCCCTTCAGCGTCTCTACTGTGCCGATGAGGTACTCGCCGGGCGTCGGGTCTCCGCCCCCCATGATATTGAACTCGAAGACGGGCTGCATATACTTCGGTCCGTACTGCCAGTTCTTCGTCTCAATACTCATGTACTTCGTGTTCACCTGATCGGCCGACTCGCCGAAGTCAAAGACGACACGCGAGCCAAAGCCCAATACCAGCGAGTCGGTGGTGACGGTACCGACTTTGTTCTCGCCACCAGGCAACAGCCTGGCATCATATTCCATGTGGATACTACGGAAAGTGCCGTCGTCGCTGCTAAGCGTAGCAAAGCGATTGAGCCACAGTCTGGAGTTCTTCAGCATACCGTCGAAGACAAGTGTTCCAGCCCATACATTCGTCTCGCCAGTGTAAGTGTTGTCGGTCTTTGGCAATACGAGTGTGCCATCTCCTTGCTTCACCAAGCGCATATCGCCCGTGAAAGCGGCACCGGTGACATTGCAGGTATAATAAGTATAGTTGATTTTGGCATTGCCATTGGTAATGTTGCTGTTGGTGCCCTGTACCCACGACGGCACATTGAAGGTCACGATGTAGGGATTAGCACCTTCGGCCACGTTAATCTGTGTATCGTTGGTCTCACACACCATGACGTGCTTGTTGTTATGCTCAGCACCAATGGTACCATTGTTGCCCACCTCGGTACGGCCGGTCATAGTGAGTGGCGGTGGAGCGATGGTGATGTTCTCCAGTTCACCGAGGAAATAGCTGGCGTGAGGCGGCTGGTTGTAGCCCATGCTCTGCCACACCATTGCCTGACGGTACTGGTGGTCATGCCACAGCGTGTAGTTGCGCCATTTGGTATAGATATTTGTGGTGTAGACACGTATATACCTGTTGTCTGATGTGCGCACAATGATTTCCTCGCGCCAGTCGCCCAGCACATCGCCGGCAGCCGAGGGTGTATTCTTCGTCCAGTTGCAGTTAGCAGTACCGTCGGCAGTGAACACGATGCTACCGTCGGCCTTGAACACACGAGCAGCACCTTCACGCGAGCTAGCTCCGTCAAGACCTTCCTCCAGCAAGTCGCCGTCCCAGTAGATACGCCAGTTGTTGGTAAAGCCCGTCGGTCCGCCGCTGATGACTTTGTCAGCCACGCACGAAATGGTGCCCGACTGAGAGCTGTGGCCGATGGCGCCCGGATAGGCGTTGGAGAAATTGCCGCAGAGTGCACGTCCGTCATCGCCAGTCGACTGCAGACGGTAGTAAATCTTCGACGTAGTAGCGTCGCGATAATTCATAGCGGGCTCATCTTCATTGCATGCAAAGATTTCCTGACCATGACGGTAGGGATCAAAGTCAGAGCAGTGTTGTGCATCGCCATGACCTAAGCCTGTTGTAGAGAGACCCTTGCCATTATCGTCGATCACCATCGAGCCGAAACAAATCTCGTCCCTGCCGTCCCAGTCCACATCAGCAATGCCGTAGTTATGATAGCCGTTACCGTACCAAGGATCACCCCAGCCACCGTTGTTGCTCCACTCCCAGTAAAGCGTCAGCTTGTGTGTAACGGGATCAACAGAGAAAGCCTTCATGTGATGCTTGGTATAGCAGCCACGGCCAAGGAAGATGAAGGGATGACGCCCATCGAGGAAAGGAGCTCCGAAGTAGTGCTTTGTAGAGCGGTGACCATAGCCGTCGCCCCAGTCGTCGGCACTGCCACGAGGCAGCGGATAGGTCATCCACAGCTGTCCGTTGTTGCCGATGGCATAGGGTTTGCCCGTCGCACCTTCCAAATACAGCAAATATTCTGCACCAGTATTGGTATAGGTCATGTTGGCCGTCTGCTGCACGGTATTGCGGGTATTCACATTCATGTTGCCGATATTTGTAGTCGTACCATCGGCATGATAGATAATCATATTGTCGGCACCACGCAGCAATATCTCTGCCTTGCCGTCGCCGTCCCAGTCGTAGCCTACGGCATCATACTGTTCATCAGGGCCGCTCACCATATTGGGTCCCAAGTCGATGTACCACAGCCTGTCGCCCTTTATGTTATAGCACTCAAGCAGGTTATAGGCGATGGCATTCACCGAGCTGCCGTCCACGTAGTTTCGCTTCACAATGAACTCAGAGACTCCGTCGCCGTCAACATCGGCCAATGCGATGTCGTTGATGCTATAGTCGTTGGTAATATTGCTGCCGCTGCGGCTTGTCACACTTTTCACGGCAAACTGTATATACTGCTGGTTGAGGCGCGTCACCTCGGCACTTTTCTCCTGCTCTACACCGCGCACTACGGCAGCCACCTGATACTTTGAGCCTGCCTTGCCCCCGGTGTCTGTGTAATTAGAGACATTGAGCGGTCCGGCAATCTTCGCGCCGTCGCGGTAGAGGTTGTACTGTGTGTCATAGTATTCCTCGCCGAAAATACGCCAGCTGACGAAGGAGCCGGAGCCCGACGGCACAGCCACGAGGCCGCGGTCAAGAATGTCGGTCTGTCTTTGTGCCATGAGGCTGGTCCAGCCTGCAAATAAGGCCATTAAGATAATTGCAAATCTTTTCATGTTATAGATAGTTGTCGTTAATTCACAGATGCTGTCAGTATAGTTTCTGTCAACTCACTTTGCGTGCAAAATTACAAATTATTTTCATAATCAGCCCTTCCTGTAGACAGAAAAAGTGAGAGATTATCAAAAGTCTGTGCTTTTTTCTCATTATTTATAGACACGCACGCACGTGAGCCACAATACAAATTGTTAGCATATTTCAAGATTTGCTTTCTTTTTGCAAAATAATTCCGCAAAAAGTTTGGCGTTACGCTAATTATTTGTACCTTTGCGCCGCCATTCAAGAAAACACAAGGTAAAAAGATATGAGTAAGATTATCTACCCCATCAACTACAAACGCCTGCTTGACATGCGTCAGACCGAGCAGGGCATCAAGCTCATCAAAGAGTTTTTTCAGCAGAACCTGAGCACCGAACTGCGCCTGCGCCGTGTCACGGCTCCGTTGTTCGTGCTGAAAGGCTTAGGCATCAATGACGACCTGAACGGTGTGGAGCGCCCCGTCAGCTTCCCCATCAAGGACTTGGGCGACGCCCGTGCCGAGGTGGTGCACTCGCTGGCCAAGTGGAAGCGCCTGACGCTGGCTGAATATCAGATAGAACGCGGCTACGGCGTCTACACCGACATGAACGCCATACGTGCCGACGAGGAATTGGACAACCTACATTCGCTCTACGTCGACCAGTGGGACTGGGAGGCCGTCATCGCCCGCGAAGACCGCACGCTGGCCTTCCTTCGCAACGTGGTGGATCGCATCTATGCCGCCATCCGCCGCACCGAATATCTCACCTGCGAGACCTACCCGCAGCTGAAGCCCTTCCTGCCCGAGAAGATTCATTTCATTCATGCCGAGGAACTGCTTCGCATGTATCCCGACAAGACGCCGAAAGAGCGCGAGGACGCCATCTGCGAGGCCTACGGCGCCGTGTTTATCATCGGCATCGGCAGCAAGCTCAGCAACGGCGAGAAACACGACGGACGCGCCCCTGACTATGACGACTGGAGCACCGTGGCCGAAAACGGCCTGAAGGGTCTCAATGGCGACATTCTCATCTGGTATCCCGTTTTGGGCCACTCCATCGAACTGTCCTCTATGGGCATACGCGTTGACAAGGAGAGCCTGCTGCGCCAGCTGAAGATTGAGGGGCAGGAGGAGCGCGAACAGCTCTACTTCCACCAGCAGCTGCTGCAAGACCGTCTGCCGTTGAGCATAGGCGGAGGCATAGGCCAGAGCCGCCTCTGCATGGTGCTGCTGCACAAGGCTCACGTGGGCGAGATTCAGGCCAGCATCTGGCCCGACGACATGCGCGAGGAGTGCCGCAAATTAGGCATGCCTCTCATCTAAAATGTAGGGACTTTGCTTGTCCCTACAACCAACTCAAAAGTAGGCACAACAAATTAGTATGGCGCCGGACCGTCGATGGGCGTAAACGGGTCTTCGTCAGCAAAGGAACGGAAGCTGTCGTCCGCGGGCATAGCAGGCTGGCTGTTGCCGTTGACCTTCGAGCCAAGAATCTCGCCTTCCAATGGGGGCGCAGCGTTGCCGATACGGGCATCTTCCGGATTTTCGAAGCGTGTGTACTCGCCGCGGAAAGTCAGCAGCACATCACCGGTAGCACCCTTACGGTGTTTGGCAATGATGATTTGGGCCATGCCATGAAGGTCGCGCCCGTGGTCATCCTGATAGATACGGTAGTATTCGGGACGATGCACGAAGAGCACCATATCGGCATCCTGCTCAATGGCACCCGACTCGCGCAGGTCGCTCAGCTGCGGTCGCTTGCCTTCTAGTCCTTCACGGTTGTCCACACCTCGGTTGAGCTGTGACAGTGCAATAATGGGAATGTCAAGTTCCTTGGCAAGGCTCTTCAAGGAACGCGAGATTGTAGACACCTCTTCCTGGCGGCTGGAGAAGCGCATGCCGTTGGCATTCATCAGCTGCAAATAGTCAATCATTATGATTTGTACGCCATGCTCGCGTACCAATCGACGTGCCTTGGTGCGCAGCTCAAAGACAGAGAGGCCAGGCGTGTCGTCGATGTAAAGGGGCGCACCGTAGAGTCCGTTGATGCGTTTGTCGAGACGATCCCACTCATCGGGCTGCAGCTGTCCGCTCTGAATGTGGGAGCCCTGAATCTCGCACACATTGGAGATGAGGCGGTTGACCAGTTGCACGTTTGACATCTCAAGCGAGAAGAAGGCTGTAGGCACCTTGCAGTCGGCAGCAATGTTCTTGGCTAACGAAAGGGCGAAGGACGTCTTACCCATTGCAGGGCGACCGGCAATAATAACCAGGTCGCTGGCCTGCCAGCCGCTGGTGATGTCGTCGAGCTTGTGGTAGCCCGTAGGAACGCCGGTCAAGCCGTCTTTGTTGGCAGCCGCCTTACTGATAATCTCCATCGCGTTCTTGATGACCGGGTCTACCTGCGTGTAGTCCTTCTTCATGTTCTTCTGCGACAGCTCGAAGAGCGAACCCTCGGCATGCTGCATGAGCTCGTCCACGTCGATGGTCTCGTCGAAGGCCTTCGTCTCCACGTCGCCGGCAAACTGTATGAGCTGTCGTGCCAGGAACTTCTGTGCCACGATGCGGGCATGATAGTCGATGTGGGCGCTGCTGGCCACACGGCTTGATATCTCGGCAATGTATGCCGGGCCGCCTGCCTCCTCCAGCGTGCCGTTCTTGGCCAATTGCTCTGTCACGGTGAGCACATCGACGGGTTTCTCATCCATCGACAAGTCGCGTATGGCGGTATAGATGAGCTGATTGCGTGGCTCGTAGAAACTATCGGGATAAAGCATCTCGCACACCACGGCGTAGGCATCCTTGTCGATGAGCAGGGCACCCAGCACGGCGCGCTCCATCTCTAATGCCTGCGGCTGCACATGTGCATAGTTGTTATCAATAGGTTGCTGGCGGCTTGTTCGCCGCGTATTATTGTTGTCTGCCATATTTTTGGGGATTTGGGACTGCAAAGGTACGAAGATGCAGCGAAAATGCAAAAGAAAAAAAACATTTTTTATTCCAGGCATGAGTATAATGTAAAGAAAAACGATTCCGATTTCTTTACAAAAAAAATTTGCGAAATAGAATCGGGAAGACTGGTTTTTACAGCCTTCGAGCCCCCAGCTGAGCATAAGCGAGGTTCAAAAATTGCACACCCGCATGGGTTTTGTGCAGCTTTTCAGCCTCTAAAAGGGCCTATTCTTGCCTCAGAACGGCTTACTTTTGCTCAAAAAGAGGCTCCGCGTGAAAAAAAGGCATTGACTTTTTTTCATGGGGATATACCTTTTTGAAAACGAGGATGCTCCCTATGAACAGGAATATGAGCTAAGCACCTGCCAGTCAGCAAGATAGTCAACCCCTCTCATTTTCGCGTTTTTTTCAGCAAATTGTCCTGTCGTGAATTCTGAGCCATTCTCAGCCTCGCAAAACCCTGTTTTTCCGCCTCTTTTGTAAAATATTATTACCAAAAAACGATAGTAAAAGAAGACACGCAGCTGAGCGGCACAAACGCGGTGGTATGTTAAATAAGTATAAAGGCGAAAGAGAATTCTCCATTCTCATTCCGCAAATCATGAATCATTTTGTATCTTTGCAAACTAATTGAATGAATATACACATTTTTCTTATATAATCAACAAACTATGTCAAACAACAAAGAGAAACTCTTCACCGAGTTCCAGGCGCCTACCAAACAGGAGTGGCTGGACAAGATTGAGGTCGACCTGAAAGGTGCCGACTTCCAGAAAAGGCTCGTGTGGAGAACAAATGAAGGTTTTAACGTGCAGCCTTTCTACCGTCGCGAGGACTTGAAGGACCTGAAGACTCCCGACGCATTGCCCGGCGAGTTCCCCTTCGTGCGTGGCAACAAGAAAGACAACAACGAGTGGTATGTTCGTCAGAACATCGTGGTGACCGACCCCGCCGAGGCCAACAAGAAAGCCCTCGACATTCTGATGAAGGGCGTCGACAGCATCGGCTTCAAGCTGGGCCACGCTGAGCTCAGCGCCGAGTTCATCGAGACGCTGCTGAAGGATATCCGCCTGGACTGCGTGGAGGTGAGCTATCGTGCCTGCCTGCGCCACGCCATGCAGCTGGCCGACCTGCTCTTGGCCTATGTCGAGAAGATGGGCTACGACAAGGAGAAGATTGTGGGCGGCCTGGGCTTCGACCCCATCGAGCGTATGCTGATGAAGGGCAAGGACTCAACGATGATGCTGCCCGACATGCCGAAGCTGGTGGAGAAGCTGAAGGACTATCCCCAGCTGCGCTGCGTGATGGTGCACAGCGACCTGCTGAACAACAGCGGCGCCTACATCGTGCAGGAGATGGGCTACGCCCTCGCCTGGGGCAACGAGTACCTGCAGCAGCTGGTGGACGCCGGCATCGATGCCGACCTGGCTGCCAGCAAGATCAAGTTCTACATGGGCATTTCGGAGAACTATTTCATGGAGATAGCCAAGTTCCGCGCCGTCCGTATGCTGTGGGCTCAGATTGTGAAGCAGTATGAGCCGAAGAGCGACGACAGCTGCAAGATGATTATCAACGCTTCGACATCGACCTACAACCAGACGCTGTTTGACAGCTACGTCAACCTGCTGCGCTCGCAGACGGAAGCCATGAGCGCCGCTCTGGCTGGTGTGCACTCGATGGTGGTCACTCCGTTTGATGCTCCCTACGAGAAGCCGACCGACTTCAGCGAGCGCATCGCCCGCAACCAGCAGCTCATCATCAAGGAAGAGAGCCATTTCGACCGCATCGTCGACCCGGGCGCAGGCTCCTATTACATCGAGCACCTCACCGACGCTCTGGCCCAAGAGGCTTGGAAACTGTTCCTGAAGGTGGAAGACGAGGGCGGATTCCTCGCTGCCGTCAAGGCCGGAACCATTCAGGAAGACATCAACGCCACCAACGTCAAGCGCCACGGCGACGCTGCCAAGCGCAAGGAGTTCCTGCTGGGCACCAACCAGTTCCCCAACTTCACCGAGAAGAGCGAGGGCAAGGAGCCGCTGGTATGCGACTGCAAGGCCACACACGCAGACGACGCCGACGTGCCTGCCCTGAAGTCCAGCCGTATGGCTTCCGACTTCGAGGCCCTGCGTCTGGCTACTGAGAAGGCCGAGAAGGTGCCCGTCGCCTTCATGCTCACCATCGGCAACCTGGCCATGCGTCAGGCCCGTGCACAGTTCTCGTGCAACTTCCTGGCCTGTGCCGGTTACAAGGTCATCGACAACCTCGGCTTCAAGACCGTCGAGGAAGGCGTCGACGCCGCCCTCGAGGCCGGTGCCGACATCGTGGTCATCTGCTCCAGCGATGACGAGTATGCCGAGTATGCCATCCCCGCTTTCCAGTACCTCAATGGCCGTGCCATGTTCGTAGTTGCCGGTGCTCCCGCTTGCACGGAAGACCTCAAGGCCGCCGGCATCGAGAACTTCATCCATGTACGCAGCAACGTGCTTGAGACCCTTAAAGAGTATAATGCTAAGTTAGGTATCTAGTTTAATTTACGATTTGACTATTTACGATTTACGATTTATTTTTCGATTTGGCTATTTAATTAATTATGGACAAGCACGAACTACAGGAACGAATGACAGCTTTTGCGGTGCGAATCGTAAAGATGGTCGATGCAATGCCTTCAACCATTTCAGGTTTGGCAATCGCACGTCAGATTATCCGTTCTGGTACCTCCCCGTCAGCGAATTATAGAGCAGCCTGTCTTGCAAAGTCGGACAGGGATTTCATCAATAAGCTGAGTCACCACAAAGACAAGAATGAACGCGGATGAAATAGCCAAATCAAAAAAATCGTAAATAAATAGTAAATAGTAAATCGTCAAATAGTACATATAATAAAGATGAGAAAACAGTTTAAAGATATTGATATCTATGCAGGCATCAAGGCTCAGGATGGTGCCAAGTGGATTAAAGACAATGGTATCGTAGAGAACTGGAAGACACCCGAGCACATCGAGGTGCGCCCCGTCTATACGAAGGAAGACCTCGAGGGCATGGAGCACCTCGACTTCACGGCCGGCATACCGCCCTACCTGCGCGGCCCCTACTCCATGATGTATCCGTTCCGCCCGTGGACCATCCGCCAGTATGCCGGATTCTCCACCGCAGAGGAGTCAAACGCCTTCTATCGCCGTAACCTCGCTTCAGGCCAGAAGGGTCTTTCCGTGGCCTTCGACCTGCCCACACACCGCGGCTACGACCCCGACAACCCCCGTGTAGTAGGCGACGTGGGTAAGGCCGGCGTGAGCATCTGCAACGAGGAGAACATGAAGGTGCTGTTCAGCGGCATCCCCTTGAACAAGATGTCCGTCTCGATGACCATGAACGGCGCCGTGCTGCCCATCCTGGCCTTCTACATCGTGGCAGGTCTGGAGCAGGGCGCTCAGCTGGAAGAGATGGCAGGCACCATCCAGAACGACATCCTGAAGGAGTTCATGGTGCGCAATACCTATATCTATCCCCCCGCATTCTCGATGAAGATCATCGCCGACATCTTCGAGTACACCTCGCAGAAGATGCCGAAGTTCAACTCTATTTCCATTTCGGGTTATCACATGCAGGAGGCTGGCGCAACGGCCGACATCGAGCTGGCCTACACGCTGGCCGACGGTATGGACTACCTGCGCACGGGTGTCAACGCCGGCATCGACGTCGACGCTTTCGCTCCCCGTCTGTCATTCTTCTGGGCCATCGGCATGAACCACTTCATGGAGATAGCCAAGATGCGCGCAGGCCGTCTGCTGTGGGCAAAGATTGTGAAGTCGTTTGGCGCCAAGAACCCGAAGTCGCTGGCACTGCGTACCCACTCGCAGACCTCTGGCTGGAGCCTCACCGAGCAGGATCCCTTCAACAATGTAGGCCGCACCTGCATCGAGGCTATGGCTGCTGTCCTGGGACACACCCAGTCGCTGCACACCAACGCCCTCGACGAGGCCATCGCACTGCCCACCGACTTCTCGGCTCGTATCGCCCGTAACACGCAGATTTACATCCAGAACGAGACGAAGGTGTGCAAGCAGATTGACCCGTGGGCCGGCTCCTACTACGTGGAGACGCTGACCAACGAGCTGGTGCACAAGGCTTGGGAACACATCCAGGAGATTGAGAAGCTGGGCGGCATGGCCAAGGCCATCGAGACCGGCCTGCCCAAGATGCGCATCGAGGAGGCTTCGGCCCGCACACAGGCCCGCATCGACAGCGGACAGCAGACCATCGTAGGCATCAACAAGTACCGTCTCGACCACGAAGATCCCATCGACATTCTCGAGGTCGACAACACCGCCGTGCGCAAGCAGCAGGAAGAGTGCCTCAAGGAAGTGCGTGCACATCGCGACGAGGCTGCCTGCCAGGCTGCCCTCAAGGCCATCACCGAGTGCGTGCGCGACTTCAAGGAAGGCCGCAAGAGCAAGAACAACCTGCTCGACCTGGCCGTCAAGGCTGCCCAGCTGCGCTGCACCTTGGGTGAGATTTCGGATGCCTGCGAGGAAATCGTGGGCCGTTACAAAGCAGTAATCAGAACTATTTCAGGCGTGTATTCATCAGAGAGCAAGAACGACAGCAACTTCGAGAAGGCCAAGCAGATGACCGACGAGTTTGCTAAGAGAGAGGGTCGTCGTCCGCGTATCTTCATCGCCAAGATGGGACAGGACGGTCACGACCGTGGTGCAAAGGTGGTAGCTACGGGCTACGCAGACTGCGGCTTCGACGTCGATATGGGTCCGCTGTTCCAGACACCCGCCGAGGCTGCCCGCGAGGCTGTGGAGAACGACGTCCACATCGTGGGAGCATCGTCGCTGGCCGCTGGCCACAAGACGCTCATCCCGCAGCTCATAGAGGAGCTGAAGAAGCTGGGACGCGAGGACATCATGGTCACCGCCGGTGGCGTCATCCCCGCACAGGACTACGACTTCCTCTACAAGGCTGGCGTGGCCTGCATCTTCGGCCCCGGCACCCCCGTGCCCTACTCTGCCGTTGAGATGATGAAGATTCTGCTTGACGAGGAGTAAACAACAACTCAACGAATTCGATTATTCGTCAACTTATTAAATAATGTATAGAACAAAGACATGTGGCGAGCTAAGGCTTGCCGATGCCGGCTGCGTAGTGACGCTGGCCGGATGGGTACAGAGAACGCGCAAGATGGGAGGCATGACTTTTGTCGACCTGCGCGACCGTTATGGTATCACACAATTAGTTTTCGACGAGAGCGACGACGCAGCCCTTACCGAGCGTGCCAACAAACTGGGCCGCGAGTGGTGCATACAGGCCACAGGACAGGTGCGTGAGCGCGAGTCGAAGAACGCAAAGATGCCTACAGGCGACATCGAGATAGTAGTACGCGAGCTGAACGTGCTCAGCGAGAGCATCACGCCGCCCTTCACCATTGAGGACAATACCGACGGTGGCGACGAGTTGCGTATGAAGTACCGCTACTTGGACCTGCGCCGTCAGGCTGTGCGCAAGAACCTGGAACTGCGACACAGGATGACCATCCTCATCCGCAACTTCCTCGACTCGCGCCAGTTCATCGAGGTGGAGACGCCTATCCTCATCGGCTCAACGCCGGAGGGTGCCCGCGATTTCGTGGTGCCCAGCCGCATGAATCCCGGACAGTTCTATGCGCTGCCGCAGAGCCCGCAGACCTTGAAGCAGCTGCTCATGGTCTCGGGCTTTGACCGCTACTTCCAGATTGCGAAGTGCTTCCGCGACGAAGACCTGCGTGCCGACCGCCAGCCGGAGTTCACGCAGATTGACTGTGAGATGTCATTTGTCGAACAGGAGGACATCCTTGAAGTCTTTGAGTCGTTGGCCCGCCACCTGTTTAAGGAGGTGCGTGGCATCGAGCTGCCCCCGCTGCAGCGGATGACGTGGCATGAGGCCATGAAGCGTTTCGGCAGCGACAAGCCCGACCTGCGCTTCGGCATGGAGTTCGTCGAGCTGATGGATCAGCTGAAAGGAACCGGTACATTCTCAGTATTCAACGAGGCCAGCTACATCGGCGGTATCTGCGTGCCCGGATGTGCCGACTACACCCGCAAGCAGCTTGACCAGCTGACCGACTTCGTGAAGCGTCCACAGGTAGGCGCCAAGGGCCTGGTCTACGTGAAGTTCAATGCCGACGGCACCGTGAAGTCCAGCATCGACAAGTTCTACGAGCCCGAAGTCTGGCAGAAGGTGAAAGAGGCGATGGGTGCTAAGGACGGCGACCTCGTGCTTATCCTCAGCGGCGACAATGCCAACAAGACACGCATCCAGCTGTGTACGCTTCGCTTGGAGATGGGCGACCGTCTCGGCCTGCGCGACAAGGACAAGTTCGTGTGCCTGTGGATTGTCGACTTCCCGCTCTTCGAGTGGAGCGACGAGGAACAGCGACTCATGGCCACACACCATCCGTTCACGCTGCCCAATCCCGACGACATTCCCCTACTCGATTCCGACCCCGCCAAGGTGCGTGCCGTGGCATACGACTTCGTGTGCAACGGCGTCGAGGTGGGCGGCGGCTCGCTGCGTATCCACGACGGCAAGCTGCAGGAGAAGATGTTCGAGATTCTCGGCTTCACGCCTGAACGTGCAATGGCACAGTTTGGTTTCCTCATCAATGCTTTCAAGTATGGTGCACCGCCTCACGGAGGCCTCGCCTTCGGTCTCGACCGCTTCGTCTCGCTGATGGCCGGCCTCGACAGCATCCGCGACTGCATTGCCTTCCCGAAGAACAACAGCGGACGCGACGTGATGCTTGATGCCCCAGGCGAACTCGACCAGAAGCAGCTGGAAGAGCTTCAGCTGGAAGTGAAGAAGGAAGAATAAAAAAAAGAGTATGAGTCAGGCATGGGTAAAACCGTACCGCGATGTAATCAACACGCAGTACAAGCTGGACGAGGCAGGAAAGCAGGAGTTCGACGCTTATTTCGCCCGCGTTGAAGCTTTTGCCGCCACATGCAGCGACCAAGCGGCCTTCACCACGCAGTACACGCAAAGCCCGCTGTATCAGGAATACACACAACTGATGCAGAAGTATCAAAAGCAGGTGGTTACCCCCGACGGAAGAACCGTCGGGGAGGCCACTGCTAATGCAGGCAAAATCAAGCCTGGCAATATGGCTGCCGAGTGTGCCAAGTCGATGGCCCGCCAAGAGGTGAACCGCGCCGTAAGGCAGGTCCTTCCTGATGAGGTGAACCAACTGCGAGGAGCAGGTCTAAGAAGTATTCCAGTCATCGGCTCCATCATACAGTTGCTTGACAACATCAAGTGGTTTCGCAACTTGTTTGGCAGAAGGTAGCTGCGATGCAGATTGACATTTGTCAAGAATCATAAAAGAAACAGAAGAATCTGTTAGTTTTCAGTTACTTAAATAAGCAGAAAGCCGTAATTTTGCACAAGAAATTGAAAATCCAACTTCAATAGTATTAATTTTTTAAGCAATTATGGCAGAAAAGAAAACCACTAAGAAGGCTGTTGAGACCGTAGAGGCAGCAGCTAAGAAGACCACCACGAAGAAGGCCGCCGTGAAGGCAGAGAAGACCGTGTTGGCAGTCAACGCAGAGAACATCGGCTTCAAGGCTGGTGATGTGTATCAGGCTTTGGCAGCAGCTGAGAAAGCTCTCACCGTGAAGGAGATTGCAAAGGCTGCAAAGATTTCTGAAGAGGAAACACTGCTGGGTCTGGGCTGGCTCTTCAAAGAGGGTAAGCTGCAGAGCACTGAAGACAACAAGATTGCCCTCGCATAAGGAATCGACCTTGTGTACGACGAGCAAATTCTTAGAATACTTTTGGAAGTAGGCGTGCGTGGCATCAGCACAAAGAAGCTGGCCAAGCACGTCTACAACCATTCTTGTACTTTTTTCTACCAACCCGACTTTGACGAGGTTTACCGCTACGTGCAGAGTTTTCTGCGCCGCTATTCGCGCTCGCAGCAGGCTATGATTGAGCATGCTGAGCGATGGGGGCATTATCGTCTGAACACCAAAAGCCAGGCAGCCCGACAGCTGATGATTGATTTCAACAGCAAAGAAGAACAATAATCAATTATTCTTGATGACCGTGACAGGATTGTCTGCCACCCGTCGGTCAGTTTTACGAAATCAGCCACAGTCATGTAGGCCTTTGATTTCTGCGCATGTGCAAAAACAGCTTATTTTCACTGTGTTTCCAAATAAATTCTTTTGTTTTTTGTTTATTATGAATAAAAGAGTTACTTTTGCAAAGGAAATAGAGTAAAATAATTTCTTGTTTGGCCTATGCTTGCTAAAACATATAGTGCCGCAGTCATTGGATTGGAGGCCACCACAATCACCATTGAAGTGAACCTGACCAAAGGCGTGATGTTCAGGTTGTCTGGACTTGCAGATACGGCCGTGAAGGAGAGCTACGACAGAATCCATGCTGCTCTGCCTAACGTTGGCTTCAAAGCTCCTCTGGCAGACATCGTCATCAACCTCTCACCTGCCGACTTGAAGAAAGAAGGCAGCGGCTTTGATTTGCCCATAGCCATTGGAATTCTGGCTGCCGATGGAAAGATTGAGAGCAGTCAGTTGAAGGATTATATGCTCATTGGTGAACTTGGACTTGACGGTTCCATCAAACCAGTCCATGCAGTTCTTCCCATAGCCATCAGGGCAAGGAAAGAAAAGTTCAAGGGGCTGATTGTTCCCAAAGAAAACATCCGCGAGGCTGCTGTAGTCAACAATCTCGATGTCTATGGCATGGATAATCTGTCAGAAGTGATAGCTTTCCTGAATGGCCACAGTTCCTACCAGCCAATGGTCGTAGACACGCGTAAAGAATTCTATGAACAGCAATGCCACTTCGACCTCGACTTTGCCGACGTTAAAGGTCAGGAAAGTGTGAAGCGCGCCCTTGAAGTGGCAGCAGCTGGCGGTCACAATCTGATTATGATCGGCCCGCCTGGCAGCGGCAAGTCGATGATGGCCAAGCGCCTGCCAAGTATCCTTCCGCCACTCACTTTGGCCGAGAGCCTGGAAACCACACAGATACACAGCGTAGCAGGCAAACTGGGGACTAACGTCTCACTCATCAGCCAGCGACCATTCCGTTCACCCCACCACACAGTCTCTCAGGTAGCACTGTGCGGTGGCGGACCCAACCCACAGCCAGGAGAAATCAGCCTTGCCCACAACGGTGTCCTCTTTCTCGACGAGTTGCCGGAGTTCAGCCGTGCCGTACTTGAGGTGATGCGCCAGCCATTAGAAGACCGCCACATTACCGTAGCACGCGCAAAATATACTGTCGACTACCCAGCGTCTTTTATGTTTGTCGCCTCCATGAATCCCTGTCCCTGCGGCTACTACGGTGACCCGACACATCATTGCGTCTGCACGCCTGGTCAGATTCAGCGTTACATGAATAAAATATCAGGTCCGCTTCTCGACCGTATCGACATCCATTGTGAGATTCAGGCGGTACCGTTTGCACAGCTTTCCCAGATGCAGCCAGGAGAGCCGTCGGCCAGCATACGTGAGCGTGTCATTGCCGCCCGCAAGATTCAGGAGGAACGCTTCAAGTCCTTCAAGGGCATCCATTGCAACGCCCAGATGACCGAGCGCATGCTCCACGAATTCGCCGAGATCCTCAAGGTAGCCCGGACCATTGCCGACCTGACCGGCTCTGAAAAAGTCCAGTCCATGCACATCGCCGAGGCCATCGGATATAGGAATCTGGACAGAGGCGACTGGGCAGAGAGAGGTATTTAGTATAATTATATGAATTGAGATATGGAAGAACAGCAGAATATCATCATTTATCGGACGGCGGATGGGCGCGCATCGGTAGCACTCTATGCCAAAGATGGCAAGATATGGCTTAACCAGCAGCAGATGGCAGAACTTTTTGCCACCTCGAAGCCTAATATCAGCATGCACATAGCTAACATTCTGAAAGAAAAAGAGTTGTATAAAGATTCAGTTGTTAAGGAATTCTTAACTACTGCCGCTGACGGCAAGAACTACAACGTGGTTTTCTACTCATTGGAGATGATTATTGCCGTGGGATATCGTGTTCGGGGAATACGAGGCACCCAGTTCCGCCAGTGGGCAACAGAACACTTGACGGAATATCTCGTAAAGGGTTTCACAATGGATGATGAAAGACTGAAGAATCCTGATGGCCGGCCCGACTACTTTGATGAGTTGCTGGCTCGCATCCGCGACATACGTGCATCGGAAAAGCGTTTCTATCAGAAAGTGCGCGACCTGTTTAAACTCAGCAGCGACTATGACAAGACGGACAAGGCCACGCAGATGTTCTTTGCTGAAACGCAGAACAAGCTACTTTATGCCGTAACCCACCAGACCGCAGCAGAACTGATAGTTGCCCGTGCCGATGTCAACCAGCCGAATATGGGGCTGACCACTTGGAAAGGCAGCATCGTCCGTAAAGGCGATGTGATAATAGCGAAGAACTATCTGCAAGACAATGAGATAGATTCACTAAACCGACTCGTCGACATCTTCCTGACCAGTGCAGAAGAACGAGTTAAGGGTCGTCGTGACTTGACACTCGACTACTGGCGCAAGAACATAGATAATTTGCTGACTTTCCAAGACAAAGACATACTGCAAGGTAAAGGTTCTATATCCAATGCTGAAGCGGAAGAAATAGTTCGCAGCAGATACGACATTTTCAATGTCAAGCGCAAGCAACTCGATGCTCAAGATGCAGATGCCGAGGATTTAAAGATATTGGAAAACCTGGAAAAAAGCATTTTAGGAAAAGACAAAGAAGATTGAAATGGCAACATCTATCAAACGAAAGGCTGGCCCTATAATCCCCAGCAGTATCGACATTCAGGTTGAGTGCTCGGCACTCAGCTACGATGACCTTTCTAAAGCTCCTACGGGAGAACCGTCTTCCGTAATTCGCGAAAGGGTGTTGAAGGCTCGTCAGATTCAGGAACGCCGATTCCAGGGGCACAAGGGCATACATTGCAATGCCCAGATGACTGAGCGAATGATTCATCAATACGCTGAACCTGACGAAAGTTCTTTGGCCCTCCTTCGGATGGCGATGGAGCGATTGAAACTGTCTGCTCGTGCGTACAATAGAATATTAAAGGTCGCCCGTACCATCGCCGACCTAGAAGGAAGTGAGAAAGTCCAGAGCCAACATATCGCTGAAGCTGTAGGATATAGAAACTTGGATAGAGGCGATTGGGCTGAGAGAGGGACATAATAATCAAACATTTAACAGGAATCAAATGAATAATATTAACCTTATAAAACAAGTTTCTGACAGAAAATCCATTGGTAGGAATAATGACGGAAAATACTTATTGTTTGACCATACTGTTTCAAATGGGCATCCTTATACGCCTTATTATGATTACATGGCCTTGAGAGATGATGGGAAAATTGACATACAATTAAAAGCTTCGTGGGGACTGATGGATCCTCACGGAAGAATTCTTGTATACCCTCGTTTTTCTAAACCTTTGATTTTTAAAGATGGTTTATCTGTAGTACAGGATTCTCGATATGACTTAGGCCATTTGGGAGTAGTTGACAGTAACGGTTTTGAACTTGTGCCTGCTATATACGATGATATAGAGTTTATTGAGGAATATGTGCTAAATGAAGAACTTTGGTTTTATGAAGATAAAGTAGCTTTTATCTTTGGATGTATTGATGACGGAGATTTTATTACTCATATTGGGCATGGGAGTGGGTATAAAGCTCATTTAAGAGAAGATAATGGGGTAGAATTGTTTTTACGGAATGGTAAAGTTATATCAGGTAAATACGAATGTTTTTATGTTACTGGTGACAGACAATTTATATTCGCTGGCTATAAAGGGTTTAAAATCATTGGATATGATGGAGATCGTAAAGAGTACATAAAAAGATATGAAGGATACCATGATTTAATAAACAAAGAAGGGACTATATTATTAAAAAAAGTCTGTGACTTTATTTATAACTCAAACCTCAAAGCAGTTAAAATAGGTTTTGAAGATACAAAATGGGCATTTTTAAACAAAGAAAACAAATTTATTACAAACAGTGGAGATTTTGTTCCAATAAACGAAATTGATGAAACCAATAAGAAACTTACAAAAATCTACTGGCCAATGACATCAGAAGAATTCATTGACAAGAACTTAACAATAATAGCCAATATTTGTAAGATTAAGGATGTCGACTCTTTAAAAGATGAAATGAAGAGAAGGACAATATGGATGACAGATGAGGACTATGAAAATGAACCGTATCCTCAAGATAACTACGATCCATATCAGTATTCAGATAGAGCTCCAAATGAAGAATTTGGAATTATGGATGCTTTAGATGGTGAGCCAGATGCTTATTGGAATATAGACAAATAATATGCCAATATTATATATAACTTTATGTGTAATCGCTGCAATGTTGACAACCGGCCTTCTTACAGGAATAAAAAATTCTTGTAAACGGGGTTACATAATCCCCGACCGTATCGACATCCATTGCGAGATACAGGCCGTGCCCTTCGCTGAACTCTCACAGATGCAGCCGGGCGAGCCGTCGGCCGCGATCCGTGAACGAGTGATTGCCGCCCGCAAGATTCAGGAGGAACGCTTCAAGTCCTTCAAGGGCATCCATTGCAACGCCCAGATGACCGAGCGCATGCTCCACGAATTCGCCGAGCGACCTGGCCGGCTCTGAAAAAGTCCAGTCCATGCACATCGCCGAGGCCATCGGATACAGGAACCTGGACAGAGGTGACTGGGCGGAGCGAGGAGTATAACCCTTGATATTTATTTGTAAGTTTGAGTTTTAATACAAATAAATGGTATGACAAAGTTCAATCAGATAGAGCTTCAGCCAGTACCCTTCGGTGAGCTCTCGAAAATGGCAGCCTGGCGAGCCGGCAGCGAAAAGGTGCAGTCCATGCACATCGCCGAAGCCAAAGGATAATTCTTAACTAATGCTGCTCTTTAGATGTGATTATAAATAAACTTACCGAGTATGATGACAGAAACTGTAAATAAAGACAAAATTCGCGGCTCGCTCATTGGCGGGGCCGTTGGCGACGCTTTAGGATATCCAGTAGAGTTCATGAGTATTGAACATATAAGAGACAAATACGGAGAGAGCGGAATTACGCGCTACGAACTAAACAGGAATGGAGTTGCCGAAATTTCCGACGACACCCAGATGACATTATTCACAGCTAACGGCATGCTGTTTGGTTACACAAGGCTTGCCTTGCGTGGCATTATGGGTGAGCCTTGGGCATATATCAAAGATTCGTACTTAGAATGGCTACAGACACAGACTGGAGAGATTGACTACACAAAACCACACTACAACTGGATTCGCGAAGTAAAGGAACTACATTCAAGACGTGCGCCAGGCAACACCTGCCTTCAGGCTTTACATGCAATCGCAAACGGACATGAAGCGGTGAATAACAGCAAGGGTTGTGGCGGCATTATGAGGATAGCGCCCATCCCATTATATTATCGGGGAGGAATGGGAAAATTCCATCCGCTTCCCGACGATATGACTTCTGTGGCTGCAGAGGCCGCTAAAATTACCCACAAGCATCCTCTGGGCTACCTTCCTGCTGCCCTGTTGTCGTATCTGATCGGCACTCTTGTATCCACCTCATCGCCTACCAGCTATCAGATTGCCAAGATTCTGGATGACGGAATACAGCTACTACGAAAATTATTCCCCGCAGAAAAGAAAGACATAGACCTGCTTCAGTATTGTGTAGAAAAAGCCGCGAGACGTGCAGTATCGCCTCTGGCCGATGCTGATGCCATTAAGCAATTAGGCGAAGGATGGGTGGCTGAAGAGACGTTGGCTATTGCCGTATTCTGTGTCATGCGCTATCCTAATGACTTTGAAAAAGCCGTTGTCGCCTCTGTCAACCATTCGGGTGACAGCGATTCTACAGGTGCGGTTACCGGGAATATCATGGGAGCAATATGTGGATATGACGCTATTCCCTCTTATTTCAAGGAGCATCTTGAATTGCGATGGTTAGTGGAAGAGTTGGCTGACGACCTGGCTAACGTCATTCCTGTCGGAGAATACATTGACTGCTATGACACCCCTGAGAAATGTCGCTGGATGAAGAAGTATGTCGAAGTCTTCTCTCAATGTAAAATGTAAAGAATTTTTATTCCGATTTTTTTACAAACGAAAATTGCAAAATAGAAGCGAAAAGACCAGGTTTTGTTGTCTGTTGCCCGTTGGATGAGCATGAGCAAGCGCCGGAAATTGCACAGACATATAGGTATTGTGCAGCTTTTCAGCCTCTAAAAGGTGCTACTTTTGCTCCAGAACGGCATGTTTTTGTTCAAAAAGAGGCTCCGCGTGAAAAAAAGGCATTGACTTTTTTTCATGGGGATATACCTTTTTGAAAACGAGGATGCTCCCAGTTAACAGGAATACGAGCTAAGTATCTGCCAGTCAGCGAGATAGTCAACCCCTCTCATTTTCGCAAATTTTCAAGCGAAGCGCCCTTTCTTCAATTCTGAGCCAATCTCAGCCTAGTTCAGCCCTGTTTTTTCCTCTCTTTTGTCAAAACATTTTACTACCCGGTCGCCTGTACGATTGACGTCATCCGAGGGCACCAGCAGCAACGGGCGTCTTATCATAGTCATTCCATGCTTCTATTTGAAAAAACACATTATTTTCTAATAATAAACGAGAAAAAAAGTGTACTTTTGCAGCAGAAAACCTACTGAAGCATGAAAAAGTCTTACCTGATACCCCTTCTGCTGTGCCTTTTCTCTGTAGGAGCCATTGCACAAGAGCTGCATCCTTTCGGAACGAAAGTGACTTGGGACCGCTACAGCCTCATCTTCGACGGACATCGCGTGTGTCCCGTGATGGGCGAGATTCACTACTCACGCCTGCCTGCTGACGAGTGGCGACAGGCCGTGAGAAAGATGAAAGACGGCGGCGTGACCATCATTGCCACCTACGTCTTCTGGAATCACATAGAGGAACAGCAGGGCATCTTCCGATGGGACGGCCAGCGCGACCTGCGCCGATTCCTTGAAGTGTGCAAGGAAGAGGGGATGCCCGTGGTGCTGCGCATCGGGCCCTTCTGTCATGGCGAGGCACGAAACGGCGGCATACCTGACTGGGTATTTGAGACAGGCACGAAGACGCGCTCCACAAATGGTATATTCCTCGGCTTCGTAGAGAAACTTTACCGTCAAATCTTCACTCAGGTGCAGGGGCTGCAATGGAAAGACGGCGGCCCGCTGCTGGCTTGCCAGTTCGACAACGAATACCGCGGCTCGGGCGACTATCTGATGGCGTTGAAGCGCATTGCCCTCAACATAGGCTTCGACCTGCCTTTCTACACACGCACCGGATGGCCTGAGCTCTCGAAGCCTGTGCCCTTCGGCGAGATGCTGCCGCTCTACGGCGACTATGCCGACGGCTTCTGGGACCGTACGCTTGGCGAGACCGACGGCAACTACTACAAGGCGTTCAACTTCAAAAAATCTCCCATTCCATCTACCGAGATGGGCGAAGTACCTCAAGCCCCCCCTTCGTCCCCCGTGGGGGACACTCTTGCTGGCAAGCCCGCACACAAGTCAAATGAAGCCCCCTCGGGGGCCGTAGGGGGGGCTTCCTATCCTTACTTCACCTGCGAACTCGGCGGCGGAATGGCAACGGCCTATCATCGCCGTCCCTACCTCTACCCTGAGGACGCCTACTCGATGGCATTGGTAAAGCTGGGCAGCGGCTCCAATCTCTTAGGTTACTACATGTACCACGGCGGCACCAACCCCGAGGGCATCGCCTATCTGAACGAGAACCAGCGCACACCCGCCACCAACTACAACGACATGCCCGTGAAGAGCTACGACTTCCAGGCGCCGCTGGGCGAGTTCGGGCAGACCTACCCGCAATACTACATGCTGCGCCCGCTGCATCTCTTCATGCACGACTTTGGCGAAATGCTGGCACCGATGGAGGCCTCCTTCCCCACCCCACAGGACTTGCCGAAGGGTGACGACTCGCAGTTGCGGTGGACGGTACGCAGTTTGACCCCACCCTCAGAGCCGGAATCGGCACCTGCCTTCATCTTCATCAACAACTACGAGCGGCTGCAGAATCTGTCAACAAAGCGCAACGTCAAGCTGTCGGCGTGTGGCGTAACATTTCCACGCCTCACCATCCCCGCCAACTGCATGGCCATCCTGCCGGTCAACATCCATACCATCCGCTATGCAACAGCACAATTGGTGGCCAAGCGCGACGGAAAAATCTACATGATGCAGATTCCCGGCCTGCCCACCACCATTGCGATGAAAAATGGCAAGACGCTGCGCAACGTGAAAGCACTCGGAGCTGCCAAGCCCGTCTATGAGAACATCTACCTGCTGACAAAAGACGAGGCCGAGCACCTGTTACTGGCCCCCCTTTCGTCCCCCGAGGGGGACACTCTTGCTGGCAAGCCCGCCCACAAGTCAAATGAAGCCCCCTCGGGGGCAGTAGGGGGGGCTTTATACAATAAGGTACGCGAGGCTGGCCCGCTACGCACCATTACCATCGGCAAGCAGAAGGTGGCCGAGGAGCCGCAGGACGAGGACTTTGAGCAGGCCGCCGTCTACCGCATTACGCTACCTGAAACAATCCCAACTCTCAGCTCTCAACCCTCAGCCCTGCTAAGAATCGACTACCGAGGCGATGTGGCCCGTCTCTATGCCGACGGAAAGCTTGTGGCCGACAACTTCTACTACGGCCGGCCGTTCCTCTTCGGCCTGTGGCGTCTGCCCGAGGGCACACGCGAGCTGGAGCTCCGCATCCTTCCTCTACAGAAAGACGCACCCATCTATCTTCCCCGCGAGGCTGACAAGACGCCCGGCGAAGAAGTTAAAAATATCACCATCACATCTGAAGGATTATGAAACGACTGACAGCGATAGCTTTATCATTCATCATTTATCATTTGTCATTTAGCAGCGCAACCGCGCAACAAATCATCAGTCTGGAAGGAATCTGGGACTTTGCCATCGGCGACACCACTTTGGCAAAGGGTTCCCCGCTGCGCACCAAATACAACGACTACGTGACGCTGCCGGGCTCGATGCTGACCAACGACAAGGGCAATCCGGTGACACTCGCCACGCCCTGGACGGGCTCGCTCTACGACTCCAGCTTCTACTTCAACCCGCGCATGGAAGCCTACCGCCAGGCAGAAAACGTCAAGTTCCCCTTCTTCCTCACGCCGTCGAAACACTACGTGGGAGCCGCGTGGTACAGAAAACGCATCTACGTGCCGAAAGACTGGAAGGGCCAGCGCATCACGCTCTTCCTCGAGCGTCCGCACATCGAAACCACCGTCTATGTCAACGGACATGAGGCGGGACACGAGATGTCGCTCTCAACGCCACACCGATACGACGTGTCGAAATACATCAAGGCAGGCAAGAACAATGATATTGCCATTCGCGTCTACAATGGCATCGAGAACGTATGCGTTGGCCAGGATTCACATTCCGTGACCGACCAGACGCAGGGCAACTGGAACGGCATCACTGGCCGAATCGAGTTGCAGGCGCAATGGAAGAAACTGAACGTCAAGAAAGTGCGCATTGTCCCCAACGACGACCTTTCTTCATTCAAGGTCCTGATTGACATCGAGAATCACATACCAGCCGTACGCGTCATGCCTTTCAACGACTTCTACGTAGAAGCCAGCGTGCGCCCAATTGTCAACGGAAAGCCTGGGAAAATGATTATGAGCTCGACAAAGGTGCTTTTCACTGAAAATCACGTAGAAATGAATTTCGGGCTAAACAAAGTAAAGCCCTTCCAGCCCTGGGACGAGTACCATCCTAATCTTTACCTGCTGACGGTGTGCGCCGGCGATGACGAGTACCAGACTATCTTCGGCCTGCGGAAAATAAGCATACGCGACCGACATTTCTACATCAACGGACGACCGATGTTCCTTCGCGGCACGGTAGAGAACTGCTGTTTCCCACTGACTGGCTATCCTCCGACCGACGAGGAGGAATGGCTGCGTATATTTAAAAAGTGCAAGGAATGGGGGCTGAACCATGTGCGTTTCCACAGCTATTGTCCGCCCGATGCAGCCTTCTGTGCTGCTGACCGCGTAGGCATTTATCTGCAGCCGGAAGGTCCTTCGTGGCCTAATCACGGCGTCAGGCTGCGTCGTGGTCAGAGCATCGATCAGTATCTGCTGGAAGAGTCAAAGCGCATTGTCGACGAATACGGTCATCATCCTTCTTTCGTAATGATGGCTGCCGGCAATGAGCCCGCAGGCGACTGGGTGAGCTACTGCGACGACTGGGTGCAACAGATGCACGACTATGACTCCACGCGAGTCTATTGCGGTGCCAGCGTCGGAGGCGGCTGGGCTTGGGACGGAGGCTCGGAGTATCACGTCAAGGGTGGTGCCCGAGGCCTTGACTGGGATCGCCACGCTCCACACAGCGATGACGACTACTACAGCCAGATAGAATTCCCTCGGAATTACAAAGGACAAGAACCCAACAATACGCCCATCATTGCCCACGAGCAGGGCCAGTGGTGCGTTTTTCCCGACTTCAAGGAAATCAGCCAATATAAAGGCGTCTACAAACCCGGTAACTTCGAGATTTTCCGCGACCTGCTGACGCAGAACGGAATGGCGGAGCAGGCAGAAAAATTCCTGATGGCCAGCGGCAAGCTGCAAACCCTCTGTTATAAATACGAAATAGAACGCAATCTGCGAACCAAGGATTATGCCGGTTTCCAACTACTCGCCCTCAACGACTACAGCGGTCAGGGCACGGCACTGGTGGGGCCGCTGAACGTTTTCTGGCAAGAGAAAGGCTACGCCAACCATCGTCTGTGGCGCGAATTCTGCAACATGCTGGTGGCGCTTGCACGCTTCCCGAAGTTTGTCTATACCAACGATGAGCATCTGCGCGTACCCATCGAGGCCATGAATGCCTTCTACGGCGAGATAGCGCCTACGGAAACGACCTATGAACTGGTGCAGAACGACAGCATCGTCATTCTCAAAGACACGCTTTCCATCCGCTCTATCCCTGTAGGAAAGAACAACGATCTGGGTATCATCGACACGCCATTGAGCAGCATCACGAAAGCTTCGAAAATGACGCTGCGTGTCAATATTGGCAATTACGTCACTAACCACTGGGATTTCTGGGTGTATCCCTCCATCTCTGCTACGCAAGAGGATTCTGCCTCCGTTGCGCCCTACATCGCCTCCACGCTCGACGATGCCGCCCTCAATGTGCTGCGCTCCGGCGGCAACGTGTTGCTGACCGCAGCAGGCAAGGTGACGCTGGGCAGTGACGTCGTGCAGCATTATCTGCCTGTGTTCTGGAACACGTCGTGGTTTAAAATGCGGCCGCCGCACACCACCGGCGCCTGCATCGACAATAATCATCCGTTGTTCAAATATGATTTCCCCACCGACGACTGGAGCAACCTCAACTGGTGGGAGTTGCTGAACAACGCGCAGGTAATGAATCTGATGGAGCTGCCGGCCAGCTACCAGCCGCCCATCCAGCCTATCGATACGTGGCACGTCAGCCGCAAACTGGGTATGCTCATCGAGGCCCGCGTGCTGAACGGACGTCTGCTGATGACTACGATGGACATCACGAACAACCTGGACAAGAGACATGTAGCCCGCCAGATGCGTCATGCCATCCTCGAATACATGCAAAGCGAAGACTTCCGGCCCACGATAACCGTAGAACCGGAAGTCATCAATGATTTCTTCACGAAGCAGGCACCGCCCGTCGACATGTTCACCCGTGACTCACCCGACGAGCTGAAGCCCAAGATCAAATAACATCTCGCCCTCCGCTCATTTAATCACGACCTTGCGACCTTTCATGATGTACAGGCCCCTCCTCGTAGGCTGTCCATTAAGCTTACGTCCGTCGAGCATATACCAATCACAGTTATCGCCATTCACCTGCAATGCGCCGATTCCCGTAGTAGTATCTCCGTCGAAGTCCAGCACGAATTGGCGAGCCCTTGTGTCTGCTGAGAACTGGAAATAGGCACGACAGGCTTTCAGCGTTCGGTCTATACCCGTGTGTTTTAGTGTGTTGTTGGAGGTCATATAGTAGATGCTCTCGTTAGCAGGAGTAATGTCGAAGGCGTCATAGTAGCCGATGAACTTCACTCCGTCGATAGGCGAAACTGTGTGGACATCCTCATCAACTTCCTGGACAGTAACACCGGTGAACGTCGGATTCACGATGTTCTCCCCGGTAGTTTCCCACTTGATGATATAGGGCACGCCAGCCACTAACTCGTCGACTTTCTCACCGAAGGTCAGCCTGATATGAGTTCCTGTAATCGTAGCATTATCCAGCGTTTTGGCAATAGCCCCTTCCAACGGACTTCCCTCAAGTGTTACATTGAAGGGCAGGCACAGGGTGTTCCATGAACCATCCTTGTAAAGTGTGCGGTTGCTAAGTTGAACGTTGCGTACCTTACCATTAGCAGAGGAGATGGCAGTGCTGTTCTCACCATTGTCAGCCAGAATGAGGTCTGGATAGCTACATGTCACCGTGGCCACCCATCCTGGCTTGTTCACACTGTAGTCGGAAGTAAACCTGAAGGTAAGCGCGCCGTCGGCATTGGTGGCAGTCACCGTGCCAGGGCTATTTGTTCCTGTATACGTGCCTATGAGGGTAGCAGAGGTGGAAGTGCCGTCGTAGATGTATAGGAAGTCATAGTTTGACTCAATTTCAAACGACTGGAAATCAACACAGACCTTGGCGTCCTCGCTTCCCGGATAGAATATCAGAGTATAGTCTTGATTGTCGCCATAGTTGGCATTGGGGCCTCCTGAGTCATAGAACAAGGCGTTACACGTTGTCACTGAGCCGTTGTGCATGTTGACAGCTTCAGCCACATGGATATAATTGCTCTTCGTCAGGGTCTGGCTGTTGCCTTCTGCGTCGGTGATGGTCAAAGTGACATCATAGTCTCCGACAGCATTATATGTAATGTTCGTAGGATTCTGTGCTGTAGATGTGGAAGGTGTGGCACCCTCGAAGGTCCAGTAGTAAGAAGCGACAGTACCAAAAGAAGCATCGGTGAAGCTGACGCTCTGGCCGAGGGATACAGTCGTTGACGAGGCAGTAAAGTTAGGCATCAGGCAGTCGCCGGGAGTGAGCTGGATGTCGTTCAGCTCAACACGCTCTCCGTCAGCCACCGTCACTTCAATAATCTGCGGGCAGTAGCCGTCTTTTTGGAAGAGGAACGTGTAGGTGCCGCCTTTGATGGGACGGTGGAAGTCGCCTGCCTCATGGGTGCTCACCTGAGAGCCATTTTTGTCATGGTCCTGAACAGTGACTGTAACGCCCTCGATGGGCGCACCCGACGTGGCGTCATAGACAAAGCCATGCACGCCGTTGAGACACTGCTCCATATATGCCAGCATTGAGTTGTGGTTGTAGTTCCAGAAGTTAGGAAGCTGCGAAGCAGAAGGGGTCTTGGCAGTCGAGCACTCTATGGTCACCTCGCGGCACTGGGCGTAGTAGTTCATGTAGTCCTGACGGCTGCCACTTATCGTGTACCAGGCAGCGCCGTTCGTAATGCCGTTGTTTTCATCGGTCATGTATGAGGAAGATACCGCATGAGCTTTGCTGGCATACTCTGTGCAGACATATTGCCACCAGACATCGTCGGCGTGGAGATCGTATGTGCAATCCCATGGATAGTTCATCACCTCTGAGCCACCGTGGAAGTTGGCACTCATGGTGAAAAGGTATTGCTTAGCCAATCCCATCATCAACTGTGTCTCCTTCTGATAGCGATTACCATCGGGATGGGTGCCGTTGACGAAGTCAGGAAAGTTGCGGTTAATATCAACATCATTGGCGTTGTAACGGCGTGCACCGTTCACCGTATTGTTACCTCCATAATAGGTGCCGTCGGGGTTGGTATTGGGAAAGATGAAGATGTCGAGATTGTTCACCAGGTTGACGATGCGGTCATCAGTGCTGGTACACAACTCGTCGATCAGACGGAGCATGAGGATCATGCCTGTTACCTCATCGCCATGCATGGTGGAGGAGTAGAGGAACTTCGGTTTGCCGTCGGTGTCGCCGTTGTTGATGCGCACGCCCAACAGTTTGCGACCCGAGGACAGCGTACCAAGTTCAATGCAGCTACAACTGCGGCCCAAAACGGTCTCTTCAGGGAAGCCCTGCATCATCGAAACATACTGGTCGTAGGTAGGATAGGCGTTCCATGCCTTGCTCTTCCCGTCCCACATGGCATGGGTCTCTCTCATGGAGGGCGGCATCTGCAAGAAAGGCTTGTAGCCTGCCTGAATCATCTCGTCATACTCCCTTTGGTTGGCATAGCAGGCTACAACCTTGCCGTCGGTCTTGTCAACGGAGCAGATACGGTTGATGGTTCCTACCTCAGAGGGGTCATTGACGCTGACTGTGAAATAATACTCACCGCGACTGCGCATGAGCTCAGACAACTCTGTTTGTTCCTGTGCACTAACTGCGCTACTGATAACGGCAATGCAAAAGACGAGGACATAACGTAGATTTCTCATCTGTTAAAACTTTTATTACTTTTTTAATGATGGGGTCCAAGATCAAATCACGCTCTATCCCTTAGCCACCAGCGTAGTGCGCAAGTGCGTTGGGCGATAATCATAGTTCTGGGCAACGGGCCCACCCTCAGAGGCGGCCTCGTTATCGTTGTCATCAGGTTTGGGGAAGGCCTTACCTTCTTTCAACACGCGAATGGCTTCTTTCACCACAGGGTCGTTGCTGTTGAGATACTCCATCCACGACTGCTCATCGAGCATGTTGTAGACAATGCGGCTCGTGATGAACTCCTCCAAGAGGGTGCGCGACTGCTGTATCATCAGGTTGCGACGACGCAGGCCCTGACCGTCGGCATACTGAGCAAACTTCTCCACCAGGTTCAGCTTCTTGATATACTTCACCAGCGACTTCTCGTCGGTATACTCGCTCAGCTTCTCACGGTTTTGGTCGGTGTACTCGTAGCAGAACTGAAGGACAAGACCCGACATCAGCGCCTCCTTATAATAAGAAGTGTAGTTGGTAGTGTCCTGCGGCACGAAAATGTCGGGCGTGATGCCACCGCCGCCATAGACGGTGCGTCCGAGGTGTGTATAGAACTCGGGGCCGGTGTGGTGGATGCTGTCCTGCGAGAAGAATTCGCCGTTCTGGTAGCGCATCAGCAAGTCTTCCTCATAGTCACGATCCACGCCGCTGGTGTAGTGCTTCTGTATGCAGCGCCCCGACGGAGTGTAGTAGCGTGCGATGGTGAGGCGCATCAGCGAGCCGTCGGTGAAGGGTATGGGCTGCTGCACCAGTCCCTTGCCGAATGAGCGTCGTCCGATGATGATGCCTCGGTCGTTGTCCTGTATGGCACCTGCCAAGATCTCGCTGGCCGATGCCGACCCTTCATCGATGAGTACCACCAACGGCATGTACTGGTAGGAGCCGCGGCCGTTGCTGCGATAGTTCTCACGCGAAGTGTGCAGGCCTTCGGTATAGACGATGAGCCGGTTGCGTGGCAGGAACTGCTGGGCGATGTTCACCGCTGTCTGCAGGTAGCCGCCTGAATTGCCGCGCAAATCGACGACAAGCTGCTGGAAACCGTCCATCGACAGCTGTGCCAATGCGATGATCAGTTCCTTGTCGGTATTCTCTGCGAAATTCTTAATCTTCACATAGCCTGTCGTCTCGTCGAGCATATAGGCAGCGCTGATGCTGTGTGTCTCAATGACATCGCGCGTGACGGTGAACTCTTTCCGCTGTCCGTCGAGTCCGCGCACAATGCCCAAGCGCACCTCCGTGCCCTTCGGTCCCTTCAGTTTGTGCATAGCAATCTCGTTGGTCAGACTTTCGCCGGTAAAGACAGAGTCGTCGACGGTGACAATCTTGTCGCCAGCCTGCAGGCCTGCACGCTCCGAGGGTCCGCCGCTGATTACATTCTGCACACGCAGCGTGTCGTTGCGGATGATGAACTCTATGCCCACGCCGGTGAACGAGCCACGCAGGTCGTCTTCGGCCAGCTCGGCATCTTCGGCGGTGATGTAGACGGAGTGCGGGTCAAGCTCGCCCAGAATGATGGGTATGGCCTTTTCCACCAGCCCTGTTACATCGACCGAGTCGACGTAATACTGGTCGAGGCCGGTGAGCAGGTTCGACAGCTTGTTGGCTCCGGCCTTGATAATGCTGGGGCGTCCCTGCGAGAACTGTATGCCGTAGAATGAGCCGACGACAATGCCCACGATACAGCTCAGCGCCAACCACAAAGGCGTAAAACGATTTCTCTTATTGTTGCTCATACTTCTAAATAAACTACTTCAATACCTGCGCGCTCCAGCAACTTGATGCCATCGTCGAGACGATATTTCTCGCCATAAACCACGCGCTTGATGCCAGCCTGGATAATGAGTTTGGCGCACTCTATGCAGGGCGAGGCCGTGATATAGATGGTGGCGCCGTCGCTGTTGTTGTTTGAGCGGGCCAGCTTGGTGATAGCGTTGGCTTCGGCGTGCAGCACATAGGGTTTCGACACGTTGTTCTCATCCTCGCAGACGTTTTCAAAGCCTGTAGGCGTACCGTTGTAGCCGTCGCTGATGATCATCTTGTTCTTCACCACCAATGCCCCCACCTGGCGTCGCTGGCAGTAGGAGTTTTCTGCCCAGATGCGAGCCATGCGCAGGTAGCGCTGGTCGAGATTATTTTGTTTTTCTGATTCCATTGCGTTTCAATAATGCGTCGATAGTGGGCTCGCTGCCCTTGAAATTCTTGTAGAGAGTCATCGGCTCGTCGGTGCTGCCACGCGAGAGGATGCAGTCGCGGAAGCGCTGGGCAGTCTTCTCGTCAAAGACACCGTGCCGCTTGAAGACGGCGAAGGCATCGGCATCGAGCACCTCGGCCCACTTGTAGCTGTAGTAGCCAGCGGCGTAGCCTCCGGCCATGATGTGCGAGAACTGCGTGGTCATGCAGGTGTCCATGCGCTGCGGACGGATGATGGCCTTCTTCCAAGCCTCCTTCTCAAACCGGATGATGTCTTCGTCGAAGGGCTCGCTCTTCGTATAATAGGCCATGTCGAGCAGACCGAAGCTCACCTGGCGCAGGCAGGCCGTGGCCACCATGAAGTTGCGGCTGCGCACGATGCGGCGTATCAGCTCATCGGGCAGCGGCTCGCCCGTCTCATAGTGGAAGGCGAAGGTCTGCAGGAATTTCTTCTCGATGGCGAAGTTCTCCATAAACTGCGAGGGCAGCTCGACGAAGTCCCACAGCACGTTGGTGCCGCTGAGGCTCTCGAAGCGGCAGTTGGAGAAGATGCCGTGCAAGGCATGGCCGAACTCGTGCAGGAATGTCTCCACCTCGCCCAGCGTCAGCAGCGCCGGACGTTCAGGCGTAGGCTTGGTCAGGTTCATCACCACGCTGACGTGAGGACGGATGTTCACGCCTTTCCTGTCGACGAACTGTCCCTGATACTCCGTCATCCAGGCACCGCCCTGCTTGCCCTTGCGAGGATGGAAGTCGGCGTAGAACACGGCGAGATAGCTGCCGTCGCGGTCGAACACCTCGTAGGCCTTCACGTCGGGATGATAGACGGGGATGTCCTTGTTCTCCTTGAACGTGATGCCGTAGAGACGGTTGGCCAGGCCGAAGACGCCGCCGATGACCTTCTCCAGCTGGAAGTAGGGACGCAGCATCTCGGCGTCGATGTTGTATTTCTTCAGCTTCAGCTTGTGCGAATAGAAGGCGAGGTCCCAAGGCTCCAAAGCCCCCCCTACGGCCCCCGAGGGGGCTTCATTTGACTTACGGGAGAACTTGCGAGCATTTGTAGACGAAAGGGCGGCTTTCTCCAACTCTTCCAATTCTTTCTCAGCAGTCGGTTTGTAGGCGTCGACGAGCTGGTTGAGCAGCCGGTAGACGTTGCGCACATTCTTCGCCATGCGACGGCTCAGCACGTAGTCGGCGTAGGTCTTATAGCCCAGCAGCTGAGCAATCTCACGGCGCAGATTGATGAGGCGCTTGCATATTTCAATGTTGTTGTTCTCGTTGTCGTGTATGCCCTTCGTGTTGTAGGCCATATACATCTGCCGGCGCAGTTCGCGCTGCGTGCTGTAGGTCATAAAGGGCGAATAGGAAGGCGCATCGAGGGTGAAGACCCAGGAAGCCGCAGAAGCCCCCCCTACGGCCCCCGAGATAGCCCCCCCTACGGCCCCCGAGGGGGCTTCATTACTCTTTAGGACATTTGTGTCCCCCACAGGGGACGAAGGGGGGGCTTCTGGGGCTTTTGCCTCTTCAGCTGCCGCATCGATGGCCGTCTGAGGCAGACCGTCGAGCTGTGCGGGGTCGGTGATGACGAGGCGATAGGCCTTGTTCTCCTTCAGCAGGTTCTGCGAGAACTGCAGGCCTAAGAGCGATGCCTCCTCCGTGAGCTGGCGCAGGCGCTCCTTGCCCTCAGCATTTAAAAGGGCACCACTACGCACGAAGCCCTGATAGCAGTCGTCCAGCAGCCGCTTCTCCTCGTGAGTCAGCTTGCGGTGGTGCAGATGCACATATTTCACGCGCTCGAAGAGCTTCTCGTTCAGGCGCATATCGTTGGCATGCTTCGTCAGGATGGGGCTCAGCTTCTGTGCCAGCGCGTCCATCTCGTCGTTGGTCTCGGCCGAAAGCATGTTGAAGAACACGGTCGAGACACGGTCGAGTAAATCATAATAGCCCTCGTCGTCTTCCTTGTTGATGATGGTATTGTCGAAGGTAGGCTTGGCGGGGTTGTTGATGGTCTTGTCGAGATACTCCTCGTCGCGGCGGATGCCCTCCATGAAGGCCTCCTCATAGTCCTCCATGCGGATGCGGTCGAAGGGCACCGTGTCGTGCGGCGTCTTGTAGGGCTCAAAAAAAGGATTCTTTCTCTCACTCATTGCTTTCACATTTTTCACGCTGCAAAATTAGTAATTTTCCACGAAACGCGTACATCTTTAAATTAAAAAAACACAAAAACCAGAAAAAACGCTCATTCCTGTATGCGGAAAAAACGGAAAAGACTTCCTGTCCGAATGTTCCGTTTTCTTTACAAAATGTGCTGAAAAAAGGCGATTTACTACCCCTGAGAATGGCTCAGAATTCACCAAACGTTTCATTGGCCGAAAATAACGCAAAAATGAGATAGGTTAACTATCTTACTGACTGTCAGATGCTTAGCCAACATTCCTGTTCATAGGGAGCATCCTCGTTTTCAAAAAGGTATATCCCCATGGAAAAAAGTCAATGCCTTTTTTTCACGCGGAGCCTCTTTTTTATCATCTACAAGCCGTTTGGTAATAGATACGAGCCGTTTTTGCGTGCCAAAAGCTGCACAAAGAGCACGCGAATGTGCAATTTTTAACATTCCGCAAGGAATTTGCCTGTCAAAATGCTGCCACCAGAGGCGGAATTTGA
Organism: uncultured Prevotellaceae bacterium; assembly: GCA_902778535.1. GTDB lineage: Bacteria > Bacteroidota > Bacteroidia > Bacteroidales > Bacteroidaceae > Prevotella. The sequence goes on from CACYYG010000025.1 coordinate 88,846, forward strand.
CAAGTAAATTCCCTACGAAGGAGGAATTTCCGTTCTAGATTGCATAAAAAATTTTGTAAAGAAATCGGAATGAAAAATCTTTACATTTTCAACACGAATGGGTTCTCCTGGTTTGGGTATGCCATCAGTATGGCTATAAGCAGGGAAGAGCGGGAGTGATGTTTGAATAAAATTTATCATAATTGTACTGTCAAAACGATGGATAAATAAAAATACCCGTAAATATGTGCGCGGTTTTATTTTATTTTCGCTAACTTTGCAGGCTGTGAAGATTCTGGTTGACGAGCATATATGGGACTTCGACCTGCAGGCGGCACTGCTCGACGTATCGGAGCAGCGGCGCGAGCAGGCCCTGCGCTTCCGCCATGAGCTGGGGCAGCGCCTGTCGGTGCTGGCCTATCGGCTGCTGAAACGCTGTCTGAGCGAGCTGTACGGCATGGAGGGGAACCCCCGCCTGGAGTACGACGAGCACGGCAAGCCGGCCATAGCGGGGAGGCCGGACATCTGCTTCAGCCTGAGCCACTGCCGCGAGGCTGTTGCCTGCGCCGTGAGCACAAGGCCCGTGGGCATCGACGTGGAAGCCATACGCGAATACCGCCCCTCACTGGTGCGTTACACCATGAACGACGAGGAGACGGCCGCCGTGGAGCGTGCCGACGACCCCGCAGCGGCCTTCATACGCCTATGGACGATGAAGGAGGCCACAGTGAAGCTGACCGGAACGGGCATCAGCACCGACATGAAGGGGGTGATAGACCACGAAAGGGTGGCGTACCACACCACACAGCACGACCGCTATGTGCTGAGCGTGGCACAGTGGGCCACCGACGAGCGCAGCGCGGAAGAGCCTGCGCGCTGACCACACAACAACTAAGCTTCATACCCTTCTGCTACATCTATGTACTCATGATAGTCTACAAGCTCTATGGGCACCACCGCATGGCGCTGGTCATCTCGTTTGCGCTCTCGCTAACGGTCATCCCCGTGATGTGGGTTCATTTGTTATGGTCTATGAAGGAGTTTTTGCGTAGCCATCAGTGAAGCAACTATTGACCCATAACTCCCCATAACTTCCTTTTACTACTTCTTACTACAAAGGTAAAAAATCTGAGAAAAAGGAAGGAAAAGTTGCAGAAATACAAAAATAGTCGTAATTTTGCACATATTAACAAAGCAGGATCTGGACGGAGGGAAAAAGTCAACATTCCTGTCAACGTAATACATCAACAATCAAACAAAATAGCATAAAAGTTATGAAAAGAACGACTATGATGAGACGCGCAGCCATGATGCTGGTGCTCGCAGCAACTACAGTGAGTATGAGCGGCCAAGGGACATTTGCCACACTGCAGGCACCCGTCAACCGCGGCGGGATGGACGACGGCACCGTCACCCTGCGCTTCTATGACGACATGCCCTCGGTGCCCTACATCTCTGCGGCCGCTTTCCAGCAGCTCATGCTCCCCGGCACCACGATTGAGGTCAGCAAGACGGGCGAGGGGACTTACACCCTCACCGGCCCCTACGCCGAGGCCACGGTGAACACCACGACCGAGCAGTTCGCTTCCGACGACTACATGGGCTTCACCAACCTCATGGACCTGATTCAGCCGGGAATGGCCAACGTCTATCTCGACGGAGCACCCTACATACGCTATCGCAGCATGGAGCTGACGCCCGCCTCGGCCACCGTTACCTTCGACTTCAAGAAGTATGGCATCGACCTGCGCGGCGACGACACCGCAGTGTATTTCCCCCTGACCACGCTCTCTGACCTCTACAGCGACCTCTACTACCACGTGGCAGCCTATATCGACGGGACGGTCGTCGTGATCACCGACAACAGCAATGCCGACATTTCCAGCCTGGAGCCTGAAAAAACCTACGAGCTAATCATGGCAGAGAGCCGCAGCGCCGACATGGCAGCCTACAGCTACGGCGAGCTGTGCTTTGTGGTTGACCACTTCTACGGCATGCCCGGACGCTCCCCATACGAGGACGCCATTCGGACCGACGGCCTGGACAAGGCCCTCGACGGCGCCATAGAGCACGGAGCTGACATCAAGCAACTGCTGAAGAGCACCGACATGAAGAAGTATCTCTTCGGGCTCAACTGCCTGCACACAGTGCTCAACGACGGCGGACACACCAGTCTGATGGCCGACTTGCGCATCTATGCCAACTTGGAAGAGGAAGATATGGGAGTAGATACCGAAACATGGAAGGAGAATGTCAATGCGATGATGGACGACTATCCCGAACTGGCCCTGGCGGTGCTCGACTGCATTGACGCGATGTATAACTCTCCCTACGAAATGATTGAGATGGCTCGTCCCACTGAAGACACCTATTACAAAGAGGGCGACACGGCCTATCTGCTGTTCGACCAGTTCGGCGAGACCAACTACGAAGCCTGGAACGACTACTACGACGGGGGCTGCGATCCCGACGACCTGCCCGCCATCGACGACGACTACCTCGGCGACCTCAGCGTTGTGCTCGACGCCCTGCAGCAGGCCGACGAGGACCCCGAGGTGAAGAACCTCGTCATCGACCTGACGCTCAACCCGGGCGGCTCACTCGACGTGGTGCTGGCCATGACCGCACTCATGGGCGGACAGAGCCACTTCTACAGCGAGAACGTGCTCACCGGGCAGCGACAGACCATCTACTACGACGTGGACTGCAACTTCGACGGGCAGTTCGACGAACAGGACAAGGATGTGACCTTCAACCTCAACTATGCCGTGCTCACATCAGGCATATCCTTCTCATGCGCCAACCTCTTCCCCTCACTCATGAAGGACATGGGATTCCCCGTCATCGGCCGGAAGAGTGGCGGCGGCGCCTGTGCCGTTCAGAACTTTGCCACCCCCGAGGGACTGCAGTACCAGCTGTCGTCGGCACGCGCCCGACTGACCGACAAGGACTGGCAGAACATCGACGGCGGCGTAGAGCCCACCTACGTCATCGACGCCACCTACGGCTACGAAGATTTCTACGACATTGAAGCCATCAGCAACATCATCAACAGCGGCATCGCCACCACCATCACGGCTCCTGCAGCACATGACGGCACAGCCGCCGTCTGGTACATGCTCGACGGCCGCCGACTCGCAGGCAAGCCCACGGCCAAGGGTCTCTATCTCCACAACGGGCGCAAGGTGATGGTCAAGTGATTACCTGCTTATTATTAAGCGATAACATAAAACCATAATTATAACATCGACAATGAAAATATTCGGAAAACAACTCGTCGGCATCCTGCTCGCCATGATGGCAGGAGCCGCACAGGGCGCATGGGCAGACAGCACCGTCACAACGGAGGCCGACCTGCGCACAGCAGTACAAAGTAGCCAGACAGTGACCCTCGGCGACGACATCACGCTGAACAGCAGCCGACTGGAGATTAACAACGGCACCACCGTTACCCTCAATCTGAACGGCCACACACTGAAGCGCCAGATGACAGCTGTCGACAATGCCGGGCAGGTCATCTTCGTGGCAAGCAGCGGCCAGCTGACCATCACCGACACAAAAGGCAATGGCATAATCACTGGCGGCTGGGCCAATATGGGCGGTGGCATCTTTGTCCAGAACGGTGGCACGCTGACCATCAGCGGCGGCACCATCACCGGCAATCGCGCCGCAGTGTTCGGCGGCGGCATCCACAATGAAGGCACGCTCACCATCACGGGTGGCAGCATCACGAACAACACGTCCGAACAGTATGGCGGCGGCATCTATAGCAACAGCACGGTCAGCATCAGCGGCGCCACCATCAGCGGCAACACGGCCCAAACGGGCGGCGGAGCCGTCAGCACCGAAGGCACGCTCACCCTCGACGGTGTCACCATCCAGGGCAACAGCGCCCAGTATGGAGGTGGTGTCTATATGTTCAAGTCTGCATCGACATCCCCTGGCATAGTGCAGCTGAAAGGCGTATGTACCATCACGGGCAACACCGCAAGCTACGGCATAGATGTCTATCAAAACCAGGATGCAACATTGAACGTTCAGGACAGTCCTGTGGTGGGCGACCTCTATCTGACGGAATATAGCTTCGTCACACTCACAGGCCCCCTCACCACGGGGGCCAGCATCGGCCTGAATGCCCAGAAAGCGGACCAGACACACCTCACCCTGAACTACCCTAACTATCATGCAGGGACGGCTCCCGGGACTTTCTTCAAATCCAAGAATGTTTTCTACGCCGTATGCCTCCGTGCCCCTGGCGATGAGGCCGCCGGCGAGGTGGCCTATGGTGTTGAGTATATAGAGCGGGTGTGGGACAGCACACAGAAGAAAGTGACGGAGACCAAGAAGGCCAAGGCCTGCCCCAGCTTCACCCCCATCAGCGGCAACGACACCAGCGACGAGACAGGCTGGCTGGGACTCGGCAACGGCTGGTATGTGGTGACGGGCAATGCCAGCCGCAAGGTGCTCAACGTGCTGGGCAATGACGTCCACCTCATCATCCCCGACGGGACTTCGCTCACCGTCACGGGTGGCGTGAAGGTGGAACTGAAGAACAATGCCGTGCTCAACATCTACGGTCAAGCAGGCAACACGGGCCAACTCATCGTCACCAACAGCTACAGCAAAGCCGCTGGCATCGGCAGTGGCGGCGGCAGCGACGACGGCAACGCCGGAATGATCAACATCCACGGTGGCACCATCCATGCCACGGGTAACAAATACGGTGCGGGCATCGGCGGCGGCGACAACCACGGTTTCGGCCCGCAGGCCAACAACAGCGGCCTCTACGTCTATGGCGGCAGCGTCACGGCGCAGGGCGGCGAGTATGCCGCCGGCATCGGCAGCGGCGATGAGCCAAGCGACGGTACGGCAGGCTACGTAGCGGTTTATGGCGGTACGGTCAACGCCACGGGTGGCAACGAGGCAGCCGGCATCGGCGGCGGCAACGAGGGAAACGGCGCCATGTTCAGCATCTACGGCGGCACGGTGACGGCACAGGGCGGCGCCGAGGGTGCCGGCATCGGCGGCGGCGACGAGGGCAACTCCAGCACCACGACGTTCTACGGCGGCACGGTGACAGCCACAGGCGGCAGGCGTGGAGCCGGCATCGGCGGCGGCCGCAGCGGCTATGCCACGGCCATCTCCTTCCATGGCGGCAACATCACGGCCATAGGAGGTGAGCAATACAGCGATGTCACCGCCGGAGGCGCTGCCGGCATCGGCGGCGGTTATAAAGGCGAATGTCGGGGCATCTACTTCTACGGCGCAGCAGAAAGTGTCAATGGTCTGCCGGCAACGGTCAACGCCACGGGCAAGCATGGCGGCTCCGGCATCGGCAGCGGCTATAACACTGACTTCTGCCAACTCGACATCAGCGGCGGCAACATCACGGCAAAGGCCGATGGCAACGGCCCCGGCATCGGCCGCGGATATACCACCACCGGCATGTCCAGGCAGAGCTCAGACAAGAAGGTGCTCGTCAACATCTCGGGCGGCGACGTGACGGCTTCATCGACCAATGGCGGCGCGGGCATCGGCACCGGTGCCGACACCAACTTCAACGGCAATATCAATATCAGCGGCGGAAAGGTTACGGCTACAGGAATCAACGGCGGCGCCGGCATCGGCACCGGCGGCAGTATTGGAGGCGAGAAGTCATTTATGTATGGTTGGATTGTCATCAGCGGTGGAGAGGTCATCGCCAAAGGCGAATACAATGACGATAACTCTAAAGTCTACTGGTCGGGCTGTGGAGCGGGCATCGGCAGCGGTGCTGCCGGAGAAATCTATCCGGAGGGCCTCATCCAGCTCCTTGGCGGCAACGTGACGGCCTCGTCCATGAGTGGCGGTGCCATCGGCGCCGGAGGCTCTAAGGTAAATGAAAACAGCCAAAGAGACACGTGGGTCGACTGCCCCATCCAGATTCATGGCGACAACACAACACTGACGCTGACGTCGGGCCAGGTAAGGGATATGATAATCTCTGATAACACAGCAACCTGGGCACCGAGTCCGGCCATACGAATCAATCCCGACCGCGGCGGCTCCGTGAGCATCAACGGCAACCTGGCCGTGGCGATGGGCGGAACCATTTCCGCTGAGGCCAACCGTGTCAGCACCCTGACCACACCCACGGAAAGCCAGGTGACCGTCAGCCCCTGCACCCACGGCAGCAACACCTACACCATCAACGTCGACAACACCCACACCGCCCACTGTAGCTACTGTCCCTACTCGGTCAAAGAGAACCATGCCGCCACGGGCACCTGCGCCTGCGGATACGAGACGGGTATTTATGCGGTGACGCTCTACACGTGTGACGACGTTGCCACAGGCTACGTCGACATCCAACAGCAGGTGGCCACCGGCCATACCTACGAGGTGCCCTACTGCGACGATGTGCCGCTGGGCTGGGAGTTTGTGGGCTGGGCAAAGGTCGAAACCCCCGGCACATCCTTTGAGCAGCAGACGGGCGAGACGCTCATTCAGCCTGGCGCAACGCTGACAGCCGCCACCACGCTCGTGGCCCGCTACAAGAAGATTGAGCTCAGTCTGACTGACACCGGCACTGACAACATGGTCATCCTGAACAAATACAATAAGATTAAGACCACCAGCGTCACCCTCAGCAGCCGCACACTCTACAAGGACGGCTCGTGGAACACGCTGTGCCTGCCCTTCGCACTCAGCAGTCTTGACGGCACGCCGCTCGCAGAGGCCATGGTGAAGACCTTGGAGAGTGCATCGTTTGACGATAGCGACGGCAAGCTGACGCTGAACTTCAGTGAGGACAACCTAACCAGTATCGAGGCCGGCAAGCCCTACATCGTGAAGTGGACAAAACCCGACGACTATGTGGCCTACAACGGCACCAATGCCGAAGCATGCAAGGACATCGTCAACCCTGTGTTCAACGATGTGATTATCAGCAACGTCATCGACGACATCACGCCGAATGTCACCGGCGACACGCCCAGCGATGGCTGGGTCACCTTCCACGGCATCTTCGCGCCCTTCGCCATCGAAGGTGAGAACCGCTCCATGCTCTACCTCGGCAGCGACGACACGCTCTACTACCCCAGCGCAAAGATGACCATCGGCGCCTTCCGCGCCTTCTTCCTGCTGAACGGCATCACCGCCGGCGACCCCGCCACCGGCATCCGCAGCTTCGTGCTCAACTTCGGAGACGAGGCCAGCGGAATAACTGAAGCGGAAGCAAATCCTTCATTCCAAGAATGGTTCTCGCTCGACGGCCGCCGCCTGAGCGGCAAGCCTGCACAGAAGGGTCTCTATCTCCACAACGGCCGCAAGGTGATGGTCAAGTGATTACCTGCTTATTATTAAGCGATAACATAAAACCATAATTATAACACCGACAATGAAAACATTCGGAAAACAACTCGTCGGCATCCTGCTCGCCATGATGGCAGGAGCCGCACAGGGCGCATGGGCAGACAGCAACGTCACAACGGAGGCCGACCTGCTTGAGGCAGTAAATACCAGCCAGACAGTGACACTCGAAGCCGACATCACCACCCCTTCCCAAAACGGCCGACTGGACATCAGCAGCGGCGTGAACGTGACCCTCGACCTGAACGGCCACACGCTGACGCGCCCGATGACGGCTGCCGACGACGGCGGACAGGTCATCTTCGTGGCAAACGGCGGCAAGCTGACCATCACCGACTCGAGTAACGACAAGAAAGGCAAGATCACCGGCGGCTGGGCTTACCAGGGCGGCGGCATCTACGTTCAATCAGGTGGCGAGCTGACCATCAACGGCGGCACCATCACCGGCAACCGCGCCGACAAGAAAGGTGATGGCTACGGCTTCGGCGGCGGCATCGAGAACCACGGCACGCTGACCATCACGGGCGGCGTCATCACGGGCAACACCGCTGGCCAGTTTGGCGGCGGCATCCACAATGAAGGCACGCTGAACATCACGGGCGGCAGCATAACGGACAACACCGCTGGAACGTATGGCGGTGCCATCTATAGCAACAGCACGGTCAGCATCAGCGGCGTCACCATCAGCGGCAACAGCGCACAACAGGGCGGTGGAGCCATCAGCAGCGAAGGCGAGACCAGCCTCAGCAACGTCACCATCACAGGCAACAGTAGCAATCATTATGGCGGTGGCATTTACATGTTCGGGACCGGAACGGTGCAGATGAGTGGCGATTGTACCATCACGGGCAACATAGCCCAGGCAGGTGGCGGCATTTTCCATGTGTCAAATGGGGCTGGTGTGGCTGGCCCGACGCTGAAGATGCAGGACAAGCCTGTGGTGGACAACAACTCACCCAACGACGTCTATCTGCAGAGCTACCAGCTCATCACCGTAACTGGAGCTTTTACCGAAGGGACCAGAATAGGTGTAGACACCGAGATTGTGCAGGATGTGTTCACAACGGGCTATGGCAAGTATCACAAGTGGGAAATGACTAACCCCGATAAGTTCTTCTTCGTCAGCAACCCCGTGCTAAACGGCACTATCGGGACAAAGACGACGGACAACACCTCCGAGGCATACCTCACGCATACCACCTACAAAGCTATCAAGTACATCGAGCGCAGCTGGGACAACGAAGCAAAAAAAGTGGCCGATGAAGAGAAGACCTGCACCAGTTACACTCCTATCAGCGGCAACGACACCGGCGATAACGGCTGGTTTGGACTGGATAACGGCTGGTATGTGGTGACAGGCAACTCCAGCTACAAGACGCTGAACGTGACCGGCACTGACGCCCATCTCATCATCCCCGATGGTGCGACGCTCACCGTGACGGGCGGTGTGAAGGTGGAACAGGGACACAAGCTCACCATCTACGGACAGACCCACGACACGGGACGGCTCATTGCCAACAGCAGCGCCTATGAGAGTGCTGCCGGCATAGGAAGTGGCATAAACGCAAAAGCGGGCGACGTCACCATCCACGGCGGCACCATCCAGGCTACGGGCAACGTGGGCAGCACTGGCATCGGCACTGGCGGCCCTCCACAACGTCATCATGTGAAGAACGGAGGGGGCACCGTCGTCATCTACGGCGGTAACGTCACAGCCACTGGTGGTGGCGGCGGTGCAGGCATCGGCGGCGGTGCAGAATTAGACCTCGGCAGCACCTTCCACTTCTATATGTACGGTGGCACGGTCACTGCCCAGGGTGGCAGTTACGGAGGAGCTGGCATTGGTGGAGGCGGAAACGGTGGCGGTGCCTATGGGAAAGTCGAAGGAAGCACGGTGGACATCTATGGCGGCACGCTGACGGCTACGGGTGGATATAATAATTACAGTCACTTGAGCGGCGCTGGCATCGGTGGAGGCGATGGTGGCGACAGTGGCATGAAGGTACATATTCATGGCGGCATCGTGACGGCCCAGTGCGGCAGCTTCGATGGCGACGGCAAGCGCGCCATCGGCCCCGGCGATGGTGGTGACGACTATGGCGAGCTGACCATCGCCGACGACCTGATGGTGTCGGCCGGCTACAGTGTTGCCGACAGCGCCCCATTCGACGCTGGCCTACGCGTGTCAGGATGCTGGTATCGTCCTTACGCCGTCATTGCGCCTTGCACGCATCCCAACCCCACTTATACCGTCAGCGGCACGTCGTCAACCGACACCCACCTGAAGCACTGCGCCTACTGCCTCACGCCGTTCGAGGCCGAGCGGCACACCTTCGTCAACGGCAAGTGCACCGTCTGCGGCGTAGAGCTGACCACCTATCAGGTCACCGTCAATGTGCCTAAGGACAACGGTGCTGTCGACGGCGTGTATGAGCCCTTCACTTACCAGATGGTGCCCGGCACCACATTCAAGCTGCCCGCCAGCCCCATCACTTTCAGTGACCGTGTATTTGCGGGATGGCTCGTGGGCACGCCCTCGAACAACTCCTATAGAGTCAGCGACGGTGAGGAACTGCTCGCAGCAGGTGAGGAATACACCATCACTGGCAACGTGACCTTTTCCGCCCGCTACAGCTATATCTATATTCAGCTGAACGACAACGCCGACAACAGTGAGACGCTCTCCAAATACGTCGGCATGACCGCCACCCAAGTCATCCTCAAAGACCGCACGCTCTACAAGGACGGTGCGTGGAACACACTGTGCCTGCCCTTCGACGTCGCGCTCGAGGCTTCACCCCTCAAAGGCGCCACAGTGAAGACCTTAGAGAGCGCATCGTTTGCCAACGGCACGCTGACGCTCACCTTCAGCGACGACCTGACGGCCATCGAGGCTGGCAAGCCCTACATCGTGAAGTGGACAGCGCAGTCCCCCAGCACGGTGGAGAACCCAGCGTTCACAGGTGTAACCATCAGCACCGCCACTGCTGACGTCGAGACCAACGAGGTGACGTTCAAGGGCATCTTCTCGCCCAAGGAGATAGCAGGCACCGACAACACCCTGCTCTACCTCGGTGCCGACAACAAGCTCTACTACCCCAGCGCAGCGATGACCATCGGCGCCTGCCGTGCCTACTTCCAGCTGGCCGACGGCATCACCGCCGGCGACCCCGCCAGCGGCATCCGCAGCTTCGTGCTCAACTTCGGCGACGAAACTATGGGCATCAATAACGGTCAATGGTCAACGGTCAATGGTCAATCAGAGGGCTGGTTTACCCTCGACGGCCGCTGTCTCACTGGCAAGCCGTCGGCCAAGGGCTTATATATATATAATGGTAAGAAAATCGTCATCAAGTAATCAGGACACAGACAGAACACATCAAACAATACACCAAAATGAAAAAGGCAAAACTATCCCTCCTCGCCACGCTGCTCTTCGTGGCGCAGGCAACATGGGCAGACGAAACCGTCACGACGGCGGACCAGCTGCTCCTTGCAGTACAGACCAGCCAGACCGTCAAGCTCGGCAGCGACATCACCACGCCATCCGATGACGGCCGACTGGACATCAACGACGGCGTAACCGTGACCCTCGATCTGAACGGCCACACGCTGAAGCGCCTGATGACAGCTGTCCACCCGGGCGGGCAGGTCATCATCGTCAATGCAGGCGGCAAGCTGACCATCAAGGACAGCGGCACCGGCGGCACCATCACCGGCGGCTGGGCCAACGGCGGCGGCGGCATCTACGTCAGGGAAGGCGGCGAGCTGACCGTCGAGGGCGGCACCATCAGCGGCAACCGCGCCGAAAAGGACGCCGACGGCAACTGGGGCGATGGCGGCGGTATCGACAACTGGGGAACGCTCACCATCAGCGGCGGCACCATCAGCGGCAACGAGGCTGAGAACGGCGGCGGCATCAACAACGAGAAGACAGGAACGCTCACCATGACCGGCGGCACCATCAGCAGCAACAAGGCTGAAGACGGCGGCGGCATCTGCAATGAGGGAACGGGCCAGATCACGGGCGTCACCGTCAGCGGCAACACTGCCAGCGATAACGGCGGAGGCATCTACGCCTGGGCGACGGCCAGCGGGTCGATGGTGCTCACCGACGTCACCATCACCAACAACCAGGCCCAGGCGGGCGGCGGCATCGCGCTGTGGAAGCCGGAGTCGCAAAACTGCACCGTGGAGCTAAGAGGTGCATGCACCATCACGGGCAACACGGCGACGCTCTTCGGCGGCGGCATCTACCATTTCGGGTACTTGGATGGACGGGAAGGACCGACGCTGAAGATGCAGGACAAGCCCGTGGTGCAGAGCAACGCCCCCACCGACGTACATATTGGCAACTACCAGCTCATCACCCTCTCGGCGGCCTTCACTACCGGCGCCCGTGTCGGCGTATACTGTGCCAACGAGCAGCAGACGGAATTTACCAGCGGCTACAGGGACAAAAATGGCGACACCGCCCCCGACACCTACTTCTTCGTCAGCTCGCCTACAGCCGATGGCGACGTGGTGTGGAGCGGCGACGAGGCCGCCATCCAGGCTACGGGCTTCAAGTATGTGGAGCGCGGATGGGATGCCGCGAACAACAAGCTGACCGAGACGACGAAGACGTGCACCAGCTACAACGTCCTCAGTGGCACTGGCGACTGGGTACCGCTGAACGACGGGCAATGGTACGTGGCGACGGGCAACGCCGAAGTTAAGGTGCTGAACGTGGAGGGCACCGCCCACCTCATCCTCAGAGACGGTGCGAAGCTCACGGTGAAGAGCGGCGTGAAGGTGGAGCAGGGCAAAACCCTCCACATCTACGGCCAGCCGAAAGGCATCGGCGTGCCGGGCAAGCTCATCGCCACCAACGAGGAATATGAAGCAGCGGCCATCGGCAGCGGTAATGCTGCTGATGCCGGCACTATCTACTTCCACGGCGGCACCATTACGGCCACGTCTCGACATGGCTCCGGTGCTGCTGGCATCGGTGGCGGTTATGAGCATGCTGGAGGCAACATCTACATCTACGGCGGTGACATCACGGCCACCAGCGCCTACCATGCACCAGGCATTGGCAGCGGCGGAAATTGCCCGGCTGAAAGTGCTGGAAATGTATATATCTATGGCGGCAACATCACCGCAGTGGCCGGGGTTAATGCTGCCGGCATCGGTGGTGGCAAAGATGGCGCAGGTCCGATAGTCCGTATCTATGGCGGCGACGTCACGGCGACGGGTGGCCAAGGTGGTGCCGGCATCGGCAGTGGCGGCAAGGATGGCTCCGATGATTCCTCATGGGGCGACATCGCCATCTATGGCGGCACGGTTCATGCAAACGGAGGCGGCGCCGGCATCGGCGGCGGTAACAACTGCTTCCGAGGTACCGTCAACATTCAGGGAGGAACGGTCTATGCCGATGGTTATAACACGGACTTCGCCATCGGCAGTGGTTCGATGGATTATGGTGGTCAATTCTCGTCATCAGGCAACATCACCATCTCTGGAGGAACCGTCTATGCCAAAAGCCACGGTTCTTCTGGTAACACCTCTTATGGAGGCAGTGCCATCGGAGGCGATGGTGGCACAAAGGTAGCTATTACGGGCGGTGAGATACACGCCTTTTTCGGCAACAAAACAGCATGTATTCCTATTAAAATTGCTAACAGCTCGCTGCTTACGCTGGGCGACAATATGACGGTGTACGTCGGTGATAACCAGCGGCAAGATGCCAATGGACGAGTAGAAGCTCTGCTCAGTAGTCATGACGGCTATGCCCTCATCAGGCCTTGCGACCATACGAACAAGACCGTCAGCAGCTTCGACGACGAATACCACTACTTCAGCTGCAGCTACTGCCTGACCACCCCCGCAGACAACAAAGCAGCGCACGACTACAACGACAGCGGCATCTGCGAGACCTGCGGCAAGGGCTTGGCGGTGACGCTCAGCGACAATGCCGGCAACAGCAGCACGCTGGCCACCTACAACGGGAAGCCTGCCGCCACCGTCACCCTCGGCGGACGCACGCTCTACAAGGACGGCTCGTGGAACACGCTCTGCCTGCCCTTCGACGTGGAGATAGAGAGCAGCACGCTGCAGGGCGCCACAGCCAAATACCTCAGCAACGCCACGCTCAGCAAAGGCACGCTGACGCTGGACTTCAAGGACGTGGCATCCTACACCTACGGCGGGAGCACCCACACCGTGCTGCAGGCCGGCACGCCCTACCTCCTGAAATGGACCACAACGGGCGACCCCATTCAGCAGCCCCAGTTCAGCAGCTGCCTCTTCGCCGGCACCGAGCCCACTGACGTGACCATCGGCGACGTGCTCACCTTCCGCGGCATCTACGACCCGCTCAGCCTCGACGCCAACGACAACACCAAGCTCTACCTCGGCGACGACAACAAGCTCTACTACCCGACGAAGGCCATGACCATCGGCGCCTTCCGCGCCTACTTCCAGCTGGCCGACGGCATCACCGCCGGCGACCCCGCCAGCGGCATCCGCAGCTTCGTGCTCAACTTCGGAGACGAGGCCAGCGGAATAACTGAAGCGGAAGCAAATGCTTCATTCCAAGACTGGTTCTCGCTCGACGGCCGCCGCCTGAGCGGCAAACCCTCGCAGAAGGGCCTCTATCTCCACAACGGCCGCAAGGTGATGGTCAAGTAATCGTCACCCATCCTGCGTTTTCGTAATTTTTCGTCTTTTTTCGTGGCTTTCGGAATAATCATTCATTCCGGGAGCCACGATTATTTTTTCGGGGTAGATTTCTTAAAACAATGACGTGGTTTTATCAGACAATGACATTGTTTTATCAGTCTTCGGCCATTGTTTTATCAAACATTGACGTTGTTTTAACTTTTGAAACATCTCCTTATCAGGTGAGATTTAAGCACTTACAAGGACTTACAAATCATGCTGGAAACCAACACCTTACGTTATCTAAGCAATTCTCTGTAATATGTACTCTCTAAAACATATATTCTAAAAGTTGCCTGACAAGACCTGTACCTATGATTCTATTCTTCTTGCTCGTAGTAATATGAATAGTCGATGCCCTTCATGAAGATTTCGCGGTCATCAATCTTATTTGTAAGTGCAGGCTTTAGTAGCTCACGAATCTTAGTGTTGTCCAGACGACTCGCAATCATCGCATCAAGATAATCCCGTTTGTCTATCTGGCTCCAGTCCACGCACATTTTCATTCGCTTCTTAAAGATAAGGTCAAGCCAGATGCGTGTTGAGCGGCCATTGCCTTCCATAAATGGATGGGTAGCATTCATCTCTACGTACTTGTCTACAATCGCGTCGTATGTGTCTTCAGGCATTGCCTCAACGGTTTTCAGATAACTCTGAAGATGCTCTGCCAAGCGAAACAAAGTCCCCCCCTTCGCAATGTTCTTCGTCCGTATCTTTCCAGCAAAGTCGTATAGTCCGCCGAAGATATAGGCATGTATCTGTTGCAATGCCTTCACTATGCCCACATCCTTATCTGCCACCAGATTACTTTCGATGAACGTATAAGCCTTTTTTTGCTACGCCCGTCGATAGTGTTGTCGCTATAAGTGAACCAGTCGAGAAAGGCTGTAGCCTGATTGTTTGGAATGATTTTGGCAAGTTTCTCGACATCGACCTGACCGATGACATCTGTGTTATACTTCTTTCCATCAGTTGCCGTTAGTTTCAGTTGGGTAGTGGCACTAACCAACTCGTTCTTTTCTTTCCGCAGTTTCGCCTTGAGATACTTCCAGTAGTTACGGTTTTTCTCATGGTCGTCTTGCTGATTAATAGCGCCTACGATGTCAAGCACCGAAAACCACCATTGATTGTGTTCCTCGTCCCATACGGCACGAACTTTATGGTCTTTATAAAAACGTATTGATATCTTGTTCATATCATCTTTTTATGAAATAGCTATCAAGTTTTCAAGGCTGGGCTGTGTGGTATTGGTTACCCATTTGGAAATGGTGGCGGGGTCTTTGCCTAACTTCTCGGCCAGCATCACCTTGATGCGATTCAGTGGTTTGTTCCATATAGGATACACATTCATTTATATAGTTGCGACAAAGTTAGTGTTTTTTTGGCTAATTCAACACGATTTGCACAAAATAATCACCATTATCATAAAAATAATGGAGACTATGTCATTTTTCCAACCACTTAGCCTAATAAGGTGCTGACAATCAGATACTAAAAAAGGGAACCGATTGGGTTCCCTTTTACGTTACTTGCGGAAGGTGAGGGATAATTAAATCCGCTCTCCAACATATTGAATTTCAGCCGTTTATATATTGTCCTTGAACACGTTCTGCCATAGTGGTAAAACAATGGTAAAACATTTTAATTCTTGAACTTGTTATTCATAACGTTTTGATTTTTAATTAATTACAAACAAATTTGTGAAAAGTGAAACATCTTAGCTCATTTATGAGTGCTGGCATGGCCATATCAATTCTCTTATTGCATATAATGGGTATATTCGGACGTGTCTGACTGGTTCTTCAGCCATGTTGTCGATATAATCGAACTCGCCGAAATTCTCCAAAGAGCAGCGGATGGCCTGCGTGAGTTTCCTCTCGCGCATATACGCCCAGAGGCTTTTCATGCCCCCTTGAACGCCAGCCTTCACTTCGACCGGCAGTATTTGCGTCTCATTTGGCAATACATAATCCACTTCGGCTGTAGCATTCTTGGCCTGACGCTGCCAATAGAACAGCTCATATTGGAGATTCGGTGTGCGATAGTGGAGTAATTCAAGCCCTGCCAGCATCTCGGCCACAGGACCTTTGTTCACCAGGTCGGCTGCTGTAGCTGTGAGGATGTGTGTCGTCAACTCCCTGATGTTGCCCATTGCCATATTCAGTAGTCTCAGCATCAGACCGGTATCCAACAACAGCATCTTGCGAATACCGTCATCCCTTCCATCGCCCAATGGCAAGCCGTTGGAATTTGTGTGGGTGACGGGGAAGATGATATTGGCCTTGATGAGCAGTTCAAGGGCTTTCTTCACCTCGGCCGTCTTGTACTCACCGGGTACCTGAGAATACATGAATTTCTTAGTGGCCTGTTGGGCAGCGCTCCTCATGGTCATCCTCAGCAGTTGTGGGTCTACTTTTTTCTTGTATTTGGGGAAGTCGGCTTCATAACCGGTTATGATATCGTCTTGTACCTCCTGGCACAGCAGGTAGTCGTGTGTCTCCACCCACTTTACCACTGCCTCCGGCATTCCGCCCACCAGCATGAATGTTCGCAACAGACTTGTCAGCTTGTCGTGCAGCGGCATTGGCAACGGAGATGACGGTGAAGCCTGATTGCGGGCTTCCAACAGGAGTTTTTCACCGTTGGCAAGCAGGAACTCGTCAAAAGTCATGGGGTACATATACATCGAATGGATTCTGCCCACGCCAAACGTTGGTAAGTCGTCTAATACGAACTCCAGGAGCGAACCAGCAGCAACGACATGCAACTCGGGCATATCTTCCTTGAAGTATCTCAAGGCCATGATGGCCTGTTGGCAATCCTGAATCTCGTCGATAAACAAGAGCGTCTGCCCTGGAATGATGGGTGTGCCATGTATGGCAGCCATCTGAGGCACAATACGCTTAACGTCGAGATTGGACTGGAATAGGACCTTATACTCAGACTGTTTCTCCAAGTTGATTTCGACGAAGTATTTGAACTGCTCGCCCAGATGTCTGACGGCAGTAGATTTCCCCACCTGTCGGGCACCTCGCAGCAAAACGGGTTTATGACTGGGACGTGCCGCCCACTCGCTAAGAAACTGGTCAATGATTCGTTCGTAATACATCTCTTGAGCGTATTCGGATTGTTAAATTCGTCTGCAAAGATACAAAAATCAAATTATCCAAACAAATGCTCTCAGTTAAAAATAAATAAATCCAAAGAAATAATCCTTTTTAAATCGAAAAATCCCAATGATATACATCAGGTACAATCACTAATGTGTTTCCCTTTTCAGCACAAGTCTAAGTCATTGAATGATGATTAGTCTTCTCATATTCTGTAGTTTGATCTTCATATCACCTCATTCCATTCTACCGTACTTCATCTCCTCTCCCTCTTTATCATACTGCTTACGCTTGCCAATAGGAGGCTCCATCAAAATGATACGTACCACCGCTGTCCGTTCAAGACTACGGGCAATGGCGTCATCGAAAGCATCCATGTGATGAGGAAGGAAACGCTGGCAGATGGCTCTCAATGCCGTAATCTTCTCTTCGCGGTCTGTCACAATCTCTGCCTTACCTACGGCTGTAGCCGACTTGTATTGTAGCGTAAAGCTCCCGTCTTTCGGGATTATGTGCTATGCAGTCGAGTTTATCACCCTCCAAGGCACAATGGAAATAGAAGGTTTTCTCGTCTGTATGTGCCAGTGACAAAGGTAATCCGTATGGACTCCCATCAGATTTAGTCATGCTAACTGTCACGTATGGAGCCTTATCCAACACCTCCAATGCGAAGGTGGCATTCATCTCTCTGCTTGCTTTTCTCATATAGCTTAATTTACATACTCCAATTCGTACTCACGACATCACTTTCTCTGCCATCCGCTTGCCGGCGTCAAAGGCCTTCTGCAAGTCCTGCTGCCTGCTTCGGGGTTAATAGTTTACAAAGATATTTTGGCGAAGATTAATTGGTGCCGATGTGGAAATAGTCGAAGTCGACGATAGCATCTCACGCAGGTACATCGCGTGGTCGTCGAAGGTGTCGGCATGCATTATCTTACTATCCATTCAAACAATCCAGCAGCGTTGTCATCGGGCAGTGTTACCTCGAGGCGCAGGGCTTTGGTCTTAATGGGATTGAAGTTCACGGTGCAGGGCGCGCCCTTGTCGGTGGGATAGCGGTCGGCACCCTCTACGGGCAGCCACTGGCCATGTGCGTCCTGATAGAGGATGCGCCATGACTTGGGCACGCGGCAACCGCCCCAGGGACCGTCATCGAACCAATAGACGGTACAGCTTTGCACGCTGGACTCCTGCGGCAGTTCATAGCAAATCCACTCGGTGACGCCCTTCTTGGGCCACCAGTGCGTGTAGGGAATAGAACGGTCGTTCTCATCGCGCGGTATGAGTCGGTCGTTGACGCTCAACAATGCGGGCACGTCGCTCGATGATGTCACCTTGCTCTCTGATGCCAAAGTGGCGGGCTGTGACGGCGTGGTGGCGTTGAGATCTTGCGGCAGCCATACGCGCATCTTGCCACTGCCTCTGTGGCACCAGGCGTAATACGGGATGAGCGTGAGGCGTTGGTCGTCGGTGTGCAGCCTGCCCTGCTTGTCGAAGCTCAGCGTTTGGGCATCGGTGGTAAGTGTCACTATCTGCGTGCCAGCCACCTCTCCACGGCCAAGGTTGAACGCCGGAGCCTGGTTGAGCAATGCGCCCATGATGTCGAAGCTATTGTCGGGATGCTCGGCACAGTAGACCAGCGGCCCACGCTCTATGGCGACCATTCCGCGGTCGGCAGCCACCTTGTTATTGGCACGGACGGTGCGCGGCTCCATGTCGAAGTGCAGCTGTACGCGGTCGCCCTTCTTCCACTTACGATTGATGGTCAGGTAGCCGTCTTCCGTCAGTTGACAGTTGACTGTTGGCAGTTGATAGTTATGATTTCCATTATCGTCACTTGATTTGTAATCAGAACTATTCACTATTAACTGTTCGCTATTCACTTTCAATGAAAAGCCGAGGCGTTTGTTGTCGGAATAGGCATAGAGGTCGCTGGGCACAGGCTGGTTCTTCACCCAGCCGGGGATGCGTATCTTCAGTGCAAACTCGCCTGCACTATTCTTGTCTACGACGATGGTGACGTCGCCGTCCCATGGGTAGTTGGTCTGCTGTGTCAGGCTGACTTTTTTCTTGCCAATGTTAAGGTCGCTCTTGTTCGAGAGGAACAGGTTGACATAGACATTCTTGTCTTTCACGGCATAGACATAGCCGGGCAGAGAGGGGATGAAGCGGCAGATGTTGCTCGGGCAGCAGGCGCAGCCAAACCATGCCTGCCGCTGGTGCTGGCCCATCGACTCCAACGGGTTGGGATAGAAGAAGGCGTTGCCCTGCAGCGACACGCCGCTGATGAGTCCGTTGTAGAGTGTGCGCTCCAACACGTCGTAGTATTTCGATTCGCCGTGCAGCAGGAAGAGGCGGTAGTTGACATAGACATTGCCGATGGCGGCGCAGGTCTCGCAGTAGGCGCTCATGTTGGGCAGCTCATAGTTCTTGCCGAAGGCCTCGCCCGAAGCCGTGGCTCCGATGCCGCCGGTGATGTAGAGTTTCTTGCTAACGATATTATCCCAGATGCGGTCGATGGCATCAATGTAGCTCTGGTCGCCTGTGAGTGCCGCCACGTCGGCCATGCCGGCATACATATAGGCGGCACGGACGGCGTGGCCGACGGCCTCGTTCTGGTCGACTACGGGCTGATGGCTTTGGCTGTATTCATTCTTGATTTCCGTCTTTCCACGATAATCGAGCAGGAATTTAGCGAAGTCGAGGTAGCGTTTCTCGCCCGTAGCCAAGTAAAGGCGGGCCATCGCCATCTCAGCAATCTGATGGCCGGGCACGACGCACATCTGTCCTGCTTCAGGCCCCACCTCCTTGCAGGCCACATCAGCATAGCGGCAGGCGATGTCGAGGAACTTGCGCTTGCCCGTAGCCTGCCAGTAGGCCACAGCGCCCTCCACCATGTGGCCGAGGTTGTAGAGCTCATGCGAGAGGTCTTCCTCCGAGATAGCCATCAGGCTCCTGTGCCTTGCCAATGATGTCGATGACGGAATCGCAGTAGGCTTCTAACTTCTTGTCGGGATAGGTCTGCAGGATATAGGCGGCGCCCTCCAGCGTCTTGTAGGGGTCGGTGTCGTCGAAGGAATAGCCCACGCCGTTCACCTTGAACACTTCCTGTAACGGCCCTCGCTCTCGCATTTTGAGAAAGCAAGGGGCACGGTAGTGTTGCGCGAGGCCTCCAGGCGCTGTCCCCAGAACGTGCCGGGCGTCACCTTGACGGCGGTGAAGGGCACAGGGCTGATGGGATAGCCCGGTTGCGCTGCGCTAAATGATAAAGAGCCAATGATGAATGATAAACTAAGGACAAGCTTTTTCATGTTGTAAGTTTTTTTTATAGGTGATCAACGACGTTTATTTTCCCGAACTTCATGACGAACCCTCCGCCAGATGCCATGTGAAGCGTCAGCGTTTCTCCTTGATGGTGAAACTGAGTGTCAAACAGATAGTCCTCGGCATTGTGGCTGGCGT
Organism: uncultured Prevotellaceae bacterium; assembly: GCA_902778535.1. Lineage (GTDB taxonomy): Bacteria > Bacteroidota > Bacteroidia > Bacteroidales > Bacteroidaceae > Prevotella. The sequence goes on from CACYYG010000025.1 coordinate 109,449, forward strand.
TGATGCCGTCGGTGAGCATGCTGGTGACGTAGGAGCCTTCACCCAGGAAGGCCAGCGGCAGCTGGATGGTGCGCTCGTCCCAGTTGGTCTGTCCGCCCACATACCATGTGCCGCCCTTGCGACGTGCTGTGACGATGTACTTTCCTATCTCACCCATCAGGACGCGCGTCTCGTCCCATTCATCGGGGATGGCGGCGATGAACGAGGTGTAGTCGGGCTCCTTTTCATAGTTGGTAGGAGCATCGCAGAGCATGGTGAACGGCGAGTCGTGTACGACGTAGCAGGCAGCCTGATGGCAGCGTGTGCCCATCGACACAGGCTTCTGGTAGCACTCCACCCAGTTGTCCTTCGTACCGTTGCGCATGGCACCAGGCGTGAAGTCCACCTGTCCGGCCATCATGCGGATGAAGGGGAAGGCGACATCGTAGCGCGGCATGTCGGTGTCTTTCTTCGCCCAGCGGCACTCCTCCATACCGAAGACGGCCTCGTAGTTCAGGATGTTCGGATAGGTGCGGCTCATGCCTGTGGGAGTGAAGTAGCCGTGATAATCGACGAACAGTTGATATTGCGCACAAGTTTTGGCGAGCCTTTCCGCCATTTCTACAGCCGTCTGGTCATTGCGGTCCAGGAAGTCTATCTTCCAGCCTTTTATCCCCATCTGCTTGTATTTCTCGCAGGCTTCCTGCAGATGCTCGTCAAGAACGTTGAACACTGTCCACAGCACTATGCCCACCCCTTTCTCCTTTCCGTAATTGATGAGCTGCTGCAGGTCGATGTCCTTGATGGGATTCATGATGTCACCCTTACTGGAGTCATACCACCCTTCGTCGAGCACCACATACGGAATCTTGTTGCTGGCTGCAAAGTCAATATAATACTGATAAGTAGGCGTATTGATGCCTGCCTTGAAGTCCACCCCACTAAGGTTCCAGTCGTTCCACCAGTCCCATGCCACTTTGCCGGGCTTGATCCACGATGTGTCGCCAATCTGATTAGGCTCTGCCAAAGCATATACCATATTGTTGACAGGCATCTCTGTGTCGTTCTCCGTGATGGCCATCACACGCCAAGGATAGGTGCGTGCACCTTCAGACTTCGCGATGAAGTCTTCCGTCTCGGCCACATAGCTCATGCCTCGCCAGCGGTAGTAGTCCATTCGCTTGGGGTATTTGGCAAACTCGGCCATCAGGCTATTGCCGTCGGCCTTGACGAACATGCCGGGATAGCTGCGCAGGTCGCTTTCAAGAATCGTCACCTTCACGTCGCCGCTCTCCACTGTGGCAGGCAAGAAGGCGGGCAATGGCCGGGCGTCGACCAAGTGCGTCTCGTGATAGGTGTTCTGAAAGGCCATGGCATAGGGCTTTTCAGGATTGGTAGTGTACGCCAGCCAAGCCTTTGACTCTTCCGGGAAGTTGAAGGCAGCCGATTCATCATGGATGATGGTCTCGCCTTTGCGTTTGGTAAGGAAACGGTAGGCCACTCCTTCGTTATAGGCGCGCACCTCCATGCCGAAGCCGTTGCCGAGCGCAACATCGGCCTGACGATAGGCTGTGGTGAACTCCTTCTGCCGGTAGAAGGGACTCACGATGTGTTCATTGCGCGTCTTAGTGGTACGCACGCTCAACACCTTGCTGCAGGCATTGTTTAGATCGGCTTGAACCGTTACAACCTCGTTGCCCTGATGGCTGACATTGATGGTGACGCCGTTGCTGATGGTGACGACGAGTTTTCCGTCGGGCGATGTCAGCGAATACTCCTTTGCTGCGGCCATGCCACAGACAGTGGTGATGAGCAGGGCTAAAGTCAGGATTCTTTTCATTGTTTCGTGTCGTTATAACGTTATTTCGTTATTTTGTGGTTTTCAGTTCTTTTAATTGTCTGACGGCCCTTTCTATCATGTCCTTCGTGCCGCTGCCGTCGCTGACGTAACGGATGACCATATTGGCATAGCTGATAGCACGGTTGGCCTTCTCGTCGCCCTCGGGCATTTGCTTGGCCTGCTCTAAGAGCAGCTGCAGCTCGTCGAGGTCCTCAAGCTCTGGCAGGTTGCCTGGTCGCATGGCGTTGATGATGGCGTTGAGAGCCGAGGCGGCCTTGTCTATCTCTTCCTGCGTGGACTGGCCGTCGGGAGCCTCCATCAGCGGCTGTGCCTGTTGGTATTGCTCCATCATGCGGCCGAAGCCGTGAGTGGCCCAGGGAGCATACTCCGGCACCTTCACCTCTAAAGCGTTCCATGCCTGCTGCTCATTGCTGCGACTCCTGGCAATGAGGAGGAGCTCGCGCAGCTGAGACTTGTCGATGGCAAAGCCCTCGGCCACAGTGACAGCAGGTGAGGCGGGAACGTTGATGCGGAAGTAGTGTGTCAGGTGGCTGTCACCGGTGAAGTCGGGTATAAAGGTGCTGATGTCCTTATCAGGCTCGGCGGTGGCCTCGTCCCAGCTCTTGATGCCGGTAGCAGCCATGACGAGCGGGCCGCGCATGAAGGCTCCTACCCAGTGACCATCCATTTTGTCGGGGCCGAAGTCGATGTGCCGCGTGAAGGGCATCGTCACCTCAATGACGTCTTTTGCCGTCCATTTGCGGGCAGGAATCTCCACGTAGCTGCAGGGCTGGTAGTGCTTGGCGATGCTCTTGCCGTTGAGCTTCACGTCGAAGCCTTCGTTGGCCCAGTATGGCACGCGGAGCTTTAAGGCGAACCGGGACTTTTGAGACAGGATGAAATGTATGGTGGACTTCTCGGCTGGCCATTCGCACTCTTGCCTGATGGTTACGCCCTTCTGCTCCCATTGTGCGGTAGTGGGCAGGTAGAGTGCCACCCACAGGGTGTTGTCGCTGACAAAGTAGGCCGCCTCTTGGTATTTCACGTGGTTCTCCACACCGGTGCCGCCGCAGCAGGTACTCTGTGGCGTCTCGTTCCCCCAGGGCTTCGAGGCATTGAGACCCACGGCATACTGGTAGGTCGTCTGATAGTGGCGGGGATTCACCGAGCCGACTATCTGGTTGTAGAGCACGCGCTCATAGTAGTCCATGTAGCGTGCGTCATCGGGATTGAAACAGTTCAGGTCCTTCGTCAGCTTTGCCAAGTTGTAGGCGCAGCATGTTTCATTCATCGTTGGCTCTTGCTGCTCGTGTCCCCCCCAATGTGTGACGTTGGTGCACATGGAGGTGATCTGCGAGTAGGGCTGACGGAACATCTCGCCGTTGCCCACGCCTCCCATGGCATAGCGGTAGCGCCCCTGAATCATCGTCCAGAAGTTCTCGGCCAGGTGATAGTAGTAAGGGTTGTGATTGTTGCGATAGGAACGCAGCGCTCCCGTCACCATCGGTATGTGCTGGTTGGCGTGGCGTGTGCGGATGGCATCGATGTTCTTGGCCAATGGGTCGAAGAAAGCTGGGCTGTCGAAGTAGTTGGCGGCTTCCAACAGGCGAGCCTTCTCTTCTTCCGTTCCTGTCATCTCGGAGAGTCGAGCCAACGACTCGGCCATGCCACCCACCTCTCCGGCGATGTACATGTTCCACATCTCGTAGCGGTTGCCCGGCTTTGCGCGGCGCTCGTCCTGCCGTCCGTCGCTCTTCACGTAGGTGCGGTAGTGCAGGCGGTTCCACACCCAGAGGCCCATGTCCTTGGCAATGAGCAGGGCCTTGTCGCTGACGGCCTTGTCGTCGATGTAGGTGGCGATATCGATGAGTCCGGCCAGTTGCTTGTGTACGGAATAGTAAGGTGCCCACACCCAACTTTCATTATTGTAGGCTCGATACATTTCTATTAATACGCAGTGTTGGGCAGGGATGGCATTCAGGTAGCCATAGCCGTACTTCTCGGGATGCTGCTTGTAGCGGTCGAAGTCGGCCCATGTCCCTTTCATCTCGCGCAATTCTTCCTCTGGTGCGAAGTCTCGCGCTTCCCAGTAGCGGCCCAGCTGCCCGTTCCACACAAACGTCTTCTCCTGACACGCACGCAGTTCGTTAACCATATCCGTGATGTTGCGGCGCAGGATGTCTTTCTTCTCCTTATCCTGACAGCAGGCAAAGGCAAAAGCCATGGCCGACATGTAGTGACCCGAGCCGTGTCCCTTCAGCTTCGTCGTGGGCGAGTCCCAGCCGTCGCTCTCTGGATAGCCGTAGGTCGAGAGGCCGTAGGTGTCGCGATAGTTGTACAGCTGCTGCTTCACGGGCAGGCTGATGAGCTGGTCAATGTCAAGGTCGCGGTTGTGCGTCAGGCGATTCTCGCCGTCGATGCTCACTTTGTCTAACGGCAGCGGCTCGGCTACGGGGGAGAATTCCGAATTCCGAGCGGATGATGATAATTCGTAATTTGTAATTCGTAATTCATAATTATCTACCACCTTCACTGCGGCCGAGACGGGATAGCCGTTGGGCGTGCTGTTGTCGCCGATGATGAATCCGCGCACCTTGTATTCTGTTCCCACGGGATTGATAGTCGGGTTGGCCTCAGCCCGTTCCGTCGCCTCCGAGGCGTTCAGCCACTTCACCTGTCGGTACTCGCCGCTGCCGTCGCCGTAGGTCACCCACAGCTGGTAGGGAAGCCGTGGCGCATTGCCCACGGCCACTTCCACGTTCACTTTCTCTACGTTCACAACGTCACGGCGGTCAGCTGCCGATGCGCCTGTCAGAAACAGGACGGACACCAGGCCTGCCATCACGATTTTCTTCATATCATGCTTCATTAAGATGTTCATGCTACAAAGGTAGATACAAATCGCCGCTCGTTGTAAAAAAATAGTCCAAAGTGATGGAAATATCATGCAATACCAAAATAATAACGCCCAATTGGACGATTTTATTATTATCTTGGCCTAAAGTTTTAGATTTCGTCAGGGGAAATGAGTACCTTTGCAACTCAGAAAAAAGCAGCAGATATGGATTACAAAAACAAGTACTTGTGTCTTTTCGCCGCAATGTTAGTGGGCAGTCAGGTCTGTGCACAGAAAAAGCTCTTCATTCCGGAGGACTTACGAGGCATGGACCTCGAAGCTGACACGTCGCAGTGGTCGCTGAAGCGGAGCATTGAGACCAACGACCTGATCTTTATGTGGGAGCGGGGCTTCGGCGCCGACGTCAGCAACCCGCCACAGTTGGAAGGCCACGACATGTCGTTCAACCTGTTGAACCTGCGCGACCGCGTGCAGTCGTTTTATCATTTCTTCCGCGACACGCTGGGATTTGTCACCCCTCAGCATCCGAGCAAGGCCGACAGCTACAAGATGATGGTCATGGTGAACTATTCTCTCGACGGCACGGCCTACGGCGGTACCTACGACAACTTTATCGGAGCGCTGTGGGTAGCTCCCAACCGCATACAGGACACGAAGATGAACTGTATGGCCCACGAGCTGGGGCACTCGTTCCAATCGCAGATCATGGCCGACAGCATCGGCGACTGCTGGGGCGGCACTGGTTTCTTCGAGATGGCCTCACAGTGGATGCTTTGGCAGGTGAACCCCGACTGGCTGACCGATGAGAACTATCACTTCGAGGCGTTCAGGAAACTCACGCATAAAGCCTATCTCCACATGGAGAACATCTATCACTCGCCCTACGTGCTGCAGTGGTGGAGCGACCTGCACGGAAGGAAGTGCATTGCGGAGCTGTTTCGGCAAGGCAAGATGGGCGAAGACCCCGTCATTACCTACAAGCGCATGAACCATCTCACGCAGGCGGCTTTCTGCGACGAGATGCTGCGCGGCTACCAGCACCTCATGAACTTCGACTTCCACCATGCACGCAAAGAGACACGGCCCTACGCCTGCACTTTCGATACCGAATTGGAACCGGCCACTGCAGGATGGCTGCGCCCCAAGGAACAGCCTGAGGGCTATGGCTTCAATGCCATCAAACTCGACGGACGGGTCAGGCTGTCGTCGAAGGCGTTTCACCTGCGCATCAAGGGCGACCATCTGCGCTACGGCTTCGTGGGCGTCACCACCGACGACGAGAGCATCTACAGCCCTGTCAATGCCACTACATTTGCCGTTCCCAAAGGTAAGACGCTGAAGCACCTCTACCTTGTCGTGATGGGCGCGCCGGAGAGACACGAAGACGTGATGACGAGCGTGGCCTCAGAACAAGAGCCTGCCGCCTATAGACAGTTCCCCTACGAATTCCAGATTCATGATGAATAGCACCCATCAACTTCTTTTCGCCCTTATCTTCTTTTGCGTTGGCCACTACGCATCAGCGCAGAAACGTGTTCAGGTCTATACCAACCACGAGGATGCACAATGGCACTTCCCCGTCACCATGGACGAGATAGAGGACGTTGACTTCACCGGCACCTCTCTGGTGTTCAATGTCACGGCAGGACAGCGTGTGCCTTTCCTCCGTGCCAACATCGACAGCCTGAAGTTTGAGGACGACCCGCTGACGGAGACGAAGAATCCCTACAAGGTGTTCCAACTCTATCTGACCACAGCCGACGGCAGGGCCGTCACATCAAGAGAGGAATACAAGCCCTGCTACCTCTCGCTCGGGGCACAAGGCTCCTTCTCCAACTATTCCGGCAGCGCCAGTATCCGTGGACGCGGCAACAGCTCGTTCCTGTGGTACGACAAGAAGCCCTATCGCATCAAGCTCGACACCAAGCACAAAATCTTAGGCTTAGACAAGGCCAAGAGCTGGGTGTTGCTGGCCAACTATCGCGACGTGACCGACATGATGAACACTTTTGTCTTCGAGATGGGCCATTGGTTGGGGCAGCCCTACACCAACCACACACGCTATGTCGAGCTGTTCCTCAACGGCAGCTATCAGGGGCTCTACCAGCTCACCGAGCAGGTGCAGCAGAACAAGAACCGCGTGGCCGTGAGCGACGACCGCGGCATCCTCATCTCGCTCGACGTTGACGACGGCCCTGGCGAGAGTCCCTACGCTAACGACAACTTCTGGAGCAAGGTCTACCGCATGCCTGTCTGCGTGAAATACCCCGACGACGACGCCTTCACCTACAACACCGTCGATTCCGTCCGCACCGTCTTCGCGCAGTTAGAGCAGGCCGTCAAGCAGAAGGACTACAGCAAGGTGAGCCAGCTCTTAGACATTCCCTCCTTCATCAAATACCTGCAGCTGCAGGAGTTCGTCTACAACGTCGAGCTCTCGGCCCCGCGCAGCATCTTCATGCACAAGGACGGCGACGGCCCCTGGGTGATGGGGCCGCTGTGGGACTTCGACGCGGGCTACGACTTCGACTGGAGCAACATGTATGCAGGTCACGACTACTTCGCATCGTTCACCGAGACCGTCATGGGCAGCAATCCCCTGCAGCGCAACGGCAACTACAGCTACGTGCCGCAGTTCTTCACCGACCTCTTCGCTTGCCGCGAGTTCGTGCAGCAGTACAAGGCGCAATGGGCCGCCGTCAAGGACTCCATCGTCACCCACGCCTGGGGCGAGTGCATGAAGTATGTCGACGAGCTGCGGGCCTCGGGAGCCATCGACCGTGAGTTCCAGCGATGGCCGCTCGCCGGGAAGTCCTTCGACAAGGAACTGGAGAAGATGCACAAATGGCTGCAGAACCGGCTCATACATATCTCCTACCTGATTGCCTCGATACCCGTACCAGGGAATTGAAAAATTAGAAAAAAGAAAATTGAAAATAGATAAACCATGAAAAGATTATTCAGCACAACATTGATGCTCCTGCTGTTCGCAGGCAGCATCCTGGCACAGAAAACGGTTTACATCCCACAGGAATGGAGAAACCGCACCGACACGCTCATCTACAAGGAGAGCGATCCCGACAACAAGTACACCTGGTCGAAGTCACGCTCTGTGGAGTCCGACAACGTCATCATCTTCTGGGACAAGAACTACGGCAACAAGAAACCCAACGAACTGCCGAAGAGCAACTGGAACTACGTGGACATACCAGACCTACTGGCGAAGTGTGAGGCATTCTTCGAGCTGGAGATCAACCAGCTGGGCTTCGTAGACCCGGAGAACTCCAACCTGAGTAAATACAAGGTGATGGTGCTGATGAACTATTCGCAGCCGGGCGACTGGGCCTGCTACGGCGGCGGCTACGACTTCATGGTCAGCGCCCTGTGGCTCAACTCGGCCACCTGCAAGCCTGTGGGACACTCCGTGGCGCATGAGGTGGGGCACTCCTTCCACTACATGTGCTACGCCGAGCACAGCGGCCACCAGAACTCATCGACCGACAACACCGGCTTCCACCTGGCCTGCGGCAACGGACAGGCCATCTGGGAGCAGACGGCACAGTGGCAGGCCGCGCAGTCCTACCCGGAGCTGATGTACGACCAGAGCATCTTCGTGTTCCGCAACAGCCACAACTATGCCTTCTCGCACGAGTGGCACCGCTATCAGAGCTACTGGCTGCACTATTTCATCAACCAGTATTACAACGACATACAGACCGTGGCCAAGGTGTGGAACACGCCGATGACGGGTCAGTCCAACGGCAAGGCCAGCGACTTCAGTCAGGCATTGATGAAGCTGAAAGGTTTGTCGGTGCGCGACCTCTACAAGCTCTACTTCGACTACGCCTGCCACCTGGTCACTTGGGACATCGAGGCTTGCAAGCCCTACCGCAATCCTTACATCGGCGACTTCGGCTATCGCTGCGTGCTCACCGATGACGACGACTATCAGGTGGCCCTGGCCAGTTGTCCGCAGGGCACAGGCTTCAACGTCATCCCGCTGCAGGTGCCATCGCCGGGCACCGTCGTAACCACCAACCTCACGGGCCTGAATCCCGCTTCAAAGCTGCTTGACAATGATCCGGGCGAATACCTGAACGGCGACACGCAGTGGACGAAGCTGCCGGCCGACGTCAATGGCGACCGCAAATACCTGGTGTCGAAGGAAGGCAATGCCTCATGGCGCGGATTCCGCATGGGCTATGTGGCGCTGATGGACGACGGCACACGCCGCTATTTCTCCGAGGACAGCGTCTATTGTCAGGGCCGCGGCGAGAAGACCGGGGCTTATTCCTTCACCGTGCCCGAGGGCGTCAGCCGCCTCTGGCTTGTGGTCTCGCCTGCTTTGAAGAACTACATCACCCACCGCTGGGACGACAAGATAGAGGACGACGATATGTGGCCCTACCGCTTCCGTCTGCAGGGCACCGACATAGCCGACGCGGCACAGGTCTATGCCAGTGCCACCCTCGACAAGCGCAGCGTGGCCGACATCACCTTCACCTACGACGTGAACATCCCGGACAACGACAACATCGTCATTGCACTGAACGGACGCTTGGCGGCAGCCCTGGGCACCGCCTTCCAGATGCAGCCCACGGTATTGCCCTCGCGCATGCAGCAGTGGGACGAGCGAGGACCCGCCAACGGAAAGATCATGTTCTATGCAGCCAATGCCGACGGCTCGCTGCAGCAGACCGCCAGCACCGCCAACGGCTACGGCCACTGGTTTGATGCCGACGGGCGGGTGACGAGCTACGCCAATGGCATCCTCTACTCCGAGTTCTACCCCTCGGCCATGTCTTTCGTCATCGGCCAGTACCCCGGACGCTGCCCCTCAGGCAGCACCTACACCCTGCGCCAGACCCTGCTCTACAAGCAGAACAACAAAAACAGCGCCAGGGCCAACTTCGTGTTCTACGTCACCATTGGCGGCACCACGCCATCAGCCACCCTGCACAGTATAGAATACAACGACCCGACGGGAATCCATGCAATTACGAATGACGAATTACGAATTACGAAAGGTAGCTACGACCTACAGGGACGCCGTGTATCGGAATCCGTCATTCGGAATTCGGAATTAAAGAAGGGCCTGTATATAATCAACGGACAGAAAGTGCTTGTCAAGTGATATGAACAGAGTCCTTACAGTTCTATTGTTGTCGGTGTGGGCAGTAGCTGCTGAGGCGCAGTCGTGGAACGCGCCCGGTGCGGCCAATCCGTTCATACCCGGATACTTTGCCGACCCCACCATCCGTAAGTTCGGCGATACCTACTATCTCTACGCCACCACCGACGGCACCGGCAATGGCTACGGGCCGGCGCAGGTGTGGGTGAGCAAGGACTTCCGCAACTGGAAGAATATCGTGATGAACTGGCCTACGACAGAGGTGGTGTGGGCGCCCGACGTGGTGCAGCAGCCTGACGGCTCTTTCCGCTACTACTACTGCCGTCCCTGCGAGGTGTTGGTGGGAGAGAGCGCGTCGCCCGTGGGGCCGTGGAAAAACCTATTAGATAAGGACGATGCAGTGCTTGTGCCCGACCGCTTCGTCCACAACGCCATCACACTCGACCCGCAGCTCTTCCGCGACGACGACGGACAGGAGTATCTCTATTTCTGCACGTGGGGCATCTACAAGGGCTTCGGTTGTGGCGTCACGAAGGTGAATGGCACCGAACTGGGCGAGAAACACCTCATACCCAACACGGAGCTGAAGGACATCTTCGAGGCGCCCTTCGTGTTCAAGCGCGACGGCATCTACTACTTCACCTACAGTTCCGGCTCCTGCCACGACCACACCTACCGCGTACAGTATGCCACGTCGACCGTCAGTCCAATGGGGCCTTTCGAGTACAAGGGCTGCATCCTCGAGACCAATGCCGACCAGACCGTCCACGGCCCTGGCCACCACAGCATCCTGGAACTGGACGGCCACTACTACATCGTCTACCACCGTCACAACCTGCCGCGCTCCGTACACGGCTTCAACCGCCAGGTGTGTATCGACGAGCTGCAATTTGACAATGACGGGAATATCCTGCCAGTCGTTCCTACGCACAACGGTAGTACATTCTTCAATTCTTCAATTCTTCAATCTTTCAATTCTAAAAACCTTGCCTTTGGTGCGACAGTGACCGCCTCATCGTACTACGATGACTGGTTCAAGCCGGAATATGCGGTGGATGACAACAACGCCACGCTGTGGCGTGCCTTCAACACCAATTGGGGCCGTGGCGGGCATCAGGACGAGTGGCTGCAGATAGACCTCGGCAAGCCGCAGAAGTTCAGCGAGGTGTGGACGCAGTTCGAGTACGCCACCTTCTTCTACCAGTATAAGATAGAGACCTCGCTCGACGCTCGGCACTGGACGCTCTTCGCCGACCGCACGCAGAACACCATGCAAGGCTCTCCCATGATTGACAAAGCGCCAGTCACTTCTCATTTCGTCAAGGCTCGCTATCTGCGCATCACCATCACCGACACGCAGAAGAACGGCCACATACCTGCCATCTGGAACGTCAATGTGTGGAAGCAAGCGCCTGAACTGCCCGACATAGAGGCAGAGCCTCAGGAACGCAAGGCGAATTCGGAATTCGGAATTTGGAATTCCTATAGCGGCTATCCCGGCATGCACCAGAAAGACGTGGAGCCTGCGGACAGAGGTAATGCCATCATCTCCTTCGACGTCAGCCAACTGGCCCAAGGTCGGCAGCAGCCCTTCGACGTCACCGAAATCACAACTATCTCTCCTCTCTCCTCTCGTCTGTCTCCTCTAAAATCCAACAAACCCCTTCGTGCCCGCGTGAAGGACGGCCGCTGGGCACTGTTCTTCAATGGTTCGCAGTCGCTGTCTTCCGCTACGCCCTTACCCCGCGAGTATCGCTACAACAGCCCCTACACCATCAGTGCCTGGCTGCTGCAGACAGAGGGCGGCGCTGTGCAGACCGTAGCGTCGCTGTCAGCATCGCGGGCCGACCTTGCCACTACCGAGCTGCGCCTTGGCAGCGACCCACAGGCAGGACTCGTCAACCATAACGGCTCCTTCGAGAGCTACGGCGCACCCGATGCCGTCAGCAACGCCGTCGGACAATGGCACCACTGGATAGTGACCTACGACGGATGGATGGAGCGCGTCTACTTGGACGGCAGCCTGCTACACGAGCAGAACAACTTCCTCATGGTGCGTCCCGAGGGACAGGTCACCATCGGTGCCGATGCCACTGGTGCCAACTTCTTCAAAGGCTACATCAGCCAGCTCACCATCACACCCACAGCTACCACTGCCGAGGAAGTGGCCGCACTCTACTCTCACTCCTCATCTCTCACTCCTTACCCCTCATTAGGTGATGACGACTTCGACGAGAGCGACCCCGACAGCCGTTTTACGCTCTCACCGGCCATGGCCGCCATCAGCGGAGTGCCCACGACCTACAGCCTCAGTGCCACCACTGCCGACTTCAATGCCGCCCCACTCATGAACGGCGCTCAGCAGGTAAGAGAGCTTACTGGCGACTTCGTCATGATGGTGCGTGTCAGCGATATGGAGGGGCTTGCCGACCATGCCGTAAAGGGCTATAACGAGGCAGGGCTGATGATTATGAACGGCGACACCTACTATCAGCTTGGTGCTTTCCCGCTCTACAACTGCGGCAACATGCTCACCATGCTCAGCCGACACGGACGACCGCAATTCCCCAACTACAAAGGCTACGACTTCGACCCCATCCTGCAGTTTGAGCGTCGTGGCAACCAGCTCTTCGCCCGTACCAGCCGCGACGGCGTGCAATGGCAGAACATGCCCGGCTCGCCCATAGAGCTGACGGCGGCCACCGTCGGCGTCGGAGTCTATCAGACCACCTACAGCAACAACCACTCGTGGGCAGAACTCACCGACTTCATCATCTATCAGTAACATCACCCACCTATGAACAGGAAAAAGATAGCCTTATCATTATTGAGTTTTAGTATTATAAGCAGTTCCCTGTGGGCACAAGGCACGCTGGCCGACTACCAGCGTGCCTTCAACATTCGTTCGCAGTACAGCGGCAAGGTGAAGAACACCAACGTGCGTGCCCATGCCATCAACGATACGCACCGTTTCTGGTACGCTGTCTTCGACGGCGAGAAAGAGGTGTTCAAAGAGGTGGACGCCGACCGTCTTTCCGTCTCCATCCTGCCAGGCGACCCCACGCCACCGCGTCGCTGGCAGTCGCACAGACCGCAGCGGCACTGGATGGAGGTACCCGACGAGAAGGACGGACGACAGACAGCGCCGGCGGACAGCACCATAGTCGTTTACCACCGCGACGACAACCTGTGGGTCAACGACCGCCAGCTGACCACCAACGGAACCCCCGACTATTACTACTCGTCGTGGGGATCATTCTCGCCCGATGGCCGTTACTATGCCACCGTGCGCATCAAACCGGCGCCCAAGCATTATGTCTATTACGTCGAGTCATCGCCCAAGGATCGGCTGGAGCCAGTGCTCCATAAGCAGGAATATGCCAAGCCCGGCGATTCGCTCAACTATCGCGTGCCGGTCATCGTCGACGTGGCGACAGGCCGTGTCGCCGAGCCGTCAACAGAGCTCTTCCGGCACCAGTATCATGTGTCGGCACCCCGATGGGACAAGAACTCGCAGACCGTCACCTTCGAGTACAACGAGCGGGGTCACAAGGTGTTCAGGGTACTCGAGATGAACATTGCCGGAGAGGTGCGCACACTCATCGAGGAGCGCAACGACAAGTATGTCAACTACACCCGTCAGCAGCGCCACGACCTCAGCGACGGAGAGCGGATAGTATGGACCAGCGAGCGCGACGGACGCAATCATATCTACCTCTACAGCCGCCAGAAAGGGCTGATCCGGCAGGTTACACGTGGCGAATACTACGTCCGTGACATACAGCATATCGACGAGAAGAAAGGGCTGGTTTATTTCTCTGCCTGCGGCATGAACAAGCAGGAAGACCCATACCTAATACACTACTATCGCATAGGGCTAAACGGCAAGGGACTGACGTGCCTGACTCCCGAAGATGGAAATCACAGTGTAGTCTATTCCTCGGACATGGCATATCTCATCGACACATGGTCTACCGTCACCACCCCGCCCGTCAGCGTGCTGCGCTCGGCCGCTAGCGGAAAGGTGCTACTTACGCTGGAATCAGCCGATATCAGCCAGCTTCATGCAGCCGGATGGCGTGCTCCCGAGGTATTCGTCGCGCCCGGACGCGATGGGGTCACGCCTATGTGGGGCATCATCATCCGACCCTCCAACTTCGATCCAACGCGCAAGTACCCTGTCATAGAGTATATCTATAGCGGCCCCGGCGACCAGTATGTCCCCAAGTCGTTCCGTGAGTGGCACTGGGGCATGGCCGAATTGGCCGAGCTGGGATTCATCGTCGTTCAGTTAGATGCCATGACAACGTCATTCCGCACCCGACAGTTTGAGGAGGTGTGTTACAAGAACCTCAAGGATG
>CACYYG010000026.1:0-12019 GCA_902778535.1 uncultured Prevotellaceae bacterium
GCGAGAAATTTGACCCAGAATTTAAATTTACAAACAAAATGGTGCCTGTGGAATGTTAAAATTGTTAATTTGCTTGGTTTTTAATATAAGTTGCGAATTCCCATGAATGACCATAAATTAATCATGAATAATACGAGTTGTCCTAGTTCTTTGCAAGCAAAGCGGCAAAGCCGAGCGGTTTTTGTTGTCTTCAACACAAACACATTTTTTTTTATTAGGAAGACAACATGAACCACATGGACAACACTTTTATTCATAAATATCTATTTATGAGTTGTCCTAGTTGTTTTTGTTGTCTTCAACACAAACACATTTTGTTTTATTAGGAAGACAACATGAACCGCTCGAACTCTGTTCGCTTGCATGGCAAGAACATGGACAACACTTTTATTCATAAATATTTATTTATGAGTTGTCCTAGTTCTTTGCAAGCAAAGCGGCAAAGCCGAGCGGTATTTGTTGTCTTCAACACAAACACATTTTGTTTTATTAGGAAGACAACATGAACAACATGAACAACTTTTGTAACGGCCTAACGACCGTATGGGATTTTGTTCTTTTACATGTTGTCCTAGTTGTTTTTGTTGTCTTCAACACAAACACATTTTGTTTTATTAGGAAGACAACATGAACCACATGGACAACACTTTTATTCATAAATATCTATTTATGAGTTGTCCTAGTTCTTTGCAAGCAAAGCGGCAAAGCCGAGCGGTTTTTGTTGTCTTCAACACAAACACATTTTGTTTTATTAGGAAGACAGCACGGCCTTTCTTCGCTATTTGTTAACAAATGAAAATTTTAGTAACCCACGTGGTTACTGTCAGTAACCCGCGTGGTTACGGGCAGTAACCCACGTGGTTACTGTTTTATTGCAAAGCCTCGTTTTTGGCCTGAGCAGCATAAAGGACTCTTTCTGCCTGCAACGTCAATCAGCGGCGCTGCCTTCTGCCTTGCGCCGAAAATGTTGCTGACGTCTCATATTTTTACGTTTTTGTCTCATTGAAGTATTAAAAACAAAAATTTTTCCGCATTTTTTATGCAGTTTAAAATTTTTTTACTAATTTTGCCCCCAAATTGACACGAAATCAGTACAAAAACATTATTATTATTAACTAATTTAAAAGTATTATGAAAAGAACATCTTACCCAAGATTTCTTGCGAGGGCGGCAATGACGCTGCTCGCCGTGTTCTGCTTCTTAGGAGCAAGGGCGCAGCAAGCCTTACCTTATACGTATGGCTTCGAGAACAATGATCTGGAGGCGGACGGCTGGACAGCTCAAATAGTCAATTCCTCTTCTGGTATTTACAGTGCTGGTAGCAGTGTTGCCTATGAAGGCACGTATCTGTTCAGATTCCAGTGGCAGGAAACGGATGCTTACCTGGTATC
Source organism: uncultured Prevotellaceae bacterium (assembly GCA_902778535.1). GTDB lineage: Bacteria > Bacteroidota > Bacteroidia > Bacteroidales > Bacteroidaceae > Prevotella. The sequence goes on from CACYYG010000026.1 coordinate 1,392, forward strand.
CCCCTTGCTCACGGGTACCGACGCTGGAGTGAACTTGTCATTCTTCTACAAAGAATACTCCAGTAGCTACGGTGACGAACAGTTCTACGTGGGCTACACCACCGATGAGACCGTTACCGACCCCGCTGATTTTACATACGGTGACATAGTAACGGCTTCACTGGAATGGCAAGAATATACGGCCTCTTTGCCAGCAGGAACAAAGCGTATTGCTATCCAGTACGTTTATAACGATGCAATGTATCTCTACCTTGACGCCTTTTCATTCGAAGCTCCCGGCGCAATGCCCAAGCCCACTGATTTGGCAGTGAACGGCATCACCACCACTACAGCCACTCTCAACTGGACTGAGAATGGCACGGCCAATTCTTGGGAAGTCGCCTACAAGTCTGCAAGCGATGAGGATTTCACTACTATTACAACCGAAACAAAGCCTTACACCATTGAAAGTCTCACTCCTCAGACGACTTACACTGCTAAGGTGCGTGCCATCATAGGAAGGGATGGTAGTCATAGCAGTTGGAGTAACGAGGTGAGTTTCACCACCGCTGAGGTGTGCCCCGAAGGTAAGGTATGTATCGGCACAGGCACGGCCACCAACAGCTACATTCCCACCTATACCTATTATAATTATTCGCTGACGCAGCAGATCTATACCGCTGAAGAAATTGGTCAAGAGGGTTACATCCTGAGCGTTGACTTCCACAGCAGTGCTGCACAGACCCGTACTTTGGACATCTACATGGTGAGCACAGATAAGGACAGCTTTGAGGGTGTTAACGACTGGATTGCTGTCACTGCTGCCGACAAGGTGTTCAGTGGTAGTGTGACCTTTGCAGCTGGTGATTGGACAACCATCGAGTTTGACACTCCATTTGACTACGATGGAAGAAGCAATGTTGCCCTCATCGTTGACGATAACACGGGCAGCTACGTTAGCTCTCCGAGTTTCTATGCTTTTAGCGCCACAAGCCAAGCCATTCGCGTTTACAGCGACGGAACCAACTATAATCCCGAAGATCCCTCAAGCTATACTGGCACTATTTTGACCCAGAAGAACCGCATCCGTCTGGCCATCGGCGAGCCTCCGACCTGCCCGAAGCCGAGGAATCTGGCTGCATCGGATGTGGCCTCCCACACGGCTACCCTCACCTGGATAGCCGGTGGTGAAGAGACCGAATGGACTGTTGAATATGGCAAAAACAGTGACTTCACTGGTGCAACTTCCAAGACCGTCAACGATAATCCTACGGTAGAGCTTACTGGTTTGGACGCAGAGACTGTTTACTACGCTCGCGTGAAAGGCAATTGCAGCGAAAGCGATGCAAGCGAATGGACTGATGCCATCTCCTTTGAGACGCAAATTGCCTGCGCTGCTCCCACCAACTTGGCTGTCAGCAATGTCGAGCCTTTCAGCGCCACCGTCAGCTGGGATGGTCTTGCTGACAACTACAACCTGCGCTACAGAACAGCGCGTGGCTTCCACTATGACTTCGAAAGCGCAGGGGCCTTTGCGGTTGATGAGTTCTCACCCTGCACCACCTACGACGGCGACGGTCTTCCTTCATACGGAATCGACGGATATAGTATGCCTAATTCCAACTATGTCGGTTCTGTCATTGCTTTCTCTGACAACAACCGGTGGGCTGCACATAGTGGCAATGCCATGGGTGCATTCATGGATGCAATCCCTGACGAAACTGTGACAGCCAACAACGATTATTTCATCACTCCCGAACTCACCATTGCACGTGGAGACCATTTCACCTTCTGGGCAAGATCAGTCACCGCCAACTATGGTCTTGAGCGTATGAAAGTCGGTATCTATCGCGGCGACGGCACCATCAGCACCTACTTCGCTGGAAGTGAAACAGAATACGTTGAAGTGCCTGTTGATTGGACGAAATACGACTATGATTTGAGCGACTACGACGGACAAGCCATCCAGTTGGCCATCAACTGTGTGTCGGCCGATGCTTTCGCCCTCCTCTTCGATGATCTCTTCGTGGGTAACCCCAACGACGACACTTGGGATGTGACCCTCACGGAAGTCACCTCTCCTTACTCGTTGACCGAACTCACCGACGAGACGATGTATGAAGTGCAAGTGCAAGCTGCTTGCGGTGGCGAAGACGGCGTGAGCGAATGGGTTGACGCAAACTTCACTACACCTTCTAATTGCGCAGCCCCGTTCGACTTGGCTTCCGATGACATCACTTCTACTGGTGCCACGCTGAGCTGGAGTGGCTATCAGGACAGCTACAACATCCAGTACAGAACGGCTGAGTCGAGAAAGACGTACTACTTCAACGACTTCAATGACGAGGATGTTACGGGATGGACTGTTGATAATTTTATCTACGGCTTTGACGACCCGATTTATAACGTTGGCGGCGATGAGAACTACTTCCTTGAAATGGGTTGGAACTCAACAGAAGAAGAAACCATCGTTTCATGCGAATTGCCTGCCTACGAAAGTGGCGCTCACCTTGAATTCTACTATTTCGGCTACCAAATCGCCAATACGTTCCAGATAGGTTTCTCAACCACTACCAGCGATGCAGATGCTTTCACTTGGAGCGAACCGATTGATGCTCCGTTGTCAACATATACCTTATATAACGAGGAGCTTGCTGATGGCATCAAGTATGTTGCTTTCAAAGCCACTGCTTCTGAAAAAAACGCTTCAATCTTCATCGACGACTTTGGCATCTTCGGTGGTATAACCCCGGCAGGCGAATGGAATACTGCTACTGCTAATGAGGCAACCCTCGCTATCACCGGCCTCACTCCTGAAACTGAGTACGAATGGCAGGTACAGGGCATCAACGAAAGTTGTGATGGCGGTGTTACTGCATGGAGCGAAATGAGTAGCTTTACCACCTCCAGTGTGAAACCCACCGACCTGGCAGTCAGCGATATTACGTATTCCACAGCCACCATTAGCTGGACTGGTTTCTGCGATACTTATGAGGTGTACGTGAGCCCTGATGAACCCGAAAACCTGCTCACTGTGGACTTTGAAGACCAAAACATCCCTGCAGACTTTATCAACGATGAAACCTATCCTTGGGCAGTAGTAGAAGGTAACAACGGTTACTGCATACAAAGCAGTAATGCCGGTGTGGCCAGCTCAACTTCCTCTATCTCGATTACCAAGACCTTTGGTGAGGAAGGCGGCACCATCGAGTTCGATGTTCAATTGATGGGCGAGGGCACTAGCACTGCCTATGACAAGTGCATCTTCTCGATTGACGGAAGCCAAATATTCGCCATCGGTGCCCTTGGCGAAGAATGGTACCCCGCCAGTTACTCTGTCTCTGCAGGTGAGCATACCTTCACTTGGTCTTACACAAAGGACACTTCTGTAGATCCCACCGGCGACTATTTCGCAGTTGACAATATAGTGATAAATGAGACCAACATCAACTGGGCTACCACGCCTATAGTAGTTACTGAGACCGAATGTGCTCTCACTGAGCTCACTCCCAATACCACATATTATGTGCAAGTTGTAGGTGTCATAGGAGAAAACAACTACGAAAGCGGTTTTGTGTCCTTTACAACGTCGCCTCTCCTCGAGCTGGTTGATGATGCTACCACCAACGGCGCCCTCATCGAAGCCAACGCTGGTGAGACTATCGACGTCAAGCTCACGGGCCGCACGCTCTACAAGGACACCAAGTGGAACACCATCTGCCTGCCCTTCAACGTAACGCTGGCCGACAGCCCGTTGGCAGGTGCTACCGCCAAGACGCTGGCTTCAGCCACTGTGGATGGCAATCACGTTTCTCTGACCTTCGGCGATGCCGTGGACGAACTGGTGGCTGGTACACCTTATATTATTAAGTGGGCTGCTGCTGACGAGAATATCGTGGATCCTGTGTTCAATGGTGTTACCATCAACGCTACAGCTGAGAATAATATAGAGGCAGCTGGCGGCCAGGTGAACTTCATTGGCTATTACAATGCATTTGAAATCACGTCTGATGATGCTGACATCTACTACATGACCGGTAACAACGAACTGAAGTACACTGGAATCAACCGCTGGCTGAAGGCCTGCCGTGCATACTTCAAGTTCTCTGGCGAGGCTACCGGTGCACGTCAGTTCATCCTGAACTTCGGCGACGGTGAGGTAACCGGCATCACTAACGTTAACATGGACATGAACGCAAGCGGCTGGTACACTGTCGACGGCAAGAAGCTCGACAAGCAGCCCAAGCGCAAGGGTGTCTACATCAACAATGGCATCAAGGTCGTGATTAAGTAAGTTTTGGGAACATCGAAATACGCGAATGAAACGAATTATTATGCGGATATGAATGGTCGTAAACGACTGACGAATGAAACTAATATTCGTGTAATTCGAGTATTTCGATGTTTAGAAAAAAAATAGTAATTTCTTTACATTATAAAAATAAGAATCATGAAAAAGAAAGCATATATTTCACCTGAAACAGAGGTGGTAATGATTAAGATAGAGCAGCTGTTGACTGACGTCAGCAGCGGTGAGGACAACGTACATACTCCTGATGATCCTGTCGATAATAGCGATGACCCTAACCGCTCACGCCGCCGTCGCAACGTCTGGGACGAGGAGGAAGAAGACTGGTAAACGCTACACTTGACAGACAAGGGGGAAGCACAGATAGGGTTATCTGTGCTTTCCGCTTTGCCAAGAGGCGTGTTGCGTCGCAGACAAAAATATTTCATAAGTAGATGAACACAAATAGTTTTTAATATTATTCATGATTTAAGTTTCGCATTCGCTTAACTTCGGTAGTTAGAGGTAGTTAGAAGAATTTATCGGCCTTCGGCCTTAGAAGTATAGGTCATTTGTTATGGTCAATGAAGGAGTTTTTGCGTAGCCATCAGTGAAGCAACTATTGACCCATAACTCCCCATAACTTCCTTTTACTACTTCTTACTACTCCACTTGAGAAAGTTTTTATGTACATTCGTGTAGCGTCGCAGACAAAATTATTTCATATCAATTTAACGTAAACTTAATGAGAAAACAACTGAAAACCGTGTTGATGATTCTTTTCCTGATGCTTGGCGTGAACGTCACGGCACAGCAGAAGATTCAGCTGAATTCAACCCGCAACAACGCCAAATGCGAGAAAAGCGACATGACGAGCCTCAGGGCCACGTTCTCCTTCTCCGAGCTCGAAGCTCAGGACTACAAGAGCACAGCCGGTGAGTTCTCGCTGCTCAGCATGCCCAACACCGTCATCGGCGGCAATGAGGGCGATCCCGAAATTCCCGTCGTCAACGAGCTCATCGCCGTGCCTGTAGGCGCCACACCACACATCAAGGTGAAGAGCTATCGTATGGACGACTACAAGCTCGACGACTACGGCATGAAGACGGTGGCTCCGCGCCAGCCCTCGCTGCGAAAGGACAAGAATCCCAGCGACGTTCCCTTCGTCTACAACCAGGCTGCCTACGAGAAAGAGGGCCTCAACGCCGCGCCAAACGCTATGGTCGAGGTGGTGGGCACCATGCGTGGTGTGCGCATAGCCAAAATGACCATCGAGCCGGTGAGCTACGACCCGGTGAAGAACACCGTGCGTGTGTTCAACGACATCGAGGTGGAGGTGGAATTTGAAGGCGGCATGAAGAAGGCCACCGACGACTTGTACACCGAGACCTACAGTCCCTACTTCGACATCGTCTACAAGCAGCTGTTCAACGGCAGAGCCGTCAAGAGCGCATACGACGACCATCCCGACCTCTACACTACACCAGTGAAGATGCTCGTGGTCACCACATCAACCTACGCCAACTGCGACGCCTTCCAAGAGTGGCTGACGTGGAAGAAACAGAAGGGTATCGATGTGGATGTTCAGGTCGTGGCCAACGGTGCTTCTGCCAGCACTATCAAGAATACGATTTACTCTAGATACAACGCCAACCACCCAACGTTCTTGGTTCTCGTTGGCGACGAGACCGTCGTCACCTACTACCAGTTGTGGGATTATGAAAGCACATACGGCGATGCAGCCACTGACCTCGAGTATGCTTCCGTCGATGGCGACGTTTATCACGACATGTTCTTAAGCCGTATGCCAGTATCGTCCACTACAGAGCTTGCCAACCTGGTGCACAAGATCCTGACCTACGAGAAATACACCATGTCTGATCCGAGCTACCTGAACAACGTGCTGCTCATCGCCGGTGCAGATGATACTTGGGCTCCGAAGGTCGGCAGGCCCACCATCAACTACGCCGCTGACAACTACTTCAACACGGAACATGGCTTCAGCAATATATATAAATATGTGTCCAGCAGTTACACAGGCTGCTACAACTACCTGAGTTCAGGCGTTGGCTTTGCCAACTACACCGCTCACGGCGACATCCAAAAGTGGCATAGCCCGGAGTTTACGAATAGTAATGTCAATGCCCTGACCAACAACGACAAGTACTTCTGGGCTATGGGCAACTGCTGCCTGACCGCCAACTTCAAAAACGCCCAAAATAATCAAACTTGCTTCGGCGAGGCAATGGTTCGTGCCGCCAACAAGGGCGCCTTCGGCTACATTGGCTCTGTGCCTGAGTCTTATTGGTATGAGGACTACTACTTTGGTGTAGGTGCCACCAGTATCTTTAACCAGACTCCGATGCAAGCTCAAACCAAGACAGGTGTTTATGATGCCATGTTCGATGACACGGGCTTCAACACTTTAAACGCTGTACCGTTCATTGGCAATGTGGCCGTGACCTACGCCCACGCCAATAGTTATACCAGCAGCGTCACTGACGAATACTACTGGCGTGCCTATCAGTGCTTCGGCGACGGCTCCGTCATGCCCTATCTCACGCAGCCGGCTGCTAACAATGTCAGCCACGCTAACGAGATTTTCATCGGTGCTACCACCTTTACGGTCAATGCTGATCAAAATTCCTACGTGTCCATCACTAAGAATAACGAAATCCTTGGCGTAGCCATAGTGCCGTCGAACGGCACCGTCGTCGATGTGCCTGTCAGCGGTCTTACCGATGCTGGCGATGTGATGGTGGTAGTCACGCGCCAGCAGCGTCAGCCTTACATTGCAACCATCCCGGCCGTTCCCGCTGAAGGTCCATACATCAGCCTTAACAGCTACACACCCAACATGGCGCTCATTGGCGAACCCACCAACCTGAGCCTTACCTTCAAGAATGTGGGTGCTGATGCTACTGAGGGCACAACAACAGTCACCTTGACTTCAAGCGATAACGTCACCATCACCGGCTCCGGCTCCTTCGAAGCTTTGGACGCCGATGACACCGCCACCGTGAACGGCTTCAGCTTCACCCTCAATGAGGGTGTAACACTGGGCAGCCCCGTCACTTTGCACTACACCGCAGTCAATGGCGACAACACATGGGAAGGCAACCTCACCATTACCCCCAACCAGATCTTCACGGTGAATGTTGCTTCCAACAACGATGACTACGGCACCGTCAGCGTCAACGAAGGTAACCAGTTCAATTACAACACCTCCTGCACTGTTACCGCCACACCTGTCGACGGCTACATGTTTACCAACTGGACCGTTAACGGCGCTATCGTTTCTACCAATGCAGCATACACCTTCAACGTGACCAGTGACATTGACCTGGTGGCCAACTTCGCTTTGGGCGTCATGATAGGTGACGGTGGCACTGCCACAAATGAGTATCTGCCAAGCTCTAACTACTATAACAACTCCCTCTCTGAGCAGATCTACACGCCTGCCGAGTTGGGCGGCGCAGGTATTATCACCAGTATCGCTTTCTATAACGGCGGTGCCGAGAAGACCCGTAACCTCGACTTCTATATGAAGGCAACAACGAAGAGCAGCTTCACGGGCAAAACCGACTGGATTGCCGTCGCCGCAAGCGACAAGGTGTTTAGCGGCAGTGTCACCATGGTAGCCGACGACTGGACAACCATTACGTTCAGTAATCCATTCGTCTACGACGGCACTTCCAATGTAGTTCTCGTGGTTGATGACAATAGCGGTGCTTGGACCAGTTCTCCGCACATGGCCTGCCGTGTGTTCAATACTACTAGCAACCAGGCTCTTTATTACTGTGATGACAGCAATAATTTCAATCCGTTGTCACCCCCGACAACTGCCGGCACCCACAACGATGTATTGTCTCAGAAGAACCAACTCATTGTATCCAAGGCGCCCATACCTGACGGCACTGTCAACATCACGGCTAGTGTCAATCCTGCACTGGCCGGCACGGTGAGCGGCGGCGGTGAATATCAGTTTGGCCAAGCCTGCACGGTGACTGTTACGCCAGTTCAGGGTTATACTTTCATGGGCTGGACTGAAAACGGAACCGTAGTATCTACCGATTTGTCGTATAGCTTTACAGCTGTCACCGACAGAAACCTGGTGGCCGACTTCATCCAAGCCACAGAAATCGGCCAAGGCACCACAAACAACAATTATCTGCCCACCTACAACTATTACAAGTATTCGATGACTGAGCAGATATATACGGCTGATGAAATGGGAGAGGCCGGAAACATCACCAGCATTGCCTTCTACAATGAAGGTGCTGAGAAGACCCGCACCTTAGACCTTTATCTGAAAGCTACCAGCAAGAGCTCCTTCTCGAGCAAGACCGACTGGGTGGCGGTGGCCGCGTCAGACAAGGTGTTCAGCGGCGATGTCACCTTGGTGGCTAACGACTGGACCTTCATCACCTTCACCACTCCTTTCGAGTATGACGGCTCTTCCAACGTGGTCTTAGTGGTTGACGACAACTCCAATGCTTACTCCAGCTCGCCGTACATGGCTTGCTCAGCTTATAGCACAGGTAATGCAAAGCAGGCCATCTATATTTATTCAGACGATACCGACTACAACCCGTCATCACCCACGACATCACAAAACTCTGGCTATGACGTGCTTCAGGTGAAGAACCACATCCTTATTTCCAAGGAAGGCATGAGCGACTGTGTGAAGCCCAGGAATCTCACTGCTACTGAGATTGGCCCGGACTTTGTCAAGCTGAGCTGGACTGAAAGAGGAACATCTGAAGAATGGGTGGTGGCTTGCGGTGACCGTAGCGTCACAGCTGACACCAATACGGATTTCGTACTGGACGGTCTTGACCCCAGCACATCCTACACCATCAAGGTGCGTCCTGTGTGCGATGAAACCCTGTGGAGCGACGACATCAGCGTCACAACCCTCAGCGCCTGCCCCGTTCCCACCGAACTGAGCGTCTCGGACATTACCCACAATTCAGCTGTTGTAAGCTGGACAGGCTATACTGACAGCTACGAGTTGCAATATGCCGCAAAGAAGTCGATTTCCTATGACTTTGAAGACGGCTGGCAAGGCTGGACAGCCCTTAAAGGCAACGAAGGCACTTCGCCAAACAACTGGATGCACAACACGGAGTATACCGCTTACGACTCCAACGGAAGCCAGATTGTGCCTGAATGTCACAATGCCTCATCAGGAATGATGCTGTCGGAGTCATACATCTCCGCTAGTACGTCTGGCGGTTCAGGTCAAGCTGTCACTCCTGACAACTACCTCATTTCGCCGCAGATACCGTTAGGTGGAAGCATCACCTTCTATGCTGCAGCACGTATGAGCAACTATCCTAAAGAAAAGTTCTCAGTGCTGGTATCAACGACAGGCAACAGCATCAGTGACTTCACAAATGATCCTGAGCTGACAGTGACGTTGACTAATAACAGCTGGAAAGAATACACCGTTGACCTGAGTGCTTACAGCGGCATGGGCTATGTGGCCATCCGCCACTACGACTGCCGCGACCAGCATCTGCTCTATATCGACGATGTTACCATTGCTGAAGGTACGACATGGATAACGGTGAACCCGGCCGCCAACCCCTGCACCTTGAGCGATCTCGAGCCTGCCACTGAGTATGAAGTGAAGGTGAAGGCGCTTAAGGACAATGACGAAAGCGACTGGAGCGAGGTAGAAAGCTTTACCACTTTCAGCGGTCTGGTACTTGCCGACAACGCCACGGACAACAGCGCCCTTATCAACGCCCTCATCGACAACAATGACGTCAATAAAGACGTGATGCTGGTAGGCCGCACGCTCTACAAGGACGGCGAATGGAACACCCTCTGCCTGCCCTTCGACGTGACGCTGGCCGACAGCCCGCTCAGTGGTGCCACGGCCAAGACGCTGGCCGATGCCACGATGAACAATACACACGTGTCGCTGACCTTCGGCGAGGCTGTAACGGAACTCGAAGCTGGCGTGCCCTACATCATCAAGTGGGAGGGCGGCGACAACATTGTGAACCCCGAGTTCAAGAACGTCACCATCAGCGAGCCTAAGGGCCAGACCCTCTCGTTTGTCAATGGAAATGTGAAGTTCATTGGCTACTACGATGCCTTTGACATTACTCCTGATGACACCGACATCTACTACATGACCGCTGGCAGCACGCTGAAGCATACGGGTGTAAATCGCACGCTGAAGGCCTGCCGTGCCTACTTCCAGTTCTCGTCCGTCGTGATGAAGAGAATCCAGCAGTTCGTGCTTGACTTCGGCGGCGACGTGACTACGGGCATCATTTCAATTGACAATGAAAAATTGAACGAGAGCGGTTGGTACACTGTTGACGGCAAGAAGCTCGAACAGCAG
>CACYYG010000026.1:12025-46778 GCA_902778535.1 uncultured Prevotellaceae bacterium
TGATTAAGTGAGAGAAGACCTGAGCTTGCTCGAGGTCTTCCGAACGGGAACGAGCTCGAGCAAAGCTCAAGGTCGTGATTAAGTGAGAGAAGACCTGAGTACGGAGGTGCGAGAATAGACCTTACGCTGAAAGCAGGCGTGCAAGCTATTCTTGTACCTCCGTACCTTCGTACCCCCGTACCCCCGTACCCCCGAAAAACACGTACCTCCGTACCTCCGAATCGCCCGATGTTCGAACAAAAACGCGCGGTCTTCCTTCGTTAATTGTTAACAAATAAAAATTTTAGTAACCCACGTGGTTACTGTCAGTAACCCGCGTGGTTACAGGCAGTAACCCACGTGGTTACTGTTTTATCACAAAGCGTTATTCTGGCCTCGCCGATCTGCGGCAGAGCCGCCCAGATTTTTTTAAAGTTTTTCCACTTAAAAGTCACATATTTATAAAATAAGTTGTACTTTTGTAGCCGTAAAAACAAAACAATCAAGAATATGGCAACAACGACATTCAAGTACGCCCCGATGTTTCAGCTGGGCGAAGACAAGACCGAGTACAGACTTATCAGTAAGGACGGCATCAGCATCGGCCAATTTGAGGGCAAGGACATCATCAAGGTGAGCCGCGAGGCCTTGACGCTGCTGGCTCAGCAGGCTTTCCACGATGTGGAGTTCATGCTCAGAAGAGAGCATAACCTGCAGGTGGCCCAGATTCTGAGCGACCCCGAGGCCTCGGAGAACGACAAGTACGTTGCCCTGCAGTTCCTGCGCAATGCCGAGGTGGCTGCCCGCGGCATCCTGCCTTTCTGTCAGGACACTGGCACCGCCATCATTCACGGCGAGAAGGGCCAGCAGGTGTGGACGGGCTTTGAGGACGAGGAGGCACTGAGCCTTGGCGTGTTCAACACCTTCACGCAGGACAACCTGCGCTACTCGCAGAATGCTCCGCTGACGATGTACGAGGAGGTGAACACCCGCTGCAACCTGCCCGCACAGATTGACATCGAGGCCACCGAGGGCGACGAATATCGCTTCGTATTCGTGGCCAAGGGCGGCGGAAGCGCCAACAAAACCTATTTCTACCCGATGACCAAGGCCACCATCCAGAACGAGGGTACGCTCATCCCGTTCCTCGTGGAGAAGATAAAGAGCCTGGGTACGGCAGCCTGCCCGCCCTACCACATCGCCTTCGTCATCGGCGGCACCAGCGCTGAGAAGAACCTGCTCACCGTGAAGCTTGCCTCCATCAAATACTACGACTCGCTGCCCACGACGGGTGACGAGACGGGCCGTGCCTTCCGCGACATCGACCTGGAGCAGAAACTGCTCGACGAGGCCCACCGCATCGGTCTCGGCGCACAGTTCGGCGGCAAGTATCTGGCTCACGACATCCGCGTGGTGCGCCTGCCGCGTCACGGTGCCAGCTGCCCCATCGGCATGGGCGTGAGCTGCTCGGCCGACCGCAACATCAAGGCGAAGATCAACCGCGACGGCATCTGGCTGGAGAAGATGGACAGCAACCCCAGCGAACTCATTCCCGCCGAGTATGCGAAGGCCGGCGAGGGAGAGAACACCATCGTCATCGACCTGAACGAAGGCATCGACAAGGTGCGTCAGGAGCTGTCGAAGTATCCCGTGTCGACTCGTGTCAACCTGAAGGGTACTATCATCGTGGCCCGCGACATTGCCCACGCCAAGCTGAAGGCCCGCATCGACGCCGGCGAAGAGATGCCTGAATACTTCAAGAAATATCCCGTGCTCTACGCCGGTCCTGCCAAGACGCCTGCCGGCTATCCCTGCGGCTCGATGGGCCCGACAACGGCCAACCGCATGGATCCCTACGTGGACGAGTTCCAGTCGTTAGGCGCCTCGCTGGTGATGATTGCCAAGGGCAACCGCTCGCAGGTGGTGACCGACGCCTGCAAGAAGCACGGCGGCTTCTATCTCGGAAGCATCGGCGGCGCTGCTGCCGTCCTCTCGCAGTCGTGCATCAAGAGCATCGAGTGTGTAGAATATCCCGAACTGGGCATGGAGGCCATCTGGAAGATTGACGTTGAGGACTTCCCCGCCTTCATCCTCGTCGACGACAAGGGCAACGACTTCTTCAAGACACTTAAACCTTGGGCACCATGCGCAAAGTAACATTCGCCGTCATAGCATTGCTGACCACATTGCTGGCTCTGCCTTCGCCGGCGCAGGACATGTTGCTCAGACGCGGCAACTGCATGCCGGAAGGCGAAGCCGGTGGCGGCGTGGCAGCAGGCCAGGGCAATGCTATGCGTCGTCTGCCGTCGGTCAACAAGAACTGGGATGCCAACCGCGTCTATCGTCAGCTGGTCATCCTCATCTCGTTCTCCGACACTGACTTCAAGGAAGAAGACCCGCAGGCTTTCTACAACAGAATGCTCAATGAGGAGGGCTACAACCAGCGTCTCGGACCAGGATGCCTGGCTGAGTATTTCCGCGTGCAGTCGGGAGGATTGTTCAACGTGCAGTTCGATGTCTACGGACCCTACAAAATCAGCAGCAAGGCACAGCCATACGAGGCTCCCAACGAAAACACGCACAACTACGGACGCAGTCAGATGATTGCCGCCACAAATATGTTTCTGGAAGAGCATCCCGACATTGACTTCTCGCAGTATGACTGGAACGGCAACGGCAAGGTGAATCAGGTCATCTACGTCTGTGCAGGATTCACCGGCAATCAGAACAACGAGAAGTGCTATGGCTATATCTGGCCCAACACCAGCACGTTCACCACCATCAACACGCCCGACGGCAAGAAAATCTCAGACTACTCGTGCAGCAACGAATTGTGGGCCAACAACACTTCGTGCGGCTTCGGCACCATCGCCCACGAATTCACCCACTCCTTGGGCCTGCCCGACATCTACCCCACCTCGAACGATGACGACTACAGCGTGGTGGACGAGTGGGACCTGATGGACGGCGGTAACTTCACCAACTACGGCTGGTGCCCGCCCAACTACACTCCGTTGGAGAAGATGCTGTTGGGATGGCTGACACCCATCGAGCTTAACGAGCCCACAATCATCAGCAACCTGAAGAGTGTGGCCGACGGCGGCGAGACGTATATGGTAAAGAATACCAGCAACGAGTATTACCTGTTGGAGAACCGCCAGTGGAGCGGATGGGATATCGGACTGCCTGGCCAGGGACTGGTCATCTACCATGTAAACTACGTTGCCTCCAGCTGGTCGGGCAACTCCGTCAACAACAAGCCCAATGCGCGTAACTTCCACCTTATCGCTGCCGACAACAGAGATTATAACGAATGGGACGACTTCTTGATAGAAAGCGGAGCAAAGAGTCAATATGCCAATTCAGAACGCATGAACAACATGCACCTGAGCGGGGCACCCTATCCTCTGGCTAACGATGAAGGAATCCTCAACGATGCACTGACCGACACATCGGTGCCCGCTGCCGTCGTCTACAACAAGAACGCCGAGGACACGCTGTTCATGTCGAAGCCCATCACCGACATCGTGCAGAACGAAGACGGCACCGTGTCCTTTAAGTTCAAGAACGGTACGTTAGACGTCATTGACGACCTCGTCTCCGGTCTCGCAACAAAGGGCGAGGGAAACTTCTATGACCTGCAGGGACGTCGCATCTACGGCAAGCCGGCGCGCGGCCTCGTCATCAAGGACAACCGCAAGATGATCATTCGCTAACTCTACTATTATTTATATTTTCTAACACAATTATGAGACTTATTATTGAACCGAATTATGATTTGATGTCACAATGGGCAGCAAATCATGTCATTGAGAGAATCAACGCCGCGAAGCCCACCGCTGAGAAGCCCTTCGTACTTGGACTGCCTACGGGCTCCAGCCCCATCGGCATGTACCGCTGCCTGGTAAAGGCCGTGCAGGAAGGCAAGGTAAGCTTCAAGAATGTGCTCACCTTCAACATGGACGAATATGTCGGGCTGCCCGAGGAGCATCCCGAGAGCTACCACAGCTTTATGTTCACCAACCTCTTTAATCATATCGACTGCCCGAAGGAGAATATCCACATTCTCAACGGCAACGCTCCCGACCTGGCTGCCGAGTGCGCCCACTACGAGCAGATGATTGAGGAAGCCGGCGGCATCGACCTGTTCCTCGGCGGCATCGGCCCCGACGGTCACATCGCCTTCAACGAACCGGGTTCTTCGCTGACCAGCCGTACCCGCCAGAAGACGCTGACCACCGACACCATCATCGCCAATGCCCGCTTCTTCGAGGGCGACACCAACAAGGTGCCCAAGACGGCACTCACCGTCGGCGTAGGCACCGTGATGGCTGCCAAGGAAGTGATGATTCTCGTCAATGGCCACGCCAAGTGCCGTGCTCTTCAGGCTGCCGTCGAGGGAAGCGTCAACCACATGTGGACCATCAGCGCATTGCAGATGCACCAGCACGGCATCATCGTAGCCGACGACGCAGCCTGCGACGAGCTGAAGGTTGGCACCTACCGCTACTTCAAAGACATTGAGAAGGACAATCTGCTGTAAGCAGTTCTCTTGGCAACGGACAAACACGGAAGAACACGGACTTTTCCCTGCTCTTCCGTTTTTTTGTATTCCTCCGTTGCAAAAGGAACAATCCGTGTCCTTCCGTGTTCCTCCGTTGCAAAAGGAACAATCCGCGTCCTTCCGTGTTCCTCCGATGTAATAGAACTATCCGTGTCCTTCCGTGTTCCTCCGTTGCAATAGAACTATCCGCGTCCTTCCGTGTTCCTCCGTTGCAAAAGGAACTATCCGCGTCCTTCCGTGTTCCTCCGATGCAAAAAACAATCCGTATGCTCAGTTCTTCTTCCAGAAAGAGCGGGTGAAGAGCACGAGGACGGCGATAATCTCAAGACGGCCGACAAGCATCAGGAAAGAACAAAGCCACTTCAACCCGTCACTAAGATCTGACCACGACATCTGCGGGCCGATATTCGTGTCTAAGCCCGCGCCCACATTGCTGATAAGGCTCAGCGAGATGGTCATCGCGTTGGTGATGTCAATGCCCGAGAGCACCATAGCCACGGCAGTAACAAGCAGCATGATGATGTAAAGCGTGAAGAAAGCCAGCAGCGTCACCAGCCTACCCTGCGGCACGTTCTGTCCGGCCAAACGCACGGGCAGCACGGCATTGGGATGCAGAATGTGATGGAACTCGTTGCGCAGCACACGCAGCAGCATCAGCACACGGATGCTCTTGAAACCGCCAGTGGTACTGCCGGCACAGGCTCCCATGAACATCAGCACGCCGAGTATGACCCATGTAATGTGGGGCCATGCGCCTGCATCGGTGTTGCTCAGGCCCGTGGTGGTGATGAACGACACCACCTGGAAGAGCGACGAACGCAACGCCTCCTCCACATCGTAACCCATGCGAGTCATAAGCAGGTACATAATCCACAGCGTGGCACCAAGGATGGTGAAAACGTAGAGCTTAAACTCAGAGTTGCGCACAATGGCGCCAGCCTTGAGCTTAAAGAAAAAGAGATAGAGCAGAGTGAAGTTGATGCCTGCAAGAAACTGGAAGAGGATGGCCAGATACTCGATGGTAGGCGAGGCAAGGAAGATACTGCCGTTATGGGTAGAAAAGCCGCCTGTGGCCGTAGTTGTCATCGAATAGTTGGTAGCGTCGAACCAGTCCATTCCACATGCCCAGAACGACACGCCGCACGCAATAGTGAGCAACAGGTAGATGCTCCATATCCACTTCGAGCTGGTCGACAGCCTCGGGTGCAGCTTCGACCGCATCGGTCCGGTGGCCTCAGCAGCGAACACTTTCACGCTGCCGCCCACCAGCGAGGGCAGCACCGCAACGGTGAAGAACACAATGCCCAAGCCGCCAATCCACTGCATCAGCGAACGCCAGAACAGCAAACCGTGCGAGAGCGACTCCACATTGTCGATGACAGTAGCGCCCGTCGTGGTAAAGCCCGACATCGTCTCGAAGTAGGCGCTGGCCAGGTTCGTCACCGACCCGCTGAGTAGGAACGGCACCATGCCGAAGAGCGAGAAAACCACCCATATCAGCGACACCACAACGTATGCGTCGCGGCGGCTCAGTGAGTTGTCGGCCTCGTGGCCAAAATAGCGGAAAAGGAATGCGCCAGCCATCGTCAGCGCCGTCGAGGTAATGAACATCGTCATGTCGGCCTCGCCGTAAATAATGGTCATCAGCAGGCAACACGCCATGAAGAACGCCTCCATGAAGAGCAGCGAACCCAGAATCTTGGCTATGAGCTTCCAGTTAATCATTTCCTCTGTGCCGTTGGCGCCGTCATCTCACACGTTTTCTTCCTCTAAGAAACCCGTAACATGCGAGATGAACTCTATCGTTGAGCCGAGGCACGTCTTTGTGAAAACGGTGCAAAGATACGAAAGAAAATCCGAACCTGCAAGCGATTCGGTTTTTTTCTGCAAAAGGGAAAGCCTTCGTCTTTCATTAAACGCGGAGCATAACAAAATGAATTCCCAAGCCACCTATTATCAGTAACTTGGGAAATATATCTGTGTCGACACTTGGACTCGAACCAAGGACCCCCACCATGTCAAGGTGATACTCTAACCAGCTGAGCTATGCCGACTTGTTGTTGTGCGCCTGACAGGACTCGAACCTGCACTTCGCGAGAAACCAGATCCTAAGTCTGGCGCGTCTACCAATTCCGCCACAGGCGCCTAAAGGGCTTTTTGCGGCCTCTTGGCCTTTTGCGGGTGCAAAGGTACTACATTTTCGCGAAACCGCCAAACTTTTCACCTGTTTTTTTAAAAACTACGCAATTTGTTCTTTGTTTGAAGACAACAGAGACAACTATGACAACATCTAAGCGCCAAGTTGTCTTTGTCTTTTTACAAGAGGGCGAGGGTGAAGAGATAGACGACGACAGCGGGAATGGCCAGCAGAGAGGAGTCGAAGCGGTCGAGCATACCGCCATGACCGGGCAGGATATTGCCGCTGTCCTTGATGCCCAGCGTGCGCTTGAAGAGGCTCTCGATGAGATCGCCCCACGTGCCGAAGACGACGACGACCAAGCCCATGCCCATCCATTGCAAAGTAGTGAGATTGGTGACAATGCCCTTTTCAGTGGTGATGTAGGAAATGAGCCACGCGGCCACGAGGACGAAGACGCCACCGCCAATGCTGCCCTCCCATGACTTGCCTGGAGAGACACGCGGGAAGAGCTTGTGACGTCCAAGGAGCGAGCCGGTGCAGTAGGCACCGCTGTCGTTGACCCAAAGGAAGATGAACACCGAGAGAGGCAGCAGCCAAGGCACGTCGCTGTTGGTGAACTGGAAGGCCAGCACGTTCAAGAGTGAGAACGGCAGGGCTATATAGAGCTGCGACATCATGGTATAGGCCCAGTTAACGATGGGGTCTTTGGCCTTCAGATAGAGTTCACTCACCAACAGATAGATGATGGTGGCGAGCCAGGGAATGAACGCGAGGTTGAGCGTATCGAGTCCGCGTGCGTGCACGGCCATAGCCAGGAAGAACAGCACACCGGCAACGCTGCAGATGAACTGGTTAATCTGCACGTTCTCGCGCTCATTGACCAGTCCGGCAAACTCCCAGATGGTCATGCCGGTGACCAGAGAGAACAGAAACACCATCGCCACGGGGTTGAGAAAGCTCACCACGATGGCCGTCACGAAAATTATGCCTGTTATCGTTCTTACAATGAAATTGCTCATGGTTTTGGTGGAGGGTTAAAGGTGGAGGGTGGAGGGAGATTAGTTTTGCTGCGGTATTTTTGAAAAAAGATTTTTTCTTAATCCAGACATTATTCTTGATAAATGGTCAGCTATGTCTTCTGTTTTTTCTAATTCTTCCATAGATATATATCCGAGAGACTGGGCTATGTCTAATTGGCAGAGTACTTCAATCATCGAAGCATAAGAAATTTCAAGGAAATGCAAGCGTTCTTTTATTGCCATTCGCCCCATTCCTTCTGCAATATTAGAAGGAACAGAAACTGCAGCTCTTCTTATTTGGTCGCAGATGGCATACTGCTCAAATGGAGGAAACTTTCTTTGCAAGGAATACACATAAATCGTAAACTCCTTTGCTATTCTATAGGCATCAAGTTTCTTGTAAAAGAAATCTTTCATTTTATTCTTGCGATTTGAAGGGACGAACTATTCTCCCTCCACCTTTAACCCTCCACCCTCATCCGAAGGAGCTTGAGCAGCAAGCTCCTTCTCACGTTCAGCTGCCATGCGTTCTGCATCGGCACGCATCTGGGCCTCGAGGAGCTCATCGGCACGGCTCTGCCAGGGACGCTTGCCGAAGATTTTCTCCACGTCGTCGGCAAAGATGACCTCACGCTCTATCAGCAACTGCGCCAGCTGGGCATGACCTTCCTTGTGCTCGGTCAGGATTTGCTTGGCACGCTCATACTGCTCACCGATGATGCGCAGCACCTCGTCGTCCATAATCTTCGCCGTCGTCTCGGAGTAGGGACGCTGGAACTGATATTCGTTATTGTTATAATAGCAGATATTGGGCAGTTTCTCCGACATGCCAGCAAAGGCAATCATGCCGTAGGCCTGCTTCGTGGTGCGCTCCAAGTCGTTCATAGCGCCTGTCGAGATGGTGCCGATGAACAGCTCCTCGGCAGCGCGTCCGCCCAAGAGCGAGCACATCTCGTCGAGCATGGCTTCCTTCGTCTGCAACACACGTTCCTCGGGCAGATACCAGGCGGCGCCCAGCGCACGGCCGCGCGGCACAATGCTGACCTTCACCAGCGGGTTGGCAAACTCGGTAAACCACGAGATGGTGGCATGTCCAGCCTCATGGATGGCTATCGACCGTTTCTCGGCCTGCGTCATAATCTTCGTCTTCTTCTCCAGGCCACCGATGATACGGTCTACAGCATCGAGGAAGTCCTGCTTGCCTACCGTCGGACGATCATGACGGGCAGCGATAAGCGCAGCCTCATTACACACATTAGCAATGTCGGCACCCGAGAAGCCCGGCGTCTGACGGGCGAGGAAGTCGACGTCGACCGACGGATCGAGCTTCAGCGGCTTCAGATGCACCATGAACACCTCCTTGCGCTCGTTCAGGTCGGGCAGGTCGACGTTGATCTGCCGGTCGAAGCGTCCGGCACGCAGCAGGGCTGAGTCGAGCATATCCACGCGGTTGGTAGCGGCCAGGATGATGATGCCGCTGTTCGTGCCAAAGCCGTCCATCTCGGTCAGCAGGGCGTTGAGCGTATTCTCGCGCTCGTCGTTGCCGCCCATAGCGGGATTCTTCGAGCGTGCACGGCCCACGGCGTCAATCTCGTCGATGAAGATGATGCACGGACTCTTTGCCTTCGCCTGCTGGAAGAGGTCGCGCACACGACTGGCACCCACGCCGACGAACATCTCCACGAAGTCGCTACCCGACATCGAGAAGAACGGCACGCCAGCCTCGCCGGCCACAGCCTTGGCCAGCAGCGTCTTACCCGTTCCCGGAGGACCGACGAGCAGCGCACCCTTGGGAATCTTGCCGCCTAAGTTGGTGTATTTCTGCGGGTTCTTCAGGAAATCCACAATCTCCTGTATCTCCTGCTTGGCACCAGCCTGTCCGGCCACGTCCTTGAAGGTAATGCCAAGGTCGCCACCCTTCTCGTACATCTTCGCCTTCGACTTGCCGACGCTGAAGATGCCGCCGCCTCCGCCGACGCCACCGCCGCCCATTCTGCGGATGAAGAACATCCAGATGGCCACAAAGAAAAAGATTGGCAGCAACATGCCGATGAGGTTGCCGAAGAAGCCGGTACCCTCCTCACGCTCGTAGGACAGCGGTCCTGTGAAGCGCTCGGCCTTGCGGGCGTCGTCAAGAAACTGCTCCACCTTCTCGATGCTGCCGAACTCCACAGAAAGGTAAGGCTCGTTGCCCACTTCCTGAGGCGTGCGGTTGAACACCTCACGAATGTGTTCAGGCTTGACATACATCTTCAAGGTCTTAATGTCCTTGTTGATGACAATCTTCGAGGCATAGCCACTGTCCACACGAGCCTTGAACTCGTCGTAGCTGGTTTCCTTCTGCGCGGAATGTGCGCTCTGCAGGCCGTTATTGTCGTTCGTGAAATAGAAGAACGCCAATGCGGCTATCACAAGAATATAGATCCAGTTCATATTGAACCGGGGCATCTTGGGCTGATTATTTGATGGTTGACTCATTGTTTTTGTTCTGAAGACAACCTTAACAAGCAAGACCGCTCGGCTTAAAGTAGTCGCTGTTGTTACTGTTGTCCTTTAAATAATTCTCTACTGTCTATTCTGTTTTTAATCCAAATCGGGGATACGCATCAGGGGCGCATCGGCCCAGAGGTGCTCCAGGTCGTAGAACTCGCGCATCTCAGGCACGAAGACATGCACCAGCACGTCGCCGTAGTCCATAGCCACCCATAAGGCGCGCTCCAGACCCACCACGCGTGACGGCTTCTCGCCCAGCTCCTGGCGAGCCATATCGCCCACACTCTCAGCAATGGCTTCCACCTGCGTGGGACTATTGCCCTGACACACCACGAAGTGGCGGCAGATAGCGCCCTCAATGGCGCCGAGGTCGGCCACGACAATGTTGCTACCTTTCTTCTCCTGTATTCCCTTGACTATTGTTTGTACTAAGCTTTCCGTTTGATTCATTCTATGCTAATTAAGAGGCTACAAAGATACGGCTTTTAATTCTATTACAACACAAAAAGCAGAAAAATATAAGTTTTTTTAGAAAAAAGTCAGAAAAAGTTTTGGAGGTTTCAGAAAATATAGTACCTTTGCACCCGCTAAACAGCAAGAGAGCTGAGCAAAACGTAAAAGATTGGGGTATGGTGTAATGGTAACACTGCAGATTCTGGTCCTGCCTTTCCTGGTTCGAGTCCGGGTACCCCAACCAAGAGAATCGCTGAGTCGTTGATAATTCAACAACGCAGCGATTTTTCTTTTCTCAACCCAGTAATTGCTGTCATAGACAGAAATCATTTCTGCCTTTTCTTTTATATCTGCGGGAAAACTCGTGACGAGCCCTTTCAGGCATTGTTCAAACCCATTCACATTTTGGTCTCAGTAATACCATTGGCTAAGACACTTTGACTCCCCTCAGATAACCGCGAACTAATCCATGTGTCGAGTAACAGTCTCGATAGGTACACCAAGATTAGCTGCTATCAGCTCTGGAGTCATACCGGCGTTTATTAGAAGCTTAATAGTAGAACGGAGCATAGCACCTTGCTCCTGAATAGTGGCGCCCTGCTCCTGAATAGTGGCGCCCTGCTCCTGAATAGTAGCATCTTGCTCCTGAATAGTGGCACCCTGCTCCTGAATAGTTGCGCCCTGCTCCTGAATAGTGGCACCCTGCTCCAGGATAGTGGCATTTTGCTGAGCTATCTGCCGATCTTTCATCATGATGGTCGTGTCACGTTTCTCGATGACGGAGTAATATTCATCCTCCACATTCATCTCGTGGCGCATCTTACTGTCTGAGGCAGCGGCCATCAACCGGTGCACAATATGCAGCATATCCGCATCGTCAGCATAAAGACTTTCATCTATGTTCAGCACCTGCTTGTTCGGACCATCCATCTGTGACTGGTCGAAGATGCTCAACACTTTCTCCACACGGTTATTCACCTGTCCGTGCAGACGGGGAATCTGCACGATGATGCTGTCATGCGTCAGACTGTCGATGAAAGGATTCGGCAGACCCTTCGTCACAAGGTTATCATTATAGTCGTATGAGTGACGGCGGACGTAGAGCACAGGCTCCTCAATGTCACCTACTTTATGCCCAAGAAGATAGACCGTAATCATCGGGATGGCATAGCCCTCCTTGCTCTCTGGCAGAATGTTCTCAGGATTAGCATAGTGCACGCCCAAGTATTGTCGGAAGCGAAGGGTCTCCGTCTCCAGCCAAGTCTTCTGCAACTCTATCAGAATGAGTTGCTTGGAGCCATCCGTCTGCTGGATGGTGGCCCCAAAGTCTATCCGGAAGATAGACAGGTTCTCACGGTTACTGTTTGTGTACTCATTACGGCGAACCTTCACGTCCACGACATCCATTTTCAGCAAGGCTGAGAGGATGGTCTTGGCTATGCGTTCATCTTCCATCAAGTACTTGAACACTATGTCATATATCGGATTGGCTACTATCATCTCGCTCCTTATTACAGTCACTCTTCGCTTTACGACTGCAAAAATAAGTATTTTTTTCTAATCTGCCAAACAAACGGTCTTTTATTTTCTCCAGCAGTCCCGCGTCTTACTCCCCGTCGCCTAACTCAACTTGCGAAAAGTCGAGTCTTCTAAAACTTCTCCTACACCATCTTATTAGAAGGAACGTCCGAAACAACGCGGGAAATAGAAGAAAGAACTGGAGATGGATGATAAAGTTAAAACTACGCCATTGACTGATAAAACAATGACGTGGTTTGTTAAAACCAAGCCATTGTTTATTAAAACCAAGGCATGGTTTTAACTCTTCTGGCCCTCTTGCTGATTTCAAACGCAACAGCAGGATTATTTTAGGTAATGATATAGCAGATGGCACAAGACGCCTTCAGCGTCTTGTGCCATCTGCTATATCATTACTTTATTTTAACCCAGGCACGCAAAAATACTGTTTTATTTTTGTATTGAGCATTATTATTGCTAACTTTGCAGTCGGAACCGACCACCGTTGAGTCTCGTAACCAACAATATACAAAAATGAGAATTATTACTACACTTACCTTTTGCGGACTGGCACTACTTGCTGCCGCACAGAGTCTGCCCTATCAGAATCCGGAGTTGAGCGCCAAAGAGCGCGCCGTGGATCTCTGCAGTCGTCTCACCCTGGAGGAGAAAGCCATGCTGATGCTCGACGAGAGCCCGGCCATCCCCCGCCTCGGCATCAAGAAGTTCTTCTGGTGGAGCGAGGCCCTGCACGGTGCTGCCAATATGGGCAACGTGACGGTCTTCCCCGAGCCGATAGCTATGGCCTCGTCGTTCAACCCCGCCTTGCTGTACAAGGTGTTCGATGCAGCCAGCACCGAGTTCCGTGCCCAGTACAACGAGCGTATGTATCGCGGCTCGGGCGAAGACGAGAAGTTCCACAGTCTCTCGGTCTGGACGCCCAATGTCAACATTTTCCGTGATCCCCGCTGGGGACGCGGTCAGGAGACCTACGGCGAAGACCCCTACCTCACCTCGGTGATGGGCGTGCAGGTGGTTCGCGGCCTGCAGGGTCCTGAGGACTCGAAATATCGCAAGCTCTGGGCCTGTGCCAAGCATTACGCCGTACACAGCGGTCCTGAATATACGCGCCACACAGTGAATATCAACGATGTCTCTCCACGCGATTTCTGGGAGACCTATATGCCTGCCTTCCAGGCCTGCGTGCAGGACGGCAAAGTGCGCGAGGTGATGTGTGCCTACCAGCGCCTCGACGACGACCCCTGCTGCGGCTCGCAGCGCCTGCTGCAAACCATCCTGCGCGACGAGTGGGGCTTCAAGTACCTGGTGGTCAGCGACTGCGGAGCCGTCAGCGACTTCTATGAGTCGCACAAGTCATCATCCGATGCCACCCATGCCTCGGCCAAGGCCGCCATCGCAGGCACCGACGTGGAGTGCGGCTACGGCTATGCCTACCGCAACATTCCCGAGGCCGTAAGGCGCGGATTCATGACCGAAGCCGAGGTCGACAAGCACGTCATCCGCCTGCTGGAAGGCCGCTTCGACCTGGGCGAGATGGACGACCCGTCGCTGGTGGAATGGTCGAAGATTCCCTACTCGGCAATGGACTCGAAGGAGCACCGCCAGACTGCCCTCGATATGGCTCGCCAGACGATTGTACTGCTTCAAAACAACAACAACATCCTGCCGCTGAAGAAAAACGCTGAGAAGATTGCCGTCATTGGCCCCAACGCCGACAACGAACCGATGATGTGGGGCAACTATAACGGCACGCCCAACCATACCGTCACCATTCTCGACGGCATCAAGGCCAAGCAGAAGAAGCTGTTCTACGCCGCCGGCTGCGACCTGACCTACGACAGGGTGTTTGAATGTCTGATGGCCAGCGACTGCACCTTCGAGGGGAAGAAAGGCATGAAGGGAACGTTCTGGAACAACCGCAAGATGGAGGGCAAGCCCGTTACCACGCAGTATTACACCCAGCCGCTGGCTGTCACCACCTTCGGCATGCACAACTTCGCTCCCGGCGTGCAGCTTGAGGACTTCTCGGCTAAGTATGAGACCGTCTTCACGCCGAAGGAGGCTGGCGAATACGTGGTGAATGTGGACGGTTGCGGACACTTCGAGCTCTACATCGAGGGACAGCAGAAGTTCCGCCACCACATCTGGCGCACCACGCCTAACCGAGTGGCCATACAGGCAGAAGCCGGCAAGAGCTACAACATTGAAGTGCGATTCTCGCATATCCACACCTACAACGCCAATCTGGCCATCAACATTGCCAAGGAGCATCCCATCGACTACCAGCAGACTATCAGCCAGTTGAAAGGCATCGACAAGGTAATCTTCGTAGGTGGCATTTCATCGGCTCTTGAAGGCGAGGAAATGCCCGTCGACATCGACGGCTTCAAGGGTGGCGACCGCACCCATATCGAGCTGCCGAAGGTGCAGCGCGACTTCCTCAAAGCGCTGAAGGAGGCCGGCAAGACCATCATCTTCGTCAACTGCTCCGGATCGTGCATCGCCCTGCAGCCTGAGACCGAATACTGCGACGCCATCGTGCAGGCCTGGTATGCGGGGCAGGAAGGCGGCACGGCCATTGCCGACGTGCTCTTCGGCGATGTCAACCCGTCAGGAAAACTGCCGGTTACGTTCTACAAGAGCAGCAGCCAGTTGCCCGATTATGAAAACTACTCGATGAAGGGCCGCACCTACCGTTACTTCAACGACGCCCTGTTCCCCTTCGGCTATGGACTCAGCTACACAAAGTTTGAGTTAGGCCAGCCTGCTATTGTCGAGACATCCGCCCAGAATCCGGGACCGGGATTCACCATCACCGTTCCTGTCAAGAACGTAGGGCAGCGTGACGGCACCGAGGTTGTGCAGCTCTATATCCGCAACCCGCAGGATCCCGACGGTCCGCTGAAGAGCCTCCGGGCCTTCGAGCGCGTCGATGTGAAGGCCGGACAGACAGTTAACGCTAAGCTGAAGTTTGAGCGCAAGAACTTCGAGTTCTGGGATTCCGAGACCAACACCATGCGGGTAAAGCCCGGCGAATACGAGATTCTCATAGGCACCAGCTCGCAGGACAAGGACCTGCAGAAACTGACCATCAGCCTGCATAACTAAAACTGCTCTGTTGGCCACAGGGCAAAAAAAACAGGCTTTCGATTGCGGTCGAAAGCCTGTTTTTTCTTATAGGAATATACTACTATTTGTTCTTCAGATAGTATTCTACGGCGAGCTTGACGTTGGCCTTGACAGCATCGCTGCTGTAGGTAGCGCCGGTGCAGCCGTCCACCTGAGCGGTCTTGGCGTCCTGTACCTTCATGCCGTCCCACTTGTGCTCAATAAAGGACACCATCTTCTTCCAGTAGCGCGGAGTCTCCTGATTCTCGAGGAACTCTATCTTCTGAATCTTATTGCTCTTGATATAGACCTTCAGCGGCGTAGGGCCTTCGTAGCCCACGACATCCTTGCCCAGCGTGGTGGTGTTCACCACGTAGGTGCCATTCTCTTTCTTCATCACGTCTTCTTTCTTGTCGGCGCTTGTCAAGGCCACTGCCATCAGCAGGCAGATGCATGGAATCAATATTTTCTTCATTGTATTTTAATTTGTGATATACAGTTCTTTGACGAATAAAGTAGGAAATAGTTTAATTTAGCGAATATAGCGCCAGGCCGCTGCTGCTGTCCTGACTACATAGAACCCATGACGCAGGGGCAGCGTGGTGAGACGGCCCACAGTGGTGCGAGCCACGAGACGCCCGTCGGTGGTATAGACGACGGCGGGCGTGGCAGCATCGAGGTTGTCAAGACTGATGCCACTGATGCCTGACGGAGCTTCCACCTCAACGATGGAGGCTGTCATCTCCATCTCGTCGATAATCTTTCCCGAATCAATATTGGTATAGTAGATGCCTGTGACATCGAAATACTTGTTTGTCAGCGTCTTGGGAGCACCTGCCAGGTTAGGAATCTGGAAAAGATTGAAGAGGCGGATGCGCTGGTCGCCATTAGCAATCCACACACGATTGCTGGTGCGCTCCAGGGTGACGGCAGTAAGGGTGACGAGGTCGCAGCGGTCGGCATCGGTCAGCTCGCTGATGCTGATGCGTCGCGGCGTCACCTCATGGCCCTTATCCACTGTGAAACCGCTGCTGTTAGAGGCAGCATTGGCCGCAACCAGCGTAGGAATATTGTTGACCGTGGTCTTCTCGCCAAAGATGATGCCGTTGAGCAAATCACCGGTCTCAACGCCCAATCCTTCAATGTCGATGCACAGGGCACCCGAGGCATCGCGCACGAAGGCCTTGCTGTCGCTGGAGAAGACCACCAGGGCATCGTTCAGGCTGAGGACAGACTCAACGCCGTCGGCCTGCTCACGGTATGTTGCCACATCGGGCACAAGCTGCGATTCCTCCACAGTGACGACACACTGGGCCGACAACTGCTCATCGCCATTGGCCACTACAGTAATGGTGGCCTGCCCCACCTGACGGGCAGTCAAAACGCCGCGTGCGTCAATGGTTGCGACAGCAGGATTGTCAGTAAACCACTCCAGCGTATAGGGTGCATAGTCGGGTGTGCGCACAGTTTCCATCTGCATGGAGAGACCCTGGGCGAGGGTGAACTTCTCGGCTAAAGCGATGCTGCGCAGCACGTTGACATCGACGATGTCGAAGGTGATGCGACCACCCCTTCCCTCGCTGATGTTCTCGAAGCCCAGCATAGATGGCTGACCGCTCCAAGTCATCAGGTTAGCCGGGGAGGTGACATTGTTCAGCGTAGTGACACGCTTGGTGCCGGGGAACGGATCGCTTGCCTTCGCAGTCGAAGCATTACCGCCGCCTGCACGCAGCAGCACAAAGTAGTTGTGCTTAGGGTTGCAGTTCACCTCGTTTCTTTCCCACACACTGGCATTGGTGGAGTCAACGCGAAAAACGAGCATACCGTGGCCTGGCAGGTGTTTGTCCCACTTCGACGACTGCTGTCGGTTCTCTATGAGGAAGAAGACATTCTTCTCCTGTGAATTGAGCCTGTAGCCAAAGTTTGACTCGCCAATGGCATCCAACTGGTAGCTGCCTTCCTCGTCGATGACTTCAGGTGTGGCAAAGCCGAGGGCATAGCGCTCGTAAAGTGTATAGGCTACCGGTGTGCGGCCATTGTTCTGATAGCTGCCGCCAGACATGATGCTCCACTCGCTCGGATCGGCGCTCTGTCCCCCACCCTTCTCATAGTCGGTATCATAAAGGTCGGGCAAGCCGAGCACATGGCTGAACTCATGACATATCGTGCCAATGCCGTCGAAGAATCCGTAGTCTGGCGTGCCCATCATCTCTGTGGAACAGGCATAGCGGCCCAAGTACACATCGTCCTTTTTGATGTAGTTAAAGGAGGAAGGATCGAAAAACATACTGGCATGGGGCCAGATGTATTTCGACTCTTCACCCGCATAGTTGGAACCATAGCCGGCGAAGATGATGTAGACCATGTCGACGAGGCCATCATTATCAAGGTCGTACTTGCTGAAGTCTACGTCCTTATCGGCAGCATCGACAACGCGCTTCATCAGCTGTGCAGCCCTCGCGGTTTGATTGGGATATTCCTCACTGACATTTACGGTGAAAGGACCGGCAACATCGAACTGCGGAGTGAAAACGCCACTGGAGTTGTCGTGGAAATAGTCGCGCACACTGCCTGTAAAGACACCGTTGCCTACGAGTCCGTAGCCTTTGTAGTCTTCCTGATTTACCATCGCTTCGACCATCTGCGGATAGTCTTCACGCTCAAACTTGCGGTCATTGAACTCGGCAAGGATAATGAGTCCTCGGAAGTTGCTGTAATCGTACAAGGGCGAATCAGACTGAGCGGCAGCACGCGCACGAGCGCGCCGCATCTGCTCAGCCTTGTAGCGGCCGGCAGCCTCACTGCTCATAGCCGGCATCAGACACTTGCCGATGCCCTGCAGCCACTGGCGTTCTGCCTCGGTGCGCTGCTCAGCGTCGCGGGCTATCACATCGGTAGGCTCCAGCTGTCCGTCGGCATTGAGGCGGGCATAGCAATAATAACCGTCGGCGCGTCGCGTAACGGTATAGCCATCCTCAGTAGTGGTAAAGCAGAGATACTCGTCGCCATGCAGACGAACAGAAAAAAATGTGCCATCGGGCTGCTGGCGGCTTGTGAGTCCTGGATATGCGGGAATAGCCTTTGTCATGCAGCACAAGAGCATGGCAAAGGCTGTTAATAAAAATCTTTGAAATTGCACTGTTTAATAGGTTACCTTCGGCTCCAGTTCCTTTGCCTGGTCAATCATTTTCTGCACCTCGCTAACAGCGGGCACACGGCCACAGATGTGGCGCTCGTCATTAACTTCTACCAGCTTCGGCTGCAGGTTCTCAGCCACGCGATGGCGGAACTCCTTCACTGTGTCGACGCCGGCGGCCTCAAGCAACTCAGCGAACTGCGGCCCCACGCCGTTGATGCGGAACAGGTCGGCATGGTTGGTCCAGCGCAGGATGAGCTTCTCGGGAATCTCAGTCTGCTCAGCCAGTTCCTTGCGGCCCTTCGGAGCTGCGCACTTCTCCAACAGTTCACTTACCTTATTAATGCCTGCAGCAGTCAGTTTAGCAGCATAGACCTCGCCTACGCCCTCAATGTCGATAATCTTGTAATCCATAATGGTTTCCTTTGTTGTTAATAATCAGGTAGATGATGCAAATTTACGTAGAAAAGAGCGACACGCCAAATTTATTAACCATAATTAAGAACAAAAATAAGCCTTCGATGGTGAATATATCAGTAACCAAAAAAAAGTAACCACGTGGGTTACTGTCAGTAACCGCGGTGGTTACTAACAGTAACCCACGTGGTTACTGATAATATAGCGTATAAAAATTACTTGACGATGACTTTGCGACCGTCCTTTACGACGATGCCCTTAGCATTGTTTACGCGCTGTCCAGCCAAGTTGAAGACGTGCTTGTTGTTCAGAGGCTTGGCGGTCACAACAGTGCTGATGCCCTGCATCTCACCCTGTGACACCTTTACCTTCAGCAGAGCACCCTTCTGCATAAACACCATCTCAGCCGTACGGCCGTCAACGCCCTCGGGAAGTGCATCAACGGTAATCACCATGTCATAGTCAATGCCATTGACGAAGTACTCATATTCATTTCCTTCTTCATCGGTACCGATGGCCGTGGTGTAGTCCTCATTGGCAATATCAACAGAAATCCATTCGGGAATTTCCTCTGCCTCCTCGCCATCTTCAGTGACACTTTCTACATAGAGCAGATAAGAATACTCCTCGGTCTCTTCGTCTACAGAATAGTACATGGGATCGATGTGGAGGGTTGACGTGCCGCCGTCCTTACCAAAGCTCAGATCAGTATTGTCTTCAGTATGCAGGTAGCCGTAGGTGGCATCATTGAGGCCAAGCATTATTGCTGGTTTCCAACCAGTAAAAGAATACAGAGATCCTTCCTCTGACGATTCCTCAAACCACGTCACTGACAAGTCCTCGCTATTGTTTGACATACTGGCAAAACGTCCACTAAAGGTACCGTTGTCTATGCCACTAATCATTACGAGGAACTCGTCTTCAATGAACAGATAATCAAGAGTCTCACTCATACCAAACTCATCTTCCACATATAGTTCGTCAAAATTGACTATGCTATAAGTCACGTTAGAAAATTGCTCTGTTGTAACATTATCTATAGTAGCATCGCCCTCGGCTATTACATCACCTAACGTTATGCGTTCATTGCTTGAGCGTGTACATTTGTACAACGTTACATGCAGATTAAAATCATCTGTTGTGTTGGTGAGGTTGAGCACAGGCAGCTTAACGCCTGTCAGGAAAAGCGGTTTTGCGGGTTTTCCCTGATAAGAATAAATCTTTGATATGCTGTACGGGTTTCTTAAAGTTGTAGTATAATCAGGCGTAGCCCAATTAGTATAGAAAGCCACCTCACCGTCGGGATTGTAGCGGCTCACCATAGCATAACTGCCATCATCAAATTCAAAACTACTTTCACCACCACCAGCATACATATAGAAGCCCTCATATACAGGAGTCGTTGTAGGATTGCCATTTTCATCTGTTTCCATATAGCGCCGTCCAAAATAGACAGAATCACTCTTAGCATCTCCATTGGCTGCAACAAGTGAAATGTCAGTATATGTGGCGTCTGGATTGAGCGTAAGAGAGAAGTCTTTTGTATTAGCAGTTATAAGGTTCTCTTCTGCGTCTGGGAGCAATTCGCGTGCAGACCAATTGAACGAAGTTGCCAAATCTTTTGTTCCATTGATAAAATTGGTAGGCACGTATGGTGCACCAACAGCTAAATTGTATGAAAAGCTATAACCTGTAGTTCCCCATCCCGCAAAGAGCACCAATTCATTGGGGGCAAACGAAACTATCTCGGGTGCTGGATCGGGATCGTCTGGCAACAGGTATTTAACTCTGTCAGTGTAGGTGTAATAGCCTAAATAGGTTTCAAACGTAGGATCATACTTATCGGTACTCCATGCTGCAATAATAATGCTCTCATTATCGATGGTAGTCAGTGTGCCGTCCTCGGCAATTTTGAAGACAATATCTCCAGTATTCTCATTTGTTCCACTGAAAATCATGATATAGTCAGTGGTTCCATCTTCGTTTCTGGCACTTGCAATTACCTGAGGCTCCACGGTATAGGTGTTTCCCTCCTTCTTGTAATCCACATAAATGCCATCAGGATAGATGGTAGAGAACATGTCGTCGAAGGGTGAGAGGTTGATAAACACGGGGTAGTCCTCGCCGTCCTCCGTCCATGTGCCAATGCCCATGGTCCATCTAACGCCTTCACTTGTACGAATATCAAAGCCATAAGCCTTATATTCCTGCTCGGAGGTGAAGCCCTGTTTCTGTCCATCGTAGACATAGCGCACGCCGACATAGAGCTCATCAACACCGATGAACGCCTCGCTGTCTCCCATGTCCTCGTCGAAAGGCACTCCAGCGAACTCGCCGAGGGCAATCCAGTTGCCATTGACAACCTTCAGCAGACCGTCGTCGGCCAGCTGCATACAAATAACACCGTTCTCGTCGTCGCTGTTGGCGCAGAAGAGAGTGAGATAGTTCCTCACGCCATTTTCATCCTCGTAGGATGCAATCGCTTGTGGCTTGATGGTGATGGCATCGTCCTCCATGGTGTACTCCACGGGCACACCGTTGGGATAAAGGGCAGACAGGGTTTCTTTCATCTGTGCCTCCAGGGGAATGACGTCCACCAGCACGTTGACGTTGGTGCCATCCTCGAGCTGAGCAATAGCAGGCTGCATGACCCAGGCTGTGTCCGTTTTGGTGAAATAGTCGGTGGCTTTGCCGGTGTAGCTGTCACGGAACGTGGGAGCCTTGCGGGGAGCGTTGGTCTGCACCGTCATGGTGGGCTTCAGGTTAGTCAGCCTTCCGCTGGTCAGACGGCCTTTGGTGTTCATCATCTTGGCCTGACGCTGGTTCATCACCGGCATGGCCTTGGTGTGCTGCACGGGCTGGAGGCGAGAGGCGTCGAGGGTGAGCTTCTTGCCTATGCGTCCCATGCTGATGACGGGGGCATTTTTAAATTCTGCAGCCTGGAAGGAGCCCTTCTGTGCAGATTGGTGGGTTATGTGCTGACGGCTCTTCGTGACGTCCGTCGGACTGTACTTGCGCTGGGCGCTGGCGGTTAGGGATATCACAGCCATCACCGCAATGAGTAAAAGTTTCTTCATAATGGGGTTCTTTTTATAGTTGTTATTTCAGTACATACTTGTTGCCACTGCCAACAGCCTGGAGGGTGCAGCCTGTTGGCAGGAAATAGTTATTGGGAACGATGTCGTATGTGCCGGAGAGTGTAGCGGCCAACTGCCGTAACAGCGTTTCTGCATCACACCTGTTTGCTAAAGCTTCCATGTTGCCATCCACTTTACATTCCGCATCGTAGGCTATCTGCATCTGCCCATAGGCAGGACGGCTGGTGTTAAGAGCCAAACCGGCAGTGTTGGACTTTGTCTTGGCAGCATTGGTATAATAGGTAAGAACCAGTCCCTTGACTGCATTCTTTCCTGTTGAGCGTCCCAGGCCGATGCTGGCCACCGAATAGTTCTTGTTGAACTTCTTCAGCTCTGCATCAATCTGATCAGCCAAAGCTTTCTGGGCGTCGGTCAGCTGCTCCAAGTCAAAGTTCCATGTTGCGTTGCGTGCATTGACGATGTAGTTGTCCCAAAGGGCAATGACCTTGACGCTGTCGTTCTCGGAAAGGAGACAAGTACTGTCGGCTGCCATGTGGAACTCCTGGAACTTGGTGCCCTTGATGTCGTTCTCATGGTGCAGGCGGAAACCTGTCGGCGTGAAGACACAGTTGATCGTGGTGGGGAACAGCGGGTCGTCAATACGCTCGCAATAGGTGATAACACCCCTGCGCAGGTTCTTGAAATAGAGCGTGTCAGTGCCGTTGGTCACATAGTAGTTGGTGATGGTAGACGTGGCATAATAACTCTTCAAGGTGTTGGTGGCTGCCAGATAATTTTCCCACGAGCTGTCGCAGGGAACAAGGCGCACACGGGCACTATGGCGCTCGCCACGCAGCAGCACCTCGTCGCTGCCGTAAGAGATTACTACGAAGTTGTGGTCGCCCTTCATGCCCTCACCGTCCTTCACCAGATTCTTAGGTGCTGCCGAGGGGTCGACAGGATCAACGAGTGGGGTCAGCACGTCATTCCACGTATTGAAGGCCAGCACAGGACCGTCTTCCTTCAACAGCTCATAAAGGCTGGCATACTCAGTGTAAATGCCGGCTTTGCCGTCACGCAGGAAGCGATGGTCACCACCCATGGTGACCTTGTTGTTGTTGTCGAAACGGACCATGATGTTGAAACCTTCGATATCGTCCGTGCCAGTGAAATACTGCATCACCCAACCATTCGGAGCGTTCACCAGTGTCTGCTTAATATTACCGGTAATCGTCTCAATGCGCTGGGCGGCCGACTCGTCGAAGTAATCCTCGTCCTCAAAACGGCAGGAAGTCAGCATTGTGCTACATAATAATTGGCAAATGATAAATGACAGAACTACCAGTCGTCCTTTGTTTATAGTCTTTTCCATAACAATTTGTTTCATTCGTTCAATCCGTTGTTTCACTTCAGGTCGTAGATTTTCACGTCATCGCTGCGGAGCCACTCATTGATGTGGTCCTGACGATAGCGTACTTCATTGCGCAGCTCGAAGGCGTGAAGGCCCCAGCGCTCAGTGTACCAGTCAGTGGCGATGCTGATTTTCTTCAGCATGGCATTGATACCGTCCACCTCGTCATCCTTGGTGTACTCCACCCAGTCGAGGAACTCGCCAAAAGAAGTGAAGGTACGGAACCTCTGATACCTGTATTTGGGGGTATTGCTGCCCGTCTTTGAGTTATACTCACTGGCATTGTTCAAGTGTGCCTCAATGACATAGACGTCGGTGTCGTCATACTCGTTGCTGTTGGTATTGAACTCCTGCGTCTGGTGATAGAGGGTGAAATTGTTCCAGGGCTTCGAAGGATTGTCGAAGTCGGGAATATGGAGTGAGTCCACCAGCACCCGTACTTCTTCCTTGTCGCCCTGACGCATACCTTTACAGCAGGCACTGATGATACGGTTCATCCAGCGCACGTCGGTATCGGTGATGATGCATGAGAGCGTCTCCACGAAGTCCTCGTAGGTGGCACTGGAACCGTAGTGGGTGACGTAGCCGAGCTGGTGCGTGATAACGCTGTCACGCTCCTGCCAGGTCATGGGGTCATAAGTGCCCGATGTCACCTGTCCGAACGTCACGGGATAGGACTTGGTCTGATGCAGGATGTGCGAGAACTCATGGTGCATGGTGTGGAAGAAACGCTCGTTAAGCACCGTGATGTCATCGGCGTTATACTGTACGCCTTCAGAGTAGGGCTTCATCTCATTGACGTTGTAGAGCGTAATCTTCACACCGCCAGCAGCCGTACCCAACACTTCGGTACCTGTCGTAGCATTGTAGCCCGTAGAACCGATGAAGTGGAAGATGCGGGGTCCGTACATCTTCATGAACTCCTCGCCGGCATACTTCGTATAGACGTCGTAGAACAAGTAGCGGATCATGTGAGCCAACAGTTGCGAACGGTTATAGTCAGCCGGTGCCAGTTGGAAACTCAGGTCGGAGGCGGGGAAGTTGAACTGGTATTGTACCTCTACATTATAAGGCTTGACAAAGTTGTCGTACAGCCACTGGTCGAAGTCAGCAGTAGCATTGTTCGGGTCGACAGCCGGTATGCTTGTGTCGAAGATGGTATCTGTCAGGTCGTCCTCGCTGCGGCAGGAGGAGAGACTGATGGCACAGAGTAGACCCAACCCACAGAGGCATAGGTGCGATATTTTTATTCCTTTCTTAATCATAATTCTTAATTTTTACTTGCGTAGCAAAAACTCTTAATTCTAAAAACTCACTGTGCCACAGTGTAGGGTTTGGTCTGATAGCCGTCCTGATTCACGCTGTAGGGATCAGTGCGGTCGTTGCTGGGATAGCCGGCATTGATGACGTTGTTGGGAATCTGCAGCACACGGCGCGGGTCGTTCCATTTCAGCCAGTCGTGGTGAATCTCGTCTTCCTGCGGGCCACGGTAGGCGTGGTGTACGGTAATGCCGTAGCGTTTGATGTCGAACCAGCGCAGACCCTCGAACATATTCTCGATGCGGCGGAAGTGCAGGATGCAGTAGAGCACGCGCATCTCCTCGTCAGTGAGTTGCTTGAACTCGGAACTCATCTCCTGCATGTGCAGGTCGTCGACATATTGTGAACCGGGCTCACCGCCATATTTATTGTCGATGCCAGACTGCGTGAGCGGAGTCTCAACCATCTTCGAAGTTGTCCAATAGCCCAGGTCGGTGATGGCTCCCTCGCGATCACCTAAGAAGAGCTTGGCCTCTGCGCGGCAGAGAAGTGTCTCCTCAGCGGTGAGGGGCTGATAGAGCATGTGTACATAGCCGATACCCGCAATCTTGTCCGTGTACTCGAAGTACTCATAGACTCGGAAGAGCCACACGCCATAGTCTTGGTTACCCCAAATGAAGAGGTTGCCGGCGTAGGCGGGCACATAGCCTGTCCAGTTGGGACCGCCGCCCTTGTAGAGAATGTCATCGGTGCTGTATACTGTCTTCGAGCCGTCCTCGTCATCATCGAACTTCTTACCGTTATTGATGCAATAGCGGCAGGCGCTCATCATGCGGTCCTGAATCGAATAGGTGGGCTGGATGAGGAAGTTGCAGGCTGCCTTCTCGTCGTTGTAGTCGTTCAGACGGGTGTCCATCGTGTTCGTGTTGAGCGACGACCACTTGCGCAACATGGAGGCAGGGTTATTGCCCAGTGCGGCATTGGCATGCTCCAGGCACTTGTCGTACTTGCGCCAGAACAGATAGAAACGTGCAGCGAAGGCATGTGCAGCATTCTTATTAAAATGGTATGCGGGAACCTTATACTTTGAGTCGTCTATGAGGTCGATGCCTTCGAGAATGTCCTGCTCGATGAGCTTGTAAACCTCTGCCACGCTCTTGCGGTATTGCGGCTGGCTGTAGTCAACGTTCACTACGGTCTCCGGCTCGGTGGTGTAGGGGATGCCCCAATCCTGAGAACTCTGTGCCTCATCCTTATAAGCCTCAGCGAAAACGTTGACAAGAACGAAGTGCAGATAGGCACGCAGAATATGTGCCTCGCCCCATGATGCTGAAAACTGCGGATCATGGGCGGGGTCATTGCTCATCTGCTTCATGGCCTCAATGGCATGGTTAGCAACGGCAATACCCTGGTAGTTGGCTTCCCATACAGCATAGGGAGTGTCTTGCTCGCCAGTACTGTAGTTCATGATGTCTTCCCATTTGTATGCCTCGTCATGCCAGGCGGAGTATGCACCGTTGTGAGTGGCAGGTACCACGACGTTGTTGTCAACGAGGTTGTCGCCACTGAGCTCGCAGATGACTGCGGGGGAAGATTTGGGATATCCCGACGTGAGGAGTTGTGCCACCTTTTCGGCATTGTCTATTTCTGAGCGGTTGTCGGGCACCTCGTCAAGCTTGTCACAGGATGTGAAGGCTACGGCGATGCCGCAACTTACGAGAAGCCCTGCAACATAGTTATTGATATATCTCTTCATCATCATTTTCAATTTTCTCATTTTCAATCTTCAATCTATTAGAAGCCTAATCGCAGGGTTGCGGTAAACTGCTTTGATATAGGCGATGCCACACCACCAGCATTGATGAACTCGGGGTCTTGTCCGTTCAGCTTCTTGTCAGCATAGAGCAGACAGAGGTTGGTGGTGGCCAGCTTCAGCGATGCGCTGTTGATGAAGCTGTTGGCAAGCCACTGCTGTGGCAAGGCGTAGGTCAGTGCCACCTCCTTCAGGCGGACGAAGTTACCCTTGGCAATGCGTGCCGTGCTGTAGTTGTAAGCATTGTAGGCCGTGCTCATTGCGTAGGAGCCGTAGCGGTCAAGCTGGTTGCGTGAGGCGATGGTTGGAATGTTGGTCTTCAGCTCGTCACCTGCCATCATCCAGCGGTTCTTGAACTCACGTGGCAGGGCACTCAGGTCGCTGTAGCCAGAGTGGAATACGGGGTCAAGGCGTACGACATTGCCACCACTGTAGGTGATGAAGACATCGAGGTTCAGACGACCCCATTTGTCAGTATAGGTAAAGGTATTGTTAAACGAACCGTACCACGTCGGGTCGGACGGGCCTTCGTAGATCAGGAAGTCTTTCAGTCCTTCGGTCTCCTGGAAGTTCACGTCACCTACGGTAGTCACACCGCTCTCGTTCTTCACCTGAGGCAGACCTTCCTCGTTCAGTCCCATGAACTCATAGCTGAAGATGGCACGTACGGGATAGCCTTCCAAGGCATAGCCCTGTCCACTGACCAAGTCAACGGCACGGCTGGCTACGTCAAGTGATGTAATCTCGTTCTCAGCCTTCGAATAGATGAAGTCGCTGGTCCACTTGAAGTTCTGGTTCTGTATGTTCACTGTCGAGAGACCAATCTCGATACCGTTCGACTTCATGTCGGCCACATTGGCGTACTTAAAGATTTCGCCACCCACGCCCTGAGTATAGGTCGGACCGATAAGGTCGAAGTTGTTACGCCAGTAGATATCGAAGTTCAGGGCGATACGGTCCTTGAGGAAACCGAGGTCGACACCTAAGTTCAGCTCATGCTTCTTCTCGTAGGTCAGCTCTGAGTTACCCAAGTTCGAGATATAGATTTCTGATTCCTGTGCCGTCGTGTAGGGACGCCATGCTGTTTGAGGCATGAAGATGGCGTTGGCATTGGTCACCCATGAAGGACCGGTATCGGCTGTCAGCGAGTAACTGCCACGCAGTTTCAGCTGCGACAGCCATTCACTGGTTGACTGCAGGAAGGGCTCGTTGGTCATGTCGTAGGCGGCCGAGAGGTTCCACGTGGGCAGCCAGCGGCTCTTACGGCTCTTGCCTAAGCGGTTGGTACCCTCATAGCGGAATGTGCCGTTGATGGTATAGCGCTGTGCGAAACTGTAGACGGCCTGACCGTAGTAAGCCAGGGTATTGGTACGGGTGAACGACTCCGAGAAGTATTTCGTTCCCTCCAGATTATACTGCTTCAGCCAGGTGTATGGTGTATAGACGATACCACCGTTGTCGTACTGATAGCCCCAGCCGGTCCAAGTGGTCGGTGTGCGCTTCACACTGCTGTACTCTGTTCCGAGCATCAGGTTGACAGTGTGCTTATCGTTGTACACGTCACGATATTCGGCCATGGCACGGAAGTTGTTCGAGCGCATGTGGTCGTCGTACTGATATTTGATACCACCTTCGGGCAGCACGCTCTCGGGCAGGGCCAGCTCGTCATCGGGGTCGGTGAAGAGCAACGGGTTGCTGTAGCGGACGGTGGAGTTGTCGTCCTGCGCATCGGTACCGGCACGGTAGGCGTTGGCCTGGTTCGACTTGTCCATCACGTTGTGCTGACGCTTGGTGTGGCTCATACGGGTAGAGATAAGTCCGCTCAGGGTTACCGTCTTCACGGGTTTGTACTCCAGCTCACCACGGAACATCAGCTCGTCGACGGTGATGTCATTATAGTTGTACTCCAGCTCGTCGAAGATATTGAACGGCGAATAGAAACGGGTATAGTTGATTTTGGGATCCAGGCAGCGACTAGTATTCAACGCGTAGCTGAAGGGGTTAATATCGAAGTCGCGCTTCACCTCACCCGTCACCACGTCGGTGGTCTGGTTCAGTGAGCCCGGGGCCTCTTGCTCACGGTGGCTACCCTGTGCGGCAAGCTTCACGGTGAGGTTCTTCAGTATGTCATACGACGTGTTGCCGTTGAATGTATAACGGTCAACCTTGGCACGGTTCACATACTGGCCGGGATCGTGCATCAGTGACATGGAGAAATAGCTCTGCGACTTTTCCGTACCGTTGGAAATACTGACGGAGTGGTTCTGCGATACTGCGGTCGAGAACAACAGGTCGAACCAGTCCGTGTTACGGAACTCGGCGGCCTGCAGGTAGGCGTTGCGTGCAGCCTCGGTATTCTGAAGGCCGAAGGTTCCTGTCTGCGGGTCGTACTTGCGCAGCTGCTGGAACATGTATCCGTAGATGCCAGTGTTCTGCGAGTTTACCAT
Source organism: uncultured Prevotellaceae bacterium (assembly GCA_902778535.1). Taxonomy (GTDB): domain Bacteria; phylum Bacteroidota; class Bacteroidia; order Bacteroidales; family Bacteroidaceae; genus Prevotella. Next base: position 40,882 of record CACYYG010000026.1, read on the forward strand.
ATTCTCCAACTGCAGCCAGCCTTTGTCAGCCATTTCCTTGTAGACGCCCATAATCTCCTGCGAGTTCATGATGTTGTAGTCGTTGTAGGATGGCTTGAGTCGTGTGGTAAACTCACCTGTGTAGCCTACTGTGGCACGGCCTTTGGCACCACGCTTGGTGGTGATGACAATCACACCGGCCATAGCGCGCGCACCATAAATAGAGGTGGCAGAGCCGTCCTTCAGGATGGTGAACGACTCAATATCGTCTGAGTTCAGACCAGCCACAGCCGATGAAATCAGGGTTTTAGCGTCACCAGAAGCCAGTTCGTCGGCGCTCACGTCAACGTTGTCCTCATAGATAACGCCGTCGATAACCCACAAGGGCTTCGAGTTGCCGTAAATAGAGGTAGCACCGCGGACGCGAATCTTCGGCGAAGCACCGAAAGTACCGCTGACGTTGGTCACCTGCACGCCGGCCACACGACCTTCCAGCGAGCGGCTGACGTCAGCCATACCTGCCAGTTTCGTCTTGTCAGCATCAATCTTCGTCGACGATCCCGTAAACAGGCGCTTGTCCTGCTTCACGATACCAGTTACAACGACTTCGCCCATTGTCTGGGAGTCACTCTGCAATGTCACCTTCATGCCATTCTTCGGCGTAACAGTCTGCGTCAACATACCGATGTAGCTGATGACAATTTTCTTACCTGCAGGAACGGTAATGGTAAACTTACCGTCCAGGTCTGTCTTCGTGCCTTGTTTCGTGCCCTGAATCATCACAGTAGCACCGATACAAGGTTCTCCATTGTCCTCGAAGACAGTTCCGCTGATGGTTGTCTGGGCCCACGACATTCCTATCGACAGGAAGAGGCCTACCAGCAGCAAAGCTAACCTTTTCTTCATTTGACTATTTTATCTTAGAATTACAATCAGTTCAGTGCCCATTTCAACAGAAAGGGCAATTAAGCGTGCAAAATTACTGCTAATAATTCAAAAAAACAAATAAAAGCCCAAAAAACTGACAAATATCTACAATTTATTGCCTTAAAGTGGCGAACATGCCATAAAAAGCCAGGTTTTTTCGTCATCAGTAAGCAAAGGAGCCAGACGTTCACAGACCATCTGATGATAGTCGTTGAGCCATCGGCGTTCCTCATCGTCGAGCAGTTCAGTCAGGATGGGACGTTTGTCAATAGGACAGAGCGTGAGCGGCTCAAACTGCAGAAACTGTCCGAATTCGGTCACGCCATCTTGTGAAATCTGGTCGTCGGTGCCACGCGGCGCGGCCGGAACAATGAGCAACGTGTTCTCTATGCGCACGCCGAAGCGTCCGTCCAAGTAGATGCCAGGTTCGTCGGTAACAGTCATGCCAGCCAAGAGCGGTGCAGGCTTCCACTCCATGCGTATCTGGTGAGGACCTTCATGCACACTGAGGTAGGTCCCTACGCCGTGACCGGTACCGTGCAGGTAGCTAAGGCCGTCGCGCCACATCGCACGCTTGGCCAGCACGTCGAGCTGCGTACCACTGATGCCCGACGGGAAACGCGCCAGTTCCACCTGTATGTGTCCCTTCAGCACTAACGTGTACACACGGCGCATTTCATCGGTCAGCGGACCGAGGGCGATGGTACGGGTGATGTCGGTAGTGCCGTCAAGATACTGTGCGCCGCTGTCTAAGAGCAGCAGGCCCTCAGGCTGTAGCGGAATGTCGGTCTCGGGTGTCGGCTCATAGTGCACTACGGCACCGTGCGGGCCATAGGCTGCTATGGTGTCGAAAGAGATGTCGCGGAACAGTGGCTGACCGGCACGCAGCTGCCGCAATTTTTCGCTGACCGAGAGCTCTGTGAGCGTGCCTGAATCCTTTTGGAATTGTCCGCCTAAAACAGCGGTCTGTTCCTCCAACCATTTCAAGAAGCGAACCATCGCTACACCGTCGCGCAGCATGGCACGGCGGAAGCCCTCCTGCTCCACGGCGTTCTTCACCGTTTTCATGCGCTTTACGGGCGACTCAGCCTCTATTACCAGCGGCGTCGAACGCTGACCGTTGCCGGCAGCGGCAATGCTGAAAAGCGTATGGTTCACCTCATTGGGATCCATTAAGATGCTGTACTCGAAATAGTTGCGCAGGACATCCTTCACATGTACGTAGTCTTCCACGCCGATATGCTCGGCTTTCAGATAAGCCATCACTTCAGGCGTCAACTTCTCCTTATATATAAATAATGTGGCGTCGTGTGAAGTGATGAGCAGATAGCTGACAAAAACAGGCGTACAATGTACGTCGGTACCGCGCAGGTTGAGTGTCCAGGCGATGTCGTCGAGCGAGGCCATCAGCATCCCGTCGGCATGTTGCCGGCGCAGGGCCTGACGTATACGCTGCAGCTTGCTGGTGCAGCTTTCGCCGGTATATTCCATCGGGAATATCTCTACAGGATTCATCGGCACAGGCGGACGATTCTTCCAGATGCGTGCCAGCGGGTCGAAGTTGGTTCGCAATGTCAAGCCGCCCTCGCTCCGCAACTCGCCGACAAGTTCCCTGACCATCGCCGCCGAACACACCATGCCGTCAACGCCCACCTCTGTCAAGGGCTGAGTGTCAAGCGTTGAGATACTTTTGGCAATCCACTCTGCAATGGTTGGCGTGCCGCCGACTTTCAGCTTCATCAGCTGGAACTCAGTACCGCGCAGTTGTTCCTCGGCAGCAAGGAAATAGCGCGAGTCGGTCCAGAGAGCGGCACCGGTCATGGTGACGACGGCGGTGCCTGCCGAGCCGTCGAAGCCGCTGATAAATTCACGGCCTTTCCAGTGGTCAGGCACATATTCGCCTTGGTGCGGGTCAGTACTGGGGAAGATAAAGGCTGCCAGATGCTCGCGGCGCATCTCTTCCCGAAGGGCTTCCAATCGTTGGTTTACCGTGTTATTCATAACGCTTTCTTTATTTCTTGATTTCTTGTAATGCTTTGTCGCCCGGCTTGAAGAGCAGGCCGGTACACTGCTGTGCGGATGCCTTGTAGGTCTTCAGCTCCACCTTGTCCCACTGTATCTGGTCAGTGCGTTGAGCCAGCGGAGCATGGGGAATGATGCTGCCGTCGCGGACGAGGATGATGGCGGGGATGCGGCCCGCCGTCAGCGTCTGATAGCCGCCGTCGTAGACCTTGCCACTCTGGTAGTCGATCCACTTGCCCTTGGGCAGATAGACCATCCGGCTGTTGCCGCTCTCCATGAGCGGGGCTACCAAAAGCTGCGACCCGAACATATACTCATCCTCCACGAGCCAGGCACCGGGGTCGTCGGGGAACTCCACCAGCAGGGCGCGCACCATCGGCAGACCGCGCTCGGAGCAGTCCTTGGCCTGAGCATAGACGTAGGGCATCAGCCGGTATTTCATTTCGGCACTCTCGCGGAAAGCCTTGGTGAACGACTCCGAAATGAGCCACGGCTCGGTGGGCGGTGCTCCGTGGGCACGGGTATGGCTTGACAGGAAACCGAAAGGCAGCCAACGGCGGTAGATGTCCTCGGGCGAAGCCGTGACAAAGCCGCCCATGTCGTGGCTCCAGAAAGAGAAACCGCTGAGTCCGAACGAGAGGCCACCGCGCAGGTCGCCCAGCATACCGATGTTATTGGTAGCCGCATCGCCGCCCCAGTGCAGGGCATAGCGCTGCGAACCAGCCCAGGCTGAGCGTGCCCAGATAATACCCTCTCCAGGATACTGGCGTTCGACAGCTTCCCAGAGTGCCTTGTTATAGCGCAGGGGGTAGAGGTTATGCTCGTAGAGACCGCCGAGGCCGCTGTGATAAATGCCGTTGTAGGGAGCCGCCTCGCCGAAGTCGCACTTGATGGTCGAGACGCCCTGCTTCAGCAGGTTCGTAATCTTCTGCTGATACCAGCTGACCGTCTCCGGGTTGGAGAAGTCGAGGATGGCATCTTCGACGGGCATGCCACCGGCCGCGTTTCTTACATGGAGATTATTATTGACAATCTCACCGAAGAAACGGTTCTTGGGCGTAAAGTAAGGCAACTGCCACAGACAGGTGTGAAAACCGTCCTTAGCCAACTGCTTCAGCATCCCTACGGGGTCTTCGAAGCGGTCCTTGGCAAACTCATAGTCGCACTGCCAGTCGGTGCCAAACCAGCCGGTGTCGAAGTGGATGACGTCGGCGGGAATCTTGTGCTGGCGCAGCTTCTTGGCAATGTCGAGACCCTCGTCCTGCGAGAAGTAGGTGATGCGGCTCATCCAAGTGCCGAAGCTCCAAAGCGGGGGCATGGGGCTCTTGCCGGTAATGTTGGTGTACTCGTCGAGAATATCCTTGGGCGAACCAAAGAACACGAAGAGATCAATCTGCTCGTCGGCCATGAAGAGCCGCTGGGCACCGATGTAGGAGGCACCGAAATCGGCGGTGACGGGGGCCGACGTGTGCATGAAAATGCCGTAGCCACGGTTGGAGAAGTAGAAGGGCACGGGCTTGTACATGCCGTCGGTCTCAGGCCCCTGAGGGTCGGTAACTGAGAGGTGTACCTTCTGGCCTACCTTATTCAATGAGGTGAACGACTCGCCGCAACCGTAGATGCGCTCGCCGGGTGAGAGCAGGAAGACGGGATTCACCGAGCGAGAGTTGTCTGATCCGCGTTTGAGGAACGAGAAGGGCAGCAGCTTCACCTGCGTGGAGTCGTTGTCGATGATATGGCGCGTCTGGGTGAGTATCTTCCCCTTTGCGTCCTTCAGCACAAGGCGGAAGGGGAAGCGCTGAATCTCGATGCTGCCGTAGTCGGTGCCATAGCTGATGGCATTGGCATTTTCTCCCTTCCTCCATGCGGGTTTATTGGAGAGTTTCTTGAAGCCGTCGCAGAACATCGGGTCGTTGGCATCCGTATTCTTCGATACGATGGGTGTGGTGAGCAAACGGATGCGGGCTGCCTTGGGCGATATGAACTCAATGGAAATCCTCAGATTAGGGTCGTTGTCGTAGGCAGCATCGGGGAAGTCGAGCATCTGCATCCTCACGGGCCAGTAGCCGTTGAGGTTGAACGCCTGACGGGGCGACAGCCGATAGCGCTTCCAGTTGACGAGCCCTTCGCCTTTCGCCACGTCGAACTGAACCAGCGAGTCGGCCAGGAAATAGGTGTTTGACAGGTCGTAGAAATCAGTCGAGACGTCCTTCTGCATACACTGCAGATACTGGATGCCGGCATTGGTCTGAATCTGGGCGTGGGTTGTCAGGAAGCCGCAGCAGACGAGAGCGAGTAAAAAAGTTCTTCTATTCATAGTTGTGGTTTTTAATTGACATTTATTCGTTATCCGCCAATGACTACTTGCAGCCCATGAGCCTCCAACTGCTGACGGCAGCAATCCAGCGTTTCGTCCGAGGGAACGGCCATCGGGAATCCCTCTGGATTATAGGGTGTCGGGGGCAACATACGACGATGTTTATCCTTGCCCACGTCGTGGTAGGGGAGCAAGTGGACGGGCCCAACAGACCCACCCCCGGCCTCTCCCTGTGAGGGAGGGGAGTAAAGTGACTGGAGGAATTGGGCGGTTGCCTCGATGTTCGCCTCGTCGGCGTTGATACCTTCGATGAGGGGGATTCGGATGCGGAAGTCCTTTCCAGCCATAGCCACGCGGCGTATGTTTTCAAGGATTAACTCATTGCCTACGCCCGTGTAGCGGCGGTGTTTCTCTGAGTCCATCAGCTTCAGGTCTATCAGCAGCAGTTCACATTCGGCAGCTACGGCATCAACCACCTCCGGCCGGGCGTAGAGCGTCGTATCGACGGTGCGGTGGAAACCGCGCCGCTTCAGTTCACGCAGGATTGCCAGCGCATCCTCGGGGTGCATCAGCGGTTCGCCGCCGCAGAGGGTGACGCCTCCACCGCTGTCCTCCATGATGTCGCGCTCCTTCTCTATCTCGGCCATCAGCT
>CACYYG010000027.1 GCA_902778535.1 uncultured Prevotellaceae bacterium
GGGGCAACCTTTTATATTTACTTTTGCCATGTCATTGATGATTTTTGCTTGTTTTTATTTGCAACACTAAGGTAAGTGAAAAATCTGATATGGTAAAATTCTGAGCAACTTTTTGTTGCTCAGGAACTTATAAAGAAAGTTAAACTAAAGTGCTGCGGAATTTAGGAGTTATTACCCGATTAACGTCACAGCCTTTGCAGAATATGTTGGTATGAATGCTTCACAACTGCGCCAGTATGCTTGCGGCCTGCGGACGCCAACAACCAAGAGCATTGAGAGAATCAAAAAGGGTATAGCCCTTGTTACAAGTGATATTGCTGCTGGTCATCTGATAGATAAACCAGTTCCACAATATGTTTAATAGAGCTCAGTCCTCTGGTGCGGGAGCATCGGGGGACTTTTTAAAGAAAAGTCGTTGAACTATGATATCACCTTGTTGGACAGTTTTATCTTACCGCCGCGCCGAGTGTTTTTACCAGAAGAAGCCGCAAGCCCTTTGTACAAGGCACTTGCGGCTTCTCTTGTTGCGGAGGCAGGACTCGCGCTCGGCCCGAAGGGACGCTTCGCTTTGCGAAGAACTGCGACCGGGAGCATGTGAGGAGTCTTGCCGCAGCAAACGAAAGAAGCCCGAAAAACTTCGGGCTTCTGAGAGTTGCGGAGGCAGGACTCGAACATGCGACCTCCAGGTTATGAGCCTGGCGAGCTACCAACTGCTCCACTCCGCGATGTTAATAATGGGCTTTTCTCGAAAAGCGCTGCAAAGGTACTGCTTTTTCACGAGATATGCAAATTTTTCTGCATCTTTTTTCATTTTTGCCACATTTTGGCAGAAAAAACTTGCACGTTAAATAGAAAATGCGTAATTTTGCACACGCTATCAGTAGTGTGCAATTAACAAGAAGTCGAATCTACAACGATTCGTAATTCGTAATTTATAACTCAAAAAGATGTCCATATCAAAGACCCGTCAGTTGCTGGTAGACGTGGCTCGCCAGCTCTTTGCAAAGAACGGCCTTGAGAACACCACGATGAATGATATTGCCCAGGCCTCGGGCAAGGGGCGTCGCACGCTCTACACCTATTTCAAGTCGAAAGACGATATTTATTACGCCGTGATTGAGACGGAGCTGGAACGCCTCAGCGATAAGCTTGACGAGGTGGCAGCACGCAAAATCAGTCCGCAGGAGAAGGTCATCGAACTCATCTACACCCATCTGAGCATGATTCGTGAGACGGTGGTGCGCAACGGCAACTTGCGCGCCGAGTTCTTCCGCAACATTTGGATGGTGGAGAAGGTGCGCAAGCATTTCGACCTGGCCGAGGTAGAGCTGTTCCGCAAGGTTTTTGCCGAGGGCAAGGAGATGGGCGAGTTCGACATCGAGAATGTGAATTTGGTGGCCGACATCACACACTATTGCATCAAGGGCTTGGAGGTGCCTTATATCTACGGCCGCATTGCCCACGGTATGCGCGAAGAGGACACCAAGCCTCAGGTGGCAAAGTTTGTCTACGGCGCTTTAGGCAAGCACAAGGCGTAGACGCCTTCGTTTTAAATGCAGAATCATATTATATCAATCAATTAACATGGGATTATTAGAAGGAAAGACTGCGCTGATTACTGGTGCAGCACGCGGTATCGGAAAAGCTATCGCACTGAAGTTTGCCGAGGAAGGATGTAACATTGCTTTCACCGACCTGGCAGTAAATGAGGAGACAGAGCAGGAGATTGCCGCCAAGGGCGTGAAGGCCAAGAGTTATGCCAGCAACGCCGCTGACTTTGCTCAGACCGAAGAGGTAGTAAAGCAGGTGAAGGAGGAGTTTGGCAGCATCGACATTCTGGTGAACAATGCCGGCATCACGAAAGACGGTCTGATGCTTCGTATGACTGAGCAGCAGTGGGATGCCGTGATAGCCGTCAACCTGAAATCTGCCTTCAACTTTATCCATGCCTGCGTGCCGGTGATGATGCGCCAGCGCGGCGGTTCCATCATTAACATGGCATCAGTGGTGGGTGTGCACGGCAATGCCGGACAGGCCAACTACGCCGCCTCAAAGGCTGGCCTGATAGCACTGGCCAAGTCGATAGCACAGGAGATGGGGCCCAAGGGCATCCGCGCCAATGCCATCGCCCCGGGCTTTATCGAGACAGCCATGACTGCCGCCCTGTCTGAGGAAGTGCGCGAGGAATGGAAGAAGAAGATTCCCCTGCGCCGTGGTGGACAGGTGGAGGATATTGCCAACGTTGCAACGTTCCTCGCCTCCGACATGTCAAGCTATGTCAGCGGTCAGGTCATACAAGTTGACGGCGGCATGAACATGTAGCAAAAAGCGCTGTTGAGAGACATAAAAAAATCTATCGATAGTTTTTTCAAAAAACCATTGACTTTTGAAAAAAACTATCGATAGATTTTTTATTTGGGCTGATCGGCGTCCAAACGGAGCACTGCGCCGGTGAGCGAATCTAAGTAAAGACGCGTGGCATAGTGCTTGTTGAAGAGACTGCCGCTGAGCAGCATGGTCTGGCCGAACTGCGGGGCGGGATGCTCTTCGGTCAGTATGGGTTTGATGCCTTCGTAGAGGGTGACACGCAAGCGGCCCGGCACGTTTACATAGATGCCCTCCAGGCTTTTGGCACTTTTTGCTTTCTTGCCATTCTCCTCAGGAGCAGGCAGCTGCGTAATGTCATCAATGCTGTAATAGAAAGGAGCACCCGAGAGGTCGTCGGCCTCCACCAGGCCTTTCACTTGCGACAGGCGGAACAGCACGGTCTTGCCCTCAGTAGCGGCATCGGGGACTATCCACAGCACGTGCTCAACGGTGTCGCGGCGTGTGGTACCCACGAAAAGCGAGGAGAGTGCACGGTCCTGACGGTCCAGCTCGGCCAGCATCCTTTCCATCTGGCGACCGTCCTGCGGCATGAAGTCAGCCTGTCCCTTTATAAGTAATGTGCGATTCTCGCGCAGGTCGTAAATCTCATGCGCCGTCATCTCGGCCATCTTTGCCGTGCTGCCGCACGACAGTATTTCCTCGCCCATGAACTGGCGCGGATTCACTTCTTCCGGCTTCGGTGCAGGCACAAACAGTGCCGGCACTTCAGCATCTTCCGCATCCTCAATGTTCAGAGCCAGCAGACGTCCGTCGTCGCTGAGCGTCATGTGTGAAGCTACGGTCCGGGCATCAAACTTCACGGCATACACCTTTGTCGTGTCGGGCACGGGACAGGGCGTCACCTTCAAGTCGGCTATGCGGAAGCAGGTCTTCGGCTCCTGGCTCACGTCGGCCACGCGCAGATAGCGCTGGGCGTAGGGTGCAAAGTCGCCTGGCATGTAGGTTGTCTTCTCTACGAGCACGCTGATGCGTAGTGCCGTCTTCGGCAGGAAATAAACGGCGCCTTCGGGCGTCACACCCGGTCTGTAGATGCTGAGCTGCGTTTGAGCTATACTTACATTAAATGACAAAAGACTGATGATGAGCGGCAATGCCATCATCAGCCATCCACAACAATTGTCTTTCCTCATTGTCACTGTTTTTTTCAACTGCCGCAAAGGTACGAACAATCTTGCAATTAGCCAAGCTTTTTCCGGCAAAATATTTTGCGCTTTCAGAAAAATGGCGTAACTTTGCACTCCAAGAACAAACTATCACCTACTAAACATGAAAAGACTTTCTACAATTGCCGGTATGCTCTTTTTCGGAGCCACAGTTTCATTTGCACAGTATCCGCAGCTGACCGACGAGGCCAAGCACCTTATCGACTCGCTGCAAAGCCAATGGACGGCACACAGCGACTCCGCATGGGAAGTTGCATTCCCCGTTGTTATTGAAGAGGCCAAGGCTGGGCGTCCCTACGTGCCCTGGGCCTCACGTCCCTACGACCTGCGCCAGGCCAAGATTCCCGCTTTCCCCGGCGCTGAGGGCGGCGGCATGTACACCTTCGGCGGCCGCGGCGGCAAGGTGCTCACCGTCACCAACCTCAACGACTCTGGCCCCGGCTCGTTCCGCTGGGCCTGCGAGCAGGGCGGCGCACGCATCGTCGTCTTCAACGTCTCGGGCATCATCCGCCTGAAGTCGCCCATCTTCGTGCGTGCTCCCTACATCACGATAGCCGGACAGACAGCGCCGGGCGACGGCGTCATCATTGCCGGCGAGTCGTTCCAGGTGGACACCCACGACGTCATCGTGCGCCACATGCGCTTCCGCCGAGGCGAGACACTGGTGTGGCACCGCGAGGACAGCTTCGGAGGCAACCCCGTGGGCAACATTATGATTGACCACTGCTCGTGCGAGTGGGGACTGGACGAGAACATCTCGTTCTACCGACACATGTTCGACCTGCACGATGGCAAGGACAAGCGCAAGGAGCCTACGGTGAACGTCACCATACAGAACACCATCTCGGCCAAGGCCCTCGACACGTGGAACCACAGCTTCGGCTCGACCATCGGCGGCGAGAACACCACATTCATGCGCAACCTGTGGGCCGACAACACGGGCCGCAACCCATCGATAGGCTGGGGCGGCGTGTTCAACTTTATAAATAATATTGTATATAACTGGGTGCACCGCACAGCCGACGGCGGCGAGTACACCACAATGTCAAACTTCATCAACAACTACTACAAGCCCGGACCGCTGACGCCGAAGGAGAGCGCCGTGGGGCACCGCATCCTGAAGAGCGAGAGCCGCTCGCAGGGACTTTTCCCCTTCAAGCAGTTCGGCCGTGTCTATGCTGTAGGCAACGTCATGGAGGGTTATCCCGAGATAACGAAAGACAACTGGAACGGCGGTATACAGACTGCCGACAAGGACGGCGAGATGGATGCCACCGAGCTGGCACTGATGCGCTCTGGCGAGCCTTTCGTCATGCCTTTCGTCAGCATCATGGGTGCCGAGCAGGCCTTCGACTGGGTGCTCAGCCATGCCGGCGCCACAGTTCCCTGCCGCGACATCGTCGACCAGCGCATCTGCGAAGAGGTGCGCACGGGCATCGCCTACTATGTCCCTAACTATGAGAAGAAAGTGAAGGACAATCCCTACGGCGACATGTGGGGTCTGCACCAGAAGAGTCAGAACGACGAAGGAACGTTCAAATACCGTCGTCTGTCCAACGACAGCTACAAGCAGGGCATCATCACCGACCCGCGACAGATGGGCGGCTATCCTGAATACCGCGACTGGCAGCCGTACAAAGACAGCGACAACGACGGTATACCCGACGAATGGGAGCTGGCCAACGGCCTCAATCCCAACGATGCCGCTGACGCCAACGGCGACCTCAACGGCGACGGCTACACCAATATCGAGAAATATATCAACGCTATTCCCACGCAGGGCAAGGTGGACTGGCGCAATCTGAACAACAACTACGACACACTGCAGGAAAAGGGCAAGCTGATGTAGCGGGGAATGACGGGCGATGACAGATTGGAAAACACTGAAGGAGAAGTACGCTAAATTCAGGCAGTGGCAGCAGACACCTCACACGGTGGCTCCCATGCCCGACGTGGAGCACGACTGCTTCACCTGCGGCACCCACTTCACGGGCAACTACTGTCCCCGTTGCGGACAGTCGGCACGCATAGGCCGCTTCTCGTTCAAGTCGGCGCTGCTGCTCTACGTCGATGTCTGGGGACTGGGCAACCGCGGCATGTTCCGCAACATTCGCGACCTCATCCTCCGGCCGGGATACATGATCCGCGATTACCTCAGCGGCATGCAGATGGCCTACTTCCCCCCGTTCAAGATGTTCTTCCTCCTGGCCACCCTCTCATTCCTCATCGGCTCTGGCTTGAACATCAAGTTTGAGAACAAGCTGGCTGCCGACACATCAAGCGAAGCCATAGACATCCGCATAGAGAGCACTGACAGCACTACCACAGCTGTAAGCAGCGACAGCATAGCCCATGTGGACAGCCTTAGCACAGCCGTCGCTGAAGATACAGAAGAGAAACTATCGCCGGAAGAGAAACATAAAGCCGAGAAAATCAAAAAAATAGATGATATTGGCCATTACCTCGCCAAATTCCAAAGGAATTATCCCAACATCTTCGCCCTTTTTTGGCTGCTGGTCTTTTCAGCTTTCTTATATCTGTTCTTCAGGAAGTGCCCGGCCTATCCCAATATGCGCTATTCAGAACTGGTGGTGGCTCTGGTCTACACGTCGAACATGTATTCCATCTACTCCAATGTTTCCGACTTTCTGTGCATCGACAATTCCAGCGTGAGCCTCTTGCTGCTCTTGCTCACTCTCGTACCCTTGCACCAACTGTCGGGCTACAGCTGGAAAAGGCTGATTCTCATCACTATCATAGCCCTCGTGATGCTCGCCGCCGCGATTGCTGTCTTTCTCGTTCTGGGCATGCTAGCGGTTTTTATAATATGAAATAACTCTTTTCTCTGATCTATGGATACAAAAGAACTGCAACTGCTGGCCGAACAGCGCCGCAAACGCCTGGTGGAGGTTGTCTACCGCGCCAAGGCGGGGCACATCGGCGGCGACCTGTCGTGCCTCAACGTGATGACGGCACTCTATTTCCACGTGATGCAAGGCCTCGACCCCGCCAACCCCAAGGCGTCCGACAGAGACCGCTTCGTGCTCTCGAAAGGGCACTGCGTGGAGGCGCTCTACGTCACGCTGGAGGCGAAAGGTTTTCTCAAGTCTGAAATACTCGACACGCTGGGACAATTCGGCAGCATCCTCAGCGGCCACCCGACTATCGAGGTGCCAGGCATCGAGGTGAACAGCGGTGCACTGGGCCACGGTCTGAGCATCGGCGTAGGCATGGCACTGGCCGCCAAGATGGATTCTCACCGCTACCGCACCTACGTCCTTATGGGCGACGGCGAGCAGGGCGAGGGCAGTATCTACGAAGCTGCTATGGCCGCCCACAAGTATCAGCTCGACAACCTCGTGGCCATCATCGACCGCAACCATCTGCAGATCAGCGGCAATACCGAGGACGTCATGCCACTTGACGACATACGCGAGCGCTGGACGGCCTTCGGATGGGATGTCGTAACGATGAACGGCGACTCCATGGACGACATCGTACGCACCTTCGACGCCATCGACCACACCAATGGCAAGCCCCACCTGCTCATCTCGGAAACCACCAAGGGCTTCGGCGTCTCGTTCATGGAAGGCGTAGCCAAGTGGCACCACGGCGTGCTGAACGAAGAGCAGTGCAAGGCCGCCGTCGCCGAAATTGAAGCCCGCATAGATGCCCTTACATAGCACAAATCTCAAATATATGATTGCATGCAGAAAACAGTTCACTGACACGCTCCTCGAGCTGGCACGTGAAGACAGAGATATCATTGCCGTGACGACCGATGCTCGCGGCTCCGTCACTTTGGGCGACTTCGCCACTGCGCTGCCGCAGCAGTTTGTTGAGTGCGGCATCGCCGAGCAAAACGCCGTCGGCATCAGCGCCGGACTGGCCCACAGCGGAAAGAAAGTGTTCTGCTGTGGGCCAGCTTGTTTCTATGTGGCACGAAGTCTGGAACAGGTAAAGGTAGACCTGGCCTATTCAGAGAATCCCGTCACCATCCTCGGCGTCAGCGGCGGCGTGGCCTACGGCGCACTGGGTGCCACTCACCACTCGCTACACGACATCGCCGTGCTCAGGACGTTCCCCGGCATGACTGTGTGCTTGCCGTCCGATTGGCGTGTGACGAAGAAATTAGTGAAGTTTCTTGTTGATTTCGACAAGCCCTGCTACGTCCGCGTAGGCCGTGCCGCCGTGCCCGATGTCTACGCTGACGACAGCTTTGAGTTTGAATTAGGCAAGGCCATCACCGTGCTCGACGGCACCGACGTGACCATCGTTGCCACGGGCGAGACCGTCTGGCACGCCTGGCAGGCCGCTCTCCGCCTGAAGGAACAGGGCGTCAGCGCCCGCGTCCTCGACTGCTCGTGGCTGAAGCCCTTCGACGAAGAGGCCATACGCACGGCAGCCCGTGAGACAGGCCGCATCGTTACCGTAGAGGAGCACTCACGCTTCGGTGGTCTCGGCGCCATGGTCTGCGAAGTGCTCTCAGAGCAGCCCGTTCCCGTCCGCATCCTCGGCATCCCCGACGAGAATGTCGTCCACGGCACCAACGCCGAGATTTTCCATCACTACGGCCTCGATGCCGAGGGCATCGTCCGTTCCACACTTGACTATATCAAATGAACTACATCATTGCCATTGACCAGAGCACATCGGCCACGAAAGCCCTGCTGTTCGACGAGCATTGCCATGTGGTAGCCCGCAGCAGCGTGGAGCACCGCCAGTATTACCCACAGTCGGGATGGGTGGAACACGATGCCGAGGAGATTTACAGGAACACAGTGGAGGCCATCAGAAGCCTCTTCCAAACCTTCCCCCGTAGGGAAGGCTTTTGGCACAGCGGCTCTCCCTCTACGGGAGGGGAGGCTTTTTCTCTCGCCATCACCAACCAGCGAGAGACCGTTGTGGTATGGAACAAGACAACCGGCAAGCCCATCTCCAACGCTGTGGTATGGCAGGACACACGCGGCGCAGCCCTGTGCCGTCGGCTTCTCGCTGATGGAATCGGCCCGACGGTGATGGCAAAAAGCGGCCTGCTCATCGACCCCAACTTCTCAGCCTCGGGTGTAAAGTGGCTGCTCGACAACACGCCCGGCGCCCGTGACTTAGCGTCACGGGGCGAACTGCTCATGGGTACCATTGACACATGGCTCATCTGGAAACTCACCGCAGGCCGCGTGCACGCCACCGACACCACCAACGCCTCGCGCACCATGCTCTTCAACATCCACACCATGCAGTGGGACGACGACCTGCTGGCGCTCTTCGACATCCCTCGCCCGATGATGCCCGAGGTGAAGGCCTGCGACGAGATTTACGGTGAGACAACTGTCGAAGGGCTGTTCCCTAAGCCCATTCCCATCGCCGGCGTCCTCGGCGACTCGCATGGCGCCCTCGTCGGGCAGATGTGCTTCGACGAAGGCTCAGGCAAGGTGACTTACGGCACAGGCTCAAGCGTGATGGTCAACATCGGCCACGAGCCGCTGACACCGCCAGAGGGTCTGGTCACCAGCGTAGGCTTCACAGCCTTCGGCAAAACATGGTATGGCTTTGAGGGCAACATCTACAGCACGGGCGCCACGCTGAAATGGATGTGCGACCAGCTGCAATTAGTAGGCAAGCCACAGGAGATGGAAGGCTTGGCCACCAGCGTCAGCGACAATGGCGGCGTCTACATCGTCCCCGCCTTCAGCGGCTTGGGAGCACCGTGGTGGCAGAACGACGTCAAGGGCGCTATTCTCGGACTCACCTTCGCCACCACGAAGGCCCATGTGGTGCGAGCCGCCCTGGAGAGCATCGCCCTGCAAGTCAAGGACTTGGTCGACGTGATGGCTGAACGCGGGCTCAGCGAGGTATGTGCTGACGGCGGCCCCACGAAGAACAGCTTCCTCATGCAGCTGCAGGCCGACTTGCTCCGCACACCCGTCATCTGCACCGAGGTGGACGACGCCTCCGCCCTGGGCGCTGCCATTATGAACGGCTTTGCCCGCAAGCAGTGGAATAGTTTCGACGAGGTCATACCCCTGCGCAAGGTCACACAGGTCTTCCAGCCGCAGGGCGACAGTCAGGCAGCGCTCTACGAAGGCTGGCGTCAGGCTGTCAACACACTTATCACCCCATCATCTTGAATATCACCTTCAAAAATGTAAAGAAAATTTATTTCCGATTTCTTTACAAATGAAATTCGTGAAATAGAATCGGAAAGGCAGCGTTTTGCCGTCTGTCGGTCATCGGATGAACATGAGTGTGGCTCAAAAACTGCACACCCGTATGGGTTTTGTGCAGCTTTTAAGCCTCTGAAAGGGCCAATTTTTGCTCCAGAACGGCATGTTTTTGCTCAAAAAGATGGTCCGCGTGAAAAAAAGGCATTGACTTTTTTTCATGGGGATAGCCAGTCAATGAGATAGTCAACCCCTCTCATTTTAGCTTTTTTTTCAGCAAATTATCCTGTCGTGAATTCTGAGCCATTCTCAGCCTCGTTGAGACCTGTTTTTCCATCACTTTTGTAAAAATTTTTTATTAATTCTGGATTATTCTTTGACGAGCCAAGCGGCACAGCCGGGCGCGTGTTAAGCCGTAGGCAAAGAAAAGAGGCGCCCCCTTGGGGAAAAAATCCTTTTCCGTTTTCTTGCCCGTTTCAAAAATAATCCTTATCTTTGCCGCGATATTATCATTAACAACATTAAAAACTTAACGATTATGAAAAAAGTATCTTTACTACTTATGTTAATGATGTGTGCCGTGACCGTTTCAGCCAAGGACGACCCACTAACAGTGAAAGTGGTGTATAATGGTACTACCGCTACCGTCACCATTCCTGACGACATTGCAAGTTATGTAACCGTCAGTTCCGGAACGTCCTCACATGTCGTCATCACATCGAGCACAGAGTCAGAGGAGTTCATCTACGACCTTAGCGGTTCGTCAGATGATGGTGAGTTCTGCCTGAATGGCAAATACAAGTGCGAAATCGACCTGAGCGGGCTGACGCTGACCAACCCCACGGGCCCAGCGCTGAACATCCAGAACGGCAAACGCATAGCAATCAGTTCCAAGAAGGAAACGACCAACACGCTCACCGATGGCAATAACAAAGACTACAACGGCTGCATCCACTGCACTGGCCATCTGGAGTTCAAGGGCAAGGGAGTGCTGAATATCGTCGGCAACTCGAAACACGCCATCTACAGTGAGGAGTATGTAGAAATCAAGAATCTGACGCTCAACATCACTGGCGCTAAGAAGGACGGCATCCACTGCAAAGAGTATTTCCTCATGGAGAGTGGTAACGTCACCATCAGCAACACAGGAGATGACGGCATTCAGTGTGATCTGGCCGGAGAGACCTCAACAGGTGAACTTGCCGACCATGAAGATGAAGATACAGGAAATGTCTATCAGCTGGACGGCAAACTGATCATCATGGGCTATGGCGGCGAAGCCATCAAGGCCGACGGTACCATCGAATACCGAGGCGGAACACATGAATTCGACACTTCCACAGGCATCTCTGTAGCCAATACGTCCACTCCCAATGGCGATGCTGTAGTCTACGACCTTAGTGGCCGCCGCGTTGCCAACCCTACACGTGGAATCTACATTCACAACGGGAAGAAGGTTGTCATAAAATAGCCAAAGAAAACGGGCATCAATGCGAGGAGAGGAGCAGACAGCGATAGCCTCTATTCCTCAAGAAACTAAAACAATACCAAAAAAATGAAAAACGGAAAGACATGCTTTGGCGTGATTATCGGTACACGCGCCTATTTTAACTCTGCACTGGCCAAGGACGTGCGCAAACAGCTACTCAAGACGATGGACGACCTTGGCTTTGAATATATCATCCTGCCTGAGGACGCCACACCCACGGGGTCGTCGAGCATTGAGACCCGCGAGGACGGTCTGAAAGTTTCGAAGCAGTTTCGCGAACACCGCGACGAGATTGACGGCATTGTCGTCTCGCTGCCCAACTTCGGCTTCGAGATAGGCATCATCAATGCCATCAGCGACGCAGACCTCAACGTGCCTGTGATGGTGCAGGCCTGCGACGACGAAAACGACAAGGTGGATCTCGACTCGCGCCGCGATGCCTTCTGCGGAAAGATCTCGGTGTGCAACAACCTCTACCAGTATGACATTCCCTTCACCGACACCACGCTACACACATATTCTATTTATAGCCCGCTGTTAGCACAGGATTTGAAAAAGTTTGCCGCCGTATGCCGTGTGGTGAACGGCCTGCGCCACTGCCGCATCGGCCAGATAGGCACGCGCCCGCTGGGCTTCAACACCTGCCGCGCCAGCGAGAAGCTGCTGCAGCGCTCGGGCATCACTGTGGTGCCTGCCGACCTGAGCGAGATTCTCTTTGCCGCACAGAAGATTGAGGACGACGACCCGAAGCTGAAGGAGATGTGCGGCCGCATCCGCAACTACGCTCTCGTGCCCGATGCCTACCGTGAGAAACTGACCCTGCAGGCAAAGTTCGGCGTGGCCGTCGAGGAATGGATCAAGCAGAACGATGTGCAGGCCGTAGCCATCCAGTGCTGGGACTCCTTGGAGCAGAACTTCGGCTGTGCTGCCTGCGTCACGATGTCAATGCTCTCCGACAAACTCATCCCCGCCGCCTGCGAGACCGACCTGGCCGGCGCCGTCAGCATGTATGCCCTCGCCCTCGCCTCCGAGCAGGCTCCTGCCCTACTCGACTGGAACAACAACTTCGCCGAGGAGCGCAACAAGTGCGTATGCACCCACTGCGGCAACTTCCCGCGCCAGTTCGTGGGCAACGATGACCTGAAGCTCGGTCCCCTCGGCGTACTGGGTCGCACGCTGGGCAAGGTGAACACCTTCGGCGCCGTCTATGCAAAGGTCAGCGAGGGTCCCTTCACCTTCTTCCGCATCTCAACCGACGACCCGAAGGGCATCATCAAGGCCTATCTGGGCAAGGGCGAGATTACCAACGACCCCTACGGCATGGACGGCTGTATTGCCGTGACGAAGGTGGACAACCTGCAGCAGCTGATGAAGTACATCTGCAAGAACGGTTTCGAGCACCATGTGGCCATGTGCCGCACCGAGGTCGTCGACATTCTGCAGGAAGCCATCGAGACCTATCTCGGCTGGCAGCTCTACGTTCACGAGTAGCAAATCACCGCATCCTTCTTTTCTAATTGAAGAACACATACAGCCCTACCATCACCACGGCCAGGGCAATCCACAGCGTGACGACAATCGGTGAGAGGGCAGCACGCTCCTTGCTGATGGTTAGTGTGGTCTCCGGCTTTGTCTTGTCGGTCAACGACACAACGGCCATCATCACAGCCAGGACGACGAAGAGCAGGAACGACAGCATCATGAAGTGAGGCCACACAATGTGCAGCCACGACGGGGGCCAAAGGTAGAGCACTCCCACGATGAGGCAGAAGGCGGTGCCGGCGGTGAGTGCGAGGTTGGCGGCTCGCGTCGTGGTGCGTTTCCAGAAGATGCCTAAGAGGAAGACGGCGGTCATGGGCGGTGCGATGAAGCCCAACACGCTCTGGAACACATTGAAGAGGTTGAGGCCCTTGATGCTGTCGATGGCTACGGTAAGGACGATGGCTGTCAATGCCCCGCACACGGTGACAATGCGTCCCACGTAGTTGATGCGCTTCTGCGAGGCATCGGGACGGAAGCGCTTCACATAGATGTCAATGGTGAAGACGGTGCTCAGTGCGTTCAAAGCCGAGCCAATGGTGCTGACCAGACAGGCTGTCAAAACGGCAAATACCAACCCTACCATACCCACAGGGAAGAGATTCTCGACCATCGTCAGATAGGCCTCGTCGGGATTTGCCAGTGTGTCGTGGAACAAAGCGAAGCAGATGATGCCCGGCATGATGTAAAGAAAAACGTCGAGAATTTTCAGCCAGCCCGTGAGATTGGTGCCCAGCTGCCCCTCCTTCAGGTTGCGTGCCGCCAAAACGGGCTGCACCATGCTCTGGTCGGTACACCAGAACCACACGCCCATCACAGGATAGCCCAGGATGATGGGCAGCCACGGGAAGTCGACATCGCTATTCGGACGGAACATCACCCAATAGTCGGCTGGCACCTTGTCAACCAGGCCACTGATGCCGCCTACGCGATCCAGTCCGATGATGGTCAGTGCGGCTGAGACAATGATTAGCAGCAACATCTGATAGACGTTGGTATAGGCTATGGCCTTCAGTCCGCCCAGCATGGTGAAGAATGCGCTGATGACGAGCAGCACCGCCGCCGAGGCCCACATCGGTATGTCAAAAATCTGACGGATGAGGATGCCGCCAGCAAAGAGTGTCAGCGCCAGCCACGAGATGATGATGGTGACGATGGTGTACCACGCCAGAATGTTTCTTGTCGACTGTCCGAAGCGAAGGCCCATGAACTCGGGCAGCGTTTGCACGCCTGTGCCGAGATAGCGCGGAGCGAAGACAAAAGCCAGCATGGCTATGAACACGAAGGCGTACCATGCGAAATTGCCGCTGACGACGCCTGTGGTGAAACCCGCGCTTGCACTCGCTATCAGCATGGAAGGGCCGACATTGGTGCCCCACATCGAGAAGCCAATGTGATGCCAGCGCAGGGTGCGCTCGGCTAAGAACAGCGAACTGTTCTTCTTGCGCTTGCTGCTGGCCCACAGGCCGATGGCGATGAGGATGGCGAAATAAACGCCAAGGATGAGCCAGTCAAGGCTCTGCATATAGTGGCTGTTCATTGTTTAACTATAGCGTGTTAGACCGTTAGACTATTGGAAGACAAGGCTGGCGCCGGGATGGTTGTCGCCTATCTCATCGCGGCGGATGAGGCGTAGCTGCTGGTCATCAATGGACCCCAAACCAGGAGGCAAGGCGTCGCTGTCAATCGTTTTGTTGTTGATAACGGTATAGCCGTCGGTACGGGCATCGAGATAGATGCAGAAGGCGCGGTCGTTGGTGGCGTAAGGCGCCGGAGAGGGCTGACTGATGATGTTGTCGCGAATGACAGAGCCGGGCTGGTTGCTCAGCGTATAGATACCGCCGGCATCGTAGAGGCAGGTGGCATAGTGCGACACTCTGTTGCCTTCGATGACGTTTTGCCCCATACCCGTGTCATGCGGCGTCCATCCCCATCCCACACAGATGCCGCTGTAAGGACAGTCGGTCACGGTGTTATACATGATCTCGGCATTGCATACGTAGCCACAGCCGATGGCCACGGCTCCCCAGTCTTCCTGACCCACACGACTGATATGATTGTCATGGATGCGCAGACCCTTACAGCGCTTAGCCAGGTCGGTGTAGGGACGATGTACCTCGCGCGGACTCTCGGCAAACGAGCCTGCCATAATGGCTGTACCGCCGATGCCGTCGAAGGTGCTGCTCCGAACCGTGCAGTTTTCTGTATCGTCAACAAAGTCAAGAGCGGTGCAGCCCAACTGGCGGAATGTGCAGTCGCAGAACACAACATTCTTGGCATGGCTGACGCTAACAGCACTGACGGGCCGCTCTATCCATGCCTGATTCTCCAGCCCTTCGTCCCACGGCAGACCTTCATGTTCCTTCAGCTTATAGGCATCAACAAGCGGGAAGCCGCCCTGCAACGTGACGTGCCCACGGTGAAGCGGACGGTTCCAGCAGGTATTCTCGAAGGTGATGTTTCTGACATAGACATGGCTGGCGCCGTCGATGACGAGCAGTTGCTCAATGCCGTCGCTCTTTTCGGAAGTCCTCAACAGAAAGCTGCTGTTGCCCTTCTCTCCGCCAATGACGGGTTGTGGCCAAGGGTGCTCAAACTCTAAACGGCTCTCAGGCTCGAGGAAAGTGACGACAGTGGAATCGCCATGCACAGTGATGGCCTTTACACGCAGGATGGCGATGGCCCATCGCTGATGCACCACCATTTCAAGCAGTTTTGGAGTTGCGGAGTTTGGGAGGTAGGAGGTGAGAGAAGAAAGAATTTCCTTCGGTGGCGTGGGAATAGTGATGGTACGTTTCTCTGTGTCGAAGCCGATCATCCGCTCCATTCCCTTGCGAGGCCACAACTGTGTATGCTGCTGGCGCGGGTCACCGCAGATGATGGCCTCTGCATCCTCCTCGCCACGTATGGTAAGTGGCGACGATGCCGTGCCACTGTCTTCGGGCCGCAGGAAGAGCGGCTCGCTCATGTAGTAACGGCCCGGCTTCACAATAATATTGATGCCGCCGATGCAGCGCGAATCGTCGGTGCGCCGCCACTCGCGGGCCTGTCGCAATGCATCATGCAGGCTACCGCCGGGCTCCACTATGATGTCGGCGGCCTGCGACAATAATGAAACGAACAGCAGCAACACCGTTAATCTGTACTTCATACGTTGGCCAATATTATAGGAAATGACTGTGTAATTAAAAAAACAGATAGCAAAGTTACCGATTATTCATAAAAAATGTGTACTTTTGTCCGCAACTTTATGATACTTTAGGAATTAAAGGAGCAAAAGCCGGACAAACACATTTATTAACACATAAAAAATACGACACAACATGAAGAAAATGATGATGGCCGTGGCCATGCTCCTCATGGTAGCTGCCTGCGGCAACAAGCACACCCACAAGAGCGACAGCGACGACGCTGAAACCGATGATCAGGAGATGGCTTACGACGACGAGGAGGATGCTGACGAGGAGGACTTCGACGATGAAGACGCCCCTGACTCTGGTACGCTCACATTCCCCATGCAGAGCTTCTACCAGCAGATTGCCGAGCGCGACGACATGGAAGGCGAGCCCTTCACGCGCTATGCTTTCTTCGAGCTATGCGGCGAGACGGCCTTGCTCTTAAGCGACGACTACGGCACCAGTGAGGCCCTCTTCCATGCCATCGCAGGCGACGACTACGAGCTCATTGCATGTCACATGGCTCCCGGCCACATCAGTTTCTACAGCGAAGGCGTGACGGTAGAGACGGGCTGCGGACAGGGATGCGATCAAACGGAGTTTGTGGTGTACGACAGCCACACCAACGACTTCAAGCGCCTGCTGAGCATTTATTGCACCTTGGATGAAAACGGCACGGCAACTGATGAAGGCGTCACTATCTTCTCTACCGGCGAGGAACTGTCGGGGCACAGAGAGGCCAGTGAAAAATTGGACTTCGCCATGGCTGCCGTGGGCGACGAGGTGGACTTAGACCTCGACTGGCAGCCATTGGAAGAATAGAAATAGCAAATGACTCAAAAATAACAAACTACTAAAACGAATCTGAAAGATGAAAAGACTGTTCACAATGACGATGCTGCTGGCCAGCACGATAGCAACTACGGCGCAGAACATCGATTTCAACATGACCAACCGTCAGGATGCAGAGGTGAACGAGCCCGACTACATCGGCTGGGCCGTGAATCAAGTGCAGAGCGAATCAAAAACACTGGACAACGGAATCACCCTGACCGTAGCCGCCACTGGCAATGCCAACACCCTGCGTGCGCAGTGGCATAAGAACACTTGCACCGCAGGAAAGAACGGACAGACGGGCCTGCGCCTGATGGGCGACGGCGTGGTGGCCTTCATTGCTGAGAGCGACGGCAACACCCCGACGCTGACCGACACGCCAACGAGCATCACCGTCACCATCGAGGGACTGGAAGCCGGCGAGCACAGCGTGGCCGCCTATCATGTGTGGAAAGACCCGAAGAGCGGCGACATGCCCACCATCAAAGTAGACGTCAACGGTACGGTAGCACAGACAGGCGTAACATTTGCCAATGTGAAGCAAACGGTTGCCGACCTGAAGATGGCCGATGCCCCCTATTCTTATGTAGAATTCAGCGTGGCCGAGGGCGAGTCGGTGGCCATCACCTACACCACTGAGGTGGAGAGCGGCAAGACCTACCAGACGACAAACATGATGCTGAACGGACTGCTGATTGACCGCTCGCCATTAGTGGCCATGGACCCGCAGCCCAATCACCGCGACTTCCACATAGATGCCGACAATGGCACCTACACCCTGCAGTGGGCGCCTGCCACAATAGCCGTCAGCCATCGCCTCGTCATCGGCACCGATGCCACCGACGTGGCCACTTCGACCAACTACGCCTACCAAGGCACCGAGACGACGTATCAGGCCACGGGACTCAACTCTTCACATTATTATTATTGGCGCGTTGACGAGGTCGACGCCGCAGGCAAGGTCTACAAAGGTCAGGTATGGTCATTCCGTCCGCGCCAGCTCGCTTTCCCCGGCGCTGAGGGCTACGGCCGCTTCGCCATGGGCGGACGCGACGGCATTGTCTACCACGTTACCAGTCTTGCAGGCACGAAGGAGCCGGGCACGCTGCTCTACGGTCTCACTGAGATCAACGAGCCGCGCTACATCGTCTTCGATGTCAGCGGCATCATTGAACTCGACTTCGAGTCACAGTTCACCAAGCCCAACGCCTACATCGCGGGACAGACAGCACCTGGCAAAGGCATCTGTATCAAAGCATCGAACATCAATATCGGCTCCGACGTCATCTGCCGCTTCATACGCTTCAAGCGCGGATTGGGCGTCTACGGCGAGAACACTGGCAACGCACTGGGCATGACCGGTGCTGACCACAGCATCGTCGACCACTGCACAGCAGCCTGGGGCACCGACGAGACGGTCAGCGGACGCGGAGCGAAGAACATCTCCTTCCAGTACAGCGGCATTTTCGAGGCGCTCGGCATCACCGGCCATAAGAATTATGACGACGGCACCAACCACGGCTATGCCGCCACCATCGACGGACAGATAGGCTCGTGGCACCACAACCTGCTGCTGAACTGCGAAGGCCGCAACTGGAGCATGGGCGGCGGCATGGACGCGCAGAACATTCCCATCGGCGGCCTCGACCTGTTCAACAACGTGTGCTACAACTGGCACAACCGCACCACCGACGGCAACTGCCACGCCGTGAACTTCGTGAACAACTACTACAAGATGGGTGCCGACACGCGCCGCACTACCCTTTTCACGCAGGACTTCGAGGATGCCATCAACCCCGCTGGCCGCGACCAGGCATACGTCAAGGGCAATATCCGTGAGAACAAGAACCACTCGCTGACGCAGGACAAGAAAGGCGACACCTACAATGCTACGGGCAACATTCCCACCAGCTATCAGTATCTGGTCAACGAGCCGCTGTTCCCCTCCTACGCTGAGATTCACACGGCCAAGGATGCCTTGAAGATTGTCACATCGACCGCCGGCGCCACGATGCCGATGCGCGACGAGCAGCACCTGCGCGTCATCCGCGAGACATTGGACGGCACGCATACTTATGTAGGCTCGAAATCGAAGATCAAGGGCGAGATAGACAACGAGGCCGACATCACCGGCGTTGAGAACAATGGCTGGGAGGTATGGCCCGAGGAGACACGTGCCGCCGACTGGGATAGCGACCAGGACGGCATGCCCGACTGGTGGGAGAAAGCCACAAACAGCAATCCCAACACAGCAAACCAAAACGAAGACCGTGACGGTGACGGCTGGACATCGTTAGAGGATTACCTGGAGTTTATGGCCCATCCTTATCTCGTCATTGAAGTCAACGGCAGCGGCACCTTAGACCTGAAGCCCTATTTCGCCGGCTTCTTCGGACAGAACGGCAAGAGCGTCACGCCCACGTTCAGCCTCGACACGGATATGGCTACCGGCCTCTATGCCCCCAGCATCGACGGCACTACGCTGACCGTCAAGGCAACAAAGCCCGACACAGAGTGCATCGGCAGTTTCAACATTACCGTTAACGACGGTGAGACGACCTTCACGCAGCGTTTCGGCGTGGTCATCACTGGCGGAGAACAGACAGCCATCCGTCCTGCATGGAGCGAGAATGGCCTCAACGTTGTTAAGCGTGAGTTCTTCACGCTCGACGGACGTCAGGTCAGCACGCTGCAGTCGCATGAGGTCTACCTGATGAAGGTGACCGACAGCGAAGGCCGCGTACACAGCGTTAAAATCTTAGCTAATTGATTGCAGTGCGAGGAAAGCTTTGGGCAGATATTGGATAATATCACTGGCCATCAGGCTTTCCTCGCCTAATTCTTCTGCGGCCAGATCACCGGCCAGACCATGCAGATAGACGCCCAGCAGACAAGCTTCGCGCTGCTGGTAGCCACGAGCCAACAATCCGAGCAGAATACCCGTAAGCACGTCGCCGCTGCCAGCGGTGGCCATGCCCGCATTGCCTGTCGTGTTGAAGGCGACGTGGCCGTCGGGCATACAGACAGCGGTATGATGCCCCTTCAGGATGACGTAGCCCTGCAGACGCTCGGCCAGTTGACGAGCCTTAGTCAGGCGCTCGTAGCTGTCGGTACACTGGCCCTCCAACCGTTCCAGCTCCTTGGGATGTGGCGTGAGGATGATGCCCTTGGGCAGCTGTTGCAGCCAGGCATGACGCGCAGCAAGTATGTTCAGCGCGTCGGCGTCGGCCACAGCAGGACACTGCGCCCGTCTCAGCTGCGCAATCATAGCGATGGCCGTTGCCTCAGCGGTGCCGATGCCAGGCCCTACGGCCAGAGCCTGATATTTTTCGGTTGAAACGGCCTCGCTGAAAATAGTTTCTTCGCGGTCGGTATGCAACACAGCCTCGGGCACGGCAGTCTGCAGGATGGGAACATTGCGGCGTGGTGTGTGTACCGTCATTTTTCCGGCACCGCTGCGCATGCAGGCACGAGCGGCCAGAATGGCAGCACCAGCCATGCAATAGCTGCCCGCCACCAGCAGTGCGTGGCCCATCGTGCCCTTGTGGGCAAAGGCATCACGCGGCATCAACAGCGGAAGCACGTCGGTTTCCTCTGTCAGCGTGTACTGCGAATCCATCTTCTCAATGCCTTCCATGCTAAGCCCGATGTCAAGCACCTCCACCTTGCCTATGTACTGCTGGTGTTCGGCAAAAAAGAAGCTGAGTTTCTGGTGCTGCAGGGTCAAGGTGACGTCGGCCTTGATGATATTCGCACGCACATTATAGGAATTGTCCTCGGTCATCAGACCCGACGGCACGTCGATGCTCACGACTTGCGCCGGCGAGGCGTTGATGTATTTCACTAATGAGGCAAAGCCTCCGGCCAGCGGTTTGTTCAGGCCAGAGCCGAAGAGGCCGTCAACGACGAGCATCCCTTTCTCCAGCTGCGGCGGGTCGAACTCCTGCGTCACTTCAGTCAACAGCGGACGGCCTTTCTTCGTCATCAGCCGCTGCTTGTTCTCGGCGCAGTCAGCCGAAAGCTTTCCAGTGATATTAAACAGGAAGGTCTGCACCTGATAGCCTTTTTCCGTCAGCATACGTGCCACGGCCAGCGCATCGCCGCCATTGTTGCCAGGACCGGCGAAGACAACGACGGGCACGTTAGAGTTCCAACGGTCAACAATGGCTGAAGTAATGGCACGAGCCGCACGTTCCATCAAGTCAACAGACTTCACAGGTTCATGCTCAATGGTATATTTGTCTAATTCTCTTATCTGAGCTGCAGTAAAAATCTTCATAGCGCTGCAAAATTACAAAATAATTTGCATTTCTTTACTCTTTTCAGTATTTTTTTCGTACTTTTGCAGCAATCTTAAACCGAACCAAATTATGAATCAAGTAGAAGTAAACGGCAAGACCTTTAGGATTTCCATTCCAGAGGCAGAGATTAAGAAAAGGGTGAAGGAAGTGGCGGAGGAAATCAGCCGCGACATGGAAGGCAAGAACCCGCTGCTGCTGGGTGTTCTCAACGGTGCGTTCATCTTTGCCGCCGACCTGATGCGCGAGATGACCATTCCCTGTGAGATTTCCTTCGTGAAACTGGCCAGCTATCAGGGCACTACGTCGACCGGAAAGGTGACTGAAGTGCTGGGCATCAACGAAGACCTGACGGGCCGCCACATCATCATCGTAGAGGACATTGTCGATACAGGTCTCACGATGAAGCGCATGATAGAGTCACTTGGCACCCGCAACCCTGCCTCGGTCAGCGTCTGCTCACTGCTGGTGAAGCCCGACAAGCTGCAGGTGGAGCTCGACCTGAAGTATGTGGCCTTCAAAATTCCCAACGAGTTCATCCTGGGCTACGGTCTCGACTTCGACCAGGCAGCCCGCGGCCTTCGCGACATCTACTCTCTGGTAAGCTAAGTGAGATGCAAATAATAACTTGTGACGATTCGGGGGTACGGGGGTACGAGGGTGCGGAGGTACGAGAATAGCTTGTACGCCTGCTTTCATCGTAAGGTCTAATCTCGTACCCCCGTACCCCCGTACCCCCGTACCCCCGTACCCCCGAAAAACACCGTACCCCCGACAATCACCAGCTTATTATTTAACGATTACTAAGAACTATGAGAATTGTCAAACTTCCCCATCTGCCCAGCGAGAAGACAACAGCTCAGCCGGGCGACCTCCTTCCCGACGTGTGGTACAAAGGGAAAGAATTCCGCGTAGAACAAAACCAAATCGAACAACATATCAACATGAAGAACATTGTGATATTCGGTGCTCCCGGCTCAGGCAAGGGAACGCAGAGCGACAAGCTCATCGAGAAATACGGACTGGAGCACATCTCCACTGGCGACGTGCTGCGCAGTGAAATCAAGAACGGCACAGAGCTGGGCAAGACGGCTCAGGGCTATATCGACCAGGGACAGCTCATCCCCGACGAGCTGATGGTCAGCATCCTTGCCTCGGTCTACGACGGCTTCGGCCGAGGCCACAAGGGCGTCATCTTCGACGGTTTCCCCCGCACCATTCCGCAGGCCGAGGCCCTGAAGAAGATGCTGGCCGAGCGCGGCGACAAGGTAGCCGCAATGATTGAGCTCGAAGTGCCCGAGGACGAGCTGATGAAGCGCCTCATCCTGCGCGGACAGCAGAGCGGACGCGCCGACGACAACGAGGAAACCATCAAGAAGCGCCTCGTGGTCTATCACTCTCAGACACAGCCCCTCATCGAATGGTATAAGCAGGAAGGACTGCACCACCACATTGACGGCCTGGGCAGTCTGGACCGCATCTTCGCCGACATCTGCAAGGTAGTAGACGCACTTTAACCCCCCGCACCCTGCCCTCCCCGAAAGGGAGGGGATTGGCTACAGCCGACTCTATGCATCACTCCCTCCATTCCGGGGAGGGGCAGGGGTTTGTCTGAATGATTTCTACCTGTACGGTTGAAATTTATGACTTTTTCTTGACAAAAAACGCGCTGAACGCCTCTGAGAATCGCTCAGAATCCATCAAACGTTTCTTTGCCCGAAATTTTTGAAAAATGAGAGGGGTTGCACAACCCACTGACTGACAGACAGATGAGTCTTCCGTCGAACATTTTAGGAAATCCTCATTTTAAAAACCATGACCCGCGTGAAAAAAAACATCGATAGATTTTTTCACGCGGGTCATGTTTTTTGTCATAAACAAGCGCTTCAGAAGTAAAAAAATGCCCTTTTTGGCACAAAAACGATGCACAGAAAAGAAAAAATGTGCAATTTTTGCCACCCAACTGTTCCGTTCTGATACGCTGACGCACCGTTTTGATGTTAGAAGTCATGCCGCCGCGCTCTATTTGCCGATTTTTTTCTGCAAAGAAATTTGGTAAAAAGTCTTTACAAATCTTCTGCCCGGTCGCTGTGCCCTGCAAAGTTTTTAAAATGACCTAATGACTATTAGATGCCTTTTTTTATAACCATTATATAGAAAAACTCGGATTTTTCAATACAGTTTTCACTTTTTTTCGTTACTTTTGCAGCCGAAACGTAACTCTACAAAGAAAAACGAAATGAAAGTAGCTATTGTGGGCGCTTCGGGCGCCGTGGGCCAGGAGTTTCTGCGCCTGCTCGACGAGAGAAATTTCCCTATGGATGAACTGGTGTTGTTCGGCTCTGAGCGCAGTGCCGGCAGAACATACACCTTCCGTGGCAAGGAACTGAAGGTGAAGCTGTTGCAGCACAACGATGACTTCAAGGACATCGACATCGCCTTCACCAGTGCCGGTGCCGGCACCAGCAAGGAATTTGCCGCCGACATCACAAAATACGGCTGTGTGATGATTGACAACAGCTCGGCCTTCCGCATGGACGACGACGTGCCCTTGGTGGTGCCCGAGTGCAACGCTGAGGACGCCCTGAACCGTCCACGCGGCATCATCGCCAACCCCAACTGCACCACGATTATGATGGTGGTCGTGCTTCAGCCTCTGGAGCAGCTCAGTCACATCAAGCGCATCCATGTGGCCAGCTATCAGAGCGCCTCGGGTGCCGGTGCCGCCGCCATGGCCGAGTTGCAGCAGCAGTACAAGGAAATCGTAGAGACCGGCGAAGTGAAGACCATCAAGAAATTCCCGCACCAGCTGGCCTATAACGTCATTCCGCAGATTGACGTCTTCCAGCCCAACGGCTATACCAAGGAGGAGATGAAGATGTTCAACGAGACCCGCAAGATCATGCACACCGACGCGAAGTGCTCGGCCATGTGTGTGCGCGTGAGCTCGCTGCGCAGCCACTCAGAGAGCGTATGGATTGAGACGGAGCGCCCGCTCAGCGTGGAGGAAGCCCAGCAGGCCATTGCCAAAGCTCCAGGCTGCCAGCTCGTCGACGATCCCGCCACCCTCACCTACCCCATGCCGCTTGACACCGCCGGCAAGGACGACGTCTTCGTGGGTCGTGTGCGCAAGGACCTCAGCGACGACAACGGCCTGACGTTCTGGCTCTCGGGCGACCAGATTCGCAAGGGCGCTGCCCTGAACGCCGTACAGATTGGAGAGTACCTCATTCGTGTGGGTAACGTGAAATAGTTTTACCCATAAATAGGTATTGCGCCGTTGAGGCGAAATGCCTACCTTTGCACCTTCTAATACGCTGTTATGAAAACGACGAAGACAACATTCTTTGCGAGGCTTGCCGTCATACTGATGCTGGTGGCCGGGCCGCGTCTGTGCTTGTTGGCGCAGCAGGCGGGCCACACCCTGCGCATCAATGTGACGGAGAAAGCCACGGGCGATGCCGTCATCATGGCCACCGTCGAGCTGCTGCCCACCACGATGGTCACCACTACCGACCTCGACGGCCGGGCCACGCTGTCCAACATTCCCGAGGGACGCTACACCCTGCGTGTGCGCTACGTCGGCATGGAGACAATAGAGCAGCAGCTGGTAATGAACAAAGACCTGTCGATGCAGCTGAAGATGGTGTCGTCGTCGTTGGCGTTGAAAGAAGTTACCGTAACGGCAAAGGTGAGGGAAAGCGGCGCCTCTACGGCCAGCATCGTGGGACGCCAGGCCATCGACCACCTGCAGGCCACTTCACTGGCCGACGTCATGCAGCTGCTGCCGGGACAAGTCATGGGCAACCACGACCTCACGCAGCAGTCGAACCTGCAGTTGCGCACATTGGTGAACAACAACACGGCGGCCTTCGGCTCCAGCATCGTTGTCGACGGGATGCCCATCTCGAACAACGGACAGATGACGCAGGGCACGTTCTCAGGCACCGCCTTCACAGGCACCGACCTGCGCCAGATTTCGGCCGACAACATCGACAATGTCGAAATCATTCGCGGCATACCGTCGGCAGAATACGGCGACCTGACCAGCGGACTCGTCGTCGTGCACTCGAAGGTGGGCCTCACGCCTTTGCAGATAAAAGCCAAAATCAACCCGGGCCTACAGAACTACAGCGCAGGCAAAGGCATCGCCCTTGCCAAAGCCGGCATCCTCAACGTCAGCGCCGACTACGCCAAGGCATGGGGCGACCCGCGTTACAAGACGCGCAGCTACGACCGCTACACCGCCAACGTGGGCTATGGCATCGACTTCTCGAAGAAGTGGCACACCGATACGAAATTGCGCTTCACACAGACGAAGGACTGGACAGGCAAAGACCCTGATGCCATTCAGGACGGGACGGAGAAGAAAAACCTCTCAACATCTTTCAGCCTTACCCACAACGGTCGCCTGCGCCTCGACAAGCCGCTGGCGCGCTCGCTGAAATACACCGTGGGTCTGAGCCTCAGCCAAATCGACGATAAGAACACGTCGCTCGTAGGCAACAGCACGGGACTGCTGCCCATCATCACTGCCATGCAGACGGGCTATTTCCAAGTGCCTTTCGCCACTTCCATCTATCTGGCTACGGGCAAGACGGAGAGCCGGCCGGGCAACGTCTACGCCAAGCTGACCGACGACTTCTTCCTGCGCAGTGGCAAGGCGCTGCAGAATTTCAAACTGGGCTTTGATTACCATTACGACTGGAACAGCGGCCGCGGCTACTATAACGAAAACGAGCAGCTGCCGCTCAGGCCCAACGCCGACGGACGACCGCGCGCCTTCGACGATATTCCCGGCCTGCACCAGCTGTCGGCCTTCGCCGAAGACCAATTCCTGTATAACTTCAATAGCGTGCAGCGCTTGCGCATCAATCTCGGCCTGCGCTTCACCGCCTTGCAGCCGTTCAGCGACGTCAGCACCACAGCGCTCTCACCGCGCGTCAACGTCTGCGTCACGCCGGCTAAGTGGCTCGACATCCGTGTCGGCATAGGCATGAACGCCAAGACGCCGGGCCTCGCCTATCTGTATCCCGACAAGAAATATGAAGACCGCGTCGCCGTGAACTATATGCCGCAGGACGGCTCGCAGCAGATGATGGCCTATCACACGCAGGTGTACGACGTAGAGAAGTCGAAGGACCTGAAGAACGCCACAACCACGAAGATTGAAGGCGGC
The DNA here is from genome assembly GCA_902778535.1 of uncultured Prevotellaceae bacterium. Taxonomy (GTDB): domain Bacteria; phylum Bacteroidota; class Bacteroidia; order Bacteroidales; family Bacteroidaceae; genus Prevotella. The sequence goes on from CACYYG010000027.1 coordinate 26,228, forward strand.
ATCGACATCAAGCTGCCGGGAAAACGCAAACTCAGCCTGCTGGCCTACCGCGACAAGACACCCAACGGCTTCGGGGCTGCCACAGAATATTTCACCTATACTTCGAATTTCTTCAGTGCCCTGCCGCCGATGGTCAACGGTCAGTACGATTTCACTACGGGCTACGACCGCCAGGATCTCATTTTCAGCACCACAGGAATGATCGGCAACACCAATACCACCGTAAACCGCGGCGTCGAGATTGACTTCGACTTAGGCGAGGTGAAGCCGTTGCACACTACCTTCAATCTGAGCGGTGCCTGGAGCGAGACGAAGACTTGGAGCACCGACCTCAACGCCCAAAGCATCAAGGCGGCACTGCTGCCCACGGCTTATTCCAGCTATGGCCTGACGCCAGTGAAGGTAGTCTATCCCTCAGGGCAGGACTACAGCCGCTACCGCCGCTTCCTCACTACGCTGCGCGCCATCACACACATTCCGCAGCTGCACATGGTGGCTTCGTTCACCGCACAGGCTATCTGGCACAACTCCACCTGGAGCTTCACGGCTGACAAGGATGCCATCGGCTACATCACACCCGACCTGAAGTATCAAGAGCTGAGTGCCGGACAAGACGCCATCAGCTTCGACGGCGGCCAGGTGAGTGTCAATGACCTCGCCATCCGTGCTACCGACAACGACCCGACAAAGACTCCTGTCACCTGGAACCTGCAGGCACGCCTCACCAAGGAACTGGGCCGCATGGGTCAGCTGTCGCTTTACGTGAACAACGCTCTCTTCTACGAGCCGTATCTGCGCAACAACACCACGACCACGCTGACGCAGCGCAACACCGGCACCTTCCAGTTTGGAGCCGAACTGTCGCTCAACCTCTAAGTTTCGACAACGGATAAAACAAATTAAACGAATTCTTTTCGGATGACTAAAAACAAGATAACTGCTGCCAGTATTCTTTGCTGCAACATTGTTGGAGCCCTGATTCTCTCGTCATGCGCCGATTTCAGCGATGCCACGAAGGAAATAGCTGCGCACATTCAGCTGCAGCTGCCCGATGAGCTGACATCGGCGGGCGCCTTGGCCGGACATACCGTGACAATGACAGTCGGCACGCAGCGCCTGCAAGCCGAGACCGACGCGCAGGGCGTGGCCACGTTCAAAGGTCTCGTGCCCGACGTCTACGACATCAGCTGCTCGTGGGAACTCAGCGCCGCCGACTACCAGCAGCTCACGGGCAAGGAACTGACCGGCGGCACCAGCTGCACCGTCAGCGGTAGCCAGAACACCTGCCTGCTGCAGACCGACGGCCAGACCGTCACGCTGTCTACGATGCTCAGCGTCAATCAGGACATCCTCATCAGTAAGATTTACTATGCAGGCTCAGCCTATGAAGGCACTTCGCGCGCCTACACCGCCGGCCAGTACATGGAGCTGTACAACCAGAGCGCCACGCCTATCGACGTCAGCGGCCTTTACATCGCCCTCACCGAGACCGACAGCCCGCAGGCCTACACGCTTGACAACCTGCATGAGGCCTACGCCGACACGATGCTGGTGGTGAAGCAGATCTTCCAGATTCCAAGAGAAAAACCGTTCATGGTGCAGCCTGGCGGCACAGTGCTCATCACCAACAGCGCCGTCGACCACTCCGACGTGTCATCCTTTGAGCACAGTCTTCTTGACGCCGACCTCGAAGCCAAGGACAGCCGCGCCCGCATACAGAACAACCCTGCCACGCCCGAGTTGCCCATTGTCTTCTGCTCCTACAGCAACATGACATACCTCAACTTCCAAAACAACGGTCTGATGGGCATTGCTATCTTCCGTACCCATGAGGATGTGGTCAACGACTGGGCTCCTGTCTACGCCTATGGCAAGGAGCGCGGCAACATGTTCAAGCTGTTGCCCAAACGCTATGTCATCGACGGCGTGGAATGTCTGCCTAACAAAGCGAACACTGGCCCCGACGTCACCACCAAGCGCCTCTATCCCGACGTCGATGCCGGCTATGTCAGCATCAACGCTACTGGCGGCAAATCCGGCGAGGTCGTCTACCGCCGCACTGTCCGCATTACTGACGACGGCCGCAAGATTCTTGCCGACACCAACAACTCGTCGGCCGACTTCCAAGTTTCTACCACCATCAAGCCTCGCGAATACGATGAATAAGAAATATTTAGTTAATCTGGTAAGTCTGGTCTTTCTGGCCAGTCTTGTTCCGCAAGGTCTCTCTGCGCAGGACAGCCAGTACCGCTACCGCGACGCTTTCGAGCTGTGGCGACTGACCGACAACGCTGCTGGCCTGTCGATTGACAATCCCCATAAGCTGAACCGCGGCTACGCCCATTTCGACCTGAGCCATCGCTCGGGCGACTACCACCGTGTGCAGGATGGCGGGCAGCGCAACATGCTGGCCTTCGACACCGAGCGCTATCAGCACATCGGCAAATACCTGAAGGCCTACGGACGCTTCACCTTCGGCATGGACCGCACGAAGGAGCGCGCATGGGCCGACATCTGGAATCCTTTCGACGGCTCGCCTTTCTACACAGGCAGCAGCATCAAGGGCAAGTACGACACACAGCTCTTCGACCTTACTGCCGCTATCGGCACGATGCCGATACACTATGACGAAGTCGGACCAGTAGGGAGACTGACCTTTGGCGCACGCCTCGACTACAAGGTGGGCGACCAGAGCCGCCTGCGTGACCCTCGCTCGCGTAGTGAGCTGTTGCAATATCGCGTGACGCCCTCGGCTGCCTATACCTTCGGCTCTGGCGACGACTACACCATCGGTCTCAGCGGCCACTACGACCGCCGCAAGGAGAAACTGCCAGGTCTGGTCACCGTGCAGGAAGACCCAAACCTGAAATACTACGTGATGAGCGGTATGGAAGCCGCCACCGGCACTGTAGGCGGCTACAAAGGTTTTTCGCGAGAATGGGTACGCCATGAACTCGGCGCCGAGCTCAGCTTCGCCAAACGCCAATGGACCGTCTTTCACGAGGAATCTGCTTTCAATATGGTGAACACCCTCGGCATTGCCCGCGCCACTGAGGACGCCTGGGGCCAGTACAAATACTCGCCGGGCAAGTACACATCTTATATATATAGCTTCGCCTCTCGCCATCGCATCCGCCACAACGCCCGCCTGCATCAGATTGACGTAGAGGGAAAGCTGGGCGAGGGCTCCGCCGACGAGTACCGCCAGACATTGGTGCAGGAGCGTGACCCTGAGAAAGGCTACACCAGTTTCCGCTACGACACGCAGATGGTGTACAAGAAGCGTTTCCAGCGCCGCGCCTACGACGCCAGCGTGCACTATCGCCTCAACCGCGTGGGCGTGGACGACGTGAAGAGCTACGTGGGTCTGACGGCTGCGTTGCAGGGCACCGACACCAAGCACCTTTTGCACACCTCCGAGCTGGATTGCCAGCGTCTGAGCCTCAGCCTCGAGGGCGGCTACGGCTTCTTCGACGGCCGCCTGTGGATAGACGCGCAGGCCACCTATAGCCCTTCGACGAAGGCTGACCTACAGCTTGCCGACGCCACCACCGACTACGCCCAGCAGGTACTCATGCCCGATCTCACATGGTATGACGCCGACTGGCGACGCGGCCAGCTCAGCGCCAAGTACCTCTTCCCCCTTCGTGTAAAAGGCATCAACACCAGTGCCTACGTGAAGGCTTACTACGACTGCATACAGACCAACGACGACCGCTCGCTGCAGACTGTAGGCATTAGTTTCGGATTGTTCAACTAAATATCTTATACTATGAAAAAATCTTTACTCTTTCTTTCCTCATTTCTCATACTGATGTCGCTAAGCGCTTTCGCCGGCGACGGCACGAAAGAGAATCCTTACACCGTAGCCGAGCTGCTGGCACAGAAGGATGCCCTGGCCAATACGGACAAAACCGTATGGGTGAAAGCCGACCTGAAGGGCCTCGGCGAGGATGGCACTGCCACGGACAACGCTGATACCGATGGCGTCAAGCACATGGCCGCTCTCTTCGGCGACGCCACTGGCACATTTGTTGGCTATAGCTGGCAGATTCTTGGTCAGCTCAACATGAGCGAACTCACGAACACAAAGGACCTGCTCATCGCCCTGACCTACGGCACCACTGGCCATGCCTACGGCAACACCGCCAATCCGCAGTATGCCAGCAACGAAGAGCCTACCGACATGCATTTCTCGTTGGAGGAGGTTCACGGCGCTCTGTCGGTCGATGTCGGCACAGGCTTGCGCGGCTTTCACATCGCCAGCTGCTACCGCGTGCCCGATGATGTCATCGCCGTGAAGGTGAGTGCCGGCTACAGCAGCAAGAACGGCGCCTACATGAACTACACCAACTTCGACGGCGCCAATGCCGAAGGCAATGTCTATGTCACACCCAAGAACGCTGCTATGGTGCTCATGGCCGCACCGGGCTTGCACGACGTCGTGCTCACCTCGGCACTCTACGAGCAGACTATCTCTAACAGCAACGCCCTGAACCCCGGCAAGCAGGACGGTTTGAACACGGTCAGCACAAAGAACCGCGCCCTGTACCGCTTCGTCACAGGTGAGAAGCCGGGATTCCAGCGCAACAGCCAGAACGACGGCGAGGTGACGCTCGACAGCAAGGACGAGATTTTCCTCATGGTCAGCTCGCTCACCACCAACTTCATGGGCTACTATGAGTTTGAGACCGAAGCGAAGGACTGGATCTCCTGGAAGGGCGGACAGTACAGCGACTATCACGAGCAAAGCGGCATCGCCGACGTTAACCGTGAAACAACAACCAATAACCGTTATTTCGACCTGCAAGGCCGCCGCGTGATGACTCCCACTAACGGCCTGTATATCAAAGACGGCAAGAAAACCATCATAAATAACCGATAGAACATGCGGCACTTGTTATTATTTTTGTTTACAATGTTTGTGGCCGGTGCGACGGCTCAGACCGACACGCTGACTGTGCGTATCAAGGGTATGCGATGCGACGAATGTGCCCACAAGGTTATGAAGGCGGTGCGCCAACTGCCCGGCATCGAGAGCCTGCGCAGCAACACCGAGCGCCGCACCACCACCATCGTCTACGACCGCACAAAGACCTGCGCCGACAGCATCGAAGCACGCCTGGCCGCCACCGGCCGCTACAAGGCATCGCCCTACAGTCCCAGCGACACCATCCGTCGCGGCATGGGCCTGCGCATCGATGACATGCATTGTCAGAACTGCGCCAACAAAATCGTAAAGCGATTGGAACAGATTGAGGGCATCGACAGCCTGGCACCACATCTTGACAAGCACTATGTCTTCATCCGCTACGATGCCAACCGCACCTGCAAGGACATCATACGCGAGGCCATCGGCGAACTGGGCTACACGCCTGTCAACTACTACAGCGGCCCGAAGATTGGCTTTGCCTACTACAACATTCCGAAGGAGCAGGCCACACAGGAAACCATCGACAAGCTGCTCGTCTATAGCGAGGCCATCGACGATGCCAACGTCAACACACGCAGCGGTTCCTTAGCCGTCACTTATTTCAAGGACGAACTTAGTGCCGACCAGCTTCTCGAAGCCACGCGCCAGCTCGGCATCAGCGCCGAAGTGCCTGCGCCGCATGAGTGCAAGGAAGCAACAGAATAATATTCCTTTTTTATTTACTTAATACTTTTACAACATGAAAAAAATCTTTACTACCGCAACGCTTGCATTGCTCAGCATCATGGGCATGAGCGCACAAACAACCATCTACTCGTGGGAGTCGCCCCAGGGCACGCCCATTGAGACTGGTGGCACCATCGCCTATGTGAACGGCGACGGCGACCGCCTGAACTACCCGCAGGCAGACTATTGGACTATCTGCCTCAACGGTAAGAAGGCCAACATGAACGACGAGACTGCCTCGGCAAACGCCGGCAAGATGGTCATCACCCTCGACCAGCCACTCAAGGCCGGCGACAAGATTGACATCACCGCCTTCATCAACAAGGACTCGTCAAAGAAAGCCAGTGCCTATCTCGTCTTTGAGAACAAAACAGCCGTGGAAAGCGAAGCGTTCAGCGATGAGTCAAACATTAACGCCGCCTTTGGTGGTAGTCCGACAACCAAGACCATCACCGTTCCGGAAGCTGAAGCTGGCACGAAGACCATCACGATGACACGTGGTCAGGCTGGCACCAACCTCTTCATCACCAAGCTGACGATTACCCGTGAAGGCGGAAGCGAAACTCCTTCACTTAACGGCAAGCTGGTCATCGGCAAGGTATTCTATGTAGGCAGCATCCGCCTGAACGGTGCAACTCCTAAGAACTATATGAAGCACCTCTACATCGAGCTGTACAACAACTCGGCAGAGACCGTCGACGTGGCTGGTCTCTACATCGCTCTGGCAAACTCTGACGTTGCCGCTAACGCATGGACGGCCACCGATATGGCTGCAGAACATCCTGACAGCGCTGTGGTGAAGCAGATATTCCAGATTCCTGCCGGCGCTCCCGTTTTGGTGGAGGCAGGTAAGAGCGTTGTCATCACCAACTGCGCCATCGACCACAGCGAGATTGCAGAAGGCAACGTCAACCTGAGCGACGCAGACTTCGAGGCAAAGAGCGCCAACAATGCATTTGCCGACCACAGCGAGAGTGTGCCCGAACTGACTCTCGTCAAGACCTTCGGCACCACCGACTTCATCAACTTCCTGAATCCCGGCCCAGACGGCATCGTACTGCTGCCTGCCGATACCGACATCGCAGGATGTCCTGAAACCTTTGCTAAGGGAAAGGATAAAGGCAACATCTACTACATCGTGCCTTTGAAGAACAGCATCGACTGCGTAGACATCGTGAAGCAGAAGACCCCGAGTGCTGACGACAAGCGCTTTGCTGAGGCTTACGATGCAGGCTTCACCTGCACCACTGACCCAGGCACTTTCACCTGTCAGGCTGTGGCCCGCAAGGTGGCCAGCGTGGAAGGCGATCGCAAGGTGCTGAAGGACACCAACAACTCTTCTGACGACTTCGAAGTGCTCAGCAACGTCGAGCCGCGCGTCTATGGCGAAGGTGTTGTTACTGGCATCCAGACCATCAGCACTAAGACTGTCGAGAGCAACAGCATCTTCAACCTGCAGGGCCAGCGCATGAACAGCGTGCAGAAGGGTCTCTACATCATCAACGGCAAGAAGGTGATGGTGAAATAAGGACTAATAACCAAGCAAAACCCTCAAGAACCAGGCAAGAACCGGTTTTTGAGGGTTTTGTTTTTATATGACATGAGCGTGATTCAGCCCTTCCCTGCCACGACGACAACGAACTCGCCACGAGGCTCCGTCTCGGTGAAATGGGCAATAAGCTCTTGCAAAGTGCCGCGTACGCTCTCCTCGTGAATTTTCGAGATTTCCCGACAGGCCGATGCCTGACGGTCAGGGCCAAAGACAGCGGCCAACTGCTGCAGGAGCTTCAGCACGCGGTAGGGCGACTCATAGAAGACGATGGTGCGCTCCTCGTCCTTCAATGCCTCGATGCGGCTCTGGCGTCCTTTCTTCTGCGGCAGGAATCCTTCGAAGACAAAGCGGTCGCAAGGCAGGCCGCTCGATACCAAAGCGGGCACAAAGGCAGTTGCGCCAGGCAGCGTCTGCACCTCAATGCCAGCCCTGACGGCCTCGCGCACGAGAAAAAAGCCCGGATCGCTGATGCCCGGTGTGCCTGCATCGCTGACGAGGGCCACGGTCTGACCAGCCAGCAGGCGTTCGACAATGGCGGCGCTGGTGCCGTGCTCGTTGAACTTATGGTGCGACAGCAAGGGCTTGCTAATGCCGAAATGCTTCAACAGGATGCCGCTGGTGCGCGTGTCCTCAGCCAGCACCACATCAGCCTCCTTCAGCACGCGAATGGCCCGCATGGTCATGTCCTCCATGTTTCCCACGGGCGTGGGTACAATATATAATATCGCCATAACTATATGTCTAATCGGTTTGTGCAAAAGTACGAATTATTTTATAGACAGCAGAAAAAAACAGGGAAAAAATAAGCTTTAGCACAAAAAAACACCGCTGCTGAATTGCCTGCGATGAGTTACGAATTGCGAAACGCTTCAAAACATCGGTAACATCGGAGGTTACTAACAGTAACCACGTGGGTTACTGTCAGTAACCACGCGGGTTACTGTCAGTAACCCACGTGGTTACAAAAATGGCACTCTTCCGGGAAATTGCATGTCAAATTCCGGACGCGCAAAGGGAATCTGACAAGCAAATTTCCCACACTGCCGTCAGCAGCACCCAAGCAGACAGAGGTGTTAAAAAATGGTAATCGTGCAGGTTTTCCGCTAATTATGCGTAATTTTGCAACCCAAAAACAAAATGGTAAATTGCAAATAGTTAAATCGCAAATAAAAATGAATATTCAGTTTGAATGTAACGACAAGGTGAACGGCCTGATGACCATCACCGTTGAGGCCGCCGACTATCAGGAGCAGGTGGAGAAAAAGTTGAAAGATTACCGCAAGAAGGCTCAGATGCCCGGCTTCCGTCCCGGCATGGTGCCTATGGGTCTGATTAAGAAGCAGTATGGCACAGCCGTAAAGGTGGACGAAGTGAACCGTCTGCTGGGCGAGAAGCTCTACGAGTATGTGCGCGAGAATAAGATTCAGATGCTGGGCGAGCCGCTGCCCAACGAGGAGAAGCAGCAGCCGCAGGACTTGGCCGGCGACGGCCCGTTCACTTTCGTGTTCGACATTGCCGTGGCTCCCGACTTCAAGGCTGAGCTCAGCGCCAATGACACTATCGACTACTACGACATCACCGTCGACGACAAGATGATTGACGACCAGGTGCAGATGTTCCAGAGCCAGGCCGGCGAGTTTGTCGAAGCTCAGGAGTGGAGCGGCAACGACACCCTGACCGGCGACCTGCGCCAGTTGGACGCCGAGGGCAACACCCTCGAGGGCGGCATCGAGACCGAGAGCGGCATGGTGATGCCCAGCTATGTGAAGGGTGAGGAAGAGAAGAAGAAGTTCGACGGTGCCAAGCCCGGCGACATCATCATCTTCAACCCCAAGAAGGCCTATCCCGACAACGACGCCGAGGTGGCCGCCCTGCTGAAGGTAGACAAGGAGAAGGTGAAGGACCTGGACAGCGACTTCAGTTTCCAGATTACATCCATCCGTCATTTCCAGCCCCATGCCATCGACCAGGAGCTCTTCGACCGCATCTTCGGCGAGGGCAACGTCAAGGACGAGAAGGACTTCCGACAGAAGATTGCCGACGGCATCAAGCCGCAGCTGACTGCCAACAGCGACTTCCGCTTCCTGGCCGATGTGCGCAAGTACATGGAGCAGAAAGTGGGCGAGCTCACCTTCCCCGAGGCACTGCTGAAGCGCGTCATGCTGAACAACAACAAGGACAAGGACGCCGACTTCGTCGAGAAGAACTTCGAGGGCTCTATCAACGAGCTGAAGTGGCATCTCATCAAGGAGCAGCTCGTCAGCGCTGCAGGCATCAAGGTGGAGGACGCCGATGTGAAGCAGGTGGCCAAGGGTGCCGTGCGCCAGCAGTTTGCCCAGTATGGCATGAACAATGTGCCCGACGATGTGATTGAACAGTATGCCGACGAGCAGCTGAAGAAGCGTGAGAACATCGAGGGCCTGGTTGAGCGTGCCATTGACATCAAACTCATGCAGGCTCTGAAGCAGGTTGTGAAGCTGAATACAAAGAAAGTCACACTCGACGAATTTAACAAAATGATGCAAGCTTAAGGCTTTTTAAGAGCAAGGCGGGGGTTTTCAATCGGAAACCCCCGCTTTATTGTATATAAACGTTAAATAAACAAACTTATTTGGCAATTCTCTTGGAGGCTAAAACGAAAAGTGCTAAATTTGTAGCCTACTAGTGTAAAACGACACTTACATTTTATCTAACTAATCTTAAAAACAAAAAAACAATGAGAAAACAATTGCTGTTTTCTGTGATGCTGTCTCTTGGTGTCGCGGGAGGGATGCTGCTATGTCCCACACCCGTCACGGCATCGGTGACACAGTCACAGACATTGAAGGTCAGCGGCCAGGTCGTTGACCAGGAGGGAGAACCGCTCATTGGCGCCACCGTCAAGGTGAAAGGCACCGGCACCGGTGTGGCTACCGACTTTGACGGCAACTTCCAGTTGGACGTGCCTGCCAATGCCACGCTTGTCGTGAGCTACGTGGGCTACAAAGACCGTGAAGTGGCTGTAGGCGGACGTGCCATCTTAGGCAAGATTGAGCTCGAAAGCGACAACCAGACACTCGAGCAGGTGGTGGTAGTGGGCTACGGCGTACAGAAGAAAGCCGACCTGACCGGAGCCGTGGCCGTAGTGGATGCCGAGGCGCTGAAGCGCGTGTCGCACTCCAACATCTCGACAATGCTCGAAGGTAAAGTGTCGGGCGTACAGATTACCACCGACGGACAGCCCGGCGCCGACCCGCTGGTGCGCATCCGTGGTATCGGCACCCTGAACGGCAACCAGGCTCCCCTGTATGTCATCGACGGCGTGCCTATGGGTACATCTATCCGCGACTTCTCGCCTAACGACATTGAGACCATCCAGGTGCTGAAGGACGCATCGGCAGGCGCCATCTACGGCAGCCGCGCCGCCAACGGTGTGGTCATCATCACGACCAAAGGCGGTAAGAAAGACCAGCCCCTGAAGGTTGACTACAAAGGCTATCTCGGCATTGACAAGATTCAGAAGGATGTCTACGACCTCACCAACGCCGAACAGTACAGCCGCTATCTGGGCATTGCTGCCGCAAACGCCGGCATTCCCGTACCCGGAGGCTACACTCTCGGAGCCGACGGCTACTACCACTTCCAGGACAACACCAATACCGACTGGCTCGACGAGGCCTTCAAGACCGGCATCCGCCAGAACCACAGTGTGAACCTCAGCGGCGGCGGTGCCAACAATACTTATAACATCAGCCTCGACTACTACAAGCAGAAGGGAACCCTTGAAGGTGCCGGACCTAACTTCGAGCGCTTCACCGCACGCGTGAACAACACAATGGACACGAAGTTCGTGAAGTTCCGCACCAGCCTGGTCTATTCACACTCCGACCAGGACAATCTCGCCGTGTCGAATGCCAGCGAGTACGTGCAGGGACTCTACGGCAACTTGGGCAATGTGCTCAGCGGCGTGCTGAACATGCAGCCCACCATCAAGGCCTACGACCCCACCACATGGGTGCTCGACGACAAGGTGGGCTCGGCCAGCGGCTATAAATACGATGCCTACGGCTACGGCGTCTACTACGACACTGTACACGGCGACATCTCGGCCATGAACCCCCTGCTGGTCAACAACATGCTGACCCGCAACACCATCGTTGACCGCTTCGTGGGCACCGCTTCGGCCGATGTCGACCTGCTGAAGATGGTGGGCGTAGAAAGCAAGGACCACAACCTGACCTACAAGATCAACCTCTCCTACAGCACCACATCGTGCAACGACAAGACGTGGATTCCCGCCTGGATTCAGAGCAACCGCGTATATCTGGCCAAGGAGAATGAGCGTCTGACCAAGGCACACCGCAAATACACGGATGCCCTGATAGAGAACACGCTGACCTACGACGGCACCATCGGACTGCACCACGCCAACCTCGTGGTGGGTCAGACCTTCGAGCAGGAGAACACCAATACGCTCGATGCCACAGGCGTAAACCTTTCACAGCCGTATTTCCTGCAGCTGCAGAACGCCAGCGACTGGAGTGCCAACAGTATAGAGCTGAAGCACACATTGGCATCCTATCTGGCTCGTCTCAACTATGACTTCGACGGCAAGTATCTCGTCTCCGGCATCATCCGCCGTGACGGCAGCTCGCGCCTGTCAAAGGACATTCGCTGGGACACCTTCAAATCAGTCTCTCTCGGCTGGCGTTTCGACCGTGAGTCCTTCTTCCCCATCGACCACAACATCGTCAACCTGTTTAAGCTGCGTGCCAGCTATGGTGAGCTGGGCAATGAGGCCTCCGTCGGCGACTATGCCATTCAGGCTACTATGGCCCGCAACAACATGACCTACAGCTTCGGCAACCAGCCCATCACCGGTTCGGCCGTTTCCACCTTCGTCAACGAAAACCTCACTTGGGAGAAGCGTAAGACGATGAACGTTGGTCTCGACCTCGCCTTCTTCAACAACCGCATCGAGTTCACAGCCGAGTGGTACAAGAACAAGTCCGAGGACCTGCTCTATGCCGTTCCCGTGCCTGCCAGCGCCGGTGTGGCCAACACCACCGTGACCATGAATGCCGCCTCGCTGGAGAACAGCGGCTTTGAGTTCTCGGCTACCTACCGCAACTACGACCACGCCCTGAAGCATGAAATCAGCGCCAACCTCAGCACACTGAAGAACAAGGTGACATCGCTGGGCTTTGGCACCGAGCGCTACATCACCGGCGCTTACATCACCGAAGTGGGCGAGGAAGTGGGTAAGTTCTATGGCTGGGACTATCAGGGCATCATCCGCAACCAGGAGCAGCTCGACCAGCTCAACGCCATCGCACAGGAGAAAGGCTTTACCGAGTATCAGGCCGGTGCACAGGTGGGCGACTGCTACTTCCGCGACGTCAACGGTGACGGACAGATCAACGGCGACGACCAGACCGTGCTGGGCAGCGGCCTGCCCAAGGTGAACTTCGGCCTGAGCGCACACCTGGAGTACAGCATCTTCGACCTGAGCATCTCCACCTTCGGAGCACTGGGCTACCACGTGACCGACTACCTCTACAACACGCTGAACTCCAGCTACGGCTATGGCAACAAGGACGTGAACATCCTCAACGCCAACCGCTGGAGCGAAGACGGAACGCAGTATCTGTCTGACGTGCCACGCACCTACCTGTCGAACTCGGCCTCGCTGGCATGGAACGACCTGTTCTGCGACCGTCAGATTCAGAACGCTGCCTACTGGAAGATTGCCAACGTTGAGCTGGGCTGCAACCTGCCCAACAAGTGGTTTGGCAACTATGTCTCTGGTGTCCGCGTCTATGTGTCGGCACAGAATCTCTATACCTTCACTGGCTACAAGGGCTACAACGTTGACTATGCCGGAGGTACATTTACCCCGGGCTACAACTTCTGCTCATACCCGACGGCAAGAAGCTTCATGGCCGGTCTGAACTTCACGTTCTAACACAACGATTATAACGAATTAAACGAAATAAGTCACTATGAAACTATATAGAATTTCCTTTGCTCTCCTTCTGGGTGCCGGTGTGCTCACCTCTTGCGAGGACAAGCTGGATGTGACCAACCCCAACCAGCAGACGGCAGCTACATTCGGCTTCTCGGCCGATGATTTGGAGGAGAACGTGATTGCCGCCTACAACCACATCCGTATGGAAGGTACCTACGCACGTGTAGGCTTTATGCTCGACGTGTGCCGCGGCGACGAGGTGTGGAACGCCTCACAGGTGTGGTATATGCCCTTCGACGACCTCAACGTGCCCTTCACCGACGAGATTGGCCAGTGGTCGTGGCGCGACTGGTACTATACCATCAACGTTTGCAACTTCACCCTCTCGCGCTGTGGCGAAGACAACAATGCCCTCAGCGACCAGATGAAGCACATCAAGGGACAGATGCTCTTCCTGCGCGGTCTGGGCTACTACAACCTGGCCGGATATTACCAGAACCCCATCCTCATCACCGACTACAACACCTACTCCACGTTGGAGGGTCTCTATGGCGCCAACAGCACCTACGATGAGGTGTGGGACCAGGTGGAGAAAGACTTTGCCGAGGCCATGACGCTGCTGCCCACACGCGATGCTGGCGGCGAGTGGGCCAAGGGACGTGCCACCAGCGGTGCTGCAGCCGGCTACTATGCCCGTGCGCTGATGATGCGCCACAAGTATGCCGAGGCACTCACCGTGCTGAAGGCCATCATCAACGGCCAGTACGGCACCTACAAGCTGATGGCCAACTACGGCGACAACTTCCGCGAGGGTCCGGATTATGAGAACAACGACGAGAGCCTCTTCGAGGTACAGTTCCTCGACTACGGCTCACAGGGCACCGACGACGAGTGGACACCCGTCAACACCAGCCCCAACGCCACTCAGGGCAGCGCCATCGAGAGCAACTTCGGCCCTGGCGACTGCGGCGGATGGGCCGACCTCTCGGCTTCACCCTGGCTCTACAACCTCTTCAAGCAGGAGCGCACCACTTCCGGCTCGCTTGACCCGCGCCTCTACTGGACCATCGGCACCTACGAGCCCGAATGGGAAGGATTTGAGTATGGCAACGTGTGCTACACGCTTCCCCTCACCGCCGATGCACCTATGGTGACCAACAACAACTACGGCGGACTGCCCGTGGCCAAGAACACCAACCTGCGCACCGGTCTCTACGACAAGGTGGTCACTGGTCTGCATTGCGGCATCAACCTGCGCATGATGCGCTTCAGCGACGTGCTGCTGCGTGCCGCTGAGTGCGAGAACGAAGTCAGCGGTCCCACACAGCAGGCCATCGACTGGATCAACCAGGTGCGTAACCGCGCCGGACTGGCCAATCTGAACCTGGCCGACTTCAGCGGCAACAAGGACAAGCTGTTCGAGCAGATTGCCAACGTGGAGCGCCCGAAGGAGTTCGGCTGTGAGTTCGGACGCGGCTTCGACCTCATCCGCTGGGGATTCTTCTACGACGCAGGACGTCTGCAGCAGCTGAAGGAGCACGGCACCTTCCGTCGCACCAACGACAGGTCACGCGTGAAGGAGCCCGTCAACTACAGCGACATCGCCGCCGGCGACACAGAGCTGAAGAGTTCGTATGACTCCTGGATTCAGGGCCATGAGTTCCTCCCCATCTATCAGGGCACGCTGAACGACAACCCCAACCTTGTGGGCAACTCGGCCAACAACAGCACCAGCAATGCTGATTACTTCACCACCAACGGCTGGACCATACACCCCGTGGTGAATCTCTGAGCAATAAACAATAAGCGTGAAAGAATCAACATTAAAGACACAAATGATTATGAAAAAGATATTTTTATCCGCAATAACGGTTATTGGTTATTGTCTATTGGTCATTGGAACAACAAGCTGCGAGGGCGGCGACCTGTACAACGTTGACGCTCCCGACTGGATTTCTGCCAAGGCCGACTCCATCGCTGCTGAAAAGGCCAAGAACCAGAGCGGCAATGAGGAAATTGAAGGTCTGGAGGAAGACGTCTATACAGTCGGTGCCACCGACTACAGCACAGGCTGGTGGGCTGCATTCTCCAAGTATTACCAGATTCCGGAAGGACAGAAATGGGTGGCACAGTTCAACATGAACATCAACCCCAATGCTTCGAACACATATAAGAACTTTGCACTCATCATTACTAATGATGAAGACCGCGGCGCTGCCAACTACCAGGAATACGGCGCCATACGCTACGACTACCAGCCAAGCGGCAACTCCGAGTGGGGCACCTACATCGACCGCAGCCTCGCCACGAGCGACCTCGAGTTTGCTACCGACACCGATACTGGCGTAGACAAGCTCGGCGGCAAGGTCACGCTGACCATCGACCGCACAGAGGGTGGACTCATCGTCACAATGACCAACGGCACAGTGACGAAGACCTACACCCAGAAGTCGCCGCTGGTTAACCTCAACGCCGACGAGGCCAACACCACCATCCGTGCCTTCCTCGTGCCCGAGGGCTCCTATATCAGTTTCCTCGGCTCTACCATCGAGCCCATCGGCGGCTTCACCTCAAAGGAGGACAAGCAGCCTCTGTCGATGACGCTCAACGGTGTTCCCAAGAAGGTGATGCTGGGCACCACAATGGAGGAGGCCTTTGCCAATATCACCGCCACCGTACAGTTCGAGCAGGAAGTGTCGGCAACGGTGAAGCTTGAAGACTTGGCCATCCAGGCTGTTCCCGACATGAACTCCTTAGGCAAGAAGACCCTCGTGGCCGCCTACGCCAAGACCTACAAGGGCGAGGGTGCCAATGCCCCCGTCATTGCAACGGCTGAGTTCGAAGTGGTTGACAAGATGTTCACCTCGCTGGGTGCTACCGACAACTCCACACCTTGGTGGGGCGCTCATAGCGACAATATCAAGGTGGCTCCGGGCGAGACCTTCGTT
Source organism: uncultured Prevotellaceae bacterium (assembly GCA_902778535.1). Lineage (GTDB taxonomy): Bacteria > Bacteroidota > Bacteroidia > Bacteroidales > Bacteroidaceae > Prevotella. The sequence goes on from CACYYG010000027.1 coordinate 42,334, forward strand.
TCAACCTTCACCAACTACACCAGCGGTGCCAACAACTGGAACAACTTCGTCATTGTGCTCTGCAAGGCCGACAACAGCGAGTATGCTGTGGTGCGTGCCGACAACTATGGCTGGGGTGCCGGCTATGAGGGCATTGCCACCAACAGCGGCGGCCAGACCGACTGGGCCACATGGCTTGCTGCCATGGACGGTGCCAAGGTAACCACCTTCGTCACCAACAACGGTGATGGTACTGCCGACGTGAAGGCTGTGATGCTGGGCAACGATGGCGAGACGTACAACCAGGAATACTACGGCATAGCCGTCAGCGATCCCGACGACTTCTACTTCCGCTTCACCGTAGACAACTGCCACCTCGAGTTTGACACCGCGATTGGTGCCGACGACAACTCCACAGGCTGGTGGGGCGCTCACTCCGAGATGATCAACGTGCCTGAAGGCCATACCTACTCCATACGTTTCAAGAACTACACCAGCGGTGCCAACAACTGGAACAACTTCGTGGTGGTTCTCACACGTGCCGACAACAGCGAGTATGCCGTGGTGCGTGCCGACAACTACGGCTGGGGCGACAGCTACGCCACCTGCACTCCCAGCGGCGGCCAGCTCGACTGGGCTGCATGGCTCGCTGCTATGGACGAGGCTTGGGTCACCGTCTCTGTGACCAACAACGGCAGCTCGGCCGACGTGAAGTGTGTCATGGAAGGCAATGATGGCGAGACCTATTATCAGGACTATATTGGCATCAGTCCTATCGACGGTAGCGACTTCTTCTTCCGCTTCACCGTAGACGGTTGTCATCTGGTGTTCGAATAATGTAAAATAGTATTCGAATAATACAGAATAAATCTAACGTTAGGTTTTTCAGAGGAAGCTAACTTTTGAAAAACCTAACGTTAGTTTTTTGTTATTGCTGTCCGCGAAAACTGATTCATAAGCCCACTTTAAAAAGTCAGACACCGCCTCGAAGGATAGCGCAGCCCCTCCCCTCCCCTACAAGGGAGGGCTGCGCACTGTTCGCTTGCAGATGTCTTCATACCATGACTTTTTAAAGCAGACTCGGTAAAAAATATTTACAAAAGTGACGGAAAAACAGGTCTCTACGATGCTGAGAATGGCTCAGAATTCACGACAGGACAATTTGCTGAAAAAAACGCGAAAATGAGAGGGGTTGACTATCTCGTTGACTGGCAGTCGTTTAGCTCATATTACTACTTTTCGGGAGCATCCTCGTTTTCAAAAAGGTATATCCGCGTGAAAAAAAGTCAATGCCTTTTTTTCACGCGGACCATCTTTTTTAGCAAAAACATGCCGTTCTGGAGCAAGTGTGCAGCTTTTCAATTACAATCATGCTCGTCCGAAGACCGTCAGACCGCAAAACAGAGCCTTTCCGCTTCTATTTCACGAATTTCATTTGTAAAAAAATCGGAAATCCATTTTCTTTACATTTTTGAATGCGACATTCACGATTTCATCACATTTGAAAACTCCGAACCCTCAGACAAAAAATTGTTTTAGCGGTTGTTGACGATGACCTTCTTTCCGTTAATGATATAGATGCCTCGTTTCATGTCTGAGGGAGCAATGTTGCGTCCCTGCAAGTCGAAATAGCGGTTATCGGTCGTCGGTTCTATGTTCACGTCGCTGATACCAGTCGGGTCAGCCTCGGTCTGATAGGCCCAGACGGTCTCGCCCGACTTAGCATAGAGACCTGTAAAGGCGATGGTCTTGTCGTTTCTGGGTTCCATGGTCTGCTCCACCATCACGCCCCTGTATGCCTTGCCGCCTATTACCATGTTCATATACGATGTGCCTGCCGTGACAGCCCATGTGCCTGTCAGGGCACCCGTGATCTTCTTGTCGGCGGTGAGCGTCACCTCCACGGGCTTGGCGGCCTCTTTCTTTGTGTGGTCCAGCTTGTAGGGATGTATGAGCAGCTGGTATTTGCCGGGAATGAGGTTGGGGTTGACCTGCTGCGTGCCGGCTATGTCGTCGCTCTTCACCTGCTCGCCAGTGTATTCGAAGGGAGCAGCCACGAGCCATCCGTCCTTGTTTTGGAACACCTGATGGACACGCACCTGATGGCCTTCGCCCAGATTCTGGAAACGGGTGTGATAGACCAGGTATGTGCGGCCGTCGGGAGCGGCGATGATGCTGTTGTGACCCTGCGAGCGCTCGCCGTAGTTGCCCTTTGCCTGGTAGCCCCAGTCGGTGTAGCAGCCGAAGATGTTCACGCCGCGGTTGGTGTTGGCATTGGCACCGAAGTTCAGCTGATAGCTGTTATAGACAGCGCTGACGTTGTTGCTGTCCTTGTAGGGTCCGTCGGGCTTCTCACTACGGAAGACGCGCATCTGGTAGCCGCCGTTGTTGTAGTCGTTAGGATCGCCGCCAGCCATCAGTCCGCCATAGCTCATAAAGAGGAAGTAGTAGCCGCCGATGTGCTCGATGTAGCTCGCCTCGCCGCTGACGTAGTAGCCGCCGGCGATTTTCTTGCCGAAGTAGGGATCCTGGGTGATGCCGTCGCCGCTGCCCGTCAGCGTGTAGGACACGTCATAGTCGCGCAAGCCGGTCTCCTCGTCTAATTCCAGCATCCAGATGCCGCCGCTCCACGAGCCGTAGCTCATCCACAGCTTTCCCTCCTCGTCGTAGAACACGCAGGGGTCGATGTTGTTGGGCCAGCGGTTGCCCCACTTGTTGCCCACATTATAGCGCGCAGGCAGCGAGCTCTGCGTGCCCAGCACAATCTCCAGGTCGGTGTCTTTATAGTCGGTGCCGCTTTTGAAGCCGCTGACCACCACGGGTGCCTGATAGCGGTAGGGACCGGCAATATTGTCGGCCGTCAGCAGGATGATGCTCGAGAACCAGGCGTCGCCGTTGATGCTCAGATACATGCACCACTTCTGCATCTTCTCGTTCCAGATGACGTCGGGCGCCCACATGTTGCCGTCGACGTTGTAGCCAGCATTGCCTTTCTTCGACCAGTTGATGGCGTTGAAGTTCAAAGCATACTCCTTGCCACCCTTCTTCACCGTCGTCACCTGCGGTGTGGTAAAGGCGGCATTGTTGGCGGCATTGTTGCTCGTAGCCGTCTGCCAAGGCACGGAAATCTTTGTCCAGTTCATCAGGTCGGTGCTGCGTGCTACGTCGCGGTGTGAGCCGAAGATGTAGTAGGCATGATGCACGTGGTCCCATACGATGCTGGGGTCGTGCACACTGACACGCTTCAATGTGTAGGCCGAGCTTCCGATGGTCAGCAATGCTGACAAAAACAAGAGAATCGTTTTTTTCATCATTTCAGTAGTCGTTTTAGTTCGTTGTTCATTCACAATAACGGGTGCAAAGGTACGGAAAAACAAGGGAAGAACAAAAGAAAAAGGAATTTCTTTTGCTCTTACGAGTGCTTTTTCGTAACTTTGCAGCGCAATGAAGACCCTCCACATCCTGTTGCTGCTGTGGCTGACGACGGTCACCCACACTTTGGCACAACGCTACGCTGTCGGCGGACGCATCACCGATGCCGAGACGGGGCAGGCTGTGGAGTATGCCTCGGTGCTGCTGAGCGGCAGCGGGCTGTGGGCCATCAGCAACGAGAAAGGCGACTTCCGCATCAATGCCGTTCCGGGCGGCACCGAGACCATGACCGTGCAGTGTCTCGGCTACGAGAAGCGTGTGATTACCCTGACCATTCGCAAGGATGTGGCCAGCATGAACATCAAGCTGAAGCCCACCTCGCTGAAGGTGGACGAGGTGACGGTGACGGCACGGCGCAAGCAGGACGAAGCCACCACCAGCTACACCATCGACCGCCATGCCCTCGACCAGCAGCAACTGTTGAACCTGAGCGACGTGGCCGTGCTGCTACCCGGCGGCAAGACGGTCAACCCCACTTTGATGAGCGATGCACGCCTGGCACTGCGCAGCGGCAGTCAGGAGGGCGGCAACGCCAGCTTCGGCACGGCCATCGAGGTGGACGGGATGCGCCTTGACAACAATGCTGCACAGGGAGAGACGGCAGGCGCATCGACCCGCACGCTGAGCACCAGCGACGTGGAGAGCATCGATATTGTCACGGGCATTCCGTCGGTGGAATACGGCGACCTGAGCAACGGCATCGTCAAGGTGAACTCACGCAAGGGCAAGTCGCCGTTCATCGTCGAGGGAAAGCTCAATCAGCACACGCGGCAGATAGCCGTCAACAAAGGCTTTTCACTGGGCGCACGCCAAGGTGTGCTCAACGCTTCCATAGAACATGCCCGCTCGTTCAGCGACGCTGCCTCACCACACACCGCCTACCAGCGCAACATCCTGTCGCTGCGCTATTCCAACGTCTTCCTGCAGCACACAAACACGCCGCTCACGCTCTCGGTCAGCATGACGGGCAACATCGGCGGATACAACTCGGAGAGCGACCCCGACGAAGAGCTTGACGACTACAGCAAAGCGCGCGACAATGCCCTGCGCATCCACGCCGACATGCAGTGGCAGCTGCACAAGCCGTGGCTTACCAACCTGCAGTTGCAGGGCAGCTTCTCTTATTCTGACCGTAAGCAGGAGAGCAATGCGCACACCAGCAGTGCCTCTACACAGCCTTATATCCACGCCACCGAGCAGGGCTATTTCATCGCCGACCTCAGCCCCACCGGCTACTGGTATACGAAGAGTTTCCTCGATTCGAAGCCCATGACATGGGGTGCGAAGATGAAAGCCGAGCAGATTCTTCAGTTTTCAATCTTCAGTCTTCAATATAGAAACCGATTGATAGCCGGGCTGCAGTGGAGCGGCAGCCACAATGAGGGACGCGGCTCTTACTACGACGACCCGGCACTTACTCCTACGTGGCGAGAATACCGATACGACCAGTTGCCCGCCATGAACAACCTGGCGCCCTACATCGAGGACAAACTCTCGCTAACCGCTCCCGGACGCATGGGTACCACATACGAACTGACCGCAGGCCTGCGCAGCGATATCACGATGATTAGCGGAAGCAACTACGGCACGGTGAACAGTATGTCGCCGCGATTCAACGGGCGCGTGGTTCTCTGGCGACAGCGCAACAAGCGGTGGGTCAGCCATCTGGAGATGCACGCAGGATGGGGAAAGAGCGTCAAGCTGCCGTCTATGCAGGTGCTCTACCCTGCCCCATCCTACAGCGACCTGCTCAGTTTCGCCTCCACTTCAACGGCTGACAACACATCCTACTATGCCTATCACACTTTCCCCACTAAGGCACAGTATAACCCGTCGCTACGCTGGCAGCACACCGCTCAGACCGACATAGGCCTTGAGATGACCGTCGAGGGCACGCGCATCAGCATCTCCGCCTTCCACCACAGGACCAAGGACAGCTACATGTCGGCCCGCACCTATACGCCTTTTACATATAGGTACACAGGACAGGCGGCGATACAGCAGAGCGGCATCAATGCCGACGACCGCGTCTTCTCCATCGACCAGAAGACAGGAACGGTGACCGTCAGCTCAGCCGCTGACCCTTCCATACAGAAAGAACTGTCCTACACCGACCGCCACACCTACACCACGAATCAATACTACACCAATGCTTCGCCATTGAGCCGCTACGGCCTGGAGTGGATGGTGGACTTTGCTCAGTTCAAGGCCCTGCGCACACAGCTGCGCATCGATGGCAACTTCTACTATTACAAAGGCATCAGCGATGTGCTCTTCGCCGATGTGCCGTTAGGCATCAGCAACATTCAGAGCGACGGCCAGCCCTACCAGTACATCGGCTACTATCGCGGCGCATCGACCACGACAGCGGGCTCTGTCGCCAACGCAACGGCGAGCAACGGCGCCCTGCAGAAGCAGCTGAACATAAACGGCACGCTGACTACGCACGTTCCGAAGCTGAGACTGATTGTAGCACTGCGCATCGAGAGCTCACTCTACCATTACCGCCGCTCGCTGAGCGAACTGGACGGCATCGGGCGAGGCTTCATGACCGACGAGGGCGGACTTTACTTCGGCGAGCCATACGACGCCGGCAGCCGCGACAAGTTCGTCATCGTCTATCCCGAATACTACAGCACTTGGAATCAGCCCGACGAGCGCATTGCCTTTGCCGAGAAGTTCCTGTGGGCAAAGGACAACGACCAGCAGCTCTACAACGACCTGTCGAAGCTCGTTGTCCGCTCGAACTATGCCTACGTAATGAATCCCAACCGTCTCAGCAGCTTCTTCTCCGCCAACCTCAGTGTGACAAAGGAGCTGGGCGACCACCTGTCGCTGTCGTTCTATGCCAACAACTTCTTCAACTCGATGCGGCGTGTGCGTTCTACACAGACAAACCTGGAGACTTCGCTCTTCGAGAGCGGCTACATACCCAGCTATTATTACGGACTATCCTTACGGCTCAAGATATGAAACGACTCTGCCTGTTCCTCCTTTGCCCGATGCTGATGATGGCTTGCAGCTACGACGAGAGTCTGACGCTTTGTGAGCTGCGCGTACAATTAGCCTACGAGCAGACCACCTTCGGCGAGCCGCAAAGCGCCCGCGTCAGAGTGGAGCTGAAAGATCAGAACGCGCAGATATTTGTCGATTCCACCAGCATGGATCGCACGGCGCGCTTCACCGTGCCGCCCGGCATCTATGAGGCCAGCACCAGCGCCTTCTATGTCGACAGCACCAGCGATACGTGGTGGCGCTATGTCTTCAACGGCATTCGCAGCCAGATTGTTGTCTCTCCCGACAGCCTCAACCAAGTGGAGATGCAGGTGAAAGTGACCCGCAAACGCGTAGTACATTGAAGATTGATTATTGAAAAAAAAGTGATTATATGAAAAAGAAACTGTTTCTGCTATTGTTGCTTAGCTTAAGCCTCGGCACCGCCAAGGCTCAAACATGGAAGCTCGTCATCAACAAAACCGACGGGCAAACCATAGAACTGAACACGGCCGACATCCAGGACATCCTGTTCGTGAACCAGGAGGAAGAGCTGCCGACCCTGCCCGACCAGAACGTCGACCAGATTATCATCAAGGAAATCTACAACGGCGGCTGCCCGATGGACGAGGGCACCGACATGTTCCACATGGACAAGTGCATCATCCTCTACAACAACTGCCCGCAACAGGCCGTGGTGAACAATCTGTGCTTCGGCATGGCTACACCCTACAACGCCGAATCGCCAAGCATCAACACTATCTACGGAGAAGACGGCCGTCTGGTGTATGAGAGCGAAGGCTTTACGCCGGCGCAGAACGCCATCTGGTACTATCCGCACTCGCTGGTCATCGAGCCCTATTCACAAGTGGTCATCAATGTGCACGGTGCCATCGACAACACCCAGACTTACTCGCAGTCGGTGAACTACGCCAACAAAGACTACTACTGCATGTACGACCCGGAGAGCGGCTACAACAACACCAAATACTATCCCACGCCAGCCGACGTGATTCCCACATCGCATTACCTGAAGACGGTGAAATACGGACAAGGCAATGCTTGGCCACTCAGCACGACGGCACCAGCCCTCTTCATCTTCCAGCCACAGAACATGGATCCTGTGACCTTCGCCAACAATGCCGATAACCTTTGGTATGCACCGAGCATGGCCCAGACGCCAGTCTATGCCTGCGTGAAGGTTCCCAACGAATGGATTATCGACGCCGTGGAGGTATTCAATGCCGCCAAAAAGGAAGACAGCAAGAAACGCCTCACCGCCGACCTCGACGTGAGCTACGTCTATCTGACGAACAAGCTGGGGCATTCGCTCTACCGCAACGTGGACAAGGAGATGACCGAGTCGCTGGCCGAGAACAACGGCAAGCTGGTGTACGGCTATGCCCTCGGCGTAGACGGCAGCACCGACGCCAGCGGCATCAACGCCGAGGCAAGCATCCGCAACGGTGCACACATCATCTACCAGGACAACAACAACAGTAGCGAGGATTTCCACGAACGCCAGAAGTGCTCGCTGAGAGAATAGAATTGAGATTTGAGATTGATGAATAGACTGCTTATAGGTTTGCTTTTCGTAGGTTTGGCCGCCAAAGGACAAACCAATAGCGATGTGCCAACAAATAAAGAAATCTCTATTCTCAATATTCAATTCTCAAATCTCAAGCGTAGTGATTCCTGGCTCACTTCGCTGAATGCGGCGGCACTGACACGTTACTACGCCGCCAATGCCGCACAAGCAGAGCTGTCGCTGACGAAAGCCAAAGGTGCTTTCACAGACTTCAGCGGTTCACCCGACGTATTGCAGGCCGATGCCGCCGTCGAGGCTTTCTATCGCCTCAGCAGCCGCACCGTTGTCTATGGTGCCATGAGCTACGACAATTTCTCAGGAAAAGACATGGCGGGCTCGGTATTCATGCCTCTCACCTCTCACCACCCTTTCGACATCATAGAAGACTCGCTTAACAATACCGGCACAAAGCACCGCGACACCTACCGCCTCACCGGCGGCTTCGGATATAGTGTGTCCAAAGGCTTTTCCATTGGAGCCCGCCTCGACTACACCGCCGCCAACTATGCGAAGTACAAAGACCTGCGTCACAAGAACAAGCTGATGGACATGACGTTGACAGCAGGCGTCACAATGCCCGTCGGCAGCTATGTGCAGATAGGTGCCAACTACCTCTACCGCCGCACCACCGAGAGCGTGCTCTTCAGCACCTACGGCAAGGGTGGCCGCAACTTTGTGTCATTCATCAACTACGGGCCTTACATCGGCCAGGTGGAGCAGTTCGGCAGTACGGGCTTCACCGACAAGAGCCGAGAAATGCCCCTCGTTGACGATTATGACGGTGCCGGCCTTCAGCTCAGCGTGGGCAGCCATCCCGCGTGGCAGCTCTATAACGCCTTTACCTACGCCCACCGCCGCGGCTACTACGGACGGCGCTCGCCATACACCATCACCTTCACCCGCCACGAGAGCGACGTCTACCAGTATGATGCGCGTCTCGCACACCAAGCGGAGAAAGCCCGATGCTACCTCGACTTCCATCTGAGTGCTGAAAACTTGGAGAACCGGTTGCCTGGACGACTGGAACAGAAGAACGATGCTGGAGCTACATACTACGAATATTTCACGCCCGTGAAAAGCGCCAACCGCCTGTGGGTGGACGGACAAGTGAGCCTGCGTGCCGACATCTCGCCGCTGTCGTCAGAAGCCCTCACCACACCAGGAAGCATGTCAGCGTGGTCGTTTGAAGGTGGCCTGCGCTGGGCACACCACAAGCAGACGGCCTATCTCTTTCCTTACTACCGTCGCCAGCACTACACTCACTACGAACCCTTCATCAGTCTGACGCGCAACATCGCCGCGCGTCACGGAGTGTGGAGCATACAGGCTGGAGCATCTTTCCGTCAAGGCGACGGCACACCAGCTGACGACGGCACCTTCATCGAGCCAAGCGACAAACAGACGCCGCCACCCACGATGGACACCTATTTCTGGCGCGACTACCAGTGGATGAACGCCGCACAATACGAGGTGGGTGCCAGCGGACAGTACAGCTTCATCATGCCTTCAACGGCGCTGAAGACTTACGCCCGAATGAGCGTGAGCCACCGCAAATGCAACGAGCGCAACGAATTCACAGCCGGCCCCGACCGCACCACGGCCACGCTTACCTTCGGCTGTGAGTTTTGACAACAAGATTATAAGACAATAAGACAACAAGACAACAAGATAATAAGATAACAAGATAATTATTCAATACGATGACAGAAGAACAGATACCTCACATCATCACAGAAGACTTAGAGGACAAAGGAATCACAGAAGCCACAGAGGCCCCAATATCCCAAGAAGTCTCAGAAACCTCAGAGACCCCAGAAGTCTCAGAAACCCCTGAAACCCCAGAAGCCCAGGAATCCTCCGAGGAACCCATCGTGCTCCGCAGCGAGGGTCTGATCAAGCGCTATGGCAAGCGCACGGTGGTGAACGACGTGAGCTTCACGGTGAAGCAAGGCGAGATTGTAGGCCTGCTCGGTCCTAACGGTGCCGGCAAGACCACCTCGTTCTATATGACCACCGGTCTGGTGCTGCCCAACGGCGGCCACATCTACCTCGGCGACAAAGAGGTGACCGACTACCCCGTCTACAAGCGCGCCCGTGCCGGCATCGGCTACTTGGCGCAGGAAGCCTCCGTCTTCCGCAAGATGTCGGTAGAGGACAATATCCTCAGCGTGCTCGAGATGACGGGCAAGCCCAAGGCCTACCGCCAGGAAAAGCTCGAGAGCCTCATCGCTGAGTTCCGACTGGAGAAGGTGCGCAAGAACAAAGGCGACCAGCTCAGCGGTGGCGAACGCCGACGCACGGAGATAGCCCGCTGTCTGGCCATCGAGCCGAAGTTCATCATGCTCGACGAGCCCTTCGCCGGCGTCGATCCCATCGCCGTAGAGGATATCCAGCAGATTGTGTGGAAGCTGAAATACCGCAACATCGGCATCCTCATCACCGACCACAATGTGCAGGAGACGCTCAGCATCACCGACCGCGCCTACCTCCTCTTTGAAGGAAGAATCCTGTTCCACGGCACTCCCGAGGAGCTGGCCGAGAACAGGATTGTACGTGAGAAATATCTCTCCAACAGCTTCGTGCTGCGCAAGAAAGACTTCCAGAAAGAATAACCGTTAAACAATAGTCTCAAGCCCCTTTCTTTTTTCCTTCATCTTTTTTTATTCTTTCTTTTGTCGCCTCAAAAAATATTAGTAAGCTAATGCCTCACCTGCGATAGACCATAGGTGAGGCATTGGCATAATAAAGAACTGTTTGCTCTATGGATGTTTTTTATTTATCCTCTTTCTGATTCAATACACTATCGAGCATACCTAATGTAACAATTCCAAGAATCATCTTGACAAGTCCCCAAAGGACTTTGAGCAGCTGCTTGATCAGCCACCACAAGAAGCGGAGAGGAGCCATTAGGATTTTCTTTACCCAACTTTCCTTGGTCTTTCCGTCCTTGCCCTTTTCGCTTTCCTTCTTGGCGTTACCCTTTTTGTCCGCCTTTTGGGGTTTGTCGTTACCGCTATTCTTGTCGTTATATTCGCGTGAATAACTATCTTTGGAAATGTTTCCATCATCATCCACATAGACTCTGGCATGATAGTCATCGCCGTTGGTTCCGCCGGTACTTTTATACTTCCAGCCTTCTCTTCTATCAATCTCAATATCTTCGAAATGTCCCATAACGATATGTTTTCTAATTGTTTACTATTGACTTTTCATTTCTGCCATATTCTCAGACATCATGATTATATATAGAGTATCCATTTAACAAGCTTTCCCTGAGAATCAAAGAAGTAGTCAGCATATTTCTTGTCATTCCTCATCACATACTTATAGTCGCCAAAAAGATTATAACGTTTTTGCATGTCAAGCCAGTAGGCAGAATATACTTTGTATTGCCTGCTATTGGTTGAGAACTTGAACTGGCAGAAACGCAGTTGTGTCCAAATGTCCTCAACTTCAGAAATACTCATTCCTTTGTGGAACTCTCTCATTGTGATAGCCTCCTCAACAGAGTTTGTAATGCCTGCCCATAAAATTTTCCCGTCATTCTGTCTCATACAGGACACCTGCCCACAAATTGTGCTGCCTCTGAGAATGGCAAATGATCCTATACCATTATCGTAACATGGCATCAAGTGTACACTCTTTCCTGACCAACTTATTGTTTGGTTCGGTATCTCTGGAGAGTCGAAATTCCATGTTTGTAAGATGGTATTTCCATCTTGGCCAAAATTGATAACCTCAATGGTTACTGTCGCTTTTATGTCACCAAGTGGAAACGACTCATGGGTTTTCGTGTCACCAATAATATGTAATGGCAGAGTTATCTTATAGTCCTCATCAATGTACCTGGTACCTTTTGTAAGAGCCAAGGCATCGTCTATTTCCTTTACAGAACCGACAGGCACTGCCTTGGGTTTTATGCCTTCGGTTATTTCTTCTACCTCTCCATTGGGATATGTCACAGTTCCATACCAGGGTGTCAGTTCGTTAAAAGACAGCAATTGGGGATCATTAGTCATTGTAAAGTAACCGTCATGTACTTGTTCCTTGAAGAAACCGACAAAATAGATGCTGTCATTCCTCATGAAGTGCATTTTACCGTTTTTTACTTCTAACAAGCCATTATCCATATGATAGATAGTCCCATCATATAAAGTTTCTCTGTCTTTTATCACCTTATCGCCATTGAGATAAGTGATGGCATATTTGTTACCACCATTCTGCATGGCAATTATACCAACAGCCGCTTCTATTAACTCTGTATTAATAATAATTCTAATGTTTGAGGCTTTACAATATTCCTTTGCTGCTTCATTGCCACTCTTGACAGCATTTGTCAGCCACTTTGTGCCTAATGTTTCATTCTTTTCCAATCCGTCCCCCTCCATTAGGGCCTTTCCCAACTGAAACTGGGCATTGGCATCGCCATTTAATCCCTTGATGGCAATGTCGTAATATGGATCGAAGTAGAAATAATACAATTCTGTAGCGCAGTCTATTGATGTACATCCCATGAAAGCTGATACGTCTTCAATATCAGTTAAGCTTGTTGCTCCGTTCTTGTCTTTTCCGTTATATCTTACTATTGCAGACGAAGCATCTTTTGTAAGTACACTTCCATCGCTAAACGTCTTATGGAAGCTACATTCATTAGATTCCTTGTTTACGTAGCAAGAGTCACCATTGGCATACTTGCAATTGGCTTTGGTGGCAGTAGCACTGACAATAGCTCCGTTGGCATAGCCGACCTCCAATGCTGCATCTGGCTGAGGGTATAGTTTGAATCTATTATTATCGTCAAATTCAAAAGATACGATTCTGGTCAGTGTCGTTATGTTGCCAAAATTGTTGGCGCCTACTAACTTGAGTGTTTCGTTAATTGCAGAAGAATCAACTCTTTTTGATTGTATGTTATATGTCTTTTTGACAACTCCTATCTCAAAGTTGTTGATGATAGGCGAGGGAGTGCTTACTATGCTAAGAGGAGCATCGCTCTTGATGGTGAAAGTCTCTTCGGATGAAACTTCAGGATATTCACTCTTGTAATCAAAAATATCTTTCGAATAAATATTTTGGGTAAATGATCCTTCAGTCAAATTATAACATACTGATTTCCCATCCTCGGACACAGTATATCCCAGCGTTCCGCTGAAAGCAAAATACTCATATTTTTTATCATATACCTTCAGGCGCAAAGTGGCCTCACGAACAACTCCATTCTCGAAGATACCTTCAAGGATGTCCTTGTATTCTCCGTATGTGGTGGTTAGTGTTCCCTCGCCATATGGTTGCCCATTAGAATCCACCTTTCCACTATATACAATCTGTTCACTGTACTTGATTTTCTTGGCTTCAGCGTGAGACGGCCAAATAGTAAGTAGCATAAGAACTGCCACCAGAGGAAATGTTCCTGTAAAAGTGTTTTGTTTCATAGTTGTTAATGTTAGTGTAAATATTTTTGTGCAAAAGTATACAAAAAGGACTGAAACGGATTGGTCCATTTCAGTCCTTTTCGTTGGTCCATTTGGTCCTTTTCGCGTTTTTGTGGCGTTTTCATAGTCCTGAGAGAAGAAATTGGAAGAGTCCCATGAAACGAATGCCTTTAGCATCGGTATATTCAGCGATGTCGTTGCCTGTGATGACAATCTTGCAGAAACTGTCGTCAACTTTGAGTAGCGACCTGATTTCCTGCTGCCGTTTCTCTTCACCATCCATGGAGAATGCGGACTGGATATAGTATTTGTCAACACCATTGCTGGCTATGAAGTCTATCTCATATTGAATATACTCAGACTTTCCATTCCGCATTTCACGTGCCTCAACCACGCCTACATCCACTGCAAAGCCACGTATGCGAAGTTCGTTGTAAATGACATTCTCCATGATGTGTGTTATCTCCTGCTGGCGGAAATTCAGCTTGGCATTTCTTAGTCCGACATCCACCGAATAGTATTTCTTGATACTCTCGAAGTATTTGTTTCCCTTGATATTGTAACGTTTTGCTCCCTCAAAGAGAAATGCCTCTTCTAAGTAGCCGATGTAGTTGGCGATGGTCTCTGGGTCAATTTTGATGTTTTGTATGTTCCTGATTACGTTGCTGACACGATTGGGATTAGTCAGCGACCCTACCGATGAGCACAACGCATCAGCAAGGGCTGAGAGTGCATCCCGGTTCTTCACATTGTGGCGCTCCACCACGTCGTCGAGATAGGTCTTGTTCCACAGTCGTTGCAAATAGGCGACCTTCTGTTCCGGGGTATGCTGGCGCAGCAAGCCTGGCATTCCGCCGTATGTGTAATACTCTTTCCACAGCTCGCTGACGGATTCTGTTCTGCCGGTGCAGAATTCGCGGAACGAGAAGGGCCACACCTTTACCTCGTCACCTCGACCGCGGAAGATGGTCTTGATGTCCGATGACAAGAAATGTGAATTGCTTCCCGTTATGTAGACATCGACATTGTCTTTAGCATTCAAGGCGTTCACTATTTTTTCGAACCCATCCACTTCTTGCACCTCATCAAGAATAATGTAATAGTGTGTGGAGCTGTCGGCAATGCGACTATAGAGATAGGACTTCAGAGTCTGGCGGTCTGTCAAATCGCCATTTTCTTCTTCATCGTCCATATCAAACGATACTATAATGATATTCTCCTCTGGCACCCCATGACCAAGCAGATAGTCTTTGAAGATTCTGTTTAGCAACCACGACTTGCCTGAGCGTCTGGGACCAGTAATTATTTTCACTTCGCCATTGTCCATTCTGTCTACCAACTGGCGAAGGTAAGTCTCTCTGTCAATATACTGTTTCATCTTCATTCGGAATTTTCTGCAAAATTACAGTAAATTCCGAATACAGACAAGTTTCTATTCGGAATTTTCTGCAAAATTACAGTAAATTCCGATTACGAGTGACATTTCAGTTGCGCAGCTGCTCCAGGTAGTCGAGGTTGTTAAGGTCGCACTCGTCGATGACGCGCTCCCAGACGCAGCGGGTGGTGTCGCTCTTCTCGATGGACATGCGGTAGACACCGAGGAAGACGTAGGCGGAGTCGACGAGACCTTTCATGAAGGTGATGCGAATCTCGTTTCTGCGGAAATAATGCCAGTATTGGTCTTTGTTGCGATAGGCGATGACTTCGGGCGAGGCCTGATATTCGTCGGGCTCCCAGTGCTCGGTGATGGTGGGCATCAGCTGTGCAGAGTCGCCGTAGTTGTGCCAGTGGCGGTTGCGGTATTCGGGTGTCCATACCCACATGCGGTCGTGGTGCGGAACGGGACGGCCCCAGATGGTGTCGGTGTTGGTAATGCCAAAGAGGCTGAGATACTCCTGTGGAGTGTTGAAGCGTTGTCCCTTTTTCAGGATATATCTGTCGTTGTCGGGCTGCTCCGTCGGCTGGTCGGAGTGTCTTATTATATAAAATGTACACGCGAGGAGAGCCACCATCAACCCACTGACAGCTATCATCAAGATGTTGCGGTATGATTTCCTGTGGTGTACAGCGGTGAGTGACTGTTCCGGCTCTTTCTCGTCGGTGCCGGCGGCGTCAGTCGCAGGCGGGCCGCCAGCGCTCCCTGAGGCGGTTGGCACTGTCTCGCAAAAGGCCTCCCAGCTTTCGCAGCCTACGAACTGTGACAGCAGGTTCAGGGTTGACAGGCGTGGCGCTGAGGTTTCGGGCAGGTAGCCCCACAGCCGTTTCAGCGTGGTGGCACTGATGTGCTGGCGCAGCCTGTCGAAGATGAGCTCCGACAGGAAGTCGAAGTCCTTTGGCGTCTGCATCTTCCGCCCGGCGACGGCCTCAACACTTTCTATCAGCCTTTCCTTGGCTTGCTGGTTTTCCATGCGTCTATAGAAATAACGGTTATTCTACCGCTTTGCATCAGGCAGCGCAGGCGGCTCGCCTGCGGTTGTCGCGGGCGAGCCGCCCACGCTCCCTGATTTGGTGCTGCAAAGATACGAAAAATCTCCGAAACGCCAAGCGCTTCGGAGAAAAATTGATGTGACAGTGAATAGGACGCGGGTTAGTCCAAGGAGTAGGTGACGGTGGTCACGACACGCACCTTCTTGATGTAGGGTGTGTTCGAGTCGCGGTCTTCAATCTCAAACTGGCCCTGACCGGCTGAGAGGATGCCGCCAAGGCTGGAGCCGCTGGCTTCGGCAAACTGGTCGGCAGTCTTCCTGGCTGCCTTGATGGCTTCTTCCATCATCTCGGGCTTCAAATCCTGGAAAGAGGCCAGCTGATAGTCGGGATAGCCGCTTTCAATGGCCACGCCCTGCTCCAAGAGGTCGCCCTGTTTCGAGATGATTGTGTTGACCTTCTCCACATCCTTCGTATAGACGGTGACGGAGGTCTCGGCCGTGTAACGGTAGTTCTTGCGGTTCTCGCTCCAGGCATTAGCCTCCAGGTCGTTCACACGCGGCGGGTTGATGGTAATCTCGTTTTCGTTAATGCCGTTTGCCACGAAGAACGCCTTGATTTTGCCTGCCTGCTCGTTGATGCGCTGGTAGAGGGCTGGCAGGTCGTTGCCCATTTCGGTAGTGCTGATGCTCCACGTCACCTTGTCGGCATTGACCTCGCGCTCGGCCAAGCCTTTCACAGTCACCTTGCGGTCCTTGTTGGCAAAATTGTCAATGCCGCACTTGATGCACCATCCCATCACCACCAGGCCAACGGCCAGGATGATGGCTTCTTTCATTCTGCTCATTGTTTGCTCCTTTCTTTTAGTGAGTAATAATTTCGCTGCAAATTAACTAATTTCCCTGCATACGACCAAACATTTTCTCTTAAATCTACTTAATTGGCACAGATAATCTCGCTTAAAAATACCCGAGAAGACCCGTTTTTATGAAGCCGGCTTTGCGCGATGATGCCAGAATGTTTCAAAACATCGGTAACCACGCGGGTTACTGACAGTAACCACGTGGGTTACTGTCAGTAACCATGCGGGTTACAGTCAGTAACCCACGTGGTTACAAAAATGGCACAAATCTTTCTCAACAGGCCTATGACTGCCGCCCGAATGTAGGGCACCGCCTTTTTCAAGTCTATTTCGGGGAGAGAAAAGAAAAAAAAGGCGCTGAGAAGCCGCTAAAAAGAAAAAAAGCCGTATCTTTGTAGCGTTTTCACAATAATATAATAATATGAATATAGGAAGAAAGATATATTACATGCTGCACAGCGGGAAGAACCCGAAGTTTGTCTATTACATCAAGAATGCCGTGCGTCAGGCGTGGCCCAAGGCTTGGCTGAACGTCGACAAGGAGCTGGCGAAGCTGGACGGAAGGCCTGACCGCGACTACATCATGCAGCGCGTCGACTACTACTGCCAGCTGACGAAGGACACGCCCTACGACCGCAAGGCATGGGAGGAACAGGCCATAGAGATTGGCAAGCAGCCGATGACCAGCCAGTCGGTGTACTACTACGACGCACTGGAGTTTTCGCGCTGGTTCGACCAGAAGAAACACTGGATACTGAAGTCGGGCGACGTGGACTATGCCCTCGACCTGCCCAGCATTGTGAAGAGCCGTCCGCTGCACGAGGACACGCGCTGCAACGTGCTGCTCAACCTGGAGAAGGTGCGCCACTTCCTCTTCGTCAACGATCGCAAACCCTTCACCGAGAAGAAGGATATGGCCATTTTCCGAGGCAAGATAGGCCAGCAGACGGGCCGCAAGGACAACCACGTGAAGATGAACCGCTTTGAGTTCGCCACGCGGTTCTTCGGTCATCCCATGTTCGACATCGGCGCCATCGGCCACCAGTTCCCGCAATGGCACAGCGAGAAACTCACCATCGGCGAGCATCTCGACTACAAGTTCATCATGTCATTGGAGGGCAACGACGTGGCATCAAACCTGAAGTGGGTGATGTCGTCGAACTCGATTGCCGTCAGTCCGCCGCTCACCTGCGAGACGTGGTTCATGGAAGGCACGCTGAAGCCCGACTACCACTACATCGAGATCAAGGCCGACTTCAGCGACATCGAGGAGAAGCTGCGCTACTACATCGAGCACCCCGACGAGGCGCAACAGATCATCAACCACGCCCACGAGTACGTCAGCCAGTTCCAGGATGCCCAGCGCGAAAGGCTCATCTCCCTGCTGGTGCTGCAGCGCTACTTCGACCTCACCAATTCATAAGTAATTCAACTTCCTCAAGTGGAGTAGTAAGAAGTAGTAAAAGGAAGTTATGGGGAGTTATGGGTCAATAGTTGCTTCACTGATGGCTACGCAAAAACTCCTTCATAGACCAATTAATTCTTCTAACCACCTCTAACTACCGAAGTTAAGCGAATGCAAAACTTAAATAAGTAATCCATGCGCCTCTGCTATATCTCAAGAAACTACTACGGCTTGTCGGGTGCCGGCAACAAGGCGAAGACCGACATCGAGCGCACGCTGCAGGAGCTGGGCGCCAGAAACCTGGGCCTGCGCACCACCTTCTACGACAACAAGGTGGTGGCCTTTGTGCTCAACCTGGTAGGCATCGTGAAGATGATGTGCTGCATCCGAAAGGGCGACAGGCTGGTGCTGCAATATCCCGTGAAGAAATACTTCAGCTTCATCTGCCGTGTGGCTCACTGGCGCAAGGCACAGATCATCGTCATCATCCACGACCTGATGTCGCTGCACCGCAAGCGCGTCACGCTTGAGACAGAGCTCAGCCGACTCAGCAAGGGCGACGTCATCATAGCCAGCAACGAGAAGATGCAGCAGTGGCTCGCCCAGCAGGGCCTTCAGCGCCCGATGACCGCCCTTGGGCTGTTTGACTATCGCTCAGAAGCCGTTCCTAACTCCAGGCAGACTTCTCGCCTCTCTCTCGTCTATGCCGGCGCCCTCGTCATGCGCAAGAACTCCTATCTGCTGGAGCTGGCGCACAAGGCCGAGCACTTCGACCTGCATATCTACGGCAACGCCGACGGTCTGCCGGGCATTGAGAAGGCGCCGCACGCCGTGTGCTATCCCTTCACACCTGCCGACGAGTTCATCCGCAATGCCGACGGCGACTTCGGACTGGTGTGGGACGGCGACTCACTTGAGACTTGTCAGGGGGATTTCGGCGAGTATCTGCGCTACAACAGCCCGCACAAGGTGTCGTTCTATCTGCGTGCCGGCCTGCCCGTCATCATCTGGCGCGAGGCCGCCGTCGCCACCATCATCGAACAGGAAGGCATCGGCATCACCATAGCTTCCATCGCCGAGCTGGAACAGCGCCTGCAAACCCTCACGACAGAAGATTTGGAACGGATGCGCCAGAATGTTGCTCGCATCAGCCAGCGTCTCGCCTCCGGACAGTATTTCCGCGAAGCCCTCGCCGCAGCCCTCCCGCTGCTAAAGAAGTAAATTTAAGCAATGCTATCGCTGATGACACTGTAAACTTGATGGATGGATTGTCTGATAGGCGTTTTGAGAATTTCGGCATATTTCAGTATTAAACCTTTGAGAAATTCGGCGCTTTTTTATTCTTTTCCTTTGGTCATTGGGATTTTATAGCTACCTTTGCACCGAATATAATTAAAAAACGATGGCAGAAAGAATATTTAGGCGCAAGATTTATGAGCAAATGCTGAGTTGGAAACAAAATCAGCACGGGACAACCGCACTTCTTATCAGGGGTGCAAGGCGTGTCGGCAAATCCACTGTTGCCGAGGAGTTTGCCCGCCATGAATACGAGAGCTACATAATGGTTGACTTCTCAAAGGCAACACAAGCAATACACCGTTTGTTTGAAGATGTCTCCAATTTGGACTACATCTTCACCCAGCTGCAACTTAACTATCGAAAAAGCCTGAAACCACGCAAGTCTGTCATCATCTTTGATGAAATACAAAAGCAGCCATTAGCCCGGCAAGCCATTAAAACACTTGTGGCCGATGGACGCTACGATTACATCGAGACAGGCTCTTTGTTGAGCATCAAACGTAAATGGAAATCAGCAGGAAAGAATAGCCAACAGAACAACATTCTCATTCCCAGTGAGGAGACACGCCTTGATATGTACCCTATGGACTATGAGGAGTTTCGTTGGGCATTGGGAGACGACCAGACTATTCCTCTTTTGCGTACAATGTTCAACAACTTGAGTCCACTGAGTGATGATACGAATCGTCGTATGATGCGCGATTTCCGTCTGTATATTTTAGTTGGAGGCATGCCCCAGGCAGTCAATGACTACCTTGACACACATGACATGAGCATTGTTGACCAACGCAAGCGTAGCATTCTTGACCTATACGATGAAGATTTCTACGACTTGGACCCATCAGGTCAAACCTCCGACCTGTTTCACGCCATTCCTGCCCAACTAAGCAGTAACGCATCTCGCTATCAGGTGAGTAGCGTGATTGAGGGAGGAAAACTGGATCGTTTGAGAGGACAGATAAATATCCTCAAAGATTCCATGACCGTCAATATAGCTTATCATGCTAACGACCCAAGTGCAGGACTGGCATCACACATCAACCGCGACCGGTTCAAATTGTTTTGTGGAGATACGGGTCTGTTTGTCACCCTCGCTTTCTGGGACGATAAATTTACAGAGAATGTCATTTATCAGAAATTACTGAGTGACAAGCTGAAAGCTGATGTGGGCTATGTCTATGAGAACGCGGTGTCGCAGATACTGACAGCTACTGGGAATAAGTTGTATTACCACACGTGGCCTACACCGTCGGGCAAACACAACTATGAGATAGATTTTCTATTGTCCCGTAATGCAAAAATATGCCCGATAGAAGTTAAGTCATCGACATCCAATCTTCATGTTTCCATCGATGAATTCCAAAAAAAGTTCTCGGCCCGCATCCTTCAACGATACCTCCTTCACTCGAAGGATATTCATAAAGAGCAGGACTTGATATTTCTGCCAATGTATATGTCAATGTTCCTTTAGATGTGAATCAGCCTATATGATACTGAGGAGACAGTATTTTTGGGATGTTCTGACAAATTAGGTGCAACCGTACAGCGCACGTCTCGCCTCAGGCAACTCAGCCCATCACGTATTTTGTGCCTTTATAGCCATCCCACTGGCAACGCAGCTGCTTCATCCAAGCCTTCCAGCGCCGCTTCAGCTTCTTGCCAGCGCTAAGCTTGCGCGTCTCATAGATAGGTGGCAAGGCTTGTAGCTCTGCCTCTCGCTGAGCGATAGCTGTGAGAACCGCCTGCACATCATCGCTGATGCGCTGCACCTCCGGGCGTGTCTTCCACTCCTCAAAGAGGTATTTCCCATACTGCCCCAGGATGCCACAACGATCCAGCATCCAACGCTGCTGCGCAAAGGCGAAGTGAGCGATAAGGCAGTCGCCGTTCACCATGTTCATCTTGCCGAGCTGGGTGGGCTTCAGACATGAGAAGAACTCCTCGTCGTCACCCTGCACGATGCCGTCGAACTGCTTCAGATCTTTACCAAACCAAAGGATGGAGTTGATGGAAAAGCGGTTCATGGCCCAAGGGGTAGCGCCACAATAGAGTTCCTGGTACTTGCCTGTAGTCAGGTAGTTGTCGATGAACCACTGATGCAACTGTGCCGCGAAGCTCCCGCGCTTCCACATGATGCGGTGGTTACACTGCGCATTCATGTACTTGCAGAGTTTCACCTTGCCCTGCACCTGCAAGAGGTAGGTGCTCACGGCATTGTTGATGACCAAGGGCGACACGATGAAACACTCAGGATGGTCAATGCGGAAATCCACCATCTTCTTGAAGTAGTCGGGCTCCAGCCACACCACATCGTCATCCATCTTGATGTAGATGGTGTCTTCTTCCATACAGAACTTGTAGAATGCATTGATGGTGGCGATGCCATCCACTCGTTTGTCGGGCTGCCAAATGAGGTTGATTTTAGGATACTTCGCGGCCAACAGCTTGAAGAACTCAATGTCGCAGTTATCGACTGTGTTCACCCATACATCATAGCGGTCAAGGATGTCTGCCGCCAGTACCTGCGGAAAAAGATACTGCATATAGCGGCGCCTTCCCGCTGCTGTGTTGCATACTATTTTATAGCCTCTGTACATGATGGTTATTCGCTTTTCGTTGCAAAGGTACGAAAAAAAACTAATTCCTGACTCCCATCTCCTAACTTTTTCCTATCTTTGCATCAAAATTGCGCAACTTATGAATTTAGAGACAGAAGTGAGATGCGGTTACACCGTGCCGAAGGAGATGAAGCAAGTGTGGGCTTTGCAGATTGAGCTGGCTCACGTCCTTCTTGATGTATGTAAGCGAAACGGGCTAAAGTGCTGGATGGAGTGTGGCACTTTGTTAGGTGCTGTCCGCCATCAGGGGTTCATCCCTTGGGACGATGACATCGACTTCGTCATGCTGCGCAAGGACTACGACAAGCTGGTGGCCATTGCCGACAAGGAGTTCAAGCATCCCTATTTCCTGCAAACAACCTACTCGGACAAGCGCAACTACTGCGGGCACGGCATTCTGCGGCACGTGGAATCAACGGCGCTGTGTCCTTACGAGCTTGACCGCGAGTACTGCCGTGGCATCGACATCGACATCTTTGTACTGGACGGCTTCATCGAGAATCCTGTCCTGCGATTCTTCCATCGCACGGCCACCATGATTGTGAAGAAGTCCATCCGCGGTGCACTGACCGACCTCAAGGAGGAGATGAGTCTTGGCAAGCGCATCATTGCCTTGCTTTCAAAGGGGCTTTACCGCTTTGTCGATTACCGCAAGGGCTTTGCCCTCTACGAGAAACTCTTCCGCATGGTGGATGCCGACAAGGCGAAGCGGGTCTCGGTACTTTCCTACACGTATAGCACACACCGCTATGTCCGCAAGCGCAGTTCCTACGACGAGCAGGTGTGGATTCCCTTCGAGGACACGACATTTCCAGCTCCTACTGACACACACGATGCCCTCGTTTGCTACTTCGGCGAAGACTACATGACACCCAAGCATCTGCCTACAGACCACGGACAGCGCTATCTCGACACCACCCGCCCCTACACGGAAGTGGTGGAAGAACTGAAAGCTCACCCCGAACGCTTTGCTGAACGGGTCAAGCTATTGTACACAGAGTAAAGCTGCCATTTTAATGTGGTTTATCTTAGCCTGCGACACTCGAAACGGGTGAGAAGGGCAAGGCTGCGGCGGGCTGTTTCATCGGCATCCCAGCCGCGCAGGAGGGCGTAGCGACGGACGAGATCCTCATAAAGGTCGCGGCGGTGGGTGAGGCGCACCATGTTCTTCAGACATTCATCGTCAGAGGGATAACCGTCGCAGAAGTGCGAGCGGTTGGTGTCAATCATGGTGAAGTGATAAAGGGCGGAGGGAGATGAAGTGACGAGGAAGTTCGAGAGGTTGAGGTCGCCGTGCAAAATGCCCTTGCTATGCATCAACACCACCTGACGGGCTACGGCCTCGGCCAGGTCGCGGGGATAGTCCTGCACCTCGCGCAGCAATAGCGACGTCTCAGTACCTGGCGTCTCCAAACTGACGAAATAGCCTGTAGTGAAAAGGCCGTGATGGCGCTTCTCCATATAGGCCACAGGCTGCGGCGTGTCGATGCCGCGTTTGAGAAACTCGGTAGCGAATAGGAAGGCACGTTCGGCCTTCGTCTTGCGGAAGAAGGTATATACTACCTGCTGTACGGCGTTGACACGCTTGAAGCGTTTCACCATCAGCGACATACCGTCGACAGCAAAGCGTACCACGCGGTTGCGGCTGTCGTAGACCACCTCACCTTCGCCACCGTCCATCCGTTGGGGCAGGCGGCCTATCTCGTCAGTCAAGTGCTGATATTTCTCGTCTACGACAATCTTCATTCTTTTAATTGCTTTGCATGTTCATTGTCACGATAAGGCTGACTAAAATCAACAAAGTGGAAACAGTGCTGCTTCTGGTCGTCGTGAGGAGGAATGGTCATGTAGTCGCCGTACATGTGTGTGAGGTATTCGTGAGCGTGCTCCACACCCGTCATCTCGTGTCCCTCGAACATCACGGGAGTGGGCTGACCAAGCACCTGCTTGTCGATGACGCCCTTGAAGCCGTCGTCGAACACACACACTTTGTCGCTCTTACTGAATGGATATTTGCGCAGCAGGCGACGTGTGGCTCTTTGCAGGCACTGCTGGCCAATGACCTTGCGACACAGCAGCGGCAGCCAGCTGGAAGGGCCGTGACCGTGACGGTAAGGGTCGCGATAGGCCATGTAGACCAGCTTCTTCAGCACGTCGTAGCGCACCAAGTGCAGACGACGCAACAAGACATTGGAAGGCACGCCGTCGATGGGAAAGACATCGATGTAGAGTCCGCCAAGGTAAGGCAGGTGTGCACGCTCGACGAGCGTGGTGCTGGCGTCCTGCACCTTGCCGAAGGGCAGCGGATAGGTGGAGTCAGTCTCGTAGCTCACAAACTCGTATGGCTCTTCAAGCCACTCGTTGGCATAGGTAATGAAGGTCTCGTAGTCCTCACGCGGCATCGCAATATCAAGGTCGTCGTCCCAGGGAATAAAACCCTTGTGACGCACAGCACCCAACATCGTACCGTCGTAAATATAATAATGTAAGGCATGCTCCCGGCACACCCTGTCGACAGCCAACAGATTGCCGAGGATGCGCAGCTGCAGTGTCCTTACATCGTATTCAACCATTATTGCGAGCCTGAAACTTTACCTAAACCAGTATAGGAATTTCTTATAGTTCTTCTTAAACAGCCAGCGCAGGCGGACGAAACTCCCGTCGCTGACCAGCGACGAGTGAAAGGCACCAGAGAATGTGCCCTGCGTGGCAATGGTAGGCTGGCACCATAGGCACTCCAAGAGGCCTTTGTCGATGAGGTCGTTGTGAAACCAGTCGATGGCCAGGTCGCAACGCTCCGCCTTCAGCTGCTCCAAGACGGCTTTCGCAGCCTTGAAGTTAATGAAATAGCATCCCGCCATGCGACCTTTCTTGGCAGGATAGAGCATCCTTCCTTTCTCCCGCTGGCTGCGCGGTACGAAGCGCAGGGCGCTGTCTTCGTAGGAGATGAAGATACTTTTGTCGGCGTAGTGTTCGCGGTATTCCTTCAGGCTCTGTTCAAAGAGAGGCAGGAAAGTGTTGTCAAGTGCAATATCGTCTTCCAATACCAGCGCGCCTTCCAGACCTTCGGCTACAATATGCTCGTAGGCCAGAAAATGCGACAATGTACACAGCGCACGGGGAATCTTGCGGTGGAGCTGCTCCCGTCCGTCCTTCATATATTGGTCGAGCAAAGCCTGAATATGCTGTTCGTCATGGCCTTCGTTGACAAACTCATAGTCCATCCCCAGCCTTTTCATCATCCGGTCGATGTGCTCACCACGTTCCTTCAGCCTGTCAGGGTGAATGACAAATGTTCTCATTCAAATCAGTTTTCGTGTGCAAAATTACGAAATAATGCTGAATTACGGAAGCGATTATGGAGAATTCTTTGCAAGCAAAGCGTCCTTTCAGGCCGAGCGAACGCAGTTCACCCCGTAAATAAAGGCAATTCGAGGAAAATTGAGGAACCAACGGTCGCTGTTCGCAAAGCGAGGTAAAGCAAAGTCCGCACAAGAAAGCAACTAATACTTGTTCGTGTGTTTCGGGTTTTTAGATGTGATGAAACCGCAACAATATCACTATCAAAAATGTAAAGAAAATTGATTTCCGATTTCTTTACAAATGAAATTCGTGAAATAGAATCGGAAAGACAGTGTTTTGCCGTCTGCCGGCCATCAGATGAACATGAGCAAGGCGTTCAAATTGCACACGCGCATAGGTTTTGTGCAGCTTTTAAGCCTCTGAAAGGGCCAATTTTTGCTCCAGAACGGCATGTTTTTGCTCAAAAAGATGGTCTGCGTGAAAAAAAGGCATTGACTTTTTTTCATGGGGATATACCTTTTTGAAAACGAGGATGCTCCCGAAAAGCAGAAACATGAGCTAAACAACTGTCAATCAGTAAAATAATCAACCCCTCTCATTTTCGCGTTTTTCCCAGCAAATTGTCCTGTCGTGAATTCTGAGCCATTCTCAGCCACGTTGAACCCTGTTTTTCCGTCACTTTTGTAAAAACATTTTACTTATGTTTCGTATGTTTATTTCAACATCGAATTTTACGAATAATACGAATTATTTCGTACCTTTGGCTGCTCCGACGGCACGTCCGCTCAGAAATGCAAAGAAAAATGTTGTTTTCATCTGCTTTTCATTCGCTAATTGAATAAATTTCTCTCGCTTGACAGAAAAAAGTCTTTTTCTGCTCTTGCTTAATCGAATTTTTCGTATCTTTGCAGCCAATTATGACAGACAGGATGATTATCGGCTTTGATGCGAAGCGCATTGTGCGCAACGGCACGGGCCTGGGCAATTATGGGCGCACGCTTGTTAATGACCTGTCGGCGCTCGATGCCTTCGACCTGCGCCTCTATGCGCCCGACAACGGCATTACGCAGTTGCGCTCGCAAATTGCAGGGCGGCCCAACGTAGCCTTCTGCTATCCCCGCCACACATACACCGCCATCGGCAAAGCGCTGTGGCGCTCGCACGGCATCGTCAAACAGCTGGTGAAAGATGGCGTCAATGTCTATCATGGCCTCTCGGGCGAGTTGCCAGTAGGCATCAGCAAAGCGGGCATCCGTTCTATTGTCACCATTCACGATCTGATCTTCATGCGCCATCCGGAGTATTACAACCGTACTGACGTGAAGATTTACACCAAGAAATTTTTCAACACCATCAATGAGGCCGACCGCATCGTGGCCATCAGCGAGTGCACAAAGCGTGACGTCTGCGAGTTGGGCAATGTTGACCCAAAGCGCGTAGATGTTATCTATCAGAGTTGCTCCCCACGTTTCTCCGAGGCGCCTACCGCTGCGAAAATGTGGATGGTACGCGACAAATACGTGCTGCCCGACCGCTATATGCTTAGCGTGGGCTCGATAGAGGAGCGCAAGAACGTGCTGCTGGCCATCAAGGCTCTGCATCACTTGCCCGACGACGTGTCGCTTGTCATCGTGGGACGACAGACGCCCTACAGTGACCAGATGCACGAATATATTTTGGAACACAGGATGCATAGCCGGGTGCAGATGCTGCACAACGTGCCCGACGACGACCTGCCCGCTCTCTACCGCATGGCCGACTGCTTTGTCTATCCCTCGCGCTACGAAGGCTTTGGCATTCCCATCATCGAAGCCATCAGTCAGGGATTGCCCGTCGTGGCCTGCACCGGTTCGTGCCTTGAGGAGGCCGGCGGTCCCGACAGTCTCTACGTCTCGCCCGACGATCCGAAGGCAATGGCGCACGCCATCACGCAAGTGCTTTATGGCGCTCCGGGTCGTCAGCAGCGCATCGAGCGTAGCCGCCAGTACATCCGCCGCTTTGAGAACAGCGACGCTGCCCGCCAGATAGCCGCCCTCTATCAGTTCTGCTAATTCCTTTGTACGTTAGCGAGTGACGACATAGCTGAAATCGCTGAAGACCACTTTGCCTGCAGCCTGCCCCGTGGCGTAGCTGTAGACGCCGATGCGCGAGCCTTTCCAGTAGCCCATGCGCAGGGCGAAGGGATGGCCCACAGGACGGAATTCTGTACCGTCGAGGCTCACGAAGAACTGGTGCCGGTTGTTGCGGCTGTCAATGTTGACACGCAGGTAAACCATGTCGCGGTCGAAGGTAGTGAGCAGCTGTGGGTGGTTGTCGTCCTCGAAATAGAAATAGCGCCGGCCGTCCTTCACGCATACGCCAACGCCCATAAACTGCTTGCCCGTGCAGAGCAGGCCGGCGTGATCGCCCTCGCGCATCGATTTCACGCCGATGCAGACGGTGGCCTCACTTTCATAGCCTACAGTCTTCTGCGTCAGCATGTTGCGGCTGTCCTTCATTGTGGCAGCAGGCAGGATGCTGAAGGTAATTGCTCCTGCTTTCGGCGACAGACTCCAGGCTGAGCCTACGGGGTTGTGGTTCCACTGCCAACAAAGTGGGAGGGATTCGGCAGGGCTGCCAAAGCCACTGAGACAGCTAAGACCACTGGAATCATTGACACAGCCGGATATTGCAGGTTTTGTCCAAACAGCCACAGGCTCGCCGATGCCATTGCCGTCGATGTCGACGCCTATCAGGGGCCAATCGTCTTTCCACCGGGCAGGCTGAAGATGGACGACGCGGCCTGCGGGATGCGTCTCCTGGAAATGGAAGAACCACCAGGAGCCGTCGGGCGTGTCGACGAGGGCACCCTGATGCGGGCCGTTGACGTTGGTGGAACCCTGTTCCAATACGACGCGGCGCTCGTAGGGACCGTAGATGCTGCGCGAGCGCAGCACCGTCTGCCAGCCGGTGCCCACGCCGCCCTCGGGAATGATGAGGTAATAATATCCGTTGCGCTTGAGAAACTTAGTGCCCTCGGCCACAGGACCTGTGTAGACAGTGACACCGTCGTCGAGCAGTTTTTTACCGTCAGCCGACATGCGGTGCACAATGATGGGACCTGCTCCCCACTGGCTTCGTCCGAGATAGGCCTGCCCGTCATCGTCCCAGAAGGGGCACGGGTCTTCCCATTTCTCCACCGTCTTGAGGCAATGTAGGGGACTCCAAGGGCCATGCGGGTCAGTAGCGGTAGACATGAAGAGACCTTCGTCGGGCGTACAGAAATAGACGTAGAACAGCCCGTCGTGATAGCGGATAGACGGTGCCCACGAGCCACCGGCGTAATGGCCGTTCTCATCCCATCCGGGCAGGTCGAAATGGTCATAAATCTGGCTGATGATGTGCCAATTCACAAGGTCGCAGCTTTCTAAGACCTGCATGCCCATGAAATGGAAGTCGGAAGCCACCATGTAATACTTGCCGTCCACACGGATGACGTCTGGGTCGCTGTAATCGGCGTTCAGCACCGGGTTTTTGTACGTGCCATTGTGCTGATCGCCCCAGTCGAGAGGATGCTGGGCAGACAGCGATGTAGCAGCAAACAGAGCCGCTATGGTAAGGAGGAAAAACTTTTTCATGTTGCAAAGATAATCTTTTTTTCCGTTTTTCTTCCCTAACTCGGAAAAAAACTGTAACTTCGCAGCCATGAAGATGAAATTTTGTTCGACCCTGATGTTGCTGCTGAGTGTGACAGCAACGGCGAGAGACTACAACATCGTTGACTTCGGTGCCAAGAACGATACTACCGTGCTGAGCACACTGGCCATTCAGCAAGCCATCGACCAATGCTCGAAGGATGGCGGCGGTCGCGTCGTGGTGCCTGCGGGTATGTTCAAGACGGGCACAATAGTGCTGAAAAGCCACGTCGATTTGCACTTAGAGACGGGCGCTACGCTTTACGGCAGCACCCGTTTGGAAGACTACACGCCGCTGAAGCCCGCTTACGTGTCGCTGCGCACACAGGGCGAGACGGTGCAGCTCATCTACGCCGACCGAGCCAGCAACGTGAGCATTAGCGGCTTCGGCACCATCGACGGACGCGGCTCGACATTCAAGAAGCTGTCGTGGAACGATGAGGGCATCACCCGTCCGCATCTGCTCCGTTTCATCGAGTGTCAGGACATCACCGTGAGCGACGTCACCCTGCGCAACAGCGGCTGCTGGATGCAGCACTACTTAGCCTGCGACCGCCTGCACATCACTGGAATCAAAATCTTCAACCGCAACAACTACAACAACGACGCCCTCGACTTGGACGGCTGCCACGACGTGGTGGTGAGCGACATCATTGCCGACAGCGACGACGACGGCATTACGCTGAAGTCGACATCGCCGCGGCAGTGCGAGAACATCGTCATCCGAAACTGCATCGTCAGCAGTCATTGCAACGCCATCAAGCTGGGCACTGAGACCAACGGCGGCTTCCGCAACATCATCATCAGCGACTGCGTGGTGCATCCGTCGGCCGACCAGTCGAGCCAGTTCTTCGGCGACCCTTCGAAGCGCGGCACATCGGTCATCTCACTTGAGATTACCGACGGCGGCACTTTGGAGAACGTGCACGTGAGCAACATTGTGGCCGAGGGCACCGAGTCGCCCATCTTTATCCGCTTGGGCAACCGCGCCAGAGGCTACGCTAAAGATGTGCCCGTGACGAAGGTCGGGACTATTCGCGGCGTGCATTTGCAGAACATCACGGTGAATGGCGCCGGACAGACGGGCTGCAGCATCACCGGCTTGCCTGGCCATCCCGTGGAGGACACCTGGCTCACGGACATTACCATCCATCAGCAGGGAGGCTGCGGCGAAGTGGCCGTGCCCGAAGATGAAAAGGAAAAGGATTATCCGGAAGCCACGATGTGGGGCGTGCTGCCTGCAAAAGGCTTTTTCGTGCGTCATGCACGCAACGTCACGTTCCGTCACATCAACATCACCACTACCCTTCCCGACGCCCGTCCCGACTTTGTGCAGGTGGACGCGGAATGAACCCTACGGGTGAGCCGCAACAGCAATTAAAGATTTGAGGGAAGCAACACAGTGCCGCCATCTTTCCCGATGGCTTGCGCACTGGTGATGACCACACGCTTGACACCTTTCTGTATGGCGGCAAGGGCGTTGGTGATTTTCGGCAACATGCCGCCGCTGATGGTGCCGTCGGCTTTCAGACGCTGAAAGTCAGCAGGTGTGATGGTGCTGATGACCGATGTGTCGTCGTCAGGACGACTAAGCACGCCGGGCTTCTCGAAGGCGAAGACCAGCGTTACGTCGTAGAGGGAAGCAAGCGCAATGGCTGTCTCCGAAGCCATTGTGTCAGCATTGGTATTCAGCATGTTTCCCCGTCCGTCGTGAGTCAGCGGAGCGATGACGGGAATGAGCCCTGCATCGATGAAATGGGCTATTTTTGCGCCGTCAGCCTTCTTGACGTCGCCCACGAAGCCATAGTCAATGAGGTGAGGAGTGAGAGGTGAGGATACAGGCGGACGCTTGACAGAGCGGATGATGTCGGCATCGGCACCTGTCAGACCGATGGCATCGGCACCAAGTGCCTGCAGGCAGGCCACCACGTGCTTGTTCACCAGCCCGCCGTAGACCATCGTCACCACCTCGAGCATATCGGCGTCGGTGATGCGGCGACCCTCCACCATCTTCGTTTCAATGCCCAGCCGCTCGGCCATCTTCGTGGCGCGACGGCCACCGCCGTGTACCAATATTTTAGGTCCCTGAATAGCGATGAAATCGCGCAAAAGCTGTTGGAGCTGTGCCTCGTCCTCAACGACGGCACCGCCTACCTTCACAACGGTTAGTTCTTTTTTCATTGTTCTTTGTTAAGTGTCTTGCTATAGAGTCCGTCGTAAGTATTTACCGTAATGGTCAGCGTGTCGGCACCAATCTCGGAAAGAGGAATGCTGACAAAGGTCGTTGTGGAGTAATACTCGGGCTGCCCGCCCTGGTCGTGATAGAGCACGAGGTGTTCGTGGTTGCTGCTGCTGGCTTTAATGTCGCGTACAATGCCAAGTGTCTGCACAGCTTTCTCGTCTTCAGAAGCACCAGTCAACAGACGCAGGCGCATGTTCACGTACTTTCTGTTCTTGCCCACCCAAATACTCTCTACATAGATCGGATCGGTCTTAACATTTTCCTGTTTTCCTGGCTTCATCACGCCCACTTTCCTCATGCTCACCGCATCGGCCTGGCCGTTGGAGAGCTTCTTATAATATAATAATGTGCGGTAAGTGGTGTCGCCCTTCTCAATCCATTTTACTGTGACGGGGTTGGCCAGCGTGAGCTGTTCGCCCTCATCGGTCTCTACTTTTTTGACATATTTGTCACTACCCACCGTGACATCTGCCATCTCGGCTGTCAGCAGCGAGTATTCGCCTTCGCCCTTGTCGTATGCATCTACTGAACACGCCGTAGAGCACAGTGTTACCACAATGCCCGCTAAAAGAAAGCCAAAACACGTCTTTTTCAAGGTGAAGAGAGTTTTTTTTTAAAACATATATGATTTTGAAAAAATCTATCGCTCGTTTTTTATACCGATTCTGCGTATCTCACTAGATGCCACGGCTGGCCATTTGGTGGTTGCGCCAGGGATTGGCATACATCGTTGTGAGCCGCTCGCGGAGGAAGGGGATGTCGGGCTGGTCGAGCTGAATCTTTGCCAGCTGAGTGTCGATGAAATGGGCAAAAATGGCTTTTTCTTCGTCGGTACTCTCGGCACCGGCGGCCACGCGGTTGGTGGCGTAGAGGCGGTAGTTGCGGTGAATCTCGCTGTCGATGTGGGCTGCAACGGTATCGAAGAGTTCGCCTTTGGGCATGTCAGGCGGCAGTGTATCGAGCCACTCGTCGATGCAGGGCGCGCAGTGGTAGTGCACGCGGCCCTTGTAGCCCATGATGCCCGTGCGCATCGACTCCACATCATCCTGCCTGGTCTTCTTCCAGCCCGGCACATCGCGTTTCAGCTGAAACTCGCGCGCCTTGAGGTAGTCGCAGGGATCGTACTCATAGCTGATGCTCAGGGGCACGATATGCAGCTGCTTGAGGCGCTCTACGACGGTGCCTTCGCCGCCCATTGCCATCATTTTCAGGATGCTGGGCTGCGTGCGGTCGTCGCTGTCCTTGGCTCTGCCTTCGCGCTGGGCTATCCACACATTGTCGTGCTTCACGTTGATGACGTAGTGCATGTATTCCGAAAGACGTTTCGAGGCGGCCAGCATCTCGCGGATGCCCAATGAGCGCTCCACGATGAACGACTTGTTGATGCGCACGATGTCCTTAATCCACGGAGCGGCCAGCAGATTGTCGCCGATGGCAATCTCACATGTGGTGCCGGCGCCGGCATCGATGAGCAGCACATCGAGCAGGGCCGAGTCGAGCACGATGTCGCGGTGATTGCTCACGAAGGTATAGCGGCGCGAGACATCGATACTTTCTATATCGATGTCGAAGCCCTTCGATGCCTTTGTCATCAGGTCTTTCAGGAATGGATAGCAGAAAGCCTTCTGGAAATCCAGACAGGTCTTGCAGGTCCGCATCTTCTGCATGATGGCCTCAAGAGGCACCTGAGGGTAGAGGTAGGCCACGACGGCACGGAACTGGGCATCCTGCTCCAAACGGTCGTAGGCTGCGGGCAGCTCCTGCGGCTCAAAGGGGCGGATGGCGTCGAAATCTTCTATTTTCATACTTCTTTCCTGTTATCGGGGCAAAATTACAATAATTTCTTTAGAAACTGTACTTTTTCGCCAACTTTTTTGCGTTTATTCGCCATGACGCAACCTAACCTGAATGATTCATGGTAATCATTCAGAACAAATAAAAAATTTTTACAAAAGTGACGAAAAAACAGGTCTCAACGTGGCTGAGAATGGCTCAGAATTCACGACAGGACAATTTGCTGAAAAAAACGCGAAAATGAGAGAGGTTGGCTATCTCATTGACTGGCAGACGCTTAGCTCATATTCCTGCTTTTCGGGAGCATCCTCGTTTTCAAAAAGGTATATCCCCATGAAAAAAAGTCAATGCCTTTTTTTCACGCGGACCATCT
>CACYYG010000028.1 GCA_902778535.1 uncultured Prevotellaceae bacterium
GATAATGACAGCCATCACCAGAATGACCAGAATCCAGATATGTTTTGACTTTAGGCTACTCATGTCTGTTGATTCATAACGTTGCAGTTGTAAGTATGTACTAATACACAATTTCTTCATCTGTGCTATTGCTGCCATAGTTCATTATTATTCATTCTCTTCGCATTACAATATACTCTCTTTTCTAAAATTTATCACGTGGATATAAATAGAAATGCTCAAAGAAAATGGATTCAATCATATATTCATCATTAGGCCTCAAAATAAGCCTTGTAGAAATAACATAGGATGGCTTTTCTGGTGGATAATCCGACTCCTCCTTTCTAATTTGTGACAGATTCCATTCTTCACAAAGATTCCTCATGTAAATCGAGAAATAACATAAAGTATAATCATGATGAACATCAAAATACTTATTATATGTCATGAAACTGTCGGGATGACCCTTCGTCCATAAAGCGGAATGTGTTGCACCTTTATATGGATCGTGATATTCCATGATAATAATTGTGTCGCCAACAGCAAATGTATTTTCATAATGTGTCATTATTTTTCTACTCTTCCTCAAACTTCTATATACTTCTATCTTATAATGGAAATCGACTCTCGTTATTTGTTTTTGTTGTGAGGCAATAGAATCAGCTATTTCATCCCAATTATATGAGTATAAACTGGCACACACAAACATTGCAAATGTGATTAGTATGAGTTTCATTTTCATTATCTTCTTCCGTTTAGAAAGTTAAAAAGACATCTAGGGTTCTCAATAAGAGATCGGTGGGGACGGTTCTAAATGATCATAATCCGAATACCAGTCGTTAGCTATGTTTCACTCGGAATGTCAGCCAATGACAAAACCGAATATCAGATCTTATGTAAAACTGCCACTTTTTGAAGTGGGCTCAATAATACTATAAAGATTAGGGGGATGACTCTTTGATTACTTTTCCTGTTCATTTCCCATCCGTTTTTAGTTTCTTGTTTTATTCATCTTTTGCTCTTATTCAAACTGTCACAAACTTGCAGAATAGCAGGAAAGACGTCAGCCTCAGGGGCTTTATCCATTTCGTGTAAATCATCCAAATATTTCTTCCAAGCTTCTTTCCCCAAAACATAAGCATGGACAAGGTCTATATACTGAAGAAAGAGCCGGAAAGTATTGGAATAGATATACTCATGATGGTCTTCTGTCAGTTGAATCTCATTAGGGAAGTAATAGATATTGCCCAGCTGATGACTTATGTATTTTTTTTCTCCGTTTCTTGTTACAACAAAATTCAACAAATCGCCTTCATCAAATTCGCACTCATCGGTTTTTCCCCAATATGAATATATTGGGGCACTCTCTTCAAGGAAAATACTATCTGCGAGTTGCCAAAGATATTTTGATATGGGTTTATCTATGGCAACAGTATCTCCCATACCGTCTCGCTCAAAACTGCATGTACATTTATTTTTTGATATGTAATAATTTGTTTTTCCTCCAACGTAACCGTTCTGATAATCTTCGAAACAAGCCAGTCTCACTAAAACGGAGTCTTCTTCTTTGATACAACTGGTGCTAAATATCAAGACAAACATGAAATAAAGAAATGTTATTTTATACTTTTCCATAATTCACTCCATTCGTTTTCAAGATAATAATTAAAATTATTGTTCACGAAAGCCTTATATTTTTCTGTTGTTTTATTACTTAGTAAAAAAAAACTTTTCTATTAGGAATGTTCTCCTTTGTAAGGATCATTGACTTATTTGAACGAATTGTATATTTTTTATACACAAATTCTGTCTCATTTGTTGGCGCATAGGCTTTTACATGAAGTGTGATACTTTTATTCTTGACTTTAAAATAGCCTTTATACTTCTTTAAGTCTTCACACAAAACCAAGACCCTGACATCGTCTTTTTTGTAATACCCAATAATATGGTCAATATGCCAATAGAGGAACCACTCTGTAATACCATACTGAAGGCTTCTGGGCCAAAAAAGTATCGTATCTGTCTCTTTTCTGAAATAAACGCATAGCACATCCTTTTCGTTGTTCATTCCAAATTCTTTGGACATGTCCTGAATACTGTCGTTCATAAAAGTTCTTACAAACTTCTTCTTGAACGAAATTTCGTGCAACACCAAATCTCTTCCTTCTTGCCTCATTTGGCCTTTTGCAGAAATGCAAATGAAAAGGAAAAACACAAACAACAATCTATTCGTTTTCATCTTTCTTACTATGTTTTCTGCCTGAAGATCGGTGGGGACGGTTCTAAATGATCAGTTTTTGTCATTGTACATTGTCTTTTTAATTTTTTTGAATAATGCCAAAGCTTACACCTGTGACACGTGAGATTTGGCGGATGCCCGCTCCCGTTGAGCACTAGTTTTCCAAGATTGTATTACGCTGCTGCTTTTCAAGCACGGTCAATTCGTTAGGACTGTCTATGTTATACGATTCTTTTAATATACAACGAAGATTCTCATCACTTACATGCAAGTCGCGCCATCGTCTGTTGGCTATATGACTGCAAAAATACACAATTATTCCGCATCTTCCAAATTTTCAACCCCAAATATGATTATTTAGCGCTCGACCTTTGGTCGCTTGGCTTGTCCAAGAACCGTCCCCGCCGAACCAACCAAACGAGTAATCCCCTTTCACTTTTCTGTTTTAAAATACACTTCACCCAAACAGCCTTTGGCGTAATATTTGTATCCGCTTAACCATAGGCAGTAGGCAATGGTTAGGTATTTGTCTTTCAATACATTAACATCTTTGAAAGTCAGCAGAGAAGATACCGTCCTGCAATACTTATCTTTGAAGGTGTTAAAATCACTGTTGCCATAATCTGTCATAACCGTACTGTCTATTTTGAATTTCCCAAGACCATAGTAGATGGCGCAAGTGTCATCCTGAATGGTTTTATTGTTCAGGTTGATAGAGCCGTCTAAAGTACACTTCTTAAACTCCTCGAATGTGGGATATATAGAGTCATAGTTCCATTCGTATAATTCCTCAAGTGCGAAATCGTCCATGACATACACAAATCCATCCGTGTTATGAAGGAAATAACACCGCAGTCCTTCTAATTCCTCCTCATCAAACATTTCAGGTTCAATTTCCTCTCCTGTGGTTTCTTGTCCATTTTCTGAATTATGAGGAGATGAGCAGCCTGCCAAGGACAAAAGAAAATAACAACCAATAAAATAAACCAAATAATGAAACAATTTATTATTCATCATATTCATCTTCTAATATTTTATTCTTTCATTTAATCCATGCTCTTTTCTTAGTTTGTTCTCAGTATAGTCAGAGTATCCTTGGCTTTCAAAGCATACAGCTGAGCTTTGCACAGTTCATCTAGTTGGCTTCGTGGCTGAAGCAACAAATAGCATATTCTGGCACTCTGAATATGAATGCGGCTCAGCTTGGTATAGTCGCAGTCTGCAGCAGTGGCGTCGGCACAACTGGCGGCACGAAGGTAAGCCTCGAGAGCCGCTGGCGCCTCGCCGAGGTCAGCGTATGTGCGGCCGAGGATATAGTGGGCACGCATACGCTCGTTGGGTGTGCCGTGATGGTCGAAGTATTCGGCGAGGCGCTCAGCCAGCGAGTCGTTGGTCATCACGGAGTCGGCAAGGTTCTGCCGCTCCAGCTCCTCCAAATGGGCGAGCATCTTTTGATGCTCATCGCCTGCACATGCGCCCAATATCAGCAGGCCCCATAGGATGGCGACGGCAGCGTAGAGAATATTGTGGTGTAAATGCCTGTTCATTCCTTCTTTCTTACTTAACAGCCGCAAAGGTACTCACAATCGTCCAAATTGCCAAATGATGACAAAAATTACCAGCTTATTATTTAACGATTACTAAGACATTCGGCCACCAGCATGTCGAAAGGCGTGGTGAGCTTGATGTTTTCACGATTGCCTTCCACCATTGTCACAGCGTGTCCGTAGGCTTCGACAACGGATGCGTCGTCAGTAAATGATTCCCGGTAAGGCTGACGGTTGGCTTCCTTCAACAATTGTATGCTGAATGTCTGCGGCGTCTGCACCAGGCGGTAGTCGGCACGGTAGACATTTCCTTTCTCCACGTGGCGCAGTGTCTCTACCACAGGCATCACGGGGATAACAGCACCGTGTGTGCGTGCCGCTTCATAGCAACGGGCAATGACATCGACGCCGACAAAAGGCCGCACGCCGTCGTGCACTCCTACCACGCCCTGCTCATCATCGGGAATCAGCTGCAGGCCGTTTTGTACAGAGTGGAAGCGCGTTGCTCCTCCATCGGCCAACTGATAGGGAACGTCGAAATGATGCTCCTGACGCAACGTGCGCCAGTAGTCCTGCTGCTCATGAGGCAGCACGAGGATGATCTTCAGCGTTTCTGAATATTCGCGGAAACGCTGCAACGTGCGCATCAGGACAGGCACACCGCCTATAGGCATGAACTGCTTAGGCACGTCGCCGCCCATACGCAATCCTTTTCCGCCAGCTACAATAATAATATAATCGGCCATAGTAATATAACTCGTGTGTGCTATCGTTTTGTCGAAAAGTGAGCTGCAAAGTTACAAAAATATCTGGGATATACAAGTTTTGCGTACATATTTTCTAAGGTACGACATGTTTAAAACTGTTTCTTTGCTTGAAACAAAGTGTTTCTGCCGTGAAAACACTTTGTTTCTACGGCAGAAACAAAGTGTTTCAACAGCAAAATCTTTTTGAAACACTTTTGGCGCAGACGTGGGGGAAAAAGAAAAAACCGTTTTCCTTTTGTTTTTCCCTCGCTTATTAGTACCTTTGTACGCAAAATTACTGCATCTCACAGATATGCAAGTCATCTACGAGGACAACCACATCATTGTCGTTTCAAAACGCAGCGGCGAGATAGTGCAGGGAGACAAGACGGGCGACGAGCCGCTGTCGGAGACGGTGAAGGCCTACCTGAAGGAGAAGTACCAGAAACCTGGCAACGTCTTCCTCGGCGTTGTGCACCGTCTTGACCGTCCTGTCAGTGGTCTGGTGGTCTTCGCCCGCACGTCGAAGGCGCTGACCCGCCTGAACAAGATGTTTGCCTCGGGCGAAGTGCACAAGACTTATTGGGCAATAGTGAACAATAACCGTTTACCAATAACCAATAACCGTGACACCACCCAAAATAACGGTTATTGGTTATTGGATAATGGTTATTGTATGCTTACCCACTGGCTCACCCGCAACGAGCAGCAGAACAAATCCTACGCCTACGACCATGAAGTGCCCAACGCGAAAAAGGCGCAGCTGCGTTATCGGCTTATAGCACGCGGCGAGCGCTACCAGCTGTTGGAAGTGGAGCTGCTCACGGGGCGCCATCACCAGATTCGCTGTCAGCTGGCCGCTGCGGGTATGCCCATACGCGGCGACTTGAAGTACGGTGCACCGCGTTCCAATACCGATGGCAGCATCTCGCTGCTCTCACGACGTGTGCAGTTCGTCCATCCGGTATCAGGACAGGAAATATCACTCGAAGCGCCTCTGCCTGATGACCCGCTGTGGAAAAAGCTGTTGGCAATGAATAATGAATAATGAATAATGAACAAAATATAATGTACGACATCAACAAGATACGGGCCGACTTCCCCATCCTCAGCCGTGAGGTGCACGGTAAGCCGCTGGTCTACTTAGACAATGCTGCTACCACGCAGAAGCCTCTCGCCGTGCTCGATGCTATGCGCAACGAGTATTTGAACGTCAACGCCAACGTGCATCGCGGCGTGCATTACCTTTCGCAGAAAGCTACCGAGTTGCACGAGGCGGCCCGCGAGCGCGTCCGTCAGTTCATCAACGCCCGTAGCACCAACGAGATTGTCTTCACTCGCGGCACGACGGAGGCCATCAACCTTGTGGCGGCTACCTTCTGCCAGTCGCAGATGCAGGCGGGCGATGAGGTGCTGGTTACCGACATGGAGCACCACTCGAACATCGTGCCTTGGCAGATGCAGGCCATGCAGCGAGGCATTGTGGTCAGGCATCTGCCCATTACCGACGACGGGCTGCTGCGCATCGACCTGCTCGACGAGTATATCACCGAGCGCACACGTCTCATCAGTCTGGCCCATGTGAGCAACGTCTTGGGCACGGTCAATCCTGTCAAGGACATTACGGCCTTGGCTCACAGTCGTGGCATCCCCGTGCTGGTGGATGCTGCACAGAGTGCGCCGCATATACCTGTCGACGTGAGCGACATCGGCTGCGACTTCTTGGCTTTCAGCGGACACAAGATGTATGGCCCTACGGGCGTCGGCGTGCTCTACGGACGCGAGGAGTGGCTCGACCGTCTGCCGCCGTATCAGGGTGGCGGTGAGATGATTGGCTCCGTCAGTTGGGAGAAGACAACGTGGAACGAGCTGCCTTTCAAATTCGAGGCGGGCACGCCCGATTATGTCGCCACCCACGGCCTCGCTACGGCTATCGACTACATCACGGGAATCGGCCTTGAGCAGATACACGCCCACGAACAGCTGCTGCTCAGCTACTGCACGCAGCTGTTGCAGCAGATAAGCGGATTGCGAATCATCGGCCCTGGTTTTGCAGCAAAAGATGCCGTGGTGAGCTTTGTCGTTGAGGGAGTCCACCCGTTGGACCTGGGCACATTGCTCGACCAGTTGGGCGTCGCTGTGCGCACGGGTCATCACTGCGCTCAGCCGCTGATAGAGCGTATGGGCCTCACCAGCACCGTGCGCGCCTCCTTCGCCATGTACAACACTAAGCAGGAAGTGGAAACCCTTGCGGCTGCTCTGCGCCGCGTCATCCCTATGCTATTGTAAAAGAACGGAAAGACATGCTGCAAAGTCATTATTATACAGGCATGATGGAGGCGGGCACCGACGAGGCGGGGCGCGGCTGTCTGGCGGGACCTGTCTATGCTGCTGCCGTCATCCTGCCCGACGACTACCAGCACCCGCTGCTGAACGACTCGAAGCAACTCACCGACCGCCAGCGCCGACTGTTGCGCAACGACATCGAGCGCGACGCACTGGCATGGGCCGTCGGCAGCTGTTCGCCGCAGGAGATAGACCATATCAACATTCTCAACGCCAGCATCCTCGCCATGCACCGGGCACTCGACGCCGTGGCCGAACAGATAGACATAGAGGCCGTCATCGTCGACGGCAACCGCTTCAAGCCTTGGCGCGACAAGCCCTACACCACCATCGTGAAGGGCGACGGCAAGATGATGGCCATCGCCGCTGCCAGCATTCTGGCGAAGACCTACCGTGACGACTGCATGATTGCCTTGGCACAGCAGTATCCGCAATATGGCTGGGAGCAGAACATGGGCTATCCTACGAAGCAGCACCGCGAGGCCATCCGCCTCTACGGACTCACTGAGCACCACCGTCGCTCGTTCAACCAGCTGGGCAGCACGCAGTTGGAACTTCACTTTCAAGACGAGTAGAGCATGGGAACACTGAGATGCCTCCTTATAATCCTGACGCTGGCCTTCAGTTCGCTGAGCATATTGGCACAGCGTGCAACCGTCATGCCCCGTCCGCTAAAGAAAGGCGACAGGATAGCGGTGATTTCGCCGTCGAGTGTGCCGACGGAAAAAACGGTCAGGGAGGGCTGCGACATTCTGCGCCAATGGGGCTATGAACCCGTGGTGGGGCCTAACGCGCTGAAAGAATACCACGGCTTTGCCGGCACGGCAGACGAGCGTGCCGCCGACCTGCGCTGGGCACTGACCGACAGCACCGTCAGCGCCATCATGTGCACGCGTGGAGGCGACGGCGCCGTACAGCTGCTGACGCGCATCAGCCTAGCCGACTTCCGCCGTCAGCCCAAATGGCTCATAGGCTTCAGCGACATCACCGCGCTGCACAGTGCGATGGTGCAGGCCGGCGTGATGAGCATTCACGGCTCGATGCTCCACGCCATCAGCGCACAGGAAGGCACCGACAGCATCAGTGTCATGCTGCACAACATCCTTAAAGGTACGCTGCCGACGTATCGCGTAGCACACAACGACTTCGACCAGCCAGGCTGCGCCGAGGGCATACTGGTGGGTGGCAATTTCTCAGTGCTCTGCGGCTTAGCGGGCTCGCCGTATGACTGCTTATCGCGCCGCGACCCGCTCATCCTCTTCATTGAGGACACCGACGAGGAGATGACGAAAGTAGACCGTATGTTGCACAACTTAGAGGTGCGCGGCGTATTGCAGCGGCTGAAAGGCATCATCGTCGGGCATTTCACCGACTACAAGCGGCCGAAGAACGATTTCGAGGATATGAACGAGATGCTTCATTCCTATTTGAAAGAGCTCAACATTCCCGTGTGCTATGGTTTTCCCGTAGGCCACAAGCGCCCCAATCTGCCGATGATTGAAGGCTGTCGTGTGCGCCTCAATGTCAGCGCCGACGGTACCTCACTTTTGTTCCTTCCAAACATCCCGTAAACAAAGGGGATGTGAGATGCAAAAAAAAACTATCGATAGATTTTTCCAAAAGTCAATGGGTTTTTGAAAAATCTATCGATAGATTTTTTTGCGGGATACTTCCCGATGAAAAAGACTGTGATTCAGTCGACCAAAAGGTTTCTTGAATCAAGCATTATGCCTTGTCGGGATGGATGGCCTTCCAGATGCCTGCTGCGATGGCGCCGCCTGCGAAAGGACCAACGATGAACACCCAGAGCTGGCTCAGGGCATCGCCGCCGGCAAAGAGGGCGGGACCGATGCTGCGTGCAGGATTCACGCTGGTGCCGGTGAAGTGGATGCCGACGAGGTGGATGAGTATGAGGCTCAGGCCGATGGCCAGGCCGGCGAAGTTGTTGGTGGCGCCGTTGGTCTTCGATGTTGTGCCAAGCACCACGAGTACGAAGAGCGCGGTGAGCACCACCTCGACGATGAGGCCGTTGAGCACGCCAAAGGCACAGCCGTTGGCACCGGTGTCGGTGGTGATGATGGCGCTGGGTTCAGCCGTGGAGACAATGACCTTCAGCACAGCAGCGGCCAGGATGGCGCCGATGACCTGAAACACCATGTACATGCCGCAGTCCTTCGAGTTCATGCGACCGGTGAGGAAACAGCCCAAGGTAATGGCTGGATTGATGTGGCAACCAGAGATGCCACCGATGGTGTAGGCCATAGCCACAACAGCAAGGCCAAAAGCCATAGCGGTTCCTACTACGCTGGCAGTGTCGCTGCCACAACCAAGAGCTACGGCTGCGCCGCATCCCAAGAATGTCAGTACGAATGTACCAACCAGTTCTGCTAAATACTTCTTCATACTTTTTTGTTTTAAGAGGTTAATATAACTGTATAAAAGAATCTTCGTGTTCACATCGCAATAGTGTTGCAAAGTTACAACTTTTTTTCTTTTGCTGCTATGTTTTTTGCTCTTTTTTTTGACATCGTTTGCTGATTTCCTCTTTTTTTGTTATTTTTGCAGCACATTATCGAACTACATGATTCCTTCCCTGCCTGCAAAACCATAGAAACTCTCATTCGGGACCGCAGGGGGTAAAACAGATTACTCAAAAATGAAAAACAAACTCTACTCACTACTCATCATGGCACTGCTGCTCGGCACTGTGAGCATCGGTGCGAAGAAGGTACACACCTTGGGCGATTCCACCATGGCTACCTATCAGGAGGGCCAGACGGTGACGCGCGGCTGGGGCCAGTATTTCAGCTACTTCCTCACCAACGGGTGGACCAGTGTGAACTATGCCCTGGGAGGACGCGACAGCTATGGCGGCTACAACGAGCTGTGGCAGACGGCGAAGAAGAATGTGGCAGACGGCGACTATGTGCTCATACAGTTTGCCCACAACGACGAGAAAAATCAGGGCATGGACGGCTACCAGCTGAAAGCCTACTACGAGCGCATTGGCGATCAGGCCAAGGCCGCTGCCGTCGACCTGCGTGGTAGCATACCCTCAACAACCTATAAGGCAAACCTTAAGAAGATTTGCGACGAGGTGACCGCACTCGGTGCGCATCCCATCCTTGTCGGCGCCGTGTGTCGAAGCTACTTCTCTGGCGGTAAGATACGCCGTAATGGCCGCCACGACCTTGGTGACAGCTTCAGCGTGCTTACCGAGAACGGGCCTACGACGAATAACAAGGTGCCAGCCGACAACCACCTGATGGACTATCCCTACCACATGCAGCAGCTGGCCAGTGAACTGAACATACCCTACGTCGACTTGACTTCTGCCACTGCTGACCTCTACGAGAGCTACGGCGACGCCAAGTGTCATGAGCAGTTGTTCGACGGCGAGGGCAGCACCCATTTCAACAGCACCGGCGCATTGCTGGTGGCACGTCTCTGTGCTCAGCTGATGAAGGAGCAGGGCATACTGAACGACAGCATTGTCGTGCCTTCCGACCTGTCAGTAAACCCCGCCGTTGCCGACCTGGGCGAGGGCTACAAGGGACAGACGGCCGTAAAGGAACTGACGCTGAACGGCTTCGGACTGTCGCCTGCCGAGGGAACCATCAGCATCACCGCCACTGAGGGCATCGGCCTCTCAGTCAACCGTGATGTTTGGACGAACAGTCTCAGCGTGGACTATAAGAATGGCACGCTGGTGAAGAATTTCTATGCACGCGTGCTGCTTG
Organism: uncultured Prevotellaceae bacterium; assembly: GCA_902778535.1. Taxonomy (GTDB): domain Bacteria; phylum Bacteroidota; class Bacteroidia; order Bacteroidales; family Bacteroidaceae; genus Prevotella. The sequence goes on from CACYYG010000028.1 coordinate 10,598, forward strand.
CCAATACGGGCAAGTTCACTGGAACCATCACCGTTACACAGGGTGACAAGTGCATTGCTGTGCCCCTGTCAGTGAACATAGTGGAGCTGGGAAGCGGCGATCCCTTCAGCGTGGTGTGGCCCATGGTGCCCAATGACGAGGCCACCGTGACTGGTAGCGTGAGCGCTACTGCTGCCACGCTGACCGGACTGGGCAAGTATGGCAATGTAAATGGCTATGGCGCACTGATTGCCCCCAATGGCAGCACCGGCGAGTGGGCTTCGGCAGGCATCGACGACGACCCCTCGCAGTTTGTGCAGTTCGCCGTCATCGCTCCAGAGGGTAAGGAGTTGACCATCAGTAGTATAGATATGAAAATCAAGGCGCAGGGCGGCGGCTCGCTGCAGTGCCATGCCTATTATTCCACTGATGGCTTTGCCACGCGCAGCACCATCTTTGCCTCAGGCGTGCTGAACAGCACGTGGAATGAGGTGCACTCGGACGACGTCATCAGGGTGGAAGAAGGCGAGCGCTTGCTGGTGCGCGTATATCCCTGGTCGAAGAATGTTGACCGTGGTCGCTGGCTCTGCATCTCTGACGTTGCCGTCAGCGGTATGGTGAAGAACGCCGGCGGCGTGAACATCAGTGGCAGCATACACCTCAAGCTCGACAATGGTGGCCTGGACCAGACTGACGATGCCATCTTCACCCCTGACGGTATGAAGGCAGGCATAGCAGCCATGAAACTCACTGCTGGCAGCTCGCTGACCCTGAACGGCACAACAACTTATACTGGCAAGAACGATGAGAAAACCGTGCAGACCACTATCTACAACGGCACGGGAGCTTCGTTTGCAGGAACCGCGACGGCCGACAACACACTGACACTGACGCTGACGCCCGAGGACGGCTACAACTTCATGCCAACGAAGGTAAGCTTTGAGGGCGCACGCTACGGCACCGACGGTGGCACGCTGACTGTCAGCGCCGAGGCGGGCAGTAACCAGCAGGTGCTGTGCGAGAATGCCAACGTGAACCGCAGCGGCAAAGACCTCGACCTGGTGAAGTTCAGCTACGAGCTGAACAACCTCGTAGCATCCTTTGATGAGCCTCTTCGTCTCAACTTCTCATTCATCGGACTGGGCAAAACCAAGACAATGGGGCTGTCGAATATCATCATCGAAGGACAGCTGGTGGGCAGCGGCTCGACCACAACGAAATACTTGCTGAACACCATCGTGGAGCCTGCTGGCGCAGGAGCCATCACCCGTGAGCCTGACCTGGAAGCCTTCAAGGAGGGCGCCGAGGTGGTGCTTACCGCTACGAAAAATTTCGGCTATCGCTTCGTGGAATGGCAAGATGATGAGGGGCGGACGATAGGGACCACTTCGACGCTGACCGTGACGATGGATGCTGATAAGACCATCAAGGGTGTGTTCCAGAGCGTACCCGTCTATACCGTCAGCACGCGCGTTACCAACGATGCTGACCGTACAATGGGCAGCATCACCCTGACACCCAACGACCATAATAACCAGTATGAGGCTGGCACGGAGATTATCGCCACGGCCAACGAGAGTAAGGTTCTGAAGTTCGTGCAATGGACGGACAAGAACGAGAATGCCGGAACAGTGGCTACTCGGCAGTTGACCGTGAATGACGATATGGAGCTGGTGGCTGATTATGAGGTGCAGGACTTCATCGCCGTGTTTGACGCTTCGGCCAACAATTATTATGCTTACCCGACCACCTCAGGCTATCCATTTCCTGCTGACCTGACGTGGGACAATGCACGCAACGCTTTCTCGGCGGTCGTCAAGGTGGCCGATGGCTCGCTGGCCTATACCAAGGATGGCGGCACGCCCGTGGTGCGCAACCGCGAGAGCGTGGTGCTGCCAGACATCAACGGCCTCTATCAGAATGGCTATAACACTACCGACATCGCCTGGCAGTATCAGTTCTCGACCAAGGGCTTTACCTCCGCCACGTTCGTTGCCGACATGGCCGCCAAGAATATGGCATCGCAGCAGTGGAAGGCTCTCATCTCTATTGACGGCAAGGAATTTACTCCCCTCGGTGCCACGTGGACGATGACGGCCAATGCCGTCATGCCACTTGCCCTTGAGCTGCCTGCCGCGGCCATGGGGCAGGAGACGGTCTACCTGCGTATCACTGGCGATGGCAACGGTATGCTCTCTTCGAGCTATGCTTTCGACCAGGAGTTTGACGGCCTGAAATACACCACCCACTCTGAGAGTGGTGTGGGTAACGTCTTCATCATTGGCACTGCTGATGTGGTGCCCGACGATGTGGCACCCGTGGTAACGGCCACTGTACCCACCGACGGTGCTATGGGTGTGAGCGCCTTAGGCCGCATCACCATCAGCTACGACGAGCGCATCATGCCCGCCACTGTGCCCGACGGTTCTGCCTCAGGTGCCGTCCTCGTTGCCGCCAACGGCCAGCAGGCTGACATTACCGCCTCGTGGAGCAGCCGCTCGGTGAGCTTCAACTACATGGGCCTGGACTACGGCACGCAGTACACTTTCACCATGCCTGCCGGCTTCGTGGTGGACCGCTCGGGCAATGCTGCCGACGCACTCAGCCTGACCTTTACCACCATGGACCGCCAGCAGCCCGCCCCTCGCCTCTACGACGCCATTGTCGACGCTGCAGCCACTAACTCAGTCAATGGCGATGGCATCGCCACCTATACCACCGTACAGGCCGCCATCGATGCGGCTCCTACGGCGCGTACCAAACCCTGGCTCATCTTCATCAAGAATGGCCAGTACAAAGAGCATGTCGACATACCCAAGACAAAGCCGTACATGCACCTCATTGGTCAGGACCGTGACAAGACTGTCATCATGGACGACAGACTCAGTGGCGGCGAAAACGCCGTACACGTCAGCATAGGAGCCACCGTGGTAGTGAACGCCGACAACTGCTTCTTTGAGAACCTGACCATGGAAAACAGCTACGGCCACGAGAAGCAGGCAGGACCGCAGGCACTGGCGCTGAACACCATCGGTGACCGCATCGCCATGAATGGCGTTGCCCTGCTGAGCTATCAGGACACATGGATCACCACCTCAACGTCGAACAACCGCCACTACATCAAGAATTCACTCATTGAAGGTGCTGTGGACTTCATCTATAACAGCGGCAATGTCTACCTCGACGGTGACACTTTGGAAATCAACCGCCCCTCGGGTGGCTACATCGTTGCTCCAAGTCATGCACAGGACGTAAAGTGGGGCTATGTGTTCCAGAACAACGTCATCCGTCCGCACAAGGGCATCGACGTGAAGGACGTGTGGCTGGGCAGACCCTGGCACAACCAGCCGAAGACAGTGTACATCAACACGCAGACCTTCGTCAATATTCCTGCCAAGGGCTGGTATAACACTATGGGCGGACTGCCAGCGCTTTGGGCCGAATACAACACTACCGATGCCAATGGCAACCCCGTGGACCTCTCGCAGCGTGAGACCTACTATTATTACATCGACAGCAACACGGGTCAGAAACACGAGGTGTTCGGCGTACAGAACACCCTCACGGCTGACGAGGCCGCACGCTACACCGTCAAGAACGTGATGGGCGGCAATGACAACTGGCAGCCCGACCTGATGTGCGAGGCTTGCGAGGCACCAGTGGTGAAGGGCGTAGGTGGCAGGCTGACATGGGAGGCCGTGCCATACGCCATCTGCTATGTTGTGACGAAGAACGGCGAGGTGGCTGGCATGACCACCGACGTGAGCTTCGACGGCTTTACCGAGACCGACAAATGGCAGGTGCAGGCCGTCAACGAGAATGGCGGACTGAGCCGGAAGGGCTTGGCCAATTCTATCTCAGCCATCGGAAAAACCGCCGTTGACGCCAACGGTATAAAGACCGTCTATTCACTTGACGGGCGCCGTCGCAGTTGCCTGCAGCATGGACTGAACATCGTGCGGATGGACGATGGCCGCTCCATAAAGGTGGTGAGATAGGCTGATGCGCCCCAAGAACTTACTTCCGAAACCCCAAAGCTCCTCCTGCCTTGTCGGGATGGGACTTTGGGGTCTCTGCTTTAATCTACTTTTGGCATTTTTTTATAAAAATTCCACATTTTTACGGAAACGTTTGTGTATTTCGCAATTTTTCAGTAATTTTGTAGCCCAAAGTGTGCATAAATGTCATTATTTTTAGGTAATAGGTCTGTCCGCGAGGGCTGTGACGCGTTAGCTTATAAATCATAATACAATAATAATTTATTTAAAATCAACAATTTATGTGGTTAATCAATTCATCAATTGGTAGAAAGGTGGTGATGTCAGTAACGGGCATCGCACTAATCTTGTTTTTGACGTTCCACTGTTGCATGAACATTGTTGCGCTGTTCTCAGGCAAAGCTTACAATGCCATTTGTGAGCTGCTGGGTGCCAACTGGTATGCGGTGGTGGCTACGTTGGGTCTGGCTGCTTTGGCAGTGATTCACATTGTGTTTGCCTTTATTCTGACAGCTCAGAACCGTAAGGCCCGTGGCGACAACCGCTACGAAGTGGCTACGACGGTGAACGCCGGCAAAGTGGAGTGGGCATCGAAGAACATGCTCGTACTGGGTTTGATCATCTGCCTGGGCCTGTTGTTGCACTTGTACAACTTCTGGTACAACATGATGTTTGCCGAACTGCTGCACATTGCTACTCCAATTCCCCCGACACATGGCTTTGAGCTGATCATCCAGACCTTCTCTAGTCCTGTCTATGTGGTGCTCTACCTCGTATGGCTCGTTGCCCTGTGGTTCCATCTTTCTCATGGCTTCTGGTCAGCCCTGCAGACGCTTGGCTGGAACGGCAAGACTTGGTTCTGCCGCTGGAAGATCATCGGCCTCATCTATGTCACCCTGCTCATCCTCGGCTTCGTTGTTGTGGTGCTGGCATTTGCCTTTGGCTTTGCTCCCTCGCTCTGCGATGCTGCTGCTTGCTGCGATGGTGGTGCTGCTGCCGACTGCTGCCAACAGGCTGCTGACTGCTGCAAGGATGCCGCTGCTGCCTGCGGAAAGTAAAATTGAAAATTGAAAACTGAAAATTGAAAAAGATTATGGCAAAAGTAATTGATTCAAAGATTCCCGCAGGTCCAGTGCCTGAGAAATGGAAGGAATATAAAGCTCACCAGCGTCTTGTCAACCCAAAGAACAAGCTGAAGCTCGACATTATCGTCGTTGGTACCGGTCTGGCTGGTGCCTCTGCAGCTGCTTCACTGGGTGAGATGGGCTTCAACGTTATCAATCTGTGTATTCAGGACTCTCCTCGTCGCGCTCACTCTATCGCCGCTCAGGGTGGTATCAACGCTGCCAAGTGCTATCAGAACGATGGTGACTCTGTCTATCGTCTGTTCTACGACACCGTGAAGGGTGGTGACTATCGTGCTCGCGAGGCCAACGTTTATCGTCTGGCAGAGGTTTCAAACAATATTATCGACCAGTGCGTGGCTCAGGGCGTTCCCTTCGCCCGTGAGTATGGCGGCATGCTGGCCAACCGTTCGTTCGGTGGTGCTCAGGTGAGCCGTACATTCTATGCCAAGGGTCAGACGGGTCAGCAGCTGCTGCTCGGTGCCTATAGCTCGCTGAGCTGTCAGGTAAAGGCAGGCAAGGTAAAGCTCTACACCCGTTACGAGATGGAAGACGTGGTCATCGTTGACGGCCGCGCCCGTGGTATCATCGCCAAGAACCTCGTGACCGGCAAACTGGAGCGCTTCAGCGCCAACGCCGTTGTCATCGCTACTGGCGGTTATGGAAATACCTACTTCCTCTCTACCAACGCTATGGGTTGCAACTGCACCGCTGCCGTTCAGTGCTATCGCAAGGGTGCCTACTTCGCAAATCCCTCTTACGTTCAGATTCACCCCACCTGTATCCCCGTTCATGGCGACAAGCAGTCGAAGCTGACACTGATGTCGGAGTCGCTGCGTAACGACGGCCGCATCTGGGTGCCCAAGAAGATTGAAGACGCCAAGGCTCTGCAGGCTGGAACGAAGCAGGGCTGGGAGATTCCCGAGGAGGATCGCGACTACTATCTGGAGCGCCGCTATCCTGCCTTCGGTAACCTCGTGCCTCGCGATGTGGCCTCGCGTGCTGCTAAGGAGCGTTGCGACAAGGGCTTCGGTGTGAACAACACTGGCTTGGCTGTGTTCCTCGACTTCTCTGAGTCTATCAACCGCCTCGGCCTCGATGTCATCATGCAGCGTTACGGCAACCTCTTCGAGATGTACGAGGAGATTACCGATGTGTTCCCTGGCGACGTGGCCAACGAGATCAACGGCGTGAAGTACTACAAGCCGATGATGATCTATCCCGCCATTCACTATACGATGGGTGGTATCTGGGTTGACTACGAGCTGCAGACCTCTATTCCCGGTCTGTTCGCTATCGGCGAGTGCAACTTCTCTGACCACGGTGCCAACCGTCTGGGCGCTTCGGCTCTGATGCAGGGTCTGGCCGACGGTTATTTCGTACTGCCTTACACCATTCAGAACTATCTGGCCGACCAGGCTGTATGGCCGAAGGTTTCTACCGACCTGCCCGAGTTTGCTGAGGCTGAGAAGAAGGTGGACGCTGAACTCGACCGTCTGCTCAACATCAAGGGCAAGCGCTCTGTTGACTCTATCCACAAGGAACTCGGCCACATTATGTGGGAGTATGTGGGCATGGGCCGCACAGCTGAGGGCCTGAAGACGGGTCTGAAGAAGATGCACGAGCTGGAGAAGGAGTTCGACACCAACCTTTTTGTTCCTGGAACGAAGGAAGGTCTGAACATCGAGCTCGACAAGGCCGTTCACCTGCGTGACTTCTTCACCATGGGTCAGCTCGTCGCCTTCGATGCTCTCTCTCGTAATGAGTCCTGCGGTGGTCACTTCCGCGAGGAGTATCAGACCGAGGAAGGCGAGGCTAAACGTGATGACGAGCACTACTTCTACGTAGGCTGCTGGGAGTATCAGGGCAAGGGCAACGAGCCAACTTTGATAAAAGAACCTCTCGAATATGAAGCCATCAAGGTTCAGACAAGAAATTACAAGAACTAATTAATTAGGAAAGGATATAACAATGGCTAAAAGTATAAGCTTTACTATAAAATTCTGGAGGCAAAACGGACCTAAGGACCAGGGCCACTTTGATAGCTATGAGATGAAGGATATTCCCGACGATACTTCCTTCTTGGAGATGTTGGACATCCTCAACGAGTGCCTCATCAACGAAGGCAAGGAACCCTTCGTGTTCGACCACGACTGCCGCGAGGGCATCTGCGGCATGTGCTCGCTCTACATCAACGGCACACCTCACGGAAAGACCGAGCGTGGCGCTACCACCTGTCAGCTCTATATGCGCCGTTTCAACGATGGCGACGTCATCACAGTCGAGCCTTGGCGTTCGGCTGCCTTCCCTGTCATCAAGGACTGTATGGTAGACCGCGGCGCCTTCGACAAGATCATCCAGGCAGGTGGCTATACCACTATCCGCACTGGTCAGGCCCAGGATGCCAATGCTATCCTGATTCCCAAGGAGGACGCCGACGAGGCAATGGACTGCGCTTCGTGCATCGGCTGCGGCGCCTGCGTTGCCGCTTGTAAGAACGGCTCTGCTATGCTCTTTGTTTCTTCTAAAGTCTCTCAGCTCGCCCTCCTTCCCCAGGGTCGCGTAGAGGCCAAGCGTCGTGCTAAGGCAATGGTGATGGCAATGGAAGAGGCCGGCTTCGGCAACTGCACCAACACCCGTGCCTGCGAGGCCGTCTGCCCGAAGAACGAGACCATCGCCAACATCGCCCGCCTGAACCGCGAGTTCATCAAGGCCAAGCTGGCAGACTGATTAATCCAACCGCTCCACTTCTCCGCATCCTTTCTTTTCAAGAGAGGAAAAGAGAGGTGGAGTCTTTTTCCTTTCACCTACACCTCAGACCGGCGGGATGTTCCACATTTGCGGACGTTCCGCCGGATTTGTCATCCGCCGGCTGAGAGTATCAGCATTTGTAATGTGAAAAGCGGGAGTGAGCAGATCGATAATCATAAGACTCATTGCGACAGGATTCTTCGACAGCGTCGCGACAGAGGCGAGCAGGCAAATCCTGTCGAACGAGGCAAACCTATAAATGTATCTATGCTTGAAACAAAGTGTTTCGGCCGCAGAAACACTTTGTTTTTAAGCCAGAAACAAAGTGTTTCATGGACAAAATAATTTTGGAACACTTTGTTTCATGTGCTGCCGGTGTCTTGAAACAGTCTGGCATCATCGTTCTTGGTTGAAAGAGGATACATGTCAAACCGGCGGGATGTTCCACATTTGCGGACGTTCCGTCGGATTTGCAATCATGAGCGGGCACTACTATAGAATGAAAAAAGCAGGAGCCACTATCAAAGCGGCTCCTGCTATATATTAAAATACCTTTTGTAGTTGCTTCTCTGGCTTAGTTTATTTGATGCCCAGTTTGGCCTTCACCTGTGCAGTGACGTCGGTAGAGAGCGTGGTGCTGATGTAGGGAATGCCGGAGGCGAGGTCCATGATGTAGACATAGCCGCCCTCCTGGCCGATGGCCTGGATGGCCTCGCGAACCTTCTGCGTGATGGCCTGCATCTTTTCTTGCTGGGCCTTCTGAAATTCTTGCTGATTTTGAGCTGCAGCCTGTTGGATGCGCTGGTACATTTCCTGCAACTCCTGCTCACGACGCTGCTTGATGTTGTCAGGCAGTGATGCTGACTCCTTGTCGTAGGCTTCATACTTCTTCTGCAGTTCATCCTGCATCTGCTTAAGGTCAGCCTCATACTGCTGGCTCAGCTTCTGCAAATCGTTCTGTGCGGTGGTGAACTCAGGCATAGCGGTGATGACAGCCTCTGAGTCGCAGTGGCCAAACTTCTGGGCTGAAGCGGTGGTGAAACCGCAAATTGCGCAAATAGCGCAAATAATTAATTTTTTCATTGTTGTTATTGTTAATTGATAATTCTAAATTTTTACTCGCCGAAGGCGATAACTTTTAGTTCAAAATTCTTAATTCTAAATTCAATAGGAATAGCCCAGCTTGCGCAGCACTTCGTCGCTGATGTCAATCTTGGGCGATCCGAAGATGATGCCTGTGTCGCTGGCACGGTCGAGTACGAGCTGATAGCCGCGCAGTTCGCTCACGTCCTTCACGGCGTTGTAGATTTCCTCTTGGATGGGGTTCATAAGGGCAGTACGTTTCTTGAAGAGCTCGCCCTCGGGGCCAAAGTATTGGCGCTTCAGGTCGGCAGCCTGCTTCTCCTTTTCCATGATAGCGTCCTGGCGGGCTTTCTTCTGCTCTGCCGAAAGGAACACCACTTCATTCTGGTAGTTCTTGTACATGGTCTGCGCCTCGGTGGTAAGGGCGTCGACCTCTGCCTGCCATTTTTTCGACACTTGCGCGAGCTGCTCGTTGGCGCGCTCGTAGGCGGGCACGTTCTTCAGCACATAGTCCATATCGATGAGTGCGAACTTCTGTGCGCTCATGGTCAGCGTGGCTGACAACATGATCATCAAGGTGAATAGTTTTTTCATATGCTTTATGTATTAGAATTCCTGTCCTAAGACGAAGTGGAACTGCGAGCCGCCCTTGCGCCAGCCGCTGCTGCCCTGATAGACGTTGTCGAAGCCGTAGGCCCAGTCGATGCCCATCAGGCCCACCATCGGCAGGTAGATGCGGACGCCAAGACCTGCAGAACGCTTCATGTCGAAGGGATTGAAGTCCTTGATGTTGGCCCAGGCGTTACCGGCCTCGACGAAGCCCAATCCGTAGATGGTGGTGTTGCCCAGCATCAGAGGATAGCGCAGCTCGAGGGTGAAGCGGTCGTAGGCGTAGGAGTCGTAGCTGCTGTAGCGGCCTGGCGTGCGCTCGTTGCTGAGAGCGTTGGCCGAGAGCGATAGTGATCCGTTCTCATAGCCGCGCAAGCCGATAGTCTCCTCAGCATAGCTGGTGCTGTAGCCGCTCATGCCGTCGCCGCCAACGTAGAAGGTCTCGAAGGGTGACTTCTTATGTTTGTTGTACGAACCCAACAGGCCCATTTCCACACGTGTCATCAGCACGAAGCACTTCTGCCCGCTGGTAAGAGCAGTAAAGGTGCGGCTCTTGAACTTCCATTTGTGATATTCCACCCAGCGGTATTTCTCGCGCTGCTCCTCCTGGAAGCGGTCGTAGTCGTTGTTGTATGACTGCCAGGTGGCCAGTTTCGAGTAGTCTTTATTGTCAAACAGCGACCAAGGCGGCGTAAGCTGTACGGTGAACGAGAACTCTGAGCCGTGGCGCGGGAAGAGCGGGTTGTCGGTGGATGCTCTGGAGAGTGCGAAGGAGAGGTTCAGGTTGTTGCAGTTGCCATTGGAAATCAGGAAGTACTGCCAGTCCTTCAGCATGTAGCGCTGATAGGCCAGCGTAGTGGAGAAGCTGAAGTAATCGTCAGGCCAGCGCAGGCGCTTTCCCCAACCCAGTGAGAGACCGAACAACTTCACGTACTTGTCGTCGTCGAGGAAACTCTCGTAGTTGTTGTAATAGCCGTTGTTGTAGGAGCCATAGCCATACATGTAGTTGTACATGCTGTTCATGTAGGCCGAATTGTAGTAGTTGCTGCTGACGTCACTCTGCTTCGAGTAATAGGCACCGATGCTGAGCGAATTCGGGCGCTTGCCTCCGAACCAGCCGGTGCCGTAGTTGGCCGAGAGGGACGAGTAGTAGCGGCCGTTGGTCTGATAGCTCAATCCCACCTGCTCGCCGTCGCCGGCAGGCAGGAAACCGCGGTGCAGCTTGTTCTTGCCCAGCATATTGCGTAGCGAGAAGTTGTTGAACTTAATGCCAACGCGACCGATGACGCCCGTCTGTCCCCAACCTAAGGAGAGTTCCAGTTGGTCGTTGCTTTTCTGCTCCAGCTCCCAGTTGATGTCGACAGTTCCACTCTCGCCGTTGGGCTTCACGTCAGGATTGATGGTCTCGGCGTCGAAGTAGCCCATGCTTGCTATTTCACGGTAGGAACGCATCAAGGCCTCCTTCGAGAATAGGTCGCCGGGCTTCGTGCGCAACTCACGACGTACCACTTCCTCGTAGAGACGGTCGTTGCCATAAATCTTTACGTTGTTCAGGTGTGCCTGCGGACCCTCGAGGATGCGCACTTCCAAGTCAATGGAATCGCCGTCGACGTTCACTTCGGCAGGGTCAACCTGCGAGAAAACATAGCCGTTGTTGTAGTAGTAGTCGTGCACGCCGTCTTCGTCGGTGAGCAGGCGCTTGTTGATGAGTTTCTGATTGTAGACATCGCCCTTGTCCATGCCGAGCGTGCGGCTGAGGCCTTCGGTCGGCACGACTGTGTTGCCCACCCAGGTGATGTTTCGCAGATAGTATTTGTCGCCCTCGTCAATCTTTATGTAGACATTGACGTGCTTGTCGTCTGCGTTCCACACACTGTCTTCAACAATGGCAGCATCGCGGTAGCCAAGCTCATTGTATTTCTCAATGAGTTCTTTCTTGGCTTCGGTGTAGCGCTCGGGTGTGAATTTCTTCGCCTTGAAGAAGTTCTTTGCCTTGCCGGCCTCATGAATCTTGCCCATAGCGCCCTTGGTGAAAAGTCCGCCCTTGAGGGTGCCGTCCTTCACCTGCTCATTGCCGTCGAGGATGATGTTGCGCACCTTCATCTTGTCCTTCTTGTCGATGTAGACGTCGAGTACCACCTGGTTCTTGCCCGTCACGTCGTCGTGCTGCGAAATGTCAATCTCGGCGTTCTTGAATCCCTTGTCGTCGAAGTATTTCTTGGCCAGGATTTTGGCGCGGTCCACCACGTTCTTTGTCATGGGATTGCCTTTGGCCATTCCCAGTTTGGATTCCAAATCCTCACGCTCACTCTTCTTCACGCCATAGTAGTTGATGTCGGAGATGCGCGGGCAGAGTGCGAGGTTGATGCAGAGATAGACCTTTGAACCGACGATGCTGTCGGCGGTGATGCTGACGCGCGAGAATAGTCCGTGCTTCCAGTAGCGCTTGACAGCCTCGGTCACCTCGCTGCCTGGCAGTTCGATTTGCTGGCCGACGCTGAGTCCCGAGAGGTTAATGAGCACATATTCGTCGTAGTCGCTGACGCCCTTGACGCTGATGCCGCCAATCTCGACCTGCCTCGGTGTACCGGCGTATGAAATGTCGATCTGCGCCCTTGTCGTCGAAATGAAGAATGAAGAATGAAGAATAAAGACTGCTGCGCACAAGCAGAGGCGCATTACAGCATTTCCTTTCAATTTCATTCTTTTCTTCATAACAGTAGTTAATCCTATCTTTGCAGTAGCAAATACTTCATTCTTCATTTTTCATTCTTCATTTTCCACTTGTGCCTCTGTCTTGCCATAGCGGCGCTGGCGCTGCTGATAGCTGGCAATGGCCTTGTGCAGGTCTTCTTCCATGAAGTCGGGCCAGAAAGTGTCACAGAAATACAGCTCAGAGTAGGCTAACTGCCAAAGCAAGTAGTTGCTGATGCGCACCTCGCCGCCTGTGCGGATGAGGAGGTCGGGATCGGGCATGAAGTTAGTGACAAGATGCTTGTCAATAAGCTGCTCATCGATGTCGTCCACGCTGAGAGCACCGTCCTTCACTTGCTGTGCTATCTGCTTTGTGGCATTCACCAGCTCCCAGCGACTGCTGTAGCTCATAGCCACGACAACGGTCAGGCCGTCGAACTTGGCAGTAAGATCCTCAATGTATTTGATTTTATTTTGCACATCCTCCGACAGGCGGCTGAAGTCGCCTACCATGCGGAAGCGCACATTGTTGTCGGTGAAGAGATTCATCTCTACGAAATTCACCACCAGACTCATCAGCGCCTCAATCTCGTAGGCGGGACGGTTCCAGTTCTCGGTGGAGAAGGTGTAGAGCGTGAGGTATTTCACGCCCAGCCGCGAGCACTCAGCCGTGATGCGCTTCACGGTTTCCACGCCGGCCTTGTGGCCGTAGGTACGGTCCAGCCCTTGCTGCATGGCCCATCGGCCATTGCCGTCCATGATGATGGCAATGTGTTGGGGAATGCGCTCCTTATCTAATGCATAATTCATAATGCTTAATGCTTAATGTTCATTTTTCAATCCCGGTCGTTGTTGCAGGTCTTGCACTTGGCCCACAGGTCATAGGTGAGCGTCACCTGCAGAGTGCTGTAGCTGTCGGTGTTCTTGAACAGACCAGAACTTTTGATGCCGTAAGGGTCGACCACATTGTCGAGCTTGTCACTGCCCGTGAAGTGCATCACCCACTCGGCGGTGAGGTTCAGCCTGTCTGCCACCTTGTATTTCGCGCCAATGCCGAAGAGCAACTGTCCTGCCACCGTCTTCTTGGTGAAAGCCAATCCCGTGCCCAAGGCCATGAAGGGGGTGAGGTGCTGCGCACCGAGGTACTCCTTTCCGGTGCCGAAGGGCCAGAAGTTATATTCGTAGCGCACGGTGAAGTCGGTCAGCTGGTTGCTGAAACTGGCGATACTGTCGTGCAGTTCGGGATACCAGGTTTCCACATTCTTCGACGATCCTTTCAGTTTGCCGGAGCTGATCTGCGCACTCCATGCCATGCGCGGGTTCATCTTGTATTTGGCGGTAGCAGCCACCATGGGCTGCATTCCTTTGAGCAGTCCTCCGCCGAGGTCGCCCTGATAGGCCATGAGTCCCAGACCGCCGCCTATCTCCATGCGATACTCTGGAGCATCCTGTGCCTTTACGGCCAAAGACCTGAATGATAAATGAAAAATGACGAATGATAAACACAGCAGTTTACCATACTTCATCATTCTTTTCGTTTTCTGCACTGTCAATGCGCAACCTTTATCATTTATCATCTATCCTTTGTCATTTAGCGAAGCGTCACCGCAGCGCTCCCTGCCACAGCTGTCCGCTGCTGGTGAGCAGCCAGAGACGTCCCTGCGTGTCGGTAGCCATTGTCACATGGTCGCCGCTGAGCGTTGAGGGTAAGCTGTATCTGGTGTTTGTGCGCCATGTGATGCCCTGGTCGCGTGATATTCTGACAGTCTTCCCGTCGCCTGCGGCCAGCACCATATTGTCATAGCATGCCATTGTCATGTTGTTGGTCAGGGGTAGGGGATAGTTGTTGTCAACGTCGTAGGGCATATATATCCACTGGCCCTTGCTGCCATCGTGGCTCTCGATTTTTCTCCAGACACGCATAACGTTGACGTTCTCCTGCCTGGGCTTGCCCACGAGGAGCACATAGTCGGTGTTGTCGGCAGGGCCATAGGGCCAGCTGATGCAGACAGCCTCGTCCGCCATTGGCAGCAGTGCTGCTTTGTCGTCAAGTATTTCGTCGCGCCATGTCTGTCCGTTGTCAGTCGAGCAGCACAGCCGTCCGTCGTCGGTCAGCATATAGCAGGCTGTTGTCGAGCGGCCCACGATGCTGTCCTTCTGGCAGAGACGGACGCTGTCGCCGTAGGCCTCAAGGCGCATCCCCTCGGTCCAGGCCAGGGCATCGTCGGTCTTCACCAGCTGCCATTCGAAGCTGACACCAGCATCTTCGCTGACATTCAGCGTGACGGTATAGTCGCGTGTATCGATGCCATTGGCGGCATAGACGCGGAATATGCGTGGAACGCTGAAATCCACGCTGTCGGTAGACGAATGCCATCGCAGCGTGTCGCTTGTGGCCGACTTCAGTGCCACCAAACCGCCGTTTCTTGCCGACACGGTGCAGATGACATGTTTGGCGTCAGTGCCCACAGGCAGCGGCGTGACATTATAGATGCGCTGGTTCAGATGGTCGATGGTCATCTTATAGTTCGACCCAGTCACCGTGTTCACCACTATAGTGTCGTTGCCTGTCTTGGCCGACATGGTATGAACATATCTGTTCAGTGTGCCCAAAGTGAATTGCGTGATGGCCACGTCAGTGTAGTCCGAGTAGTCCTTATCGTCATCCTTCAGGCATGACGAAAGGGTTGCCACGCCAGTCAACAGCACACAGAAACAGAGGAAAAATCTTCTCATTCCGTTGTTTTTTATTATTTAGGCTGCAAATTTACGCACAATTCCGCAAAATCGTGCAAAAAGCAACATAGAATTAAGTAAAATATATTATTATTTGTCCGATTTTAAGTTGTTTTTAGTTTTTCGGCGTGCTGTTAAAGTATAAGCCTGTGAGTTTTGAAAAAATCTATCGATGTATTTTTGCATCTTGCTCCCTTTTAAAAAAAATGATACGCGCACGTGAAAAAAAAGCCAACTTCTTCGGCAAATCAGTATTTTTCATTAACTTTGCACCCTAAATACACACCAAGGTAAATAAACTCATTAACAACCATAATTATTCACTAAAAAAAGAACTATGAAAAAGAATCTTTTAATGATGGCTGCAGTCATGTTCGGCATCCTCATCGCCTTTGCAAGCTGCAACAACAAGAAAAGCAACAAAGACGTCGAAGACGACGAGGAAGAAACCGAGCAGTTGGAAAATGAAAACGGCAAAAGCTCGCAGAAAGCTGCCGCTTTGAAGAAGGTGGCCTCGCTCGAAGACATCGAGGCACTGGCCGACTATGATTTGGACGATATCGACATCTCGGAACTTGACATGGATGACATCGACCTTGAAAACCTCGACCTCAGCGAACTGACCGAGTCGCAAGCCAATGCACTGCTCGACCTCGTGATGCTGGTGGGCAACAAGGAATTGCCACAGGACGTGGGCGACGGCATGACCATGTCCAGCATCGACATCGATGACGACGACGTTTCCTTCGTGCTTAAAATGGATCCGCAGGCACTGGGTGGCATTACCATGGACCAGTTCGACATGGTTTTCAATAACCCCGAGCTGAGAAGCATGATGATGACTGAGATGATGAAGAACTTTGAAAGCGGCGACGACAACATGAAGACTTTCTTCAAGGTCATCACCACAGCCAATAAGAACCTCGTCATTAAGTTCATCGACAAGAACTCGGGCGACGAGGCCAATATGACCATCACCGCCGATGAATTGAAGAGTATACAGAATCAATAATCAATCCGACAAGATACAACAGAAAAAGAAATGGCATACACAACCTTAACCGCTGCCGAGGCTGCAGCGTTGATTAAGAACGGCGACCACATCGCCATGAGTGGCTTTACACCTGCTGGCGTGGCCAAAGCTACGACAAAAGAGTTAGCAAAGATTGCGCTGGCCGAGCATGAGGCCGGACGCGAATTCAAGGTGGCTATCTTCACCGGTGCCAGCACCGGACAGAGCACCGACGGCGACCTGGCCAACGCACAGGCCATCCTCTACCGTGCTCCCTACACCACCAACCCCGATTTCCGCAAGCATGTCAACCTGGGCGAGATTCCCTACAACGACCTGCACCTTAGCCACATGGCACAGGAGCTGCGCTACGGATTCTACGGCGACGTGGACTGGGCCATCCTCGAGGTCTGCGACATAGAGGAGGTGGGCGACGAGATGCGCGTCTATCTGACAGCTGCCGGCGGCATCAGCCCCACGGCTGCCCGTCTGGCTAAGAAGGTCATCCTCGAGCTCAACGAGTTCCACAGCCCCAACGCCAAGTACATCCACGACGTCTACGAGCCTCTCGACCCGCCCTACCGCAAGCCCATACCCATCTTCAGCGTCGGCGACCGCATCGGTAAGCCCTACGTTTCGATTCCCCGTGAGAAGGTGGTTGGCGTGGTGAAGTGCAACATTCCCGACGAGGCCCGTTCCTTTAAGGACAGCGACCCCGTGACCGATAAGATTGGCTATCTTACAGCTGAGTTCCTCGTTTCTGAGCTCCATGCAGGCCGCATTCCCAAGGAGTTTCTGCCACTGCAGAGCGGTGTAGGCTCGACGGCAAACGCTATCCTCGGCGCTCTCGGCCAGGACAAGCACGTGCCCGATTTCAACATCTACACAGAGGTTATCCAGAACTCGGTCATCAACATGATGCTCAACGGCCGTGTGAAGGACGCTTCGGCTTGCTCGCTCACTGTCTCGAATGAGTGTCTCATGCAGGTCTACGACAACATCGGCTACTTCAAGGATCACCTGACGCTGCGCCAGAGCGAAATCTCCAACCACCCGGCTGTCATTCGCCGTCTTGGCGTCATTGCCATCAACACTGCCATCGAGGTCGACCTTTATGGCAACGTGAACTCGACGCACATAAGCGGCACGAAGATGATGAACGGCATCGGCGGCAGCGGCGACTTCGAGCGCAACGCCTACCTCAGCATCTTCACCTGCCCGTCGACGGCCAAGGGTGGACTCATCTCGTCGATTGTGCCTTTCGTCACCCATCAGGACAGCTCGGAGCACGATGTCAACATCATCGTCACCGAGCAGGGCATCGCCGACCTGCGCCACAAGAGCCCCATGCAGCGTGCCGAGGCCATCATCGAGAACTGTGCACACCCCGACTATCGTCCGTTGCTGCGCGAATATCTGAAGCTGGGCACCGGCGGTCACACCCGCCATTGCCTCACTGCCGCCTTCGCCATGCACGACACGCTGGCACGCAAGGGCGACATGCACCTCACGGATTTCTCGGAGTATGTGAAGTAATCAGAAAGGAACAATCGAAGAAAAACTCATTCTCTCACCCGTCAACGGGTGCTGGAAGGCCAGCTCAGCTGCATGAAGGCAGAGGCGCTGGCCTTTCTCTGTGTGATGACCGTAGAGACGGTCGCCTACAATAGGTGTACCAAGACCTTCGGCATGTGCGCAATGGACGCGCAGCTGATGTGTGCGGCCTGTGTGCGGTGTCAGTGCTACGCGAGTAAGTCTGCCCTCATGGCCAAGCACCTCGTAGTCGGTCAGCGCTGCTTTGCCGTGTTCATAGTCCACCATCTGTCGCGGACGGTCGTTCACGTCTGGGCGTAGCGGCAGGCTGATGCGCCCGCATCCGTCCACCACTCCGTCGAGTAGCGCTATATACAATTTATTTATAGCGCGCGCGTGAGAAAGAAACTGTCGCTGCAGGTGGCGGTGAGCTTCGCGGCTCTTGGCAACAACCGTCAGACCGCTGGTGTCCTGGTCCAACCGATGTACCATAAACACCTCGCCGTATTGTTGACGCAGCAGACTCTCCACCGATTCTTCACCCGTCCTGCCTGGCACAGAGAGCAACCCCGCTGGTTTGACAACAACGATGAGCGCATCATCCTCGTAGATTGGGTGGAGGGTGGAGGGTGGAAGGTGGAGGGAGATTTGCAGGTTTGGCAGGTCTGTTCTCCCTCCATCCTCCAGCATCCACTCCAGCACCGGCTTACACTTTCCTCTACAGGCAGCATAATATTGACCATGATGGCGTACCTCCATCTTAGGCGACGCACCTTGCCAAAACTCGGCCATGCAAAGCGGCTTTAACTGGTGGGCAAAGGCATACTGCAACAACTTGGGCGCGCAACATTCGCCAGTGCCTGCTGGCGGTACGCGCTGGGGCGTGGCAGCAAAGATGTCGGTCAGTGTGCGCCCCTCGCCTTGAGCATTGAGCATCACAAACTGATTGAAGAGCCAGCGCTGCAGGGCATCGGAGCGTTCCTTCCGCTCCTGTTTCAGCGCAGCGATGCTGTCATCCATGCGTTTTACGTCCTTTGCATTTTCCTCCAACTGCTGTTCCCAGCGCTTTTTTAGCCTATGCAGTTCAGCCTTTTGGAATTGACTCTCCTTGATGAGTAATGCATTGTCGGCTTCATTCCTCATCTCGTCGCGGCGTGCCTTCGCTGCCGCCATCATCGTCTTGTAGGAAGTGATTTCGTCTTCGGCCTCCTTCCTCAGTTGGGCAAGAGCGACTTTTGACGACACATAATCATTGGAACTTTCGAGCTGTGCAATTTGCTGGTTGAGGGCTGAGATGTGCGCCTCCTCCAGCTTGAAGTAGCCGTCGGGCTGCAGGTAGTCGAACACGGCTGGCACAAACCACGGCCAGTCTTCTCGTCCGCCCACTTGACCGCTATATGCTGCAAGAAAACCCACAGTGCCGTTGACTTGCTGGCACACCAGCACGCCCAGCATCTTGCCCTGCATCACCTCGTCGTAGAGCTCGCTCTGTGCCACATAGTCGCACACCTGCCTGGCCGCCTCCACGCAGAGCGGATGCGGCTCGTAGTCGAAAGGATTATTGAGCTGCTCCGGCAACTCGCACTCGACGTTCATCGGGTGGAACACCTCATTCTTCATTCTTTCCCAGAAGCATCCTGCAAAATTACGCATTATTTGCAAATAAGGCGATAAAAGAAACGGGAAAAATTGCGGATACTACAGATTCTTTGTATATTTGCGCACACAATACCAACATCAGAATGAAAAAGACACTGCTTGCCCTCGCCATCGGGCTTTTCGCATGGCTCACGCCGCTCTGCGCACAGGAATGGACGCTCGTTTGGAGCGACGAGTTCAACACCGACGGACGCCCCGACGACGCCACCTGGAGTTTTGAGCAGGGCTTTGTGCGCAACCACGAAGACCAGTGGTATCAGCCTGACAATGCCTGGCAGCAGGACGGCCTGCTCATCATCGAGGCACGTCGCGACGACCGGCCCAATCCCACCTACCGTCCCAACGCCCGCCACTGGGGCGCACAGCGTGAGCGCATCAGCTACACGTCGGCCTGTCTGCACACCCGAGGAAAGCGTGATTTCCTCTACGGACGCATGGAGGTGAGTGCCCGCATCCCCACGGCGGGCGGTGCCTGGCCTGCCATCTGGACATTGGGCAGCGGCATGGAGTGGCCGTCGTGTGGAGAGATTGACGTGATGGAGTATTATCGTGTCAACAGCGTGCCGCACATTCTGGCCAACGTGGCGTGGGGCAGCGACAGACGCTATCAGGCTGTGTGGAACACTCGCCGCGTGCCTTTTAAGCACTTCACTGACAAAGACAAGAACTGGGCGCAGCAGTTCCACGTATGGCGCATGGACTGGGACGAGCAATCCATCCGCCTCTATTTGGACGACGAGTTGCTGAACGAGGTGCCGCTCAGCACCACCGTCAACGGCACTATAGGCCAGCACACCAATCCCTTCAACAGTCCGCAGTACATCCTGTTGAACCTCGCCCTTGGAGGCGATAACGGCGGCACCATCGACGACAATGCCTTCCCCTTGCGCTATGAGATAGACTACGTGCGCATTTACCAACAGCGCCCTTGATACTCGCAGCTACGACAATAATCAAACTAGTTTGAGAAATGCACCCTCGGCCTCCGATTTCCCGGCAAGTCGAGGGCTTTTTCGTGCCCTTTTGTGTAATTTTGCAGCGAAAAGCGAGAATTGCGGCATCATCAAAAGCACGTTGCAACCTTTTGCAAACAAATTGCAAACTCGAATACTTCAACAAATACGGAGAAAATGACTATCTTTGCAAAATGAAATCCAATATAACGTTCATCTTATTGCTGGTGTTTGTCCTGTTGCCTGTCAGTTGCGGCAAGAAAGGCAAAACCCCCACCTCTTTTTCATTGGAAGGCGCATGGACGCTCACGCAGGTAGAGTCTCCCATGGGTGACATCGACAGCTATCCGCAGGACGGGTCCACCCAGTTGTGTGTCTACGAGGGCGATAGCATGCTCTATCTGAGCGCGCTGACGCAGACAGAGTCGGCGCTGGTGGTCTATCCCCTTGACAAGCGAAGCATTACCTTGATTGACAAGGGCGGCGGCGAGTTGCTCTATCTGGAGGACGGCGACCCGCGTCCGCTCACCGTCAGCAGCGACTCCACCATCGTCATCCAGCGCAACGGCGTGCTGTACACCTATGTGCGGGCCAATGACCTTAGCGAGGAATGGGGCGAGGATATTCGCAACATCATCGCCAGCGAGCAAGAGAACAACGAGATCAGCCGCTATGTTCTCTCGTCGAAGGAGCGCGAGCAGGCCAGCGTCATTCATTGGCTGGTGTACGCCATCATTGCCTTTGTCATCATCGTGCTGGCCATTGCCCTGATAGCCATTGCCAACCACAGGGCGAAGCAGCGCCTGCAATTGCAGTTGAAGCAAATCAAGGAGGAGCACGACGAGCGTCCGCAACCCGTCAGGCAGGCTATGGCATCGGTGGAATCGGCCTTTTTCGCCTCCGACGAGTATCACATGCTGCAGCAGCGCATGGTCTCGGGACAGCGATTGAAGGAAGAAGACTGGAATGCGATAGAGGCGCAGCTGAAGACGGTGTATCCCGGATTCACGAGCCAGTTGCGCAATCTCTACCCCATGTCCGAGCTGGAATACCAGACCTGCCTGCTCATCAAGCTGCATATCGCCCCGAGTGACATCGCCACCGTACTGGCCCGCGATGTCAGCACCATCAGCACCGTGCGCAGCCGCCTCTACAAGAAGGTGTTTGGCCAAAAAGGCGGCTCCAAGGAGTGGGACGAATTTCTCCTCTCCATCGGAGCATAGACAATTCCAGGCCTTTTCCTAAGAACAAAAAAACTGGGTGGCGAAACAGAGTTGTCATCAGTTTGCGCAGCAAATGCAAACAAGATGCAAACTGTTTTTCTTGCAGGAATGACAGAAAGCCCCTAATTTTGCCATCGAAAACGAACCCTAAATAAAAACAAAAAGCTTATGAAAAAGATGTTACTAATGACCGTGGCGCTGATATGCGCCATGCAAGTGAGCGCCCAGACCGCAAAGGTAGACGACAAGGAAATAGCCGGCACATGGCTGATGGAGTCCATGCAGTGGGAGGGCGAGAAGAAAACTGTCTGCGGCAAGGAGACGGGTTATACACAGTTCAAATACTACGGAGCTGATGGCGAGTATGCCTGTGCAGAGCTTGCCTTGACGCGAGATGGTAAGGTGATGGTGATGCCCCACGAGTATGGAACCTATACGTTCAAGGATGGCTGGTACTCAGAAATGGGACGAGAAGCCATCAAGGATGCCATCGTTTGGGTTGACAAGAACACGATGAAAGGCACATGGAAGAAACGTCACGACATCTGGAAGAAAACCGACCTGCCAGAAGAGACGGTGAAGTACATCTTGGAGCGCTGCAAGACATTGGAGACGCCTCAAATTGTCGAGCAGCAAATCAAGAGTACATGTTTCAAATAGGTTTTTTTCGTCCTTTCCATCGGGGCATGGGAGGTCACGCTTCCAAGAGTGACACTCGACGAGGTTGCAACACTTGGAAACACCCGCTCCTATGCAAGCAGTTTGCATCGCAATTGCAAAGGAAATGCAAAGCAGATTTCTTGCAGGAATGGCAGAAAGACCGTAATTTTGCCAACGAAAACGAACTCCAAATAAAAACGTAAAACTTATGAAAAAGATGTTACTAATGACCGTGGCGCTGATATGCGCCATGCAAGTGAGCGCCCAGACCGCAAAGGTGGACGACAAGGAAATAGTCGGCACATGGCTGATGGAGTCCATGCAGTGGGACGGCGAGAAGAAAACTGTCTGCGGCAAGGAGACGGGCTACACCTCGTTCAAGTATTTCGGCCCCGACGGCGAGTATGCCTGCTGCGAGATTGTCCTGTTGAAAGAAGGTAAAATCAGCTTGTTGCCCCATGAGTATGGCACCTATTGGCTCAAGGACGGCTTGTATAGTGAGATGGGACGCCCTGCCACCAGCGACGGCGTCGTCTTTACGGACAAGACACACTTCAAGGGACGCTGGAAGAAACGTACCGAAATTTGGGTAAAAACCGACCTGCCAGACGAGACGGTGAAGTATATCTTGGAGCGCTGCAAGATATTGGAGATACCTCAAAATGTCGAGCAGCAAATCAAGAGTACATGTTTCAAATAGAAGTTAATAAGCATTAGGTTTTTTATATATAGTTAATTGTTTTAAAAGTTAGTAAATAACTGACCCGGGCAATTCTGGAGGCCGCAGTGATGCGCCCTCCAGAATTTGTCCGTAGACAAAGATTGTATAGCTCTGCCTATATTATTCGCGAAGATGAGGAGTAAAATATTTTTACAAAAGTGGCGGAAAAACAGGTCTCAACGAGGCTGAGAATGGCTCAGAATTCAAGACAGGACGATTTGCTGAAAAAAACGCGAAAATGAGAGGGGTTGGCTATCTTACTGACTGGCAGATGCTTAGCTCATATTCCTGCCTTTCGGGAGCATCCTCATTTTCAAAAAGGTATATCCGCGTGAAAAAAAGTCAATGCCTTTTTTTCACGCGGAGCCTCTTCTGCACAAAACCCATGTGGGTGTGCAGTTTTTGAGCCACACTCATGCTCATCCGATGACCGACCGACGGCAAAACAGTGTCTTTCCGCTTCTATTTCACGAATTTCATTTGTAAAGAAATCGGAATAAATTTTCTTTACATTCCTAAAATCCGCAACTAATAATCTTTCGTCTAGAGATTCACATTATGGTGTCTTGTATGGCTTAACAAATTAAAATATAGTCCGTCATGTGTTGAATC
>CACYYG010000029.1 GCA_902778535.1 uncultured Prevotellaceae bacterium
TCCATCTGCTCAGAAAGTATCGTCCCTTTCACTTCCGCCGACGACAGTCGGCTCACTCCCCTTTCACTCCTTATCACTCCAGACATGCGAAACTTGTATTATATTAATTGTCAAACATTGCCTTCAGTTGTTCTTCCACCACGTCGGAGCCATCGCCTTGCAATGCAACCATCGTGGTCTGCATTTCGGCCAAGACCACAGCAGGATCGGTGGTACGCTGGCCATAGATATAAGCTATCAGCTCATCATCTTCACCGCCGACTGGCGACTGACTGCGATGGAAGAGAAGCATGGCACCTCCCATTATCAGTACGGCGACGGCGGCAGCCACTGCCCAGGGCAGCCAGCGGCGACGAGGAGCGGGCCGTTTCGCTGGTGGCGTTGACAACGCAACAGACTGAGCTGCATCATACGCGAGGAACATCGGGCGCAAGGTTGCCAGGTCGTCGGGCAGGTCGCTGGCCTCACGGAAGAAGGCATAAAGCTCCTGCTCCTCGCTGAGCGTGGTCTCGCCGTCGAAGAAACGGTCTAACAGGGTGCGTATTTTCAGGATATTATCGGTCATATCGTTGTAGTTTTGTTTCTCATCACGGGTTGTTCTGTTTCAGAAACTGCAGCCTCACTGCCTGACGGGCGCGGCTCAGCACTTTTCTCAGTGCCACCTCGTTGCTGCCGGTCATCTCGGCAATGTCGCTCATCTCCATTCCCTCTATATGACGGAGGCGCAGGATGGTCTGCTGCATGGAGGGCAGGCTCTCGACGATGGCCATCAGGCGGTCGAGGTTCTCGCCGGTGCTGTCGGTGGCGACGCCGACGGAAAAGCCGTCGGACGCGATGGCGGCAGGAAGTGCTACGGCGTGGCGCTGTTTCCTCAGCAGGCTCACGCACTGGTTGCGCACCAGCACCGTGGCCAAGGCATCGACGGGCAGGCGCAGTTCGTCGAGCATCTGCCACAGGCGCAGCAGCACGTCCTGCACAGTGTCCTCAGCATCGTCGTCGCCTACATAGCGACGCGCCACCGAGAGCAGCTTGGGCCGTATCCGCCTGACCTCGTCCTTGTATTCTTCTTGCGTCATTCTGTTCTATATACGCGCAAAGGGCTGTTTTGTGACATCATCTGACTGCAAAAATACAAAAAAAATTTGGTCCTGCGAATTGGGGCACTTTGTTTGATTTTGTATCTGTGCTTGAAACACTTTGTTTCTGCGGCAGAAACAAAGTGTTTCTACGGCCGAAACAAAGTGTTTCAAACAAAAAAAATCTTGAAACACTTTGTTTCAAAAAATAAAAACCTAAAACACTTTGTTTCATCGCAAAAAAATTTTGAAACAAAGTGTTTCGCCCATGAAACCAGAGGAAACGAAAGATTCAGCACAGGAACGGACCGACAAAAACACCGCCCAACGGATGGAAAAACATGCCGAAAAACACAAAAAACGGACCTCCCGCCCATCAAAAAAAACGGGTTCGGCTTTCTCTAATGGGAAAAAGTTTGTAACTTTGCCACGATTTTGAAAAAATGATTGAAGTCAGAAACCTTTACAAGAGCTTTGAGGAGGTGGCGCCCGACGGCACGCTGACGACGAAGGACGTGCTGAAGGACATCTCCACCACGTTTGCCGACGGCATCACCAACCTCATCATAGGCAGGAGCGGCAGCGGCAAGACGGTGCTGATGAAAAACCTGGTGGGCCTGCTGGAGCCTACCAAGGGACAGGTGCTCTACGACGGGCGCGACTTCGTGCGCATGTCGAAGAAGGAGAAGGTGGAGATGCGGCGCGAGATGGGCATGATTTTCCAGTCGGCAGCACTGTTCGACTCGATGACTGTGCTGGAAAACGTGATGTTTCCGCTCGACATGTTCTCGCAGATGACACTGCGAGAGCGACAGCGCCGTGCCAAGGACTGCTTAGACCGCGTCAACCTGACAGACGCCGACCAGAAGTTCCCGGGCGAAATCAGCGGCGGTATGCAGAAACGTGTGGCCATTGCCCGCGCCATTGCCTTGCAGCCGAAATACCTGTTCTGCGACGAGCCCAACAGCGGCCTCGACCCGAAGACTTCGCTCGTCATCGACGAACTGCTGCACTCCATCACGCACGAGTACAAGATGACCACAATCATCAATACCCATGACATGAATTCTGTCATGGGTATCGGTGAAAATATCATATTTATTTATGAGGGCCACAAAGAGTGGCAGGGGCAGAGCGGCCAGATCATGGATTCAACCAACAGCCGGCTTACTGACTTTATCTTTGCCAGCGGACTGCAGAAAAAGATGCGCGAGGCCGTGCTGGCAGAGGAACATGCCAACAAGTGAGTGCCAACAGCACCACTTATGCGAGCAGCGCTTCAAACTTCTCTTCAAACTTCTGCTTGCCGGCAGCGCCGACAATCTTGTCGACAACTTCGCCGTTCTTGAAGAAGAGGATGGTGGGAATGTTGCGGATGCCGAACTGTGCTGCCAGTTCCTCGCTCTCCTCCACGTCGCATTTGCCTACCACCAGCTTGCCGTCGTACTTCTCGGCAAGCTCGGAGATGATGGGAGCCACCATGCGGCAGGGACCACACCATGTGGCCCAGAAGTCTACGACGAGGGGCTTCTGCCCGTTCTTTAGGGTCTCAAAGTTTTCGGTTGTGATTGTTACTTCCATTGTAGAAAAGATAGTTAAATGAATAAAAGAGTTCTTCTTGGCGGCAAAAGTACACATTTCTTTTCTTTCTGCCTCACTTTTTCTTGGAAAAATGTTTCCTTGGAAAAATGTTTTGAATATTTTTTGCATTTTCCTTTGCCTTCCATCAAAAAATAATTACTTTTGCACCGTAATTAATAACTGTATAATATAAGACATGAAGAATTTGTTTTATGACAAGAGTGCGAAGCGCATCGTCTTGGCACTCGTAATGCTGCTGCTTGTTACGGCAGCTAACGCCATACCGGCTAAGCCTGGACAGAAACGCGAGCTTACACTGGCCGACGGCACCACTGTCAGCGCACTGCTGGTAGGCGACGAACACGGCCACTACTGGCTGGCCGACGACGGAAAGGCCTATCTGGACATTAACAACAGCAACGTTTTTCAGATGGTTGACAAACAGGCTATCAACCTGAAAGCAAAAGAACTCCGCCAGAAGGCTAATCAGCAGCGCGCCAAACGCCTGCCCGGACGCCAGAACGCAAGCACCACCAGCGGATACATCGGCGACAAGAAAGGTCTGATTATATTGGTAAACTTCAGCGACAAAGCGTTCAAGCCAAGCAACAACCTTGCCCGCTATCAGGACATTGCCAACAAGGAGAACTACAATAGCGGCAATTTCAAGGGTTCGGTGCACGACTATTTCTATGCCCAAAGCGACGGGAAGTTCAACCTGACCTTTGATGTCGTCGGTCCCGTCACAGTAAGCAAGAGTTATTCCTACTACGGTTCCAACGATTCTGAAGGCAGCGACAAGCATCCTGCCGAGATGGTGATCGAGGCCCTGAAGATGGTGAACAGCGATGTGAACTTTGCCGACTACGACTGGGACAATGACGGATGGGTCGACCAGGTGTTCATCATCTATGCCGGTAAGGGGGAGGCTGATGGAGGCGCCACCAATACCATCTGGCCTCACGAATGGACTCTGGAAAGTGCACATTATTATGGCGACGGTAGCGGCATACAGTACATGGACGGCAAAAAAATCGACACCTATGCCTGCGGCTCAGAGCTAAGCGGCTCGGACCAGATAGACGGCATCGGCACCATCTGCCACGAATTCAGCCACTGCTTAGGCTATCCTGATTTCTACGACACCGACTACAGCGGTGGACAAGGAATGGGCTCGTGGGACTTGTTGGACAATGGATGCTACAACGGCAACGGCTTCCGCCCGGCAGGATACACCAGCTACGAACGCTGGGTAGCCGGATGGCACACGCCTACCGAACTCGTCAACACACAGAATATTGAGGGCATGAAGGCACTGCAAAACGGCGGTGAATCATACATTATCTATAATAATGGCAACCGCAATGAATACTTCCTGCTTGAGAACCGACAGAAGACGGGCTGGGACACTAACCTGCCCGGAAAAGGCCTGCTCATTCTGCACGTTGACTACAATGCAGACGCATGGGCCAACAATCAGGCAAATGACGACCCCAGCCACCAGCGCATGACATGGATTCCTGCCGATAATGAATACCAGTATTTTGTCTACAACGGCACAAAGTATTACACTGACGAAGGTCAAGCCACCGATACCTATCCCTACGGAAGCATCAATTCGTTCAGTAAGGAAAGTGAACCGGCAGCCAAGTTATACAATAAAAATACAGACGGTACGTATTATCTCGACTCATCGGTAGAGAACATCAAGCAGAACAGCAACGGCACCATCTCGTTTAAGTTCCGTGGCATCAGCAATGTGGCAACACCCGTATTCACACCGAAGGCAGGACGCTATGAAGAGGCACAGACGGTGACCATCAGCTGTGAGACGGAGGGAGCCAGCATCTTCTACACACTCGACGGCTCTACGCCCACAACCAGCAGCACAGCCTATACAGAACCTTTCGTCGTGAGTGAAACCACCACCGTGAAGGCGATAGCCGTGAAGGACAACGATGAGAGCGACGTGGCCAAAGCTAAATACACCATTGGCGTAAATCACAGCAATCCCGACGCATTGAATTTCAAACTTGTCGCCTCTACAGACGACATGGAAGAAGGAATGCGCTATATCATCGGCAGCGGCAACAAGGCTGCTGGCGCTTTGAACAATCAGTATCTGAGCAAGGTTGATGCAGAAGAGGCTGATGACATCATCGTCATCAACGACGACGTGGCCGTGTTCATCGTAGAGGAGATGGGAGATGGCTGGTCGTTCAAGAACGAAGCTACAGACAAGTATCTCACGGCCACCAACACCGGTAAACTGGCATACGTCGACGAGCCTAAAGCCTGGACGCTGGACAACAACGGAGGCGTCACGATGACCTTCGGCAGCTACGGCACGATGCTCTATAATGTACGCAGCCCGCGCTTCAATACCTACACCAGCAATCCCAACGCCAACATGTTGCTGGCTCACATCTACATGGAGACAGAAGAAGGCCCCGTACACAAGGAGGATGTGGAGATGACATTCGACATTGACAAAATAGTCATTACCATAGGCGACGAATTCACCGAACCCACACTCACCACCAATCCTGAAAATCTCCCCGTGACCTACACGAGCTCAAACACCAGCGTGGCTACTGTTGATGCAGAGACGGGCAAGGTGACCATCGAGAACACCGGCACAACGGAGATTATCGCCACCTTTGCCGGCGACGAAGTCTACAACGAAGCCAGCGCCACCTACCTCATCAAGGTGAAGAAGCCCGCCGGACCTGCCGAGGAAGGCAGCTACGAGCTGGTGACCGATGCCTCTGAGCTCGATGCTGGCCAGCAGGTGATGATTGCCGTAAAGTACAACGATGAAATTCTGGTGATGAGCACCAAGCAGAACACCAACAACCGTGCTGCCACTGACGACGTCACCGTTAACGACAACGAGACACTCGTGCCGGGTGAAGCCGCCCAGATCATCACTCTGGAGAAGAATGGCGACAACTTCCTCTTCAGCATGGACGAGGGCTATCTCTATGCCGCCAGCTCGAACAGCAACTGGTTGCGCACCGAGGAGATGCCTGACGACAACGCCAAAGCCATTATCAGCATCGACGCTGAGGGATTGGCAACGATTGTATTCCAAGGCAGCTCCACCCACAACCATATACGCTTCAACCCGAACAATGGCAACCCGATGTTCTCGTGCTACGATGTGAACACAACCATCAAGACTCTGCCGATGATTTACCGCCAGGTAACGGACAACCCGTCAACGGGCATTGCTACCCTGAAGCAGAATCAAGCTGCTCCCGTCGTCTACAACTTACAGGGACAGCGCGTCAGCGGCCAGATGCTCAAGGGCATTTACATTGTCAATGGTCGCAAGATGATGAAGTAAACTTGCTACATGAGGGAATTCCTGCAGGTTCTGAGGCGGTTTATTCCACCTTATAAGAAGTATTTGGCAGCGTCGATAGGATTCAACATCCTGTCGGCACTGCTGAATATTTTTTCGTTTGCTGCGCTGATTCCCATCCTGCAGATTCTCTTCCAGACTGGCGATGCTGAAGCCGCCACGGAGTGGATGGCTTGGGACTGGGGCAATGTGCAGGAAGTGCTGATGAACAACCTCAACTACACGGTCAACGGCCTCATCGCCGACTACGGCCAGACCACCACCCTACTCTTCATCGGTCTCTTCCTCGCCATCACCACGGCCATGAAGACCGGTGCATACTTTCTCTCGTCGGCCACCATCATTCCCATCCGCACGGGCGTAGTACGCGACATTCGCAACCAGCTCTACCGCAAAATCACTTCCCTGCCTCTCGGTTTCTTTAGCGAGGAGCGCAAAGGCGACATCATTGCACGCATGAGCGGCGATGTGCAAGAGGTGGAGTCGAGCATCATGTCGTCGCTCGACATGCTGTTCAAGAATCCTATCCTCATCATCATCTATTTCTCCACGCTACTATTCATCTCGTGGCAGCTCACGCTGTTCACCATTGTTTTCGTACCCATCTTCGGCTATTTCATGGGCGTCGTGGGACGCAAGCTGAAGCGTCGCAGCATTGAGGCACAGGCGCTGTGGAGCGACACGATGAGTCAGGTGGAAGAGACCTTGGGCGGCCTGCGCATCATCAAGGCCTTCTGTGCCGAACAGACGATGAACAAGCGCTTCGACCGCATCAACTCCCACTATCGCGACGACATCATGCGCGTCAACACGCGACAGTCCATGGCTCACCCGATGAGCGAGTTCCTCGGCACCGTGATGATCATCATCGTGCTGTGGTTCGGCGGCATCCTCGTGCTCAACGGCCACACGCTCACAGGACCTGCGTTCATCTATTACATGGTCATCCTCTACAGCATCATCCAGCCGCTGAAGGATTTCTCGAAAGCCGGCTACAACATTCCCAAGGGTCTGGCCTCGATGGAGCGCATCGACAAGATTCTGAAAGCCGAGAATCACATCAAGGAGCCTGCACAGCCAAAGCACATTGCCTCGTTTGAGCACGAGATAGAATTCAAGAACGTATCGTTCAGATATGGAGAGCAATGGGTGCTCAGAGACATCAACCTCGTCATCCCCAAGGGCAAGACAATAGCGCTGGTAGGTCAGAGCGGCGGCGGCAAGTCGACGTTGGTTGACCTTATACCCCGCTACTACGACGTGCAGCAGGGCGAGGTGCTCATCGACGGCATCAACGTCAAAGACTTGGGCCTTCACGACCTGCGCAGACTCATCGGCAACGTCAACCAGGAGGCCATTCTCTTCAACGACTCGTTCAGAAACAACATTGCCTTTGGAGGAAGAGGTGAGGACGATGAGGTGAGTCAAACCACAAAAATCGAAGAGGCCGCCAAGATTGCCAATGCCTACGATTTCATCATGGCCTCTGAACACGGCTTCGACACCAACATCGGCGACCGCGGCGGACGCCTCAGCGGCGGACAGCGCCAGCGCGTCTCCATAGCCCGTGCCATCCTCAAGAATCCGCCCATCCTCATTCTCGACGAGGCAACCTCGGCCCTCGACACCGAGAGCGAGCGCCTGGTGCAGCAGGCCTTGGAGCGCCTGATGAAGACACGCACCACCGTAGCCATCGCCCACCGCCTGTCGACCATTAAGAACGCCGACGAGATTTGCGTGCTGCACGAAGGACGCATCGTGGAGCGTGGCACACACGACGAGCTGATAGCCCTCGACGGCTACTACAAGAAACTGCACGACATGCAGCAGGTGTAAGCACTAAAGAAATCTAAGAATATGAACAACACGAACAAGGCCAAGGCATGGTCGGAGGCAAAAGACTACGTGATGATTACCATCGCCATGCTCTCCTACTGCATCGGATGGGCCATCTTCCTACTGCCCAACAACATCACCACAGGCGGTGTGGCTGGCGTCACGAGCATCTTGTACTGGGCCACAGGCATTCCCGTACAGTTCTCCTACTTCGTCATCAACGCCGTACTGCTACTCTTCGCCCTGCGCATCCTGGGATGGAAATTCTGCGTGAAGACCGTCTTCGCCGTCGTGGTGCTGACCGTGGCTGTCGGCATTGTGACAGAGAATTACCAGTCGCACCTGCTGGCCGACCAGCCGTTCATGGCTGCCATCATCGGCTCCGTGTTCTGCGGATGCGGCGTCGGCCTCGGCTTGTCGAACAACGGCTCGACGGGAGGCACCGACATCATTGCCGCCATCGTCAACAAATACCGCGACATCTCTTTGGGGCGCGTCATTCTCATCTGCGACGTCATCATCATCTCCAGCTCCTACTTCGTGCTGAAAGACTGGGAGAAGGTCATCTACGGCTACGTCGTGCTCTACGTTACCGCTTTCTGCATCGACCAGGTGGTGAACTCGATGCGCCGCTCCGTGCAGTTCTTCATCATCAGCGACAAGTATCAGGAGATTGGCCAGCGCATCAACAAGGAGCCACATCGCGGCTGCACCATCATCGATGCCCACGGTTTCTATTCCGGCAAAGAGGTGAAGATGCTGTTTGTGCTGGCCAAGCGCCGCCAGAGCGATGTCATCTTCCGCATCATCAACGAGATAGACCCCTCGGCCTTCGTCTCTCAGAGCGCCGTCATCGGCGTCTACGGCGAGGGCTTCGACCGCTTCAAGGTGCGGCGGCAGAAGTCGAAGGAATAATCACTTTTTATTGAACGTCAGCTGCAGCTTGCCGATGAAGGCACCGTGCTTGCCGTTCTGGTCGACAGGCACAGCGCGGCCGCTCTTGTCGCTGACGTACTCCAGATTCTCCATGTAGGTGTGGCTGTGGCCGCCCAGCACGAGGTCGATGCCTTGCGTGCCCTCAATGACACGCTCGTCGGACATGTCGCCCTTCGCCCAGCCTAAGTGGCTCAGACAGATGACGTAGTCGCACTTCTTCTTGTTCTTCAGCAGATTCACCATCTCCTGTGCCTTCGCAATGGGGTCAAGGTAGAGCAGCGGGCCGTAGTTCTTGGTGAACACCAGGCCGTCGAGCTTCGGACAAAGGCCGAAGACGCCTATTTTGATGCCCTTCCTCTTTATAATAATGTAAGGCTTGACGATGTCCTTCAGCTCGGTGTCGGCGAAGTCATAGTTGGAGCAGACGATGGGGAATTCGCACATCTTGAAGATGCGGATCATGTTGTCCAATCCGAAGTCAAACTCGTGGTTGCCGATGGTGACCGCGTCGTAGCGCATCTTGTTCATCAGCCCTACCTCAACATCGCCCTCAAACATGGAGTAATAGGCCGAGCCCTGCGAGAAGTCGCCGCTGTCGAAGAGCAGCAGGTCGGGATCTTGCCGGCGCTCCTGCTCCACCAGCGTCATACGGCGCAGGAAGCCGCCGCGGTCGGCCAGCATCGTGTCGGCCAGATTCTTGTTCAGGGGCATCACGGTGGAGTGCGTGTCGTTGGTGTGCAGAATGGTTAGCGATTTCTGTTTCTGTGCGCCGATGCTCAGCGTGAGCAGCAGTGCTATGGCAGTGATAATATGTTTCATGGTCTCTCTTGTTGATGATGTTGATGACTATTGCTGAATGGTGATTCTTCCTTCCACCTTGGCGTCCACTTCCTTGCCTTCAGCGTGCATGGCCTTGAAGTAGTTCATAATGAGGAAGCGCGAGTTATCCTTGTCCTCCTGAGGCGACACGGTGTTAGTGCCGTCCTTGAAGGCGCTCATGCCGTCGTTGCCCTGCACGATGTAATCGAGGGTGACAACCCTGTACTCGCGTTGCGGGTCGATATCCTCACCGTTCAGACAGGCCGAGAGCAGCTTGCCGTCCTGCGTGATGACCAGCTCCACGCCGTGACTCACACATTCTCCACCGCGCTTGGCCATCTGGCCGAAGAGCTCCAGCACCTTTGCGCCGGTCAGCGTGGTGAAGGCAATCTTGTTCTCAAATGGCGCAATGTCGTTGATGTCGCCATAGGTGACGACGCCCTTCGACAGCGCGGCGCGGATGCCGCCGATGTTGTAGACGCCAAAGTCAACCTTCTCGTTGTAATCCTTGGCCGCCCAAACCATCACGTCGGCCAGCATGTTGCCAATCTCGCACTCAGGACGGTACTTGTCCATGTCGCGGGCAGCGATGCCCATCACGGGGCTCATCACCTCGTCCACCTTCGCCTTGTATGGCGCCAGAAAGGCCGTTCCCTGCACGCTGGGCTCATTGTCGAAGCGATTGTTGACCAAGATTCTCGAGCGCTCCACGCCTGCTATCTGATAGTGCGTAGTGCATCCCACGGCCATCGCTGCGACGGCTCCAAGGGCAAAAAGTCGGAAGGTTGTTTTCATAGCGTTCTTGATTTTTCCCTGCAAAAATACACAATAATCCTGATACACAAGAAGAAAGAACGCACCATTGTCGTTAAAAAAACTTAAGAAAAACATTAAAACCCAAATCCTCAAACTCATATCTCAAATAAAAGCAGTACCTTTGCAGCCGCTTTTCGGCGTAACCGATGGCGGGAAGATAGGAGAGTTGCCCGTTATGTTGCGCAGGAACGATACAGCAAAACTAAATAATTAAAAAACAACAATGGATTTAATCAAAGTTGCTGAAGAAGCATTTGCAACCAGCAATCAGGCCAAGGCTGCCGAGGGCGGCAAGAAGTTTGAGGAGTTCGCACCTGGCGACACCATCACCGTTGGTTACAAAATTATCGAGGGTTCCAAGGAGCGCATCCAGTATTATCGCGGCGTGGTCATCAAGATTTGCGGCCACGGCGACAAGAAGCGCTTCACTGTCCGCAAGATGTCAGGTACCGTTGGCGTAGAGCGTATCTTCCCCATCGAGTCGCCCAACATCGACAGCATTGAGGTGAACAAGCACGGCAAGGTGCGTCGCGCCAAGCTGTACTACCTGCGCAAGCTCACGGGCAAGGCTGCCCGCATCAAGGAGAAGCGCGTAGCTGTGAAGAAGGAAGCATAAATCTTTATGTAGAAGTACCCCACGAGAAAAAAGCTGTGTCAACCATTGGCACAGCTTTTCTTTTTGGGTATATACAGTTAGTACAGAAAAATACACACCGTGTGTACGAAACGTACATACCGCGTGTATTTTTAGTACACACCGTGTGTACGAAATTAAAAACTCATCCTGGCAAATCCATAGCTTATCCGTCAGGGGTGCACGGACGTGCCGATGCCCTCGACTGGCATCACCTTCTGAACCATCTATACCGACGACGACCGTATGCCCGTCTACGGCCTCTACGACGACAAGTTTCAGAAGCAGGTGCAGGAAACCGTCAAGCTGCTGAACGATGCCAAGGGACTCATCGTGTCCTCCATACCCAGAGCGATGCCCCAAATAACATTCTTTAACGCCCACCCGTGTAATATTTTCGCGGATGGGCTGTCTATATAGATAGAATGAGCAAGAACAACGACACGGAAGAACAGCAGCGCATCAGGCGGATACTCGACGGCAGGAGCGACGAGTACGGCTACTTCGTCAGGACCTACTCGGCGCAGGTGCTCGACTTCGTCAGCCGCATGGTCAGCGACGCGGGCGATGCCGAAGAGCTGGCGCAGGATGCCTTTGTCCGTGCGTTCCGCGCCTTGAGGCAGTTCGACGGGCGCTCGTCGTGGCTCACGTGGGTGCTGCGCATCGCCTACCACACGGCGCTGAACCACCTGAAACGGCAGCGGCAGCAATGGTTGAGCATCGACGACTTGCCCCTGGCCGACACGCCCGACGACCTCAGCACCGACCGCGAGGAGCGCATACAACAGCTGGATGCCGCCATCGGCCGGCTGCCGGCCGACGAGCAGCTGCTGCTCCACCTCTACTACTACGACGACCGGCAGCTGCGCGACATCGCCTATATCATGGACGCAGAGCCCGGTCTGCTGGCCACAAGGCTCCACCGCATTCGCAAGAAACTGTTACTAATGTTGAAAGACTGAAGAATTGAAGAATTGAAGAATTGAATGATTGAAACAATGAACGAACAGAACGACAAGGATTTACGCGAAGCGCTGCGCCGACGGGAAACCCGACGGCAGAAGCCCCAGCCGTCGGCTGATTTCTGCGACAGCGTGATGCAGCGCATCGGTCAGCAGAACCAGCAGCCCAAGCGCCGCCGCCTGTGGCTCTACCCTGCCATCGGTGCCGCTGCCGCCATTGCTATACTACTATTTTATATAGGTGTAAAACCTAACGGCCAACTGCCCGACACGCCAAGCCTCGTGGTGCAGGCAGACACCGTGAAGACTGTGCCGCAGACAAACGTAGAAACGGAAGACTCGGTGAAAGTGGTGAAAGAAATCCTGCAGACGGCTCGCCCGCCCAAGCGCTATATGGCAAAACGGGAAAAGCAGGCGGAACCCGTCGTGGAGCCTGAAGTCATCGACGCGGCAGACCTTGCAGTACAAGCCATCGCCGAGGAAGAGCAGCGCATGGCCATGCAGATAATGCAGCAGATGAACGGCAGCCTGCAAGACGACTACCAGCAAATGACAAAGGAAATCAGAGAACGGGGCAACCGCATGACCCAACAAGCGGAAATGGCCATCAATGACGATTTATACTAACCATCAGCAACCAAAAGACAAGCAAGACATGAAAAGAACAGTATTTGCACTTTGTGCCACCGTCATCGCCCTCAGCGCCACGGCTCAGGGAACGATACAGCAGCGTCTGCAAGGCCATCCGAAGATTGACAGTCTCGTGAGCGAAATGGAGGCGTTGGGAAGAAGCGTTCGCCTTTCCTATTATTACGACGGTAGGCTCCATAAGACCATTATGATAGGCAGCGGCTTGATGAAAGACTACCAGCCTACGCCTACGACAGGTGACCCTAAACGGGACTCGATAGCGCACAAGCAGGACAGCGTGCGCCAGATGGAGACTCTGCGGTTGAAACGGGCGTATGACACCATGCGCCGCACCTGCCAGCAGCTCACCGACGAGGCCAAGGAGAGCTATAGCTGGGAGTACCACCGTAACGGTGTGGACAGCGTCCGCTGTACCATCGCCTTGGGTGAATACGTGAACGGCGACACCATGCAGACCTATCGGCATAACAGGGATGTGTTTTACTATAACGCCCCCGAAATCATCACCTTCGGCTATGACCCTTGGCCGGGAAGTGACGTGAGTCCATGGCGACTAAAGGGATACGCCACGTTCAGATATGAGTACACCCCTGACAGCGTGAGCAAAATGCCGAAAGAGCGCGCTCCGTTTGACAAGGAAGCATACAAGCGGCTGCTTCAGCCCATCCTGAAACAAAAAGGCATCACCACCCGCCAGTTCTACGTCTATCACGACAGCACCTATACCTTTGAGCAGAAGGATTGGGACAACGAGGAGTTTGTCATTCGCTCGAACACGATTTCGCCACGCCAGCCGAAAAGCGAGACGTGGGGAACCGTCTACACGCTGGGCTCCAGCGCACAGGCCGACACGGTGCTGAGTCAGATCAAGCAGGCCACATGGGCTTTCCTGAACGAGCATCCCGACATGGATTTCTCCTTCAATCCCACTTCCGAATACCATTCAAGGGCATTGGAAGACATGTTCCATACCTTCGACTCCAAGAGAGTGCCTTCTTCTTTCTACATCTATGTTCACCGTAGCCCGATACCCGGCAGCACGACAGACTCCGAACATCATATCGTCATCCTCGAAAGCAAGGGCGACATGATGGTGCCCATGGAATGGCAAATTCTGAAGAGCTGGAAGAACGGCAAAGTGGAATACGACAAGAAAGCTGCCAAGAGCCTGACGCCCAAGCAGGCCCGGGACAACACCTCCGCCTCACGCTCCGTCATAACACATGGGTACGAGCCGATAGATTGAAGTAGGACGCAATATGATGTACCCTGTTTCTTGGCCTGCCTACGCGCTAATTATATGGCCCACCCATGTCGCCCACTCCATCTGTAGCACTCACTTCCTGTCTTGTGACAATTAGGACAATTGGACAGCCGCTTTCTGCACGCTCACCTCTCTTCTCTACAGGAATCAGGGGTGCACGAGCGTGCCGATGTCCTCGCCCTGCATCACCTTCATCAGGTTGCCTACGACATCCATGTTGAAGACGTAGATGGGCAGGTTGTTGTCCTGGCACATGCAGATGGCCGAGAGATCCATCACCTTCAGGTTGCGGCTCAGCACCTCCTTGTAGGTGATGTCGCTGAACTTCGTAGCGGTGGGGTCTTTCTCGGGGTCGGCGGTGTAGACGCCGTCCACGCGCGTGCCCTTCAGCATCACGTCGGCCTCAATCTCCACGCCGCGCAGCGATGAGCCCGTGTCGGTGGTGAAATAGGGCGAGCCTGTGCCGGCAGAGAAGATGCACACTAAGCCCTGCTCCATAGCCTCGATGGCCTTCCACTTTGAGTAGAACTCGCCGATGGGCTCCATACGGATGGCCGTCAGCACCTTGTTCTTCACGCCGACGCTGTCGAGAGCCGACGAGAGGGCCAGCGAGTTGATGACCGTAGCGCACATGCCCATCTGGTCGCCCTTTACGCGGTCGAAGCCCTTCTGGCTGCCGCTGAGGCCGCGGAAGATGTTGCCGCCGCCGATGACGATGCCAATCTGCACACCCAAGTCGTGCACTTCCTTAATCTGGCGCGCATAGTCGCCCAAACGCTCAGGGTCGATGCCGTGACCCTGCTTGCCCATCAGGCTCTCGCCCGACAGCTTCAACAGAATTCTCTTAAATCTTGCCATTTGTTTATCGTTTATTGGTTATTGTTTATTGATTATTGGTTATTGGCTATTGTTTATTGGTTATTGGTTATTGTAAACTGTACTTCCTTAAAAGCGTAGCGGCGCTGGCGGCCGTTACGGTCGCGCAGCAGCAGATGGCCGTCGTCCTCTACGGTAACGAGCTCGGCCTCGAAATCGCCGTCAACGTCGCGGTAGTCATGAAAGCCGTGACGGCGGTAGAGCAGGGAGCGGTATTCCTCTGCATCGACGTCGAGCGTAAAACGCTCTGCCACATTGTGGAGAAGGGCTTCGCGGTCGTATTCGCGGCCGGTAATCTGACGAAGTGAAACAGGATTGGGAGCGTCGCTGAGAAACTGCATCTGGTTGACATTCAGTCCGACGCCGATAATGCTGTCGCGCACAAATCCGCCCGACAGGCGGTTCTCGATAAGGATGCCACACAGCTTACTGTCGCACCAATAGATGTCGTTAGGCCATTTGATGGTGAAAGAGGAGGGAGAAGAGAGGAGGGAGGAGGGAGAAGAAAGGAGGGAGGAGAGAGCCTTAACGATGGCGACGGAGATAGCCATTGAGATGCTGAACTGCGCGTTGGCTTTCAGTCCTTGCGGATGGATGAGCAGCGAGAACAACAGGTTCTTGCCGCGCTCACTCTCCCACGTGTTCGAGCCGCAGCCCCGTCCTGCCGTCTGATAGTCGGTCCACAGCAGCTGGTCACGCTCCGTGTTGGCGTGCTCCCTCAGCCAGCGGTTGGTGGAGCCAGTCTCGTCAATATGGATGATGTCAAAATCCATGCGATGCTTATTGTTGCAAGCCTTATTGACGGCAAAGATACAAAAAAATCTGTAAACTACTGCGAATAGTGCTTAATTTTGCATAAAGAATTTGTTCGCGTGCAGCTTTCTGCTTACATTTGCAAAGATGAAAGCTGCAAGGCTCATGCTTTTCCTGCTCTTCGTGTGTGTAACTACTGCAACGGCACAGCGCAGGATTGTGACGGTCGATATAGAGACTGGCACTCCTTTGAAGGGCGTCAATGTGCAGAGCCATCACTTCGCAGCCGTCACCGACTCGCTGGGCTACGTCACCATTCCTGACACCCTTCACACCTTCCTCTTTTCCCATGTCAACTACGAGAGCAGTCTGATTAACACCTATCAGACTGCCGACACCGTGTTCCTCATCTCCAAGCTGAACAACCTTGGCGAGGTGCTGGTGCTGGGCAAGGGAAAGAAAGAGGACGACGGCATGAGCGAACTGGAACGCAGGATCAAGAAGCAAGCCAAAATCGAGGCGGAGCTGGCCGGCGCCAATCCCAACGGCAATCTCTTCGGCCTGCTGAGCTATCTCATTCCCAAGAAATGGAAAAACAGGAAGGAGAACAAGCGCAAGCGGCATCAGGAAATACTTGACAATTACTAAGCTATTGGAGTATGCAGTGGACTGACCGGATAAGACAGGTGAAAATTATCCTTGTGGTGGCTGCCGTGGCAATTGCCGCAGCGTCGCTGTTCGTCAGTCACAAGCTGGTGAGCGACCTGAAACAAGAGGAGCGGTCGAAGATGGACCTTTGGGCAAAGGCCATGAAATACATCAACGAAGTGGTGGATGAGAAAGGCCTTTCGCTGGCTCTTGAGTTCATTCAGAGCAACACCACCATTCCCGTTGTCGTGACCGATGCGAATGGGCAGGTGCTCGATTCCCGTAATATTGAAGACACAGCCAGAGTGGAGACATTTGCACAGCAGATGCGCGCTGCCGGCGACACCATCCCCATCGACCTGGGCGAAGGCGACTACCTGCTGGTGTGCTACGACGAGTCGACGCTGCTGAAGCGCTTGACACAATATCCTTACTGGCAGCTCGGCATCGTGATGATCTTCGTCGTCGTGGCCATCTTCGCCCTGCTCTCCAGCAAGCGCGCCGAACAGAACAAGGTGTGGGTGGGCCTGTCGAAGGAGACGGCTCACCAGCTGGGCACGCCCATCTCGAGCCTGATGGCCTGGACTGAAATGCTGAAAGAGTCCTATCCCAAGGATGAACTCATCCCCGAGATGGAGCAAGACGTGAAGCGGCTGGAGCGCATTGCCGAGCGCTTCTCGAAAATCGGCTCAAAGCCAGAACCTGTGGATGAATCGATGAACACCGTCCTCGACCATGTCATCGACTACATGAACAAGCGCACGTCACAGAAAGTGAGCATCAGCGGTCACTACCCGAGCCGCGACGTCATCGTCAAGATAAACGCCTCATTGTTTGAATGGGTCATCGAAAACCTCTGCAAGAACGCTGTCGATGCCATGGAAGGCCAGCCCGGCAAGATTGACCTGTGGCTACTTGAGGAAGACGACATCGTGGCCGTAGAGGTTGTAGACACGGGCAAGGGAATCAAGAAGAAGAATGTGGGCAACGTGTTCCGGCCGGGCTTCACCACGAAGAAGCGCGGCTGGGGCCTGGGCCTGTCGTTGGCAAAGCGCATCGTAGAGGAATATCATCGCGGACGCATCTTTGTCAAAGAGTCAGAAGTGGGCCGTGGCACCACCTTCCGCATAGAGCTGAAGCGAACGACATAAGCTCGTGCCTTTTAGCCGGACAACCAAAAACGACAACGACAAAGTGTTTCAAAGCATCGGCAGCACTTGAAACAAAGTGTTTCAAACTTTTTCTGCCAATGAAACACTTTGTTTCAGCCGTAGAAACAAAGTGTTTTTACGGTCGAAACAAAGTGTTTCAAGCACAGATACAGTTATAGGCATCTTGTTTTATACAACCATGTGTGTTTTTTCGGGCAAATATGTTGGGGATTCAAAATCTTTTTGTACATTTGCAGCAAGTATCGCCGATACGTCGATAAATCGGCAAATGACTTCAGATCATAAATCCCTGGGCGCAGGGTGGCGGTATGACTTTCGTGGGTAAAACTTTAGCGTTGGCTATTATTCAAGATGTTCCGAAACTTGCAGGTAGAAAGAACTCATCAAGTAATAATGGACGCGCTCACTGTATAGTGGGCGTTTTCCTGTTTCTTGATGAAGGTTTCCTGCAAGTACCTGGAACATCAAACGGGGATTCGTCCACGTTTTGTGTCTGTACTTGCAGGAATCATTTTTGTTTGGTGGCACGGCGCATTATAAAACTATAATGCTACATGGCTAAATCATTGATTGAAGAGCTGCCCCGCATCGTGAGCGAGGGCAGGCGTGAGGCTGCCCAGATACTGGAGCGGCTGAGTAGTGGCACGCAGATTGGTCTGCAGACTAACGAGCTGGTGCTGCCGAGTAAGGACGTGAGCGGACTGTTCAAAGGCAGTACGCCGCAGATTCCCAATGCCTTTAACATGGCTGGCGGCAATGGTGACGGATGGATGAACCGCCTCATCTATGGTGACAATCTCTTGGCGATGCAGGCCCTGCTGGCTGGAGATGCCCAGACGGGGTTGCCCTCGCTTCGCGGAAAAGTCGATTTGATATACATTGACCCGCCGTTTGACTCTAAAGCGGATTATCGAACGAAGATTTCTCTGCCTGGAACGGATATTCAGCAAAAGCCAACGGTCATTGAGCAGTTTGCGTATGCAGATACTTGGGAAGAAGGGACTATATCTTACTTGAGAATGATGTATTCAAGACTTATTCTGATGAAAGAATTGCTTTCAGATAAAGGAACTATTTATCTTCATATTGACTGGCATACATCTTCTTATGTAAAGATACTTCTTGATGATATTTTTGGAAAAGATAATTTTAGGAACGAAATAGCATGGTGCTATACTGCCGCAAGCAATACGGGAAAGGACTTTCCCAAAAAACACGATACAATATATAGATATAGCAAATCCGATGCTTATATTTTCAATAAGGACATAATAAGAATTCCTTATGCCGAAGGAAGTATCGATAGAGCGAATCGGAATGTAATTGCCCGTGAAGGTATGAAATTTAATGCAATAGTACTAAACGATAGAGGTAAAGTCCCTGAAGACTGGTGGGTTGATGTTCAAAGGGCTGCAAGGTATCCAGGGGAAGTCGTTGGTTACGCTACTCAAAAGCCAGAGAAGCTCCTCGAACGCATCATCAAAGCTTCCTCCAACGAAGGCGACCTCGTTTGCGACTTCTTCGGCGGCAGCGGCACAACGGCAGCAGTAGCCGAGCGATTGGGCAGACGCTGGATAACCTGCGACATCGGCAAGCCTGCATCATTGGTGATGCGCAAGAGGTTTATTGACCAAGAGGTGAAGCCTTTCCTCTATCAGAGCATCGGCGACTATCAGAAGGAGGCATTTAAGAACAACAAGCGCTATAAGCATGTGGGCGACTTGAGCCAAGTGGTGTTGGGGCTGTATGGCGCGCTGCCCTTTACACCTGAGCAGACGAACGACCGTAACTTCGGATATATAAAAGGTACGCGAACGCTGGTGATGGTGGATTCGCCTAATCGTCTGACAACTGCTGCCACTATCCGCAAGGCCGTAGAGGCCAAGGCGAGTCTGCTTGGTGGCGATTGGGAAAAGGTGGTCGTGCTGGGGTGGAACTTCGCCTTCGACATTTCGCAGGCCATACAGAAATACCAGAACTCTAACGTAGAGGTATTGGTGATTCCGCCTGACCTGCTGGATAAACTGGCCAAGAAGGGCTACAAGAAACTGATAGACGACAGGAGCGTGCGCTTCTCGTCGCTGCAATATTTGGTGGCAAAGCCGTTAGTGGTGACACCGGCAGGCGAGCTGGACGAAATAGACGTGGAGCTGGAGAACTATGTGCTGCTGTCGCCCGACAACATTCCGCTGGACGATAAGGATAAGGAAAAACTAAAAGAGGTGTTGGAGCGCGACCCGCTCTCACTGATAGAATACTGGAGCATTGACCCCGACTATGACGGGGTGACTTTCCGCTCTACTTGGCAGGACTATAGAGAAAATATTGAGAATGACAACGACCCGCTGCACTGTGTCTATAAGACCCGTTTAAGAGTGCCACACAAAGGAAGTCGGCAAGTGTGCATTAAGGCTGTGGATGTGTTTGGTTTTGAAAGTCAGGTGGTAGAGAGCGTATGAGGCTATTTGTCGTAGTAATGGCCGTAGGCAGCAAGGACATCAACATGGACTTCCGTCTCAAAGATTTGATAGATAAGTCTGTGTTTCTTCGTAATTGTCCTGCTCCACTGTCCACTACGGTCACCCTTCAACGGTTCTGGATGGCCCGTGCCTGTACGGGGATGATGCACCAATTCGTTAATCAGCTTAACAGCTTTATTAAAAGCCGCTGGTTCGCTACGGCGCAACTTTGCCAAATCTATTTCGGCCTCCTCAGAATAAACGATGTCATACATATATCAAAGCGAGTTAAGCCATGCATTCATTTCTTCTGGATTGGAAAAGCGCTTGCATTTGCCTTGCCTGATTTCCTCACGAGCCTTATCCACACGGGCAAAGAATTCCTCTTTCGTCATCAGTGTGGGGTCTTCCTTTTCTTTTACCAGTTTCTTGGCATACCGGGTCAGGCGCTTCATCAGCGGCTCGCAGTCTGCTATAGCACCGATGCTTTGCCAGAGTTCTGTGTTCATTGCGTTTAACTGTACTGCTGTCATAACACTAACTTTTTGATTCGTTTGCAAAAATAAGCATATTTCCTGAAATGACAAAATAAAAAAACATAATTATGAATACTAACAATACTAATGCCTCGCTGGAACTAGCCAAACGGCTGAACGAAACGGTAAATGATGCTTGGGAAAGTGGTGAGCTATTGGAACTGGTGACTCCCACAACACAAACCCTGTTGAAATGGTGGTTTTCAGAAGAATACTGCTCACAGCGCAAACAGAACTTCCATGCAGGACAGCGGCAGGCCATCCTCAACATCATCTATCTGCACGAAGTGTTTGGCGTAAAGAATGTACTACAATACTATGAGCAGCTGACACCTGACCTGATGCCCGTCGTGGAACTGGGAACCTTGGGACAGAAGAAATACCAGATGCCTAAGTATGCTGTTAAGATGGCAACAGGTACAGGTAAGACATGGGTGATGCATGCCCTGCTGCTTTGGCAAATGCTGAATGCCAGACACGAGGACGTGAAGAGCGGACGTTTTACGAAGAACTTTTTGATCGTGGCTCCTGGCCTGATTGTTTATGACCGCCTGTTGGATGCTTTTTGTGGGCGGATGCAGCGAGACAAGGAGGAGCGAAACATTGAGACCAATGACTTCTATATGAATCAGGAAGTATTTATTCCCGTGCATTATCGGCAGGAGGTCTTTTCGTTTATCCAGAACAATGTGGTGACGAAGGAGGAAGGCATCGGGCGCAAGACGACGGGCGACGGACTGATAGCCCTGACGAACTGGCATCTGTTTGAGAACCAGATAGAGGAAGAAGCTACAGGCGAAGACGGAGAACTGACGCCCTCGGAGATTGTAGAGCAATTACTTCCTATCCGCCCCGGCAAGGCTGCCGGCAATGACTTGGGAATGTTGGACCGTCGCTATCTGCGTGGCTCAGAGCTGGAATATCTGGCAGACTTGGAGGATATCATGGTCATCAATGACG
This sequence comes from uncultured Prevotellaceae bacterium, assembly GCA_902778535.1. GTDB lineage: Bacteria > Bacteroidota > Bacteroidia > Bacteroidales > Bacteroidaceae > Prevotella. Next base: position 21,347 of record CACYYG010000029.1, read on the forward strand.
AGGCACACCATATCCACGAACTGAAACGCAACGGCGAGATTGAGGAAGTGGAATGGCAGAAAGGACTGAATGTCATTGCTGAGAAGAAAGGTGAACAATTCTTCCAAGTAGACTTCTCGGCTACTCCTTACGACCAAAGAGGCTCTGGCAAAAAAGCGCAAAAATGCTACTTCCCTCACATAGTTGTTGACTTTGACTTGGCAACGGCTATGCGCAAAGGACTGGTAAAGACGCTGCTTTTAGACAGAAGGCAGGAACTGACAGAGCTGAAGGATCTGGACTATAAGGCAGTGCGTGACGAACGCAACAAGGTTTGCGACCTGAGCGACGGACAGAGGCTGATGCTTCGCGCGGGGCTGGCAAAGCTAAAAAAACTGGAATCCGACTTCACAACGCTGGATGAGAGGAAGAATCCGAAGATGCTCGTCATCTGTGAAGACACTTCTGTGGCTCCCTTTGTCAATCAGTTGATGCTGGAGGATGGCCTGTCACAAGAAGATGTTGTTACCATTGACAGCAATGCCAAAGGAGAAGTCTCAGAGGAGGAATGGAAGGAAACCAAGAAGAAGCTCTTCGACATTGACAAATATAAGAAACCCAAGGTCATCATCTCTGTGCTGATGCTGCGTGAGGGTTTCGACGTGAACAATATCTGTGTCATCGTGCCGCTGCGCTCGTCGGAGGCTCCCATTTTGTTAGAACAGATTATTGGACGTGGATTGCGTCTGATGTGGCGTGAGCCTGACTATCAGAGTATCAAGGAAGACGACCGCAAACGGGTGCTACAATTACATACTCAGCCTAAGACCTACATTGATATGCTGAGCATCATAGAGCATCCTTCATTCTTGCAATTCTATGAGGAGCTGTTTGCTGAAGGTCTGGCAGTTGAGGATACTGGCGAGACAGGCGAAAGTGGCTCTATTGGCGACTTGATAAAAGTTGGCCTGCGAGAGGATTACGAACAATTCGACTTTGAATGGCCTATAATTGTGAGAGAGGCCGAGGAGGAATTAGAGGATGTTGAGATAGATATCCGTACCCTCCAGCCTTTCACAGCATTTCCATTGGAACGGTTGCGCCAGTTCCTGGCACAGGACGGCGAGACGTTCATTTCGCAGGAAGCATTGTCGAAAACGCAGTTCGGACGATATAAAGTGACTGCTAACCTATTTACAGCCACCAGTTATAATGAATACCTGCAAAAGTTGCTTCGTACTATTACGTTGAGGTTTGACAGAATCTCTTCACATAGGGAGATGCCTGTACCTAATTTGCAGATCAACGAGGCCCGAATGATAGCCGTCGTAGACAAATACATCCGTACAAGGCTGTTTGGTCAGCCCTTCAACCCCTTTAATGGTAGCGATTGGAAGATTCTGTTGTCGAAGGATGCTATCGTCACGAAGCACATCATTGAAGAAATGGCTCGTGCCATCTTCAATATCCAGAACAACATTATGACGACGGAGGCACAAGTCCTGCATACTAAGTTCTCGTCAGTAGCTGAAATCAAGATGCGCGAGTCCTATTCGATGGAAGTCCATAAGGCTATCTACGAGCGGCTTGGATATCCCACGCATGGCGGAGGATTTGAAAGGTTGTTTATGGAATTCCTGGATAAGGATGGCGAAGTAGAACGTTTCTTGAAAATCAACGAAAGCCAGCATCCTTTTGCCGTCATTTACTATATGCGTAAAGACGGTCTGATGGCTACTTATCATCCCGACTTCATCGTGGCCACAGAGAAAAAAGTGTATCTGATAGAGACAAAGGGCAATGACAAGTTGTTTGACAAGAATGTCCGACAGAAGCAGACGGCAACCGTAGAATGGACACGCAAGATCAACGAGCTGAAACCAGAGGAAAGGATGAATCGCGAGTGGGAATATGTGCTCATCAGCGAGGACAACTTCTATGGATTGTCAGCTAATGGCGCAACTATTATAGATATATGCGACAGGTGCAAGGTCTCGCTATCTGCTGCTACGGGCGAGCTGTTCATATAGATAATTATAAACATTGACCGTATCTTTCAGATTACTTACTGGGCCATTATGCTGAGTAATACAACAAATCCGACAAAAACGAGCTATAAAGTTGTCGTTCTTGTCGGATTTTTTGAAAATGTTGATTCGCCCGGCCTTACTTTCCGTCGTAACCCCAGCGATAATAGTTGGCGCCGTGTACGAATCCTGCTCCGAAGGCGGTCATGATGATGTTGTCGCCTTTGCGCAGCTTCGACTCGTATTCCCACAATGCCAGGGGAATGGTGGCTGCTGAAGTATTGCCAAAGTGCTCAATGTTCACCATCACCTTCTCCATCGGGAGTTCCAGGCGCTTGGCCACGGCCTCGATGATGCGCATGTTGGCCTGATGCGGGATGATCCACTGGATGTTGTCCTTCGTCAGCCCGTTGCGCTCGGCTATGAGTGCACTGTCTGCCGACATGTTGGTCACGGCATAGCGGAACACGGTGCGTCCTTCCTGATAGGTGAAGTGCATACGGTGGTCAACGGTGAAGTGGCTGGCAGGACTGACGCTGCCTCCTGCCTTCATGTGCAGGAAAGGCAGGCCGATGCCGTCGGTGCGCAGATAGGAGTCCATCAGTCCGACGCCCTCCTCCTCTGTGGCTTCCAGCAGTACGGCTCCTGCGCCGTCGCCGAAAAGCGGACAAGTAGAACGATCCTTGTAGTCAGTGGCTGACGACATCTTGTCGGCGCCTATGAGGATAATCTTCTTGTAGCGTCCGCTCTGAATCATCGAAGTAACGACGTCGAGTGAGTAGATGAATCCGCAGCAGGCGGCCCAGAAATCAAAGGCCATAGCGTTTTTCAGCCCCAGCTTTCCGATGACGATGCTGGCGGTGGAGGGGAAATGATAGTCGGACGTCGATGTGGCCACTACCAGCGCATCAATCTCATCGGGGTTCACTCCCGTTTTCTTAATGAGCTGTTTGGCGGCCTTGCGCGCCATATAAGAAGTGCCGAGACCCTCTTCTGTGAGGATTCGGCGCTCCTTGATTCCGACACGCGTCATAATCCATTCATCGTTGGTGTCTACCATGCGCGACAGCTCCTCGTTGGTGAGGACGTAGTCGGGCACATAGCCTCCGATGCCCGTGATGACAGCGTTGATCTTTCCCATTATTCAGCTACTTCTTCGTCCTTCTTGATTGCTACCTTACCGCGATAATAGCCGCATGTGGGGCAAACGGTGTGGTAGATGTAGTAAGCGCCGCAGTTGGGGCATACTGCCAGTGTGGGAGCTACTGCCTTGTCATGAGTACGACGTTTTGCGGTACGAGTGTTCGACTGTCTTCTTTTAGGATGTGCCATGGTTATTTACGATTTACAAATTTACTATTACTATTTAACTTTCAAATTTTTCAACTTTGCCCACCTCGGGTCGATGTTGTCTTGTGCGTCCGCATCGCTGCTTCGGGCAGCCGAGAGCTGTTGCAGCTTCTCGCTCATGGCCACGTTACAATCGCCAGGTTGATGAACGTGGCGGATGGGTACCGCCAATGCTATCGACTCATAAATGAGCCACGCCGTGTCAAGCACGGACTGTGTCTCATCGACGGTGATGACATCGTCGTCATAAGAGTCTTCCGTGCCCAGCTTCACTGTCGTGTTCAGGTCAGCCTCGATGGGCTGGCGCATGAGGTCGAGACAGCGGTCGCAGGTCACTTCTACTGTGCCGACAGTGTGCAGTTGCAACTCAAAAAAGCCGACGGCCTTGCGTATAGACCCCGACACATGCAGCGAGCCGCTCTGCAACTGTGCGCCTTCGAGCTGTTGGAAGAAGCTGTCGTCCAGTTCCCACTGCAAGGGTGTTTCGTCCTGCTTGAGGGCCTTCAGATTGATCTTAAACTGCTCTAAGTTACACATATACACTCTCTAACGGGCTGCAAAGGTACAAACTTTTTTTGTAACGCCCACACTTTTCGCTGTTTTTTTTCTATTTTGCTGTTTTTTGGTAGTTGAAGCAGTCGACGTCAACGTAGCCGCCGGCCTTCTTCGTGGCATAGTTGAAGATGGCAAACTTCGAGCCCATAAAGAAGCGGCGGTAGTCGAAGATCATGCGGTAGTTCTTCGTTCCTATGGCATTCCACTGCTCTCCGTCGAGGCTGTAGAAGAAGTTGGCAGCATCGTTGTGGCCGGGCTGGAAGTCGCCGTCAAGGCGCAGCCAGACATTGGCGGACTTCTTAGGCAGCTTCAGCTCAACGGTCTCTACAACTTTCTGGCTGACATCGGTGACGGCTTTCTCACGGTCGGTCAGCTTCACCGATTCCTCGCTCATCTCCAAGAAGAACTTACTGCCCTTACGCTTGACGGTGAGGATGCCTGAGTCGCCGTTGAAGGCCGACAACCCGGCGCAGTCGCCGTCTTTCATGTGGCTGACGTCTATGCAGACATTGCCGCTGCACGTCGGTCCTTCCATGCGCTGCGTCAGTGTGTTGGGAGCCAGGAAGATGTTCTGCACCACGCGGCTGGTCTTCAGACGCATGAATCCCGGGCGCTCAGTGAGGCTCCAGGCGTTGTCTACGGGATTGTGGTTCCACTGCCAGTGCAGTCCGAGCTGCGGAGCGGAGAAGTCGTCGGCGCAGACGATGGCCGTTTCCGGCTGGTTGCTCCTGTAGGGCCGCATGGTGGCAGGCACCTTGCCGTTCTCATCGCCCAGCATAGGCCAGCCGTCAATCCAGCGCACAGGCGACAGCGTTAGCACGCGGCCCACGCCGCCACGGTCTTGGAACATAATGCCGTACCAGTCGCCTTCCTCGGTGTCCACGATAGTGCCTTGAGCCAAATAGGAGAAGCCGCCGAAGTCGCTCTCCAGGATGGTCTGCTTCTCCCATGTAGCGTTCAGATCCTTCGTGCGGTAGCACACCTCGCGACGGTGGCGCCCCGGAGCGTAGACATGGCTGATGAGCAGTGCGTAGTAGGTGCCGTTATGCTTGATGACGCGTGTGCCCTCCAGCAGTCCGCGCTCGTCGGGCTCGCGGTTGAAGTAATGGCGCAGGCTGCCCTCTACGACGCTCTTCAGGTCGCGTGTCAGCTGGCACATCTCGCCAGTTCCGAAGAAGACGTAAGGCGTGCCGTCGTCGTCGAAGAAGAGCGTGGCGTCGTGGAAGTGGCGCAGGCGGGCGTGTATCGTCCACGGTCCCTCGGCCTTCGGTGCCGTGAAGATATAAGTGTCGCCCATTGGGCCGCCCTCGTTGGGAGCCAGCAGGGCATAGAACTTGCCGTCGTGATATTTCAGCGACGTGGCCCACTGTCCGCGTCCGTAGACCGTTCCTTCCTGCATGTCATACTTGGGCGAGTCGGTCAGTTTGTCAAAGATATAGCCCACCGTCTGCCAGTTCTTCAGGTCTTTCGACGCCATGACGGGCGCACCCGGCATGAGGTGCATCGTTGTGGAAACAAGATAGAATGTGTCGCCCACGCGAATGACGTCGGGGTCGGGCACGTCGGCCCACAGCATCGGGTTCTTGATGGGTTCACCGGTGTTTACTTGTGCACTGCCCGACAGCGTGGCGAAGAGCAGCAGCAGGGGAAATAGCTTTTTCATTTTGGTCTTTTAGTGGTTGGTTGTTATTCCTTATTTCTGTCGCACGAAGATGTTGATGGGCGAGCCTGTGAGCGTCCAGTTCTCGCGTATCTTGTTTTCGAGGAAGCGCTTGTAGGGCTCCTTCACATACTGTGGCAGGTTGGCGTAGAAGATGAATGTGGGAATCTGCGTGTCAGGCACCTGCGACACATATTTAATTTTTATATATTTACCCTTGATGCTTGGCGGCGGCGTGGCCTCGATGAGCGGCAGCATCACCTCGTTCAGCTTCGTGGTGCCGATGCGCAGCTTGCGGTTGAGGTAGACCTGCTTCGCCGTCTCTAACACTTTGAAGATTCGCTGCTTCGTCAGCGCCGAGGCAAAGATGATGGGGAAGTCGCGGAAGGGCGCCATGCGCTCGCGGATGGCGTTCTCGAAGGTGCTGATGACAATCTGCGACTTGTCCTCCACCAAATCCCACTTGTTCACGACGACTACGAGCGACTTGTTGTTCTTCTGGATGAGCTGGAAGATGTTCATGTCCTGTGCCTCGATGCCGCGCGTGGCATCAATCATCAGGATGCACACATCGCTGTTCTCGATGGAGCGTATGGCGCGCATCACGCTGTAGAACTCCAGGTCCTCCGTCACCTTATTCTTGCGGCGTATGCCGGCCGTGTCGACGAGGTAGAAGTCGAAGCCGAACTTGTCGTAGCGCGTATAAATACTGTCGCGCGTAGTGCCCGCAATGTCGGTAACGATGTGACGGTCTTCACCAATGAAGGCGTTGATGATGCTCGACTTGCCGGCATTGGGCCTACCCACCACGGCGAAGCGGGGAATGCCTTCCTCCAGCCCGTCGTCCTTCTTGTCAGGCAGCAGCTCCAGCACCTTGTCCAGCAGGTCGCCCGTGCCGCTGCCCGTGGCGGCGCTGATGCAGAACGGATCGCCGAGACCCAGCTTGTAGAAGTCGTACTGGCCGTAGAGGTCCTTGCCGTCGTCGGCCTTGTTGGCCACGAGAATGACGGGCAGCTTCGACTTCCTCAGTATCTGTGCCACGTCCTCGTCCCAGTCGGTCACGCCGTTCTTGATGTCGCAGAGGAAGAGCACCAGGTCGGCCTCTTCGGTGGCAATGATCACCTGCTTGCGGATTTCCTCCTCAAAAATGTCATCGCTGTTCACCACCCATCCGCCGGTGTCGACCACCGAGAACTCCTTGCCGTTCCAGTCGCACTTGCCATACTGGCGGTCACGCGTGGTGCCGGCCTCATCGCTCACAATGGCCTGACGGCTCTTCGTCAGGCGGTTGAATAATGTGGATTTGCCCACGTTGGGACGCCCCACTATCGCTACTAAATTTCCCATAATACAATATTTGGTGCAAAGGTAATAAAAAGTGCCCGAAGAGCCAAGAATTCAGTCATTTTTTCTTACGCAAAAAAGCCACTGCGCAAAAAATGCCATGCGGGCTAACGCGATGATGGCAGTTTTTTTTCGTACACACCGTGTGTACTAAAAATACACACCGTGTGTACTTTTAGTACACGTCATGTGTATTTTTTGTGTACGAAACCTTCATAAAACGGTATGTCACCTACAGCACAAAATACCGCATGACGGCATCGTTGCGCATCATCGTGGAGCACCATCAGACTGTCTTTTGTCAACTGCGGGTTGCAAATATTTGACGACAAGTGCGATTTTTGATTCTTTAACCTTAAAAATGCTGTGCGCGCACAAAATAATTTATTATTCTTCATTCTTAATTCGTAATTTCTTTGTACTTTTGCACCCGAAATTAGAACTACGAACATTTAAACGCATAAAAAAACAATGGCAACATTAGATTTGACAAAGTACGGCATCACCGGTTCGAAGGTGATTGCCCACAATCCGTCGTATGAGTACCTCTTCGAAGAGGAAACCAAGGCTGGTCTGACAGGCTACGACAAAGGTGTAAACACCGAGCTCAACGCCGTCAACGTGATGACCGGCATCTACACCGGCCGCTCGCCTAAGGACAAGTACATCGTGAAGGATGCACAGAGCGAGGACAAGGTGTGGTGGACCACCGACGAGTACAAGAACGATAACCACCCCATGAGCGAGGAGGTCTGGGCAAAAGTAAAGGAGATTGCCATCAAGGAGCTGTGCAACAAGGAGCTATATGTGATGGACGCCTTCTGCGGTGCCAACGAGGCCACACGCCTGGCCGTCCGCTTCATCGTAGAGGTGGCCTGGCAGGCTCACTTCGTGAAGAACATGTTCATCCAGCCCACAGCCGAGGAGCTGGAGAAGTTCGAGCCGAACTTCGTCATCTACAACGCCTCAAAGGCCAAGGTCGAGAACTACAAGGAGCTGGGCCTGAACAGCGAGACCTGCGTGGCCTTCAACACCACCAGCCGCGAGCAGTGCATCATCAACACATGGTACGGCGGCGAGATGAAGAAGGGCATGTTCTCCATGCAGAACTATTACCTGCCCCTGCAGGGCATCGCTTCGATGCACTGCTCGGCCAACACCGACATGGAGGGTAAGAACACCGCCATCTTCTTCGGCCTCTCAGGCACCGGCAAGACCACCCTCAGCACCGACCCGAAGCGCCTGCTCATCGGCGACGACGAGCACGGATGGGACGACGAGGGCGTCTTTAATCTTGAGGGCGGCTGCTATGCAAAAGTTATCAATCTTGATAAGGAGTCTGAGCCCGACATCTACAACGCCATCCGCCGCAACGCCCTGCTGGAGAACGTCACCGTCGACGAGAACGGCAAGATTGACTTCGCCGACAAGAGCGTCACTGAGAACACCCGCGTCAGCTACCCCATCGAGCACATCGAGAAGATTGCCAAGAAGGTGAACGGCAAGAGCGCCGGTCCCGACGCACAGAACGTCATCTTCCTCAGCGCCGATGCCTTCGGCGTGCTGCCTCCCGTGAGCATCCTGACTCCCGAGCAGACGAAATACTACTTCCTCTCTGGCTTCACGGCTAAGTTGGCCGGCACCGAGCGTGGCATCACAGAGCCCACGCCCACCTTCAGCGCCTGCTTCGGCCAGGCCTTCCTCGAGCTGCATCCCACAAAGTATGCTGAGGAACTGGTGAAGAAGATGGAGAAGAGCGGTGCCAAGGCTTACCTCGTCAACACGGGCTGGAACGGCACTGGCAAGCGCATCAGCATCAAGGACACACGCGGCATCATCGACGCCATCCTGGGCGGTGCCATCCTGAACGCTCCCACCAAGAAGATTCCTTACTTCAACTTCGAGGTTCCCACACAGCTCGACGGCGTGGCATGGGGCATCCTCGATCCGCGCGACACCTATCAGAACCGCAACGAGTGGGAAGAGAAGGCTAAGGATCTGGCCGGCCGCTTCATCAAGAACTTCAAGAAGTATGAAGGCAACGAAGCCGGCAAGGCTCTCGTCGCTGCAGGTCCGAAGCTTTAAGCTGACACACATTTAATAATAATCAGGTGCAACTCTCTTTAAGGGGGCTGCATCTTTTTTATTAATTCCTCCGCAATTTCCCTACTGTGTTTCATTTTTCCCCTTATCCTTTTTTTCCTAAAATTTGCTTTTAGGACCGAAATAACCAAAAAGCGAAAAAACGGTGTAAAAATTTTCGGGTTCGCCAAATCGTCTTTGTTTAAAGAGGATTTGGCGAGCTTTCATTGTTTTTGGATGTTGGTGATTATTTATTTTACCTTTATTTCTTTGGCTATTTGCACGGTTATTTGTAAATTTGCGGCAGGCTTACGGTTGCAAATCCAGCCAAACGTCGTAACTATTATAAATAATGAGGTATGAAGAAACTGCTATCTTTTCTTTATGCAATAACCATTGCATTGAGTTCTTTTGCTACAGGACAGCAAGCTGACCTTCTTTTCATTGATGGAGAAAAATGGATTTTGTTGGGAAGGCCTGTGTATGCAGACTCAGTACTTTACAATAGCCTGATTGACATCCTGCCAAAAGGCCGATCCATCACCACTGCAAACTGGGATGGTTTCCAAGGCTATTGGAGTATCAGGAATGATTGGCTGATTCTTGACAGCATCTGCGTGTCTTTCTGGGACAAAGACACTCATAAGTACTGGCAGGAGAGCATTCCATCTGCCGATATGCATCGTGTTTTCGGAGAATTCTATGACAAGGATAGCATCGTTGCTACTTGGCTAACTGATACCATTAGAATTGGCAAGGGGGAACAAATTTATTATATGCATGATGGATTTGAGAGAAACCATGAATATGAACAACTCGTAGCCATTAAGGAAGGCCACATGACAGGACGGCAATCATATCATAACAGAGTGGTTGTAGACGGTTTCTCTCTTTCTGGTTTAAAAAGAGATGTAATAAAATCAAAGTTTCCCTTGGATTTCAATTCCTATTCAGAAATAGACGGAATGAAAACAGTCATATTTAATATAGGCGATATTCTCCTCGACTCCTTGGGAAACATGATTGATTGTCGTGTGAGAGCAATCATACCTGGGTCAGACCCAGACCAAAAGAATCCGCAATGCTTGGAAAAACTAGAGAATGACATGAAGCAACTACTAAAAAGCATCAGTCCCTGGAAGACTCTTTTCATTAATGGCGAATATGTTCCGGAAACAAAACACGGCTTTTTCTTGCCTTATAGAATAGGAGATAATTAGAAACCAAATTGCTTGTAGTACTGAAAAATCTCAGAATTATTCTTGCATTTCAAGTTTTTTCCATATCTTTGCCGAAAAACAAATAAGCGAATGAAAATCAATAAATTCTATATGAAGAGAAAATGCCTGCCCCTTAAGACCAACCAGATTCCCATGCTGGTGTTATTGTTCCTGTCAGGTCTACTTTCATCCTGCAGCCAGCATGGGAAGACGGCAAACAAGGAGGAAGGTGTGGCTTTAGGCGACACCATAGAACAGATTGTCGAGCAACTGAGCAAGGAAACAGAGTTTCATTCAACTGAAGGTATTGGGTATGCAGGTGAAAGGACAGGCCAATACGCTCTTTCTGACTCGCTATGGCATATTGCCACAACAGAGCAACTGGCCTATTTGGCATTGTCGCACCCATCGACTGTTGTACGTCTGTCGGCATCCTACGGTTTGATGGAACGAGACCCTCATCTTGCAGCAGAGATTGCCATCAAAGGAGCGCTCGATACCGCTGTCTGCGAAATTGCAAGCGGGTGTATCTATAGATGTCAAACTGTGAGTGAGGGACGCATATGCGTATTGAGGGTAAACCGCCAGTTTTATGGTTTGTCAGTGGAAGATTCCATCCGTCTTGACAGTGTCGTACTTTATAAGCCTTATTTCGACAAATACGACAGGTTCCTTCTGTACGATTTAATGAAACGGCTGCCTCCTCTTCCTCAGTATTATGAGCGGTTGAAGGACCTGTGTCTGAAAGAGCATTGTATCTATGCCTTGATTGGCTTAGCGAAATACCAGCGTGACGATGATAGACAACTAATAATAGACATGGCTCAAAGGGCGATACGCCTTTCGCAGGAGGAATATGAGAGGGAACAAGCCCTCATGGAAGCAGACGATGAGGGAGAAAATGCTCCTGATGTGATAGAAGTAGAAGCAGAGGAGGATGTCGTAGAAGAGTTCACATGCACAACGCCTGAGATACCGTCTGAAAACGATGCAGAGGAAGTGAGCTATGTGATTCTTAAGTGTGTATCGTTCTGGCCTGACAGAGAATTCATCCAGGCAGTGAAACCCTTGAGGGATTACTATCGTTATTGGTATGATGAGCTCATAAAATGAAGTTACAAACATATACAAACAGACGATCTTCCTATAACATGAAGAAACTGCTCTTAACTTTTGCTGCAATGCTTCTGGTGGCTACTGCCATTGCACAAACGACGAACGTGCATGAGCAGAGCAACGGCTACGAGTGGCCCACTGACCCGCTGGTGGTAAAGAAACTGCACGAATGGCAGGACACTGAAATGTTAACAATGTCATTTGCTAACAAAAAAGTTACCAGATTATTTGGCAGTTAGCAACTTTATTGTTACCTTTGCATCGTCCATTAGGACAATGAGCTCTGTAAACAATTGTTTCAATGACGTACAATGATTTGTACAAGAAGTTAAGGAAAGTAGGATGCTTCCTACTTCGTCATGGAAGACGTCACGACATCTGGTTTAACCCAGCTAAACAGCGAAGTTCTACAGTGCCGTGACATGGAACTGAAGAAGTGCCTACGGACACTTTGAAATCTATCTATCGGAGACTCGGGCTATAGCCCGGGTTTCCCTTCCGTGAAGATCAGAGTGACACTTTGTTTGAGAGCTCTTGTTTTTTAAATAATTTATAGGCTATGGCAAGAAAGATAACAGTAGTAGTAGAGACAGGCAAGGATTTATTCTCCTGCTTCATGTCTGGGGCTGACGACCTCGATTTCGGTCTGCATGGTGACGGCAAGACCGCTCGAAAGGCCATAGAGGACTTCTATATTGCCCGTGATGAAATGAAAGATTTCTATGAAGAGCAGGGCAGGGAGTTCCCTGAACTGGAATTCGAATTTGTTCTTGACATCGGTGCTTTCTTCAGTTATCCTAAAATCCGCAACTAATAATCTTTCGTCTAGAGATTCACATTATGGTGTCTTGTATGGCTTAACAAATTAAAATATAGTCCGTCATGTGTTGAATC
>CACYYG010000030.1 GCA_902778535.1 uncultured Prevotellaceae bacterium
ACCGAGAGAAAAACTAAATTTCTATACACCAAATGAGGTCTTTTTCAAACATTATGCCTAACTTTGCAGATAAATTGCACTTGCTGGTTGACTCTATACTCGAAGTACTTTTGTTCGGAAATAAAAAGAAAAACAAGTTTTCCTTTTGTATTTCGCTCACTTAATCGTACCTTTGCAGGAAAATTTTAAACTAACAGATATTTGATAAGTTTATGAGAAAATTACTTCTTGGCGACGAGGCCATTGCTCAGGGCGCACTCGATGCGGGCCTGAGCGGCGTTTACGCCTATCCGGGAACTCCCTCAACGGAGATTACAGAGTATATCCAGCTGTCGCCCTTGGCAAAGGAGCGCGGCGTGCACAGCCGCTGGAGCACCAACGAGAAGACAGCTATGGAGGCCGCCCTCGGCATGTCGTTCATGGGTAAGCGCGCATTGGTGTGCATGAAGCATGTGGGCATGAACGTCTGCGCTGACCCTTTTGTCAACAGCGGTATGACGGGTGTCAACGGCGGCATCATCGTGCTGGTGGCCGACGATCCTTCGATGCACTCGTCGCAGGATGAGCAGGACTCACGCTTCTATGGCAAGTTCGCTATGGTGCCCACCTTTGAGCCGTCCTGCCAGCAGGAGGCCTACGACATGATGGCCGAGGCCTTCGACTACTCAGAGCGCATCTGTCTGCCCGTGCTGATGCGTGTCACCACTCGAATGGCTCACAGCCGTGCCGTGGTGGAGGTAAAGGACGAGGCGCGTCCGCAGAACGAGAAAAACTACAACGCCGTAGCCGCCAACTGGGTGCTGCTGCCTGCCAATGCCCGCAAGCGCAACGACAAGGTGACGGCACAGCAGAAGGAACTGGAGAAGGATGCCGCCAACTCAAAGTATAACTGCCTCTACCCGGTTCTCTCCCAAGAAAAGGGAGCCAAGGCTGCTCTCGGCATCATCGCCAGTGGCATCGGATATAATTATGTCATGGAATGTCTCTCCTCAGTTGGTAAGGAGACAGGCTTTTTCCCCATTCTGAAAATTTCGCAATATCCCCTTCCCAAGAAGCTGGTGCGTCGTATGATGGATGAGTGCGAGCATGTGCTCATCGTCGAGGAAGGACAGCCGTTTATCGAGGACATGGTGCGCGGCGTGTCTGAGGCCAACAATATTCATGGCAAGCTCGACGGCACGCTTCCCCGCACAGGCGAGCTGAATCCCGACATCGTTAAGAAAGCTTTGGGCATGGACTTAGGCCAGTGCTTCGACCCCTGCGCTGACGTGGCTCCGCGTCCCCCTGCATTGTGCCAGGGCTGTGGTCACCGCGACGTCTATGCTGCCCTGAACGAGGTGCTGAAGGAGTATGACAATCCGCGTGTCTTTGGCGATATAGGCTGCTACACCTTAGGCTTCCTGCCGCCCTTCCGCGCCATCCACTCGTGCGTCGACATGGGCGCCTCAATCACGATGGCCAAGGGTGCTGCCGACGCCGGACAGTGGCCGTCGGTGGCTGTCATCGGCGATTCTACGTTCACCCACAGCGGCATGACGGGTCTGCTTGATGCCATCAACGAGAATGCCGACATCACCGTTATCATCAGCGACAACCTCACCACGGGCATGACAGGCGGACAGGACTCTGCCGGCACGAACAAGTTTGAGGCCATCTGTCGCGGTCTCGGTCTCTCTGACGAGCACCTCAAGGTGGTCGTTCCACTGCCGAAGAACATGCCCGAGATTACTCAGGCCATCCGCGATGAGATCAACTATCACGGCACCTCCGTAATTATTCCGAGAAGAGAATGTATGCAGACATTGCAAAGACACCTTAAGCAAAAGAAGGCCCACCCCCAGCCCCTCCCCAAGGAAGGGGAGTCTAAATAGACTTGCAGGTGGATGCCAATTGTTTTTTTATGAATAGAATGTATAACTAAAAATGGAGTCCCCAAAAGTAACCAAACTCCCCTCCCTTGGGGAGGGGCTGGGGGTGGGCTTTATGAAGACAGATATTATATTGTGTGGAGTTGGTGGACAGGGAATATTGTCCATCGCCACTATCATCGGCGAAGCCGCCATGAACGAGAACCTTTACATCAAGCAGGCCGAGGTGCACGGCATGAGCCAAAGAGGCGGCGACGTGCAGAGCAACCTGCGCATCTCAAGTGAACCCATCTACAGCGACCTCATACCCAAAGGCGGCGCCGACGTCATCATCTCGATGGAGCCGATGGAGGCACTGCGCTATCTGCCCTTCCTGAAGAAGGACGGCTGGATAATCACCAACAGCGCTCCCTTCGTCAACATCCCCAACTATCCTGACATGGAGATTGTCAAGGCCGACCTGGCCAAGCTGCCACATGTGGTAAGCATCGACATTGAGCAGATGGCCAAGGACAACGGCGTGCCGCGCTCGGCCAACGTCATCCTCCTCGGTGCTGCGCAGAAGGCCCTCGGCCTGGAATACGAGAAGCTGGAAGCCGCCATCGCCCGCGTCTTTGCCCGCAAGGGTGACGCCGTCGTTGAGGCCAATATCAAGGCTCTCGCCCTCGGCCGCGACGCGTAGAACAGTTCTGGTGGGCAAAGTCGGCCTACGGCAAAACAAATTGTCCGCAAATGAACCGTAAATGACCGTAATTTTTTATTTATGGTCATTTACGGTTCATTTGCGGACATTTACGTAGCGTCGCAGAAAAAAATCCATGAATATTTAGGAAAAAGTTAAAACAATGTCATTGTCTGATAAAACACTGTCATTGTTTGTTAAGACTACGTCATTGTCTGATAAAACACTGTCATTGTTTTAAGAATAGTATCAATGCATCCACATTTGTGTTATTCGTCGGTCGTTTACGACCATTAGAACAGTTATTTTACATTCGTTCTATTCGTTTCATTCGTTGTCGAATGTACTGGAGGTTACAGCTTTATTTCTGAAATAATTGCCAGCGCACACAATAATCTTGCGTACACAGCGTTTTCTATTACACATGCTTTGCGCATGTTGTAACAAGGAAACGTGAAACGACTGGCGTGCATCCTGTGGCTGTTGCTGGGCGTCGTGGTGCTGACTGCGACGGCCCAGCAGAGCCGTGACACTATCCCCACTGCTCGCTGGCGCATACAGCCGACGGTGCCGATGGAGGTGGCTGACCTCGACTCGTCGGCCCTCGATCTGAAGATGCCCGAGAACGTGAAGCAAGTGGTGGAATACGACGACTCTACAGGTGTGTACTACATCGGCTCGAAGATTGGCGACAGCTACCTTAATGCGCCCATCCTGATGACGCCCGAGGAATACATGCGCTGGAGCGAGCGTCGTGCGCGCCAGCAGTTCTTCCGCGTGAAAGACGCTGAGAACGTGAAGACGAAAGGCGAGGACAAGTTCTCGTTCAGCGACATGCACTTCGATTTGGGACCGGCAGAGAAGATTTTCGGCCCTGGCGGGGTGCGCGTAAAAACACAGGGCACTGCCGAACTGAAAATGGGCATGACAAAGAAGGACATCGACAATCCGTCGCTGCCCATCCGCAACCGCAAGACTACGGCCTTCGACTTCGACGAGAAAATCAACCTCAGCGTCAATGGTAAGGTGGGCGACAAGGTGAACATGAACCTGAACTACAACACCGAGACCACTTTCGACTTCGACACGAAGAACCTGAAACTGAAATACGACGGCAAGGAGGACGAGATTATCAAGCTCGTCGAGGCCGGCAATGTCAGCTTCCCCTCCAACAACTCTCTGGTGCACGGCGCCGCCTCGCTCTTCGGCATCCGCACCGACATGCAGTTCGGCAAGCTGAAGCTGCAGACGGTGGTGTCGCAGAAGAAATCGACGTCGCAGAGCGTGTCAAGTAAAGGCGGCACGTCGACTACGCCTTTCGAAATTGACGTGGCCGATTATGAAGAGAACCGCCACTTCTTCCTCAGCCATTTCTTCCGCCAGCAGTACGACAGGGCTATGCAGACCCTGCCCAACCTGACAACGGGCGTAAAGATTAACCGTGTAGAGGTGTGGGTGACCAACAAGTCGGGCACTACAAGTAATTCGCGCAACATCGTGGCCTTTACCGACCTGGGTGAGAATCGATTCATCAAGAACACGATGTGGAGCCCTACGGGAATGGAGGTGCCCAGCAATCTTGCCAACGACGAGTATGGCACGCTGGTGGCAAGCATCGACTCGGCCTCGCGAAGCATCGACATGGTGACGACTCGGTTAGAGGCCATGAATGGTCTGGTGGGCGGTGTCGACTACGAAAAGCTGTCGTCAGCCCGTCTGCTATCATCCTCGGAGTACACCGTGAACGAAGCATTGGGTTACATCTCGCTGAAGACCGGCCTGCAGCCCGACCAGGTGCTGGCAGTAGCCTTTGAATATACATACGGCGGGCGCACCTACCAGGTGGGCGAGTTCTCCACCGACGTGACGCAGGCCAGCCGCTGCCTCTTCGTGAAATCGC
Organism: uncultured Prevotellaceae bacterium; assembly: GCA_902778535.1. Classification (GTDB taxonomy): domain Bacteria; phylum Bacteroidota; class Bacteroidia; order Bacteroidales; family Bacteroidaceae; genus Prevotella. The sequence goes on from CACYYG010000030.1 coordinate 4,451, forward strand.
TGAAGAACACCAGCGGCAACCCTTCGCAGGGCAACTGGAACCTGATGATGAAGAACGTCTATTATCTGTCTTCATCGGTGGAGAAAGAGAAGTTCCGCCTCGACATCAAATATCAGAGCGATACCACAGGCACCTATCTTACCTACCTGCCCGAAGAGGCGCTGAAGGCCACGACGCTGCTCAAGGTGATGGGCCTCGACCGCCTGGATGCCAATATGAAGCCGCACGCCAACGGACAGTTCGACTTCGTGCGGGGCTACACCGTAGACAACGGGCGTGTCTTCCTGCCCTCGGCTGAGCCTTTCGGCGACTATCTGCGCAACTATTTGAATCAGAAAGGCATGGGTCACTTGGCCGACAAATACTGCTTCGACCAGCTCTATGACTCGACGAAGACGGTGGCGAAGCAGAACGCCGAGAAAGACAAGTTCATCCTGACAGGACAGTACAAGGGCACGGCGGCCAACGTCATCCAGCTCAATGCCAGCTACATACCGCAGGGCAGCGTGGTCGTCACTGCTGGCGGCGTCACCCTGCAGGAAGGCACCGACTACACTGTAGATTATTCTGCGGGCGAGGTGACCATTCTCAACCAGAGCATCATCGACGCAGGCACCAACGTCAACGTGTCGCTGGAGTCGAATACCGATGCCTGGCTGAACCGCAAGACGATGTTCGGCGTGAACTGGGAGTATGAATTCAACAAGAACTTCTCCCTGGGCGGCACTGTGCTGCACCTTAGCGAGCAGGCTCTCACCACAAAGGTGGCGATGGGCGAGGAACCGCTGAACAACACGCTGTGGGGACTCAATCTGAACTGGAAACAGGAGAGCCAGTGGCTGACTAACATGCTCGACAAGCTGCCGCTGCTCAGTCTGACGCAGCCCTCGCAGATCAACCTCACCGGTGAGTTCGCACAGCTCATTGCAGGCAATGCCAGCGGCACGCAGGACAACGCCTCCTATATCGACGACTTCGAGAATACGAAGAACCTCTTCGATGTCAGCGACCCGAAGGCATGGGTGCTGTCGTCGGTGCCATCGATGTTCCCTGAGTCAGGCGACAAGCAGACCGTGGCATCGGGCTATGGCCGTGCCTTGCTGTCGTGGTACACCGTCGATCCGCTCTTCACACGTCGTTCATCGTCGCTGACGCCTGCTCATATCAAGGGCGATCTGGAGCAGTTGTCGAACCATTACGTACGCGAGGTCTACGTGCGCGAGCTCTATCCCAACCGCGACCAGTCGAGCTACAACGGAGCCACGTCGACGCTGCCCGTGCTCAATCTGAGCTACTATCCGCAGGAGCGCGGTCCCTACAACCTTACGCTCGACTACAACAGCGACGGCACGCTGAAGAACCCGGCAGCGAAGTGGGGCGGTATGATGCGCCGTTTGGAGACCACTGACTTTGAGCAGGCAAATATCGAGTATGTGGAGTTCTGGCTCCTCGATCCTTTTATATATACACGCGCGCAAGGTACCGCAGCACAGCACTCGGGTGAGCTCTACATCAACCTGGGTGAAGTGTCTGAGGATGTGCTGCGCGACGGCAAGAAATTCTATGAAAGCGGCATGCCCGTCGACGGCACCAGCAGCTTCGAGGAGACGCAGTGGGGCAAGATTCCCGTGCAGGCCACGCAGACCTACGCCTTCGCCACAACCAGCGGTTCGCGTGAGAAGCAGGACGTGGGCCTCAATGGACTGACCAACGAAGAGGAGCGGCAGTTTGGTGCCTACGCCAACTGGCTCTCGCAGATTGGTGCTGTGGTGCAGAACGACTCGCTGCTGCAGGCTTGGCGTCAGGATCCTGCCGGCGACGATTACCATTACTTCCGCGGCTCTGACTACGACCGCGAGCAGAAGAGCATCATAGACCGCTATCGCCGCATCAACAACCCGCAGGGCAACTCGCCGTCAAGCGACAACCAGACTGAGAGCTACGACTCTTCGTACAAGACCGGCCCCGACGTGGAGGATATCAACCAGGACTATACGCTGAACGAATATGAGCGCTACTATCAGTATCGCATCCCCATCAGTGACGACGAGCTGCAGGCCTACAACCGCGGCATGAAGAGCGACGACAGCTACATCGTTGACCACCGCGACTACAATGCCAAGCTGCGCAATGGCGACACATGCACCGTGCGCTGGTATCAGTACCGCATACCCTTGCAGGAATGGGAACAGAAGGTGGGGGCCATCAACGACTTTACCAGCATCCGCTTCATGCGTATGTTCCTCACAGGCTTCGAACAGCCCATCACGCTGCGTTTCGGCTCGCTCGACCTCGTGCGTGGTGAGTGGCGTCAGTACAAGCAAAACCTGCAGACCAGTGCCGGTGCCGAGACGGGCACATTGGAGATGAGTGCCGTCAATGTCGAGGAGAACACCGAGCGACAGCCTGTGGCATACGTGCTGCCGCCGGGCATAACGCGAGTCACCGACCCCAATCAGCAGCAGCTCACTGAGGACAACGAGCAGGCCCTGTGCCTCACGGTGAAGAACCTCTCGCAGAATGAGTCGAAGGCTGTCTACAAGAACACCAACCTCGACCTGCGCCAGTACAAGCGCATGCAGATGTTCGTACACGCCAACTACCTCGTGCCCAACAGCACACAGCTGGAAGACAACCAGCTGGCCGTGTTCATACGCTTGGGCAGCGACTACAAGAGCAACTACTACGAGTATCTTATTCCGCTGAAGCTGACGCCCGAGGGCCATTACCACTGGAATGTGTCCTCCGACCGACCGCTGGTATGGCCTGAGGAAAACATGCTCGACATCAACCTTGCTGTCTTCACCGAATTGAAGAAAGCTCGCAACAAGGCTCGTGCCGAGGGAATGGCAAGCTATACTCAGCTCTATAGCGACTACGATCCTGACAAACCCAACAACCGCGTCAGCATTGTCGGCAATCCGTCCTTGGGCGAGGTGAAAACGATGATTATCGGTGTGCGCAACCTCAGCCCGGCTCTGAAGAGCGGCGAGGTGTGGGTCAACGAGCTGCGCCTGCGCGAGGCGAACAACGAAGGCGGCTGGGCTGCCAGCGGAGCCATGAACATACAGCTGAGCGACCTCGGCTCGGTGAATATGACTGGCCGCTACATCACCGACGGCTTCGGCGGCCTAGAGCAGACCGTCATGCAGCGCAGCACCGACACAGAGTCTTCCTATTCCATCACCGCCAACGTGGAGCTGGGCAAGCTCTTCCCCGAGAAAGCACAGGTCTCGGCACCGCTCTATTATTCATACACGAAGGAGACCATCGCTCCGAAGTATAATCCGCTGGACACCGACATGGACCTGGACGACGCCTTGGAGAGTGCTGCCGACCGTCATGAGCGCGACTCGATTGAGAGCATCGCAGTGACAAAGCACATCACACGCAACTTCTCGCTCTCCAACGCTCGCGTGAACATCAAGAACAAGAAGCATCCGCTGCCCATCGACCCGGCCAATTTCTCGTTCAGCTACAGCCATTCCCACCGCAATACCTCAGGCGAGACTACCGTTTATGAGAACGAAGACCAGTGGCGCGGTTCTCTCAGCTACAGCTACTCGCCCGTCTACAAGACGTGGGAACCCTTCAAGAAGTCGAAGAGCAAGTCGAAGTGGATGCAGCTGCCCAAGGCACTGGGCTTTAATTACCTGCCGCAGAGCATCTCGTTCAACATGGACATGACGCGCAACTACTACGAACTGCAGGAGCGCGACTTAGAGAACACCGAAGACCCCAACCTGCCGCTCACCTTCTCTGAGCAGTTCCTTTGGAACCGCGATTTCCAGCTGCGATGGGATTTGACGAAGAACCTGCACATGAGTTTCCAGAGTGCTACACACGCAGAAATTGAGGAACCTTACACGCCTATCAACAAGGACCTCTATGCCGACCGCTATGACGCCTGGAAGGACAGCGTATGGCAGAGTATCAGACACTGGGGCACGCCGCTCGACTATCAGCAGACGTTTAATGCCAGCTATCAGCTGCCTTTAGACAAATTGCCAATCTTCGACTGGACAAAGCTCGATGCAAAGTACGATGCCACCTACTCCTGGCTGCGCGGCACTGAGCTCGACGACGGCACTTCCTTGGGCAACACCATCCAGAACAACCGCAATATAACGCTCAATGGCAACTTCAACCTGGAAACGCTCTACAACCACATTCCCTTCCTGAAGAAAGCCAACGAGCAGTCGAAGAAACAGCAGCAGAAACCGGCCAACAAGCCTAAAACCACTCCCGCCAAGCCTGGCCCTGGCGCAAAGGAGGGTGAGGGTGCCTTGAAGGCCAATGAAAAGGATGACCAGCAACTGCCGAAGAACAAGAACACCTTCCAGAAGGAAGTTACGCTGGTGCCCGACTCGGTTGTTGAGATTCAGCATGGCAAGAAGACAAAGCGCATCCTGCTTAGTGCACGCAATAAAGACGGCAAGGTGGTGGATGTGAAATGGAAGGTTGTGGACGAAAACAAGATCAAGGTATGGATCAAGTCTGACAAGAAATCTGCTGACGATGACCAGAATTCAGAGGCTTTGGAGAAAACTGACAGCCTTGGCATGGCATCTCCTGACAGCGTCAACATTGCTAAAGCCGACAGCCTGGCCATTCCTGACGTCTTAGGCAAAGGAAAGGCAACGATGGGCAGAATGCGTCCAAGGCCTCAGCCTAAGAATGATGTGGCTGGCATCACCGTCAAAATTTCCGTCACGCCAAAGGAACCGCTTGAGAACCAGTGGTGGTACAAACCGGCACAGCAGACGGCACGCTTCCTGATGATGGTGCGCAGCGTGAACTTTTCCTATCGCAACCAGCGCTCTATGGCTCTCCCGGGCTTCATGCCGGGCATTGGCGATATGTTCGGACAGCGCACGGGCGACATTCTTTCGCCCGGTCTCGATTTCGCCTTCGGCCTTAACGGCGATGACTATGTTGATAAGGCCTTAGACCGCGGCTGGCTGCTCTGCAACGAAAGCGTGGCCACACCGTCGTCAAGTCAGACGACCGAGGACTTCCAGCTGCGTGCCACTCTGGAGCCTGTGCGCGACCTGAAGATTGACCTCTCTGCCACCCGCACGCAGAACCGTGCCAAGAGCGTGCAGTTCATGTATGCCGGAATGCCCACCACGCAGAGCGGTACGTTCACCATGACCACTATCTCACTGGGCTCTGCCCTCGAGGGCATGGGCGATGCCAACAACGGCTACCAATCGCCCACCTTCGACAAGTTCTGCGCCGCCATCCCAGAGTTCCGCGACCGTGTGCAGGCGCAGTATCCTTCTAGTCCTACTAGTCCCCAGCCCAATGCCAACCCCGTCGATCCTTACAGCGCCGACGTGCTTGTGCCTGCCTTCCTCAGCACCTATACTGCCGGTGCGGGAAAGTCGCTCGACATCTTCCCGGCCCTCTCTCGCCTGCTGCCCAACTGGACAGTGCGCTACAGCGGCCTGTCGAAGATACCGTTCTTTGCCAACACCTTCAAGAGTGTCAACCTGAACCACTCCTACAAGAGCGTCTACAGCGTAGGCTCCTACGCCAGCTTCAGTTCGTGGCTCGAGTACATGGGCGACCTGGGCTATGTACAGACGGCCGACGGCTCCTATACGCCCTCTTCACCCTTCAACATCAGCACCGTAAGCATCAACGAGGCCTTCTCGCCGCTTCTCGGACTGGATGTGACGCTGAAGAACAATATGACGCTGAAGCTGGAGTACAAGACCACGCGAGTTTTGAACTTGTCGATGACAAGCGTACAGCTGAACGAGGCGCGCTCGAAGGACTGGGTCATCGGCACGGCTTATAAGATTACCAACTTCAGCATCTTCGGCTCTGGCACCAGCCACCGCAAGGTGAAAGGCAACAAGAAGGGCAACAACAAGGAGGACAACGACAAACAGAGTGGAAAGTCGCAAGCGAACAACAGCCGTGGCGGCGTGAACCACGACCTGAACCTGCGACTTGACATCTCGTTCCGCAAGCAGGCCGCCATCACACGCGACATCGCCACAGGGGTATCGTCGGCCTCCAGCGGTAATTCGGCACTGAAGATTTCATTTGCTGCCGACTACACGCTGTCGCGATTCCTCACTCTTACAGCCTACTACGACCGTCAGACCAACACTCCGCTGCTCTCGTCGTCGAGCTATCCCACGACTACGCAGGACTTCGGCCTAAGTATGAAATTCTCACTCACGCGCTAAAAACAAATAACTGATATGATGAAAAAGATTCTTACGTTTTTGCTTTGCACCTGGGCCATGACGACTCAGGCTGCCGATGTGCAGATTAACGGCAATATGGTGACCATCCGCCCCGACGGCGGACAGGCCAAGGTCATCCGTTTGGAAGTGATGAACGGCAACATCATCCGCGTCAGGGCTACTTCAGAGAATGAGCTGCCTGAAAAGCCAGCTTCGCTGATGATTGTGCCGCAGACAACGCCAGCCAAGAACTCCTACACCGTGAGTGAGGAGGGCGAGACGGTTGTCGTGAAAGCTGAAAATGTCAAGGCTGTGGTATCGAAGGCAACCGGCGAGGTGACATTCTTTGATGGTACCGGCAAGCAGTTGCTGAAAGAGGCCAAGGACGGTAAGCAGTTCTGGGACTTCACCGTGCCTGAGCGCGAACTGGGCGAAAAAGGAGGAAAGGCACTTACCGACGAGATGCTGCATGGCCTGCAGTGGCAGATGAAGTTCGACAGTCCCGAGGATGAGGCATTCTACGGTCTGGGCCAGCACCAGAGCGAGGAGTTCAACATGAAGGGCAAGAACGAAGACCTTTTCCAGTACAATACCAAGGTGTCCATCCCCTTCGTCTTGTCGAACAAGGGCTACGGCCTACTGTGGGACAGCTACAGTTACTGTCGCTTTGGCAAACCCGACGAATATCTGCAGCTGAACCGCGCCTTCAAGCTTTATGACAAGCAGGGTAGGGAAGGCCACCTCACCGGCACTTACATCGATAAAAGCGGCCAGCGCCTGGTGCGTGACGAGGACAGCATCTACTATGAGTATGCCTATCCTGCTACCAGCGTCATCGCCAACCGCACCGACAATGGCGGGTTGAAGAACCTGCCGCAGGGTTTCAACCTGCAAGGAGCCAACGTGGTTTACGAGGGATTCCTTCAGCCGGAATGTTGCGGAAAGTGTGCAGGTAAGGAGGAGGAATATCAGTTCATTCTTTATTACGCAGGCTACATCAAAGTGTATATCGGTGGTGTGGAAGTGGTGCCCGAGCGCTGGCGCACGGCATGGAATCCCAATGCCTACAAGTTCACTGCCAAGCTGAAGAAAGGCGAGAAGAGCCAGCTGCGCATAGAATGGCAGCCCGACGGCGGCGAGAGCTATTGCGGACTACGTGTGGCATCGCCGCGCAGCCAGCAGGAGCGCGAGCAGCTGAGCATCTGGAGCGAAATGGCCCGCGACATGGACTATTACTTCATCGCAGGCGAGACGATGGACAAGGTCATCAGCGGCTACCGCACACTGACGGGTAAGGCCAGCCTCTACCCCAAGTGGGTGCTGGGCTTCTGGCAGAGTCGCGAGCGCTATAAGTCATCTGCTGAAATTGAGGAGACACTCAGCGAGTTCCGTCGTCGTCACATCCCCATCGATAACATCGTGCAGGACTGGAACTACTGGAAGCTCGACTCTTGGGGCGATCACACCTTTGAGGCCTCGCGCTATGCCAACCCACAGGCCATGCTTGACAGCGTGCACCAGATGCACGGGCGATTCATGATCAGCGTCTGGCCGAAGTTCTACGACACCGTCGACAACTACAAGGAACTCGACAACATGGGCGCTATGTACCGTCAAGCCATCCGTGACGACATTCACGATTGGCTGGGCTTCCGTGGCTCGTTCTACGATGCCTATGATGCCGATGCCCGCAAAGTGTTCTGGCGCCAGATGGACGAGAACCTCTACACGAAATACAATCACGCCATTGATGCATGGTGGATGGACGCCTCGGAACCCAACGTTCGCGACTGCACGCCGATGTGGTATCGCAAGGCGCTCTGCGGCCCCACCGCTCTCGGCACCTCTACGGAATATTTCAACGCTTATTCTACTGTTAATGCTGACGCCATTTACAACGGTCAGCGCAGCGTTTGGAAAGGCAAGAAAGACGAGCCTCGTGTGTTCCTGCTTACTCGCAGCGGCTTTGCCGGCGAGCAGCGCTACTCCACAGCCACATGGAGCGGCGACATCGGAACCCGTTGGGAGGATATGCGGGCGCAGATGACAGCCGGTCTGAACTACTCCTTGTCGGGCATACCCTTCTGGGGCATGGACCAGGGCGGCTTTTGCGTGGAGAACCGCTATGTGGCAGCACAGCAGCTCTACGACCGCACGGGTCAGGAGAATGAAGACCTGAAAGAGTGGCGCGAGCTGCAGACACGCTGGAACCAGTTTGGTGCCTTCATCCCCCTCTTCCGCAGTCACGGCCAGTGGCCCCTGCGCGAGATATGGAACATTGCTCCCGACAACCATCCTGCCTACAAGTCGTTTGTCTACTACGACAAGCTGCGCTATCGCCTCATGCCCTATCTCTACTCCTTGGCCGGATGGGCACATTTCAACGACTACACGCTGATGCGTGCGCTGGTGATGGACTTCAACGGCGACCGCGAAGTGGAGAACATCGGTAACCAGTGGATGCTCGGACCCGCTCTCATGGCCTGTCCTGTGGGCTATTACAAGGCTCGCAACCGCTCTGTCTATTTCCCCAAGCAGTGCGGCTGGTATAATCTCTATACTGGTGAATATACTGAGGGCGGACAGACGCTGGTGGTTGATGCACCCTATGAGCAGATTCCTGTCTTCGTGCGTGAGGGTAGCATCATTCCCTTCGGTCCCGAGATGGAATGGAGTGACGAAAAGCCTGCTGAGCTCATTAACCTCTACGTCTATGCCGGTGCCAATGGCAGCTTCCAGCTTTACGAGGACGAGGGCACCAACTACAATTACGAGAAAGGCAAGTACAGCACCATTGACATCACTTACGACGATGCCTCGAAGACTGTCAGCTTCAGCAAGAGCCAGGGGCAGTTCGCCGGTATGCTGAAAGAGCGCCGCTTCAACATCGTCCTTGTCACCAAGGACAACCCACAGCCTCTTGACCTCGAGAATCCGCAGGGCATCCTCGTTACCTACAATGGCAAGCCGCTCAACGTGACACTTTAATCGGCCGCACCCATTTGCATCCTTTCATGAAATCGTCCGAAAGAAATCCGCAGGCTTCGGTTTTTTGCCCGAAGCCTGCGGTTTTTTCGGCGTTTGGTTGCGCTTCATCGAAATAAGCGGTTCTTTCCGATGAAAATGGCGAAGAAACTCTGTCTTGGCAAAAAAATAAATGAATTTATTTTGTTCTGCGCTCTACTTTTCGTATCTTTGCAGGCACAGAACGCAAAACGCGGAGAATTCCGACAAATTACTAAATTGAAAAAAGACTTCTTCTTAAGTTGAAAACAATGAAAAGAACATACGAGATACCCTCGATGAGAGTGGTAGCCCTCCAGCAGCAACGGCATCTGCTCGATTTGAGCGGAGAGATTTCCGGCTATAGCCAATCGAGCAGCGGCTTCAGCCAGGATGATGAGTAACGATGAAGAAAAGAACAGGAACGAGATATGAAGAGTGGAAAGATATCAATGATACTTTGGATGCTCGGCTGCTTGATGCTGACCGGGATGACGGCCTGTTCGGGTTCTGACGATGAGCCTAGTATGCCAGATGACGGTGTGAAGTTGCGTCGGCTCACCATCACCCAGACTGATGGCGCGGCAGCCCGGCAAATGGTGACACGCGCCACGCTCGAAGAGGGTGACGGGCTCCTTACTGCCTCGTGGACGGCGGGCGACAAGCTGACATACTGCAACCTGAGCAGAACCAATCCTAATTACGAGCCTTACAGCGGCCAGCTGACGGCTGCCTCTACTGCTGCCACCTCGCAGTTCACTGACGACGTGTATTGTTCTCAGGGCGACTATTTGGCTGTGGTCTATCCCGCCACAACTTTTAAAACGAATGACAGTTATACCATTTCGCTCAGTGGGCAGGACGGCACGCTGAGCGGGTTGGCCACCAACTACCACTACGTCTATGGAATGGCACAAGTTACGGCGGTGACCAATGAGACAGCCGATGCCAGTATGGGGAAGATGAAGAGCCTGCTCACGGTGTGCAAGTTCTCGTTTAAAGACAAAAGTACCAATCAGGCTATACCCATCTCGGAACTCAAAATCAGCTATAACTCCAATGACTCGAACAACGGAACCTATCCGCAGGAAGCTACGGTGGCAGTCTCTTACCTGACTGCACCGGTAAATGTTCACGCTAAGGGTGTTGCCAGCAGCCAGCAGCTCACCATCAACGCCAATGGGCTGACGGAGGTTTATGTTGCCCTGCTACCCACCGCAGCAAAGTGCAAATACAACTTCACCGTCAGCAACAGCAGCGGCACCTACACCGGCACCGCCAAGGCCACGCTCACCGAGGGCGAGTTTGTTGTGGCTACCGGACTGAAACTGACGAAGCAATAAACGTCTTTATGAGGCAATAAGAATAGATAATTAAAAATCCAAAGCTATATGAAACCAATACAACTACTACGAACCCTAACCGTAGCACTGGCGGTGCTATTGACAGGCACCTTGCCGACATGGGCGTGGAATTATTCGGAGACTGACCAGAGCGACGCTGGCGGCGGAACGTATGACTTCCGCTACTCGCAGACGGATTTTACGTTTGGCAGCACCACCGTCTCATACACCAACATGATGGGCTTTGAGTCGGTCGATGGCTCTTTCAATGCCACGAATGCTGACTTCGACTATGAGTTCAAGATGCGCATCATCTTCCAGAGCCTGATGCAGAAAGGCGACAATGAGCTGAAGAATGTGAAGGTGGATGGTGAGGTCTATGCTGTCATGGGAGACAACAGAACCGTTCGCCTGGCTACCTACACCAAGAACAGCGGGGTGGCAAAGAACATGACTTATAAATTCGAAGCTCACGGCGAGGCCTTCTTCGAGATGAATTCGCAGCTTGACAATGACGGCTATATGACAGTCAGGTTCCAGCCCAGAGAGGGTTTGCTCGATGACGGGTTGAAAGCCATCTATTTCAAGAACAGGCTGGTCTATAAGAACGCCGCTGTATTTGATGATTACCGGTATGAGAAACCCCTTGACACTTCATCGTGGAAACATGTGTTCCCCGAATTGGAGTTTAGCGAATGGACTCCCGAGGGTAACATTGTCTTCAAGGCGTCGCTCAACAGAAACAGCCGCTGGGATATACGAAATTACGAAATAGAACTTCCCCTTTATTATTCGAATTATACAACTCACTGGTATAGTATCAAGCTTAAGAATCCGGATAACTATACGACGGTATCAACGACTTCCAATGCTCTAAATATGACTTGGACGTATGTAACACTGTTGGCTGATTGGCCTTGCATTTATCCGTTTACGTCCTTTTACCGGGCCCAAACCCGTTGTTACTTCACTTTGAAAGACTGTATTGGCTATGATATGATTTACGATGCACAACTCTCGCCAGTCAATATCATTCCCTATACCCGGCCTGAGACGGTGACGACCGAGTTTGACAAATGGAATCAGAAGGTCGTCGTGAAGTGGACCAAACGGAATTCTGTCAGCTACTATGACGATGAGGAATATCAAAACAAGACTTTGGACTGTAAGGTCGATGGCCGCTGGTATGTGATACGCTACGACAAGGATGCCGACCTCGATGAGGGTTACCATTTGGTGGGCTCTCTAAAGGGTAACAGCTCCAATCTGCAGCTGACCGACAACGACGTCGACTATGATCACAACTATGTCTATCGCGTGGTGTTCCTGCCCGACATCCTCGAGGACACGTATGCCGACAAGCTGACGCAGATACCGCGTCGCGACGGTCCGCACAACAGCAACGACCTTTATGAGGAGTCTGCAATAGCCACAATGCTTGATGTGCCCATCCGTCTGTCGCAGGACCGCACCTACGAGTCGGGCATCAAGCTGATGTGGGAGTACAGTGTGCAGAAAACCGGCTGCGAGTGGCGCATCGACAAGCGCAGGCTGGGCGAAACCACATGGAAGACACTCACCACGCTGCCCGTCGACAAGAGCAACTCGGTGGCCACATACGAAGACAACGGCGAGGAGGGCGAGTCGTTCTCACCCTGCGACTTCTATGTCTATCGCATCCGCACGATGATCAACGATCAGGAGTTCTTCTCCGACACGCTGTCGGCCAACATTCCCGGCAGCACCTACATCAAAGAAGTCACCGCCACCACCGGCATCCATACGAGCTTTGTCAAGGTGAACTGGAAGGTGGAGCAGCGCGGCACCGACGACACATGGTTCCGCGTGTTGCGACGTCCGCTCGGTTCGAAGAATGACGAAGACTGGGTGCTGCTCACGAAGGACATCTACGGCACCGACTCGGAATACGAATATACCGACGAGCGCGTCATGGCCGGTAGTTACTATGAATACACGGTGCAAGCCTACGGCCTGCGGTGCGACGAGCAGGTGATGCAGATGACCGACCAGAAGACGGCTCCGGGCTTCTCGTCAGCACGCGGCATCATCTCGGGTCACATCTCCTACGGCACGGGAACAGCCGTTGCCGATGTGAAGGTCAGGCTGGTGAAGTCGTCTGCCGACGAGTCGAACGACACACCGCAGTATCTCTCCCGCTTCATCGACGGTGAGGGCGTCGGTCTGGCTTGGAACGCAAACTCAGAGAAAATCAGCGATGCACTCACTGGCCGACATCCCCACACGCTGCAGCTTTGGGTAAAGCCTCAAAGTAGCGACGGCGCCGTCTTGCAGAGTCTGCTCAAGCTGACAAATTCCTTAGAGCTGGCCCTACAATCAGACGATGGCATCAATTACCAACTCTACGTCAACGATGTGACAAACGACGTCATTCCGTCGTCAGTCGTATTGTCAAACCTCACACTCAGCGCCGACAAGTTCTCGCATGTCGCCGTTGTCTATGATGGTAAAGCCAACTGGACTTTCTATGTGGGCAATGACACTCTCCGCTCAGAGACGCTTAAAGTACAATCGGGAGTTTGGAACGCTTTGGAGGGCGGCCCCTATACGCTGAGCATTGGCGGAAGCAACCACAAAATAGGAACGGCTTTCTCTGGCTACGTCGATGATGTCCGTGTGTGGGAACGTGCCCTCAGCCGTCAGGAGATTGAGAAAAACTGCACCCGCATCCTGGGTGGCACCGAGAAAGGCCTTATCCTCTACTGGCCTATGGACGAGGGTATCGATGTACGCGACTACATGTTCGATGTGGCCTGCAAGGATGGCATCTACCAGCTCAACCATGCTCTGGTGGGAGCCAATGCCCTGCCGAGCGCTGTCGTGCCCGCGCAGTTGAAACTCTACGGTGAGACCGATGCCGAAGGCGACTACCTCATACGCGGCATTCCGTTCCATCAGGGCGGTACCAACTACAAAGTGGTGCCCGACTTGGGTGTGCACCAGTTCTCGCCCAACAGCCGCTCCATGTTCATCAGTCCCACCAGCCTGACAGGCAACAACATCGACTTCGAGGATGTCTCGTCGTTCCCCATGGAGGGCTACATTTATTATGCCGGCACCAATATCCCCGCCGAGGGCATCCAGATTAGTGTCGACGGTATCACACAGTCGAACGAAGGTAAAGTGATAGCTACCGATGCCAATGGCCACTATCTGGTTTCAGTCCCCATTGGTGAACACTTCGTGGAGGCCTCGCTTGAAGGACACAAGATGGTTGACGGCGGACGATTCCCCGCTGGTGGCGGCTACTTTAACTTTGAGCGTGCCGTGACCTACAACTTTGCCGACTCTACACTGGTAAACCTTGTGGGCCGTGTGGGTGGCGGTGAGCGTAACGACACACTGGCGGTGGGCTTCGCAGCTTCGAATAACAACATCGGTATGGCCACCATCACGCTGAAGCTGAATAACGAATCGTTCTCCTTCAACTGTCAGGACGACCACATCACTTCTGCCAACACCAACCGCACCTGGGAGAGCGACACCACCAGCATTGCCAGCCGCAGCTGGACAGGAACGGGCTATGATGCGAAGTACATCTACATCCGTACCGACTCGCTCACAGGTGAGTTCTCGGCCATGGTGCCACCCTTGAAATATATCACCAAGAGCATCACCATCGACAGCAACCCCGACATTGAGTTCCTTTCCCTGCCCGATCTGGACATGACCAGCCCTTCGCGTGAGTATAAGGACTCACTGATGGTGACCCTTCCTGGCGGAGACAGTAGGTGGGAATACTACAAATACAACACCAAGTTTGTCCGCACCCATTATGCGGCTCCTCAGGTGAAGGTTCAGGAGAAAAACAATGTCGAGGGAGCCTTCGGCTTCCATAGTTTGGTGGACTATGAAATATCTAACAGTCTCCTGACGGAAACAGTTACCATCGACGACATCTGGAAGCAAGAGGCGGACGGCAGCATCAGCTACATGTTCGGCTATCCCCTTTACCAGAAGGGCGACTCTACGGTGTTCAACATCTCTGCTTACGAAACCTATGTCAACTATGATGGCAGCGACAGAGGAAAGATATTGACAGAAAACATCCCCCTGAGCAATCAGCCCATTATCATCAAAAACGAAATGAGCGACAAGCAGTCGGTGGTCTATAAGCAAGTAGATCCTGACTCTGAGTATCAGCCAGGCGCTATCTATCAGCTGACTGACGACGAGGTGATGCTGGGAGCTGATGGTAAGGTGGAATATAGATGGGGCGTTGGACTGCCCAACATTGTCAGCCCCTATACGCGCCACTTTACCGTCACGATGAATCGTAACAACCGTATCTATGTGCCTGCCGAATTCGATGCCGTGGTGCTGGGCGACCTGCCCGAGGGCAACAATTTTGTCAGCAAAGGACCTGACCACATCCACTTTGTGCTGCGCGATCCGCCAGGTGCAAAATCAAGGACGACCCTGAAAACAGGTAATTATACAGTCAAGCAGAAAATCAGAGATGATTCGGCTTATGGTGACGAGAAATTTGTTTTAGAACAAGTATGGGGCTTTGATGCCACTGTCGCTTCTGGGGCAGGGGTAATGATTATCTCTTCCAACAAAGCTGTTGCAGATACTCAGTTTGGTTTTCATGCACAATGGAATAAAGGCAACAGAGATGGCTATACCTACAATTCTTCCTTTACCGAGGTCATATCAACAGGCGGTGCCAATCCCTACGTGGGTAGTGCAGGCGATGTCTATGTTGGAGTAGCATCCAATCTCCTCTTTGGCAACACGCGTAATCTCTGCATCACTAAGAAACTGAAAGAAGGACCGTTGGTGCTTGACTTAGAGGATCGCATCTCGGTGGGCTCTGAACTGACCACAGCTTTCAAATACAGCCAGTATGAGCTGGAAAATGTGATGATTCCCAAATGGAAAGACTTGCGTAACCGGTTCCTCACACAGGTGCCCGACTCAAGCTATGCCTATGCGTACGTGAACAATAGCGACAAATCGGTTTATCTCACTTGGCTGAACCCCGACGATCCCAATTACGGCATCTCTGGCTATCGCTATATTCATCCTGAAGACGAGTCGAAATTAGTCAATGAGGAACAGGACAGCTTGATATGGTATAACAACCAGATTAACCAGTGGAGAGCAGTCATCGCTGAGAACGAGCATGACAAGCTCGAATCCATGAAAGCCAAGAAGAAGTATTTGAACTTCTCCATTGACGGCGGCAGTACTTACGATTACATCCAAAAGTACGATACGCTTGACATTAAGTATGAAAAATCGCATTTCACTAACTGGAAGACGGGAGGCATTGCTGCCGGACAGAGCGGATACAGATTTGCAAACACCTCAGTCATTGGGCTGCAAGTCGGTCTGACCACCGAACATGGCAGGCAAGTAACCGACAGTTATACACATAGCGATGGCGACATAACCGAATGGACCTATCACATTGAAGAAGGGAACCGAGATGCTGACCTCTCCATCAACAAATATGAATCTGAGAAGTACGGCTACGGAGACTTCTTCAGCATCTACGGTGGCCAGACCTATAACCCCTATGAAGGACAAGAGGTCACACATGAGTACCTGCCGGGAACGCCGCTGGGCAATGCCACCGTGCAGATGGAACAGCCTGACCTGCAAATCAGTTTAGGCGACGGTCCTCCGGGGAAGAACCTCACCGTGACCGACATCCCCTCAGGACAGACGGTCAGCCTTATCCTGACCTGCTCCAATCTGGGCACCGCCCAACAGGGGAAGGACTTCAGTTTCGATCTCCTCTATGCAGAGAAGTCCGATACCTTGGGCTTGCAGATTTTCATGGATGGCTACCCCATCAACGGACGATCTGTCTTCCTGCCACGAGGTGAGACCATCAAGAAGGTTATCACCATCAGCCAGACGGACGAGAGCATCTTGGACTATGAGGGCATCCAGCTGCTCTTCGCTTCGCAGTATCAGCCTATGAGAATCCACGACGAGGTGACGCTCAATGCCCACTTTATGCCGTCGTCGTCGCCCATCGACCTCGCCGTCGATGAGCCTGTGCTCAATCAGGAAGTGCTGGGTCGAAACAAGGGCAAGCTGCAGCTGAAGCTTGAAAACTTCAACCGGCAGTTCAAGAACCTGAGATACGTGGGTGTGCAGTACCGCTTTGCCGGTAACACGCAGTGGAACACCATCCACACCTACGTCACCAATCCGAAAGACTCCATCAACAGCAGCTACACCGTCCTGCCCGATGCCGGTGCCATTCGCTACGACTTCGACATGTCGAACGACAACTTCTTCCCGCAAGGCACCTACACCTTCCGCGCCTTTACGACAACGCCCTACGGCTCTGATCCCAACGATGCCGCAACGGTGTATAGCGAGGAGGTGACGGTGGTGAAGGACAACGTCAGCCCTCGGGCACTTACCACTCCGACACCGTCTGACGGCATCCTGAACTATGGCGAGGACATGAGCGTAGAGTTCAATGAGGATATCGTGCCAGGCTATGTGGGCGACAAAAATGTCATCGTCACGGCGAAGCTGAATCACCAGCCCATCAACCACGAGGTGAGCAAGCTGCTCTGGATAGAAGACCAGCGCACGGTGAACCCCATCTTCCTCAATGGCGACTTCTCGATGGACTTCTGGATCAACTGGGAGGCGGAAGGTTCCATCCTGCAGTTAGGCAAGGGCGCTTCTCCCTTTATGCTGGCTATCGATGAAGGAGGCCACATTGTGGCTAACGTCGGCGGCACCACTTTTGTGAGCGACAAGACGATACCCAAGAAGACATGGACCTATGTAGTGGTGAGCTATAAGTCGGCAGAAATGGCGTTCTCGGCGCTCGCTCAGTTTGACACCACGTCGCTCATGCTGTTTGAAGGTCAGACTGTGGAACCGGCGGCTACCCAGGCCATCACCTATACTGACGACAATCACCTCTATCTGGGTGATGCTTGGGCCTACATGCACGACCTGAGTCTATTTAACGTCTACCGTGACGTTTATGATGCCGCCGCAACGAAATATGAGTCGAAGGACAACTATGTCTACGGACTGGTGAACTACTGGCCTATGAACGAGGGCCACGGCTCTGTTGCTGCCGACATGCGCCACACGCATGACTTCGAGGTGTTCGACTATTGGGAGATAGACAATTCGAACTACACCATATATATGCGTGACGAGCAGGGAGCAGAGGCAGACATCTCGAGAATCAACACCAGCCAAGGCGACAGCTACGCCATTGAGCTGTGGGTGGAAAATATGGATGAACACTCGGGTGAACAGACGGTATTCGAGACGGGCACCACGTTGAGCAATCGCCTGCGCCTCTACTTCGACAACGCACACAACCTGATGCTCAACTATGGTGAGAACACCAAGATGCTCTATACGCCCACCACGATCCAAGACTACTGGGGATGGCACCACTTGGCACTGAACGTGCTGCGCGGACAGGCAGCCAGTTTCTACTACGATGGCCAGCGCGTGGCAGTCATTGCCGAGGCTGACGTGCCACGCATGGAGGGCGCAACGATGAAGTTGGGAAAGAACTTTGACTGCATCGACGAGGTGCGCATCTGGAAGGCTGCGCTCAGCGAGAACCGACTGCTGTCGAACATGTATAACTGCATCGACACCGCCGACGTTTATTCACGCGGTCTCGTGGCTTACTATCCCTTCGAGAAGAAGAGGCCGGAAAGCGCCCTCACCAGCAAGTTGTTTACGTTGGAGAACATGGCGCCTATTGCCGCACCTAGCGACTCGCTGCCACAGTTGGTCATCCTCTCTCCCTATTCCAAGGAGACGCTCACCCCGCCGCTGAAGAACGCGCCTGATGAGACTCAGCTCATTGCCTCACCGGTGGCTTCGGAGCGCAAGGTGGTCATCAACCTGACGGGTGCCGGCATCAGTCAGCGCGACATCGAAGGAACGACACTCAACATTACTTTAGCCGACATCCGAGACTTGCACGGCAATTCGTCTGATCCTATCAAGTGGACAGCCTATGTGCAGCAGAACACGCTGAAGTGGACGAAGGACTCGGTGAACATCGTCAAGCAGTACGGTGATGAATACACCTTCGACGTGAACATTGAGAACAAGGGCGGTACGATTGAGTACTATACCTTATACAATATGCCGCACTGGCTCTCGCTGGTCGACAGTGAGCAAAACGACGACATCGGTCCGCTGAAGACGAAGACGCTGCGCTTCCGGGTTGACCCGTTGGTAGCCGTAGGCAACTACGACGTCACCATCGGCATACAAGGCAACAAGGAAGTGCTGGAGCCGCTGCGCATCGTGATGAAGGTGCGCGGACAGAAGCCCGACTGGACCGTTGATCCGACAAAGTACGACCACCAGATGAGCATCGTGGGACAAGTGTATATCAACGGCATCCTCATGGAGAACGCAGAGAGCATGGTGGCTGCCTTCATAGGCAATGAATGCCGAGGTGTAGCATCGCCCAAGAAAGTGCGCGGCACCGCCTACGTTATGTTGAACATCTATGGCACCGATGTGAGTGTATTCGACCGGGGCAAGGACGTGAGCTTCCGCATCTGGGACGCCTCTAAGGGCGTGGCCTACACCGACGCGCAGATAGCAATTGACGGAAAAGCCGTCAGCGTCACCTTCGAGCAGGACCAGATGATAGGCAACTTCGACCAGCCCGCCATCTTGACGAAGAGCAATAATGTTGAGCAGCTGATACCTGTCCACATGAACTGGAACTGGATAGCCCTCGGTGTGGAGCCGAAATCTTCCTACCTCGACCATATCTTCAGTGGCCTGACTGACTGGATACTGCTGATCAAAGACCGCGATACTTGGAGCGACTACAATGGCGCCCAGTGGAATGGAACGCTCGTGCCGAAAGTCAACGAGATGTATAAGCTGAAAGTGGATCCTCTCCCGCAAAGCGGCGAACTGCCCGCACAGATAGCTGTCTCAGGCACTAAGCTGGCAGAGAAAGAAATGCCCGTCACACTGAACAACGGCTGGAACTGGATAGCCTACACACCGCTGACATCCATGACCATCGGCGAGGCACTGGCTGCCGCCAACCCGCAGAAGGGCGACATCGTAAAGTCGCAGACAGGCATGGCCATCTACGGCACCTACGGTTGGGAAGGCAGCCTGCTGGCCTTAGAGAGCGGACACGGCTACATGTATTACAGCACTAGCGGCACAGCGAAGTCGTTTGTCTATCCCGAAGCCTCGTCAGCAGCGGCCCGCATGGCAGCTCCGCGACGCGCTCAAGAACCTCTGCGCATCTTCACCCCCGTCAATAAATACCTCTATCCGAATAATATGACGATGGCCATCCAGCTGAAGGACGGCACTGCCGTGGTGGACACCGCCGAGGTGGCTGCCTTTGTGGGTGAGGAGTGCCGAGGAGCTTCTCGCGCCAGTAGCAACGGCCTCTACTACCTCGTCATCGCAGGAGAGGGAGCCGGACAGCCCATGCTACTGCGCACGTGCATCAACGGTGAGATCATCGACATCGACGATACGCAGCAGTTTGTCAGCGACGACAACGTCGGTACGTCGTGGCAACCCTACGTCATCGACCTGCAGAAGCTACCCATCGGCATCAGCGACATCCGCAATGATGCGACCGACGAAGACGACTGGCACACGCTTCAAGGCTTCAAGGTTGGCCGCAAGCCGACTTATCATGGCGTATATATCAATGGTGGTAAAAAAGTATTCATTAAATAAGGAGAACACACCCAAAATATCACACAACAATGCAAGAAAACACTCGTCAACGCTGCAAACAGAAGGAGCAGGAACTACTCAATAAGTATTTCGGCAATCTAGTTCAGGAGGCTGCCACAGAGCGCCCTGAGACCATCGGTGACTATACCCAAGACCTGCCGCTGAAGATAGAGGCCGAATACCGTGCCTATCTCGAAGAGCTGTGGCCGCTGGTGGCACCCGAGCCCTTGCGAGGCACACCGCTGGTACTGGAAGAGGAAAAACTGCGCAAACTGATGACCGACGACGACCGCGAAGCCATAGACAACGCACACCGCGCCGCCACGCGCCGCACTCTGTGGGAACGTATTACCCAGTCGAACCATAAGGACGTGACCTACTACAAAGGACTTCTTCAGGAATATACCCGAGACTTGCTGATGGTGATGCGCGAGGACTTTCTCGAAGAGGTTGAGGGTCGAGCCATTGAAAACAAATCCATCTGAACGCGAACAAAACAGTTTGTTGACGGCAACAGCGTAGCCAAAACGACACAGCGCATTTAAAACTATGAACAATGAATAGAAAAAGTATTCTAACAGTTTTTGTTCTGATTCTGGCTTTCGTTATGTCCTCTGCAGCACAAACGAAAATCTCGCCTTCAGCACGGCTGTTGCTGAAGAAACAGGAGGTTGCAGCCCATGAAAGCATTGGGAAGCGGGCGAGTGCCGCAGAAGCTCCTCGAGTCCAGCTGGTGCTGACGGTCGATGCGAGAGGTGCCAGACAGACCTTTGTGCAGATGCGCCAGATGGGGGCAACGGTATTGTCGAAATTAGGGCGCCAGACTGTGGTAAGCATCCCCACCGATTGCGTGGACGACCTCGTTGCCCTCGAGGGTGTAACGCGCATCGATGCTCCGAGCCAAGGCAAATTGGCCACCGACTATTCCCGCATCGAGACCCGTGTCAGCGAAATCGACGGCACCACTGAAGGCAGTGACATTGCTTATACTGGCAAGGGCGTCACCATCTGCGTGGTTGACTTAGGCTTCGACTTCCAGCATCCCGCCTTTAAAGATGCCAATGGCAACAGCCGCCTGCGTTGCGTCTATTTGCCCTACGATGAAGGAGGGCGTCAATTTACCATCGAAGACCCTGAAGCTGGTACAATCACGTATCCTGGCTCCGTTTATGACACGCCGGAGCTGATAGCCACGCTCACCACCGACTCAGAGGAAGACTATCACGGCACTCACACTGCCGGCATTGCCGCAGGCACGCGCTCACCGTTAGGATTCGGCGGCATGGCTCCTGATGCCGACATCGTGTTGGTGTCGGCAAAGCCGTTGGATGGATGGGAAGCCAATGAAATTTGCTTGCAGTTTGCTGCGCATTATGCCGACCAGATAGAGCAGCCCATGGTGGTCAGTTGCAGCATGAACAATCATTCGGGATTTCATGACGGCACAGGGACCATGCCTGAACTCATCAGCGAACTGTCGAACCATGCCATACCTGTATTCGCTGCGGGCAACGAGGGCAGTGAGGACGTTCACATCCACAAATTCTTCACTGAAACCGACAACTCGATAAAGGCTTTTCTGGCGCTTCCCAGGAGCGTTTTCGTCGAAAACGGTGACAGAATACGTGTCTGCACATCTGTGGTGACTGGAGCCTCGCGCAATGTGTTGAACGAAACAGACGAGCTCAAGGCAGTCATCCGCCTGAATAAACCTGGCGTCGACGAGTTTGTCTGGAGATCTGACACTGTCAGCCTCGGCTTTAGTCAGGAAAACGAATATTATATCGAGAGCGGAGACGACGTGGTGCTTTCCGATTACTTGACAGATGGTTTTGTGTATGTAAGTAGCTCCATCTCAAATGGCAAGCTTTTGTTCACAATCGCCATATACGGCAACCTGACCAGTAAATTGCGTCCAACCATCTCGTTAGATGCCACAGCCGGAATGGATATAGATATGTGGGAACAAACCTCAGGATTCTTCATGCCAATCACCCCTATGGAAGGATATACCTACGGTGACAGTGAAATGTCGGGAGGCGACTGGACCACCACCGAACACGTTATCAGCGTCGGTTCCTATGTTGCAAACAATGTCTTCCGAAACTATACGGGAAGCATCTTTGATGAAATGATAGAGACAGTTAACGACATCTCTGACTTCTCTAGTTACGGTGCGTATGTGAACGGGGTGACGCAGCCCTTTGTGTGCGCGCCTGGCTCGAATGTGGTGTCGTCTTACAATCACTACGCTTGCGACAATGAGATTGCCGAATCCATGCAATGGCAGGGCTATCCCTACAGTTCCCTTAGCGGCACCTCGATGTCCTGCCCCCACGTGAGCGGCATCGTCGCGCTGTGGTTGCAGGCCAATCCCAATTTAAACTTAGACGATGTGAAAGAGATTATTTCACATACCTCGCGCCATGATGAATACACGGCCGCCGCACCCATCAGATGGGGCGAAGGGAAAATCGATGCCGCTGCAGGTGTTGCCTATTTGCAAATGGGCACTGGTATCCAAGACTTTGCTGAACAAGGCCAGAAGTACAAGGGCATGTCAGGATGGTACACCATCGACGGACGCCCACTTAGCGGCAGGCCAACCGCAGCCGGGCTCTACATCCTTGGCCAACGTAAAATGATGATTCCATAATTTTTTTTCATCAAGCATCAGCAGTGAACAAGGTAAAGAAAATCTTCACTCGTTTCCGTGCATGGCAGCGTAATCCGCACACCTATGCCCCTATGAGCAGACTGAAACACCACTGTCTGAATTGCGATGAGGACTATGAGGGCAACTATTGCCCGCGCTGCGGACAGGCGGCTAACACGGGAAAACTGGGATGGAATATGGTCTGGGAAAAAGTCATCGATGTGTGGGACGTCGAACAGCACTCGCTGCCGCTCACCATTTGGCACCTGATCTGGCGCCCAGGCTATTTGATCCGCGACTATCTGGACGGCCGGCGGCAACTTTATTATTCGCCCGTCATGCTGCTCATCATGTTAGGCGTTGCCATTACACTCGCCAAAATGATTCCAGGCGAGGGACCAGATCATACTCCCATAAGAGACTCTGTCACGTTAGATGCGTTCATGAAGTGGGTAAGCACGAATATGGGTTGGGGATACATCATCCTGAACTCATTTCTCATCCTGCCTACATGGATAGCCTTTCGTTACTCGCCCTTGCATAGCCGGCATACCCTGCCAGAGGGGTTTTTCATCCAGATGATAATTGGTTCATTGATGCTGCTTACGGACTTGGTCGATACATTATTACCAGAAGGAACGAGCACGGCATTCGTAGTGCCCTTCTTGTTCCTGTTCGGCTACGGTCCGGTGTTCGGCTACGGGGTCTGGGGTACAATATGGCGTTTCTTTATATGTATTTATTCCGCACTCACCAGTATCATTATGACTGCCCTGTGTATGGATGTCATAGTTGGCAATCCGCTGACAATGCCTTATGTCATGAGGAGCTCAGCGCAATTTGGCACAAGCGTGGCTCTGATCATCCTCGCTTTCTATATCAGTCGTCATACAGAACGTCTGCGGAAGGCTAAGGCACCCGCTTCCCATTGTAAGTGACGAAGGTAAAACCCTTTATCATGAAATTTTCATGTGCGGTGAAAAAAATGCAAAATCCTTGTGCGTGTCAACAAGAATGTTTACCTTTGCAAACGATTTTAATTCTATCTGACGATGAAGAAAATTCTATTAGCAGTGCTGCTTGCCGCCGTGACGTGCGGCTGCAGCGACAAGAAAGGCGGCAGCAGAAGCTCTGCTGACGATGATGACAACGACTCCATCCAGATTCTGCTGGAGGAAAACGAACAGCTGCGCAACGAGCAGGACGAGCTGCTCTCTACACTCAATGAGATTCAGGAAGGTTTCCGTGAAATCAACGAGGCACAGGGACGCCTGTCCATCGACCGCCAGCGAGAGGGCGACGACGCCAGAGAGCGCATACGCGAGGACATGAGGTACATACAGGAGACATTGGCGCAGAATGCCGAACTCATCGAGAAGCTTCGTAACCAGTTGCGCGAGAGCGGAAGAGCCAGCGAACAGTTGCAGCGCACCATCGAAAACCTCACAGCGCAGATGAACCAGAAGAATGCTGAGATTGATCAGCTGCGCAACGAACTGCAGGCGAAGAATATCCGCATCGACGAGCTTGACGCACAGGTGGCCGACCTCAGCGAGAATCTGACCAACATGCAGCAGCAGAACGAGAATCAGGGGCAGACCATCAGCCAGCAGGATCAGCAGTTGAACAGCGCATGGTACTGCGTGGGCACTAAGCGGACCCTGAAGGACCACAACATCCTGAAGAGCGGACGCGTGCTGGAGGGCGATTTCGATGCCAGCTATTTCACTTCCATCGATATACGTCAGGTCACACAAATCAATCTCAACTCGAAGAGTGCCGACATCCTTACGTCGCATCCCGCTGGCAGCTATCAGCTGCTGAAAGACGATGCAGGATTCTATACGCTCCAGATTTCCAACTATCAGCAGTTCTGGAGCACAAGCAAGTACCTCGTAGTGCAGGTAAAATAAACAAAACAGATTTATACGAAAGAAGAGGAATGGGCCGCAGCTCATTCCTCTTCTTTCGTATAAACTCTGTCACAATTCCTTCCTCTCGGATGATTTTTAGCCATCTTCGTTAAAGAGTTACAAAAGTAAGGATTTTGTTCTGAAAACTTTTGTTCAGATAGTTTTTTTTAACTAATTTTGCATCTGTATAAATAGTACGACCTTCTAACAATTCTTAATAACTACAAAAAACATGAAACTGAAGACTATCTGTTGCGCCCTCACATTGACAGGCGCCCTCACGGCTCAGGCACAGCACGTTATGGATGTGCAGACGCAGAAGCTGGGAGCTACCATACAGCCCACCATGTATGGACTGTTCTTTGAAGACATCAACTACGCTGCCGACGGCGGTCTCTATGGCGAGCTGGTGAAGAACCGCTCCTTCGAGTTCCCCGACCGTCTGATGGGCTGGGAAGCCTTCGGCACCTTCGAGGTAAAGAACGACGGACCCTTTGAGCGTTGTCCGCACTATGTGGAGCTGCGCAACCCGGGGCACGGCGAGCGCCGCTCGGGACTGTCGAACAACGGCTTCTTCGGCATCGGCCTGAAGCAGGGCGAGAGCTACCGATTCAGCGTCTGGGCCAAGGCTCCGCAGGGCGAAGGCAAGATTATAGTGCAGTTCATCGATCGTGCCTCAATGGGCGAGAACCAACAGTTCACCGAGGCCAAGATTGACATCACGTCGAAGGACTGGAAGAAATACGAAGTGGTGATGCAGTCGCGCAAAACTATTGACAAAGGCCAGCTGCGCATCTTCCTCAGTGGCACACAGACTGTAGACCTCGAACATGTCAGCCTCTTCCCCGTCAACACGTTTAAGAACCGCGAGAACGGTATGCGCCGCGACTTGGCACAGGCTTTAGCCGACGCCAAGCCAGGCCTGCTGCGATTCCCGGGCGGATGCATCGTCGAGGGCGTCGACCTGGCCACACGCTATCAGTGGAAGAACACCATTGGCCCCGTCGAGAACCGTCCGCTGAACGAGAACCGTTGGGAGTACACCTTCCCGCACCGCTTCTTCCCCGACTATTTCCAGAGCTACGGACTGGGCTTCTTCGAGTTCTTCCAGCTGGCAGAGGACATTGGCGCCGAGCCGTTGCCAGTGCTCAACGTAGGCATGGCGTGCCAGTTCCAGAACTGGAACAACGAGAGGGCACATGTGCCCACGGACCAGCTGCAGCCCTACATCCAGGACTGCCTCGACCTCATTGAGTTTGCCAACGGCCCCGCAACCAGCCAGTGGGGAAAGGTGCGCGCCGACATGGGGCACCCGGAACCCTTCAACATGAAGTTCATCGGCGTGGGCAACGAGCAGTGGGACGACATGTACTACAAGCGGTTGGAACCCTTTGTGAAAGCTATCCGAGCCAAGTATCCCGACATCAAGATCGTGGGAACCAGCGGACCCGACAGCGAGGGAGAGATGTTTGATAAGGGGTGGAAAGCCATGAAGAGCCAGAAGGCTGACCTGGTAGACGAGCACTTCTACCGCAATGAGGAGTGGTTCCTCAGCCACGGCCTCCGCTATGAAAGCTACGACCGCAAGGGACCGAAGGTGTTCGCTGGCGAGTATGCCTGCCACGGAAAGGGAAAGAAGTGGAACCACTTCGAGGCCAGTATCCTCGAGGCTGCACTGATGACCGACTTCGAGCGCAACGCCGACGTGGTCTACATGACGGCCTACGCACCCCTCTTCGCACATGTAGAAGGCTGGCAGTGGCGTCCCGACCTCATCTGGTACGACAATCTGCGCATGTTCAAGTCCGTGAGCTACTACGTGCAGCAGCTCTACGCCTCAAACAAGGGCACCAACGTCTTGCAGCTGACGATGGACAAGAAGCCCGTAGCCGGTCAGCCTGGACAGGACGGACTATTTGCATCGTCGGTCTACGACCAGACCACGGGTGAGGTCATCGTCAAGGTCGCCAATACATCGCGTCAGCCGCAGCCCATCCAGCTGAACCTGCTTGGCATCGAAGGCCAGCCCACAGCACAGACACTGACGCTGAGTCACAGCGGCTCTTACGACGATGAGAACACGCTGGACCAGCCTGAACGCATCACTCCGAAGGCTGGCAATGTCAGCACCGAGGCCGGCAAGAAGATGGCCGTGCTCAACGACGAGCTGCCAGCCATGTCCTTCCGAGTCTATAAGATTAAGAAGTAAGGTAAAATAACAGTAAAAGAAAAGAGGAGCATCCTGATAGACTGGGATGCTCCTCTTTTTCGTGCCTTCATCAGCTCTGTGTTTCTAAACATCCAATACACGCTTCGTACACATGACGTGTACTTTTAGTACACGCCGTGTGTATTTTTAGTACACACCGTGTGTACAAAAACAAAACTACTTCATCACGTTTTCAGCGTGCTTGGCGGCAAGATTGCAGATAACCGTTGGTGATGATTCTACGACAGTAGTTGCGTGAGGAAGATGTCGCTGAAAAGAATGAGCATGCTTGACGTCACCACAGCGTTGGTCGACGCCTTGCCTACGTTGATGCTGCCGCCTTCAACGGTGTAGCCGTAAAATGCAGGTACGGAACTGATGATGAAGGCGAAGAACTGGCTCTTGATAATCGACATCCACAAAAACCAGGGCACGAAGGCATGCTGAAGACCGGCCGTCAGGTCGTCGGGTGTAATGATGTGTCCGATGTAGGCCGTGCCGTAAGCACCGACAATACCCATGGCACTGGAGAATACAACCAAAATGGGCATGATGGTCAACATGCCAAGAATCTTTGGGAGGATAAGATAACTGGCGGAGTTCACGCCCATAATGTCAAGGGCGTCTATCTGCTGCGTCACGCGCATCGTGCCAAGCTCTGAGGCAATGTTGGAACCCACCTTGCCGGCAAGGATAAGACACATAATGCTGCTTGAAAACTCCAGCAACATGATTTCACGTGTGGTGTAACCCGCCACCCATCGCGGCATCCAAGGACTCTCGATGTTCACCTTCATCTGAATACAGATGACAGCGCCGATAAAGAACGAGATGAGCAGCACGATACCAATCGAGTTGATACCAAGCTGCGACATGTCCTTCACATACTGTTTCCAGAACATGCGCATCCGCTCAGGCACGCTGAACGTACGGCCCATCAGCATCAGATAGCGACCAAACGTGGTCAAATATTGCTGCAGCAGTCTCATCCTTCTTCTTTTGCGGTGCAAAAATACAAATTATTTATGAAACGACATTCTTTTTTTCAAAAAACTTTTTAAGGTGTCATCTGTGTATCCGTTCTTACGCGCGTATATAAATAATAATGTGTAGTCATTAGTAATGTTGACTATTATCATCGGTTGAAAAATTTTTTGTGTTTTCATGAAAAAAAGTTGCAAAAATATTTGGTGGGTGTTGTAAAAGTTCGTACCTTTGCATCCGCAAACAAGGGAACGCCCCTTTTTTCGAGGGGCCTAGTCTTTGTCCGCGCAATGACTGAGATCTTTGAAAGGCTTACATAGACAGAATGAAGTAGTACAAGAAGCATCGGCCTGTTCCGGATTCTGGTTTTCCGGTGTCCGGCGGCCGTTGGGTA